>CAYQWE010000004.1:0-33822 GCA_964421275.1 uncultured Prosthecobacter sp.
CTCCATCATCGACTGGCTCAGATATGGTCGTTGAGGGTTTTCAAACACGGCCTAGGCATTCTAGCGACCGCCGCTGTGCTGGCGATGTGTGACCTCGGCTTCAAACACGACGAGAAACTCGAGCGCGTGCGCAATTTCTACGGCATGCTCTCTGTCACCGAAGACACCGACAGCGGCCTGGACATGAAATACCGCCAACTCACCAACGGCGGCATCATCCACGGCATGCAGAATATGGGACCCGGTCTGCGTGAGGAGCCGACGACTTATTACGGCCACCACACCGGCATCGGTCGTGCATTGGACAGCCTCCAGGCACGCCCGGACGCACGCGTGGGCGTGGTCGGCATGGGGGCGGGCACGGTGGCCTGCTACGCGAAGGCTGGCCAGACCTTCCGCTTTTACGACATCAATCCCGACGTGGTGCGCATCGCTGGGAAATACTTCACTTACCTCGCAGACATGCAAAAGCGTGGTGCCACGCTGGAGGTCGTCACCGCCGATGCGCGCCTCGCGCTCTCCAGCGAGGAACCACAAAACTTCGACGTGCTGCTGCTCGACGCCTTCAGCGGTGACTCCGTCCCCGTGCACCTGCTCACCCGCGAGGCCTTCGCCATTTACAAGCGCCACATGAAGCCGGACGGCATCATCGCTGTACATATCACGAACACCTATCTCGTCCTCGCGCCGGTGATCACAAAGATCGCCGCCGATGCGGGCTACCAAACCACACGCATCGCCACCACGCTCGATGGCGACTTGGATTCGACGGACTACATCCTCGTCACCAACAACACCGCCTTCCTCAAAGCCCACCCGCCCGATCTCACGGGCGACGAGGTAGAGCTCAATCACGACGTGCGCCTCTGGACGGATCGCTACCACAATCTCCTGCCCATCCTCGACATCCCCTGGAACACCCGGCAGCCAGATACCGAGTAAGACGGGGCATGAGCAAGGAGGCAAACAGTGGTTTGCGAAGAGTCCTGAGCACGCCATTTTCGCGGCTCTCGTGATGAGCCTCCCCGAACCCGACCCCACGCCACAGCAGCTCTTCCGCTGGCTGGAGAGCGGACGCATTTCTCGTGAGGCATTCCGCCTGGGCATGACCGTCCACGCTAAGGAGCTCATCCAGGAGATGGAGCAAGCACATGCGAACCCACTCGTGGCCAAGTTCAACGAACTCATGAACCGCCGCGAGGCATGGCGCTGGGCGCGCAAGCATGGCGAGGCGCTCATCCGCGAGATCCTCTGCGCCTTGATGGATGAAGAGCGCTTCATTCCCGCACGCTGGTTGTGGAACGCCGCGCACCCACACATCCCCCTGCACTGCTTCTTTCGCACCCGCGGCACCCCGCTACTGCGCTTCATCGAGCTAGGCGTTCAGCCGCAGGCCGTCAATGTCACCATCGAACACGGCGGCACCGAGACGCTGCCGCCGACACGCGAACAGTTCCGTCTGCGCCGCGACCGCCAGGCACGGCTCTTCGTACACCGCCGCGACCTCCTCTGAGCCATCCGTCATCGTCATCCCACAATGCCCCCTCCGCAGAAAAACTTCCTCAGTCCGCTCGGCCTCGCCATCTTTACCATCATCGCATTGGCCCTCGCCGCCTACTACCGCCTCCCCGCGCTGGGTGAGCGTCCCATGCACACAGACGAGGCCATCCTCGCGGTGAAGTCCGTCGAATTCCAGAAGACCAGCCATTTCGACTACGATCCGAAAGACTTCCACGGCCCGGGCCTGCATTACATCACCCGCGCTTGGTCAAAGCTCGCTGGCTGGGGAGACTCAGCCGCCTGGACAGAAGAGCAGCTCCGCACCGTCATCGTCGTGTGCAGCCTACTGCTGCTACTCACCACCCTGCTGCTGCGTGACGCGTTGGGGAACCACGGCACGGCCCTGGCCATGGTGCTCATGGCCGTGTCACCCATGATGGTCTATTACTCGCGCTACTTCATCATGGAGGTGCCACTGGTACTCTTCATCACACTTACCATCGCCGCACTGTGGCGCTGGTCACAAAGCGGGAGCAGAGCCTGGCTCGTGCTCGCCGGCATCTGTCTCGGCCTGCAACACGCGACAAAGGAGACCTTTGTGATCAACGTCGCCGCCGGACTCGCAGGCTACGCCTTCGCAAAGCTACTGGTGGGCAGCTTCTCCCCACGTCAGACCGGTTTCGCCATCGGCCCGGCACGCTCCCGCACGGCCAATCCCTGGCTGTGGGTCATCATCATCGCCGTGCTGACCAGCATCACGATCTACTCCAGTTTCTTCAAAGACTGGAAGGCCGTCGGCAACAGCGTCACGACCTATCTGAACTATCTGGAGCGCTCCGCTGGCAACGGTCATGAGAAACCCTGGCATTACTACCTCACTCTCATCTTCTGGCGCAAAGGGGATGGCCTCACATGGAGCGAGGCGATGATCGGCGGGCTCGGCTTCCTTGGCATGCTGCACGCCTTCCTCGGCAACCACCTGAAAAATCCCGCGAGGCAGGCCTTCTTGGTCTTCCTCTCGATTTACACTGTCACCCTGTTCCTCATCTACTCTTTCCTCTCCTACAAGACGCCGTGGGCCATCCTCAGCGCACAACACGCGCTCACCCTACTCGCCGGAGTCGGCGCGGCCACCATCTCACAGGCCATCACGAGCAAGCTCATGCGCTTCGGTTGGCGCATCGCCTTCCTGCTCGGCCTCTACCATCTGCTCGCCCAGACCAGCCTCGCCATCCACCGCTACGCCGCCGACCTGCGCAATCCCTACGTCTATTCGCACACCTCCACGAACCTGCTGCGCATGCTCTCCCTCGTGCGTGATCTACAAAAAATCGCGCCGGATGACTCCTTCCACGTTCTCGTAATCAACCGTGACGCGGGCTGGCCCCTGCCCTGGTACTGGCGCAACATCAAATCCGCGCACTACACCACTGCAATCCCCCAAACAGTCAAAGCGCGGGTCATTATCGCAGAGAGCGACATGCAGCCCGCACTGGAGGCCAAGTTCGACGGCACCCCCTACGTCATGCAAGGCCCCTTCGGCCTGCGACCCGGCGTCATGCTCAATCTCTGGGTGGAAAAATCACTCTGGGATCGTCACAGCCTACACAAGGAACAGGAGGCCTCCGCCAAATGAGCGTGCATGCGCCCGCACACCATCGCTTCACTTGCGACGCGATGGCCACCACCTTCGACGTTCTCATCAACCAAGACGATGCCGACGAAACCTACGCCGCGCAGGCCGCTAGCGCCGTGTTTGACGAAATCCGCCGCCTCGAGGACGAGCTCAGCCGCTTCCGCGCCAGCAGCGACATCCGCCGCCTCAGCCAGCTTCATGCCGGTGAAAGCATCCTCGTCGGTATGGCCGCATGGGATTGCCTCTCCCTCGCCAAAGCGATGCACGCAGAGACAAACGGTGCCTTCGACATCACCATCGGCCCGCTCATGAGCTTGTTCGTCACCCACGACGGCGAGCCGCGGCAGGTCAGCAAAGAGACACTCGCCCAAGCACGCCAGATCATCGGCAGCGACCGCTTCACCCTCGACGAGGAACGCATGCGCGTCACCGTTCACGCCTCAAACATGATCTTCGACCTCGGTGCCATGGGGAAAGGCTACACGCTCGACCAATGTGCCGACGTTTTGCAGGACTGGAAGATTCCCAACTTCGTCCTCAACGCTGGCGACAGCACCATCCTCGCCATCGGCGCACCCTCCGGCAGAGAAGCCTGGCCCATCACCCTCAGCGGCGGAGCGCGGCGACTCATGCTCACTGACCGCGCCGTCAGCGGCTCAGGCTTCGCCGTGCAAGGCGCACACATCATGAATCCCCGCCTCTTTATGCCCGTCCCCGTGCAAAAGCGCCGCACCTACGCCCTAGCGCCTACCGCCGCGCTATCAGACGCCCTGTCCACCGCCTTCATGGTGATGGACAAATCCGAGATCGACGCCCTCTGCGCCCGCCACGGCAGCATCGAGTCCCTAGATCTTGAAGCCTAGAGACTCCTCATTCAGGGAATAAATGACATCCTCCAAAAAGCTCACGCGCATCGAGCAACTCGCCCGCTGCCCCTCACCCAACTAGCAAAGCACGACAGCATGACGCTCATACCCGGAAGCAGGCGCATTCGCGTTTGCCCACGGTTGTTCCGCTGGCTAACATCATGCTCATGAATCGCAAACGCCTCGGCTGCTCTGGCATCGTCGTCACTGACATTTGCATGGGAACCATGACTTTCGGTCTTCAGGCTGATGAGAGAACGTCCTTCGCCATCATGGATCGCGCACTGGATGCGGGGATCGACTTTTTCGACACCGCTGAGATGTATCCCGTGCCGCCGAGCGCTGAGCTCTTCGGAGTGACGGAAAAAATCGTCGGCAACTGGCTCAAAGGCCGCAAACGCGGCGAGATCATCATCGCGTCGAAAGTCACTGGCCCGGGCCATGGCTGGTTTCGCCCGCCGATTCGCGGCGGCTTCACCGCGCTGGATCGGCGGCAGATTTTCCAAGCCTGCGAAGACAGCCTGAAGCGCCTACAAACCGATTACATCGACCTCTATCAGACCCATTGGCCGGATCACGGCATGGAGCAGGCAGAGACGCTCGGTGCGCTCACCGACCTCATCGACCAGGGGAAAATTCGTGCTTGGGGAGGAAGCAATGAGACCTGTTGGGGCGTGATGAAAAACCTCTGGGAGGCCGAGAAACACGGTCTGGCGCGCATGATGACGGTACAGAACAATTTTTCCCTCATCAACCGCCGCTGCGAAAGTGAGCTAGCTCAGGTCTGCCGCAAGGAAGGCGTCAGCCTGCTGCCTTACTCACCGCTCGGTGGTGGCGTGCTCTGCGGCAAATACAACGACGGTGCCCTGCCGGTAGGGGCACGTTTCAGCAGCTACATCCAAAACGGCGGCGCACGTCAGAAGCGCATGGCCGCGCGTTTTGTGAATGAGCGCAGCCTAGAAACCACCGCCCGCCTGCAAGTCATCGCCGCCGATCTCGGCGTCAGCGTCACCGCCCTTGCGCTCGCCTGGAGCAAGCAGCACGACTTTGTCGCCTCCACCATCGTCGGTGCGACCACGGTCGATCAACTCAATGAAAGCCTGCAAGCCGCCGATTTGCATCTTTCAGCCGAAACACTGGCGCGCATCGACGAAATCGACGCGGCCATTCCGAATCCGATGACGGAGGATGGGTTGAGGAGGCTTTGACCCGCGCGAGAAGGTTCACCGTCCTTCCAACCGCCGCCGTAACTCATGGAAGTAACGCCGCACCTGATCACGCCGCGAAGGCGGTAGGGGGGACTCATCCAGTGCGGCCTCTTCCGCTTGGATCGCATCCAGCGCCGTTTGCGTGGCGGAGCGTGAAGACTGCTCCGCATGCGCGCCGCCCTCGACAGTGCGCACGCTGCTCTGGCCCTCGTTATTCTGCTGCGCTCCGACCAAACTCTGCCGTCCGCTGACTTGTTTCTGTGTCTGCCCGGCATTCAGGTCGGCCTTGCCCACACCAGGATCCCGCCCGCCGCCGGTGATGGAGAGCAAGGTGCCGTCAGGAGTCCCAGGATTGTTCTCTGCGGGCATCAGGATGGCTGGAGACTTTTCATCAGCCTTGCCCCCTCCGGGCACGGGCGCGAGCAGCATGGGCTGTCCATTGCCTGGGGCCTGGCCTTGCTGTCCCGGCTGCCCTTGTGCCGCCGCCCCCATCGAAACCATTTGTTGCTGCTGTCCCTGCCCACCCTGCTGCTGTTGCTGCTGCATTGAGTTTCGTCCCCCCTGCCCCATTCCAGGCGGCGTCATCTGCTGCGGAGCTGACGATTGTCCGACCTGCGGCACGTTCTGGCTCCCGCTCCCATTCTGCCCCTGAGACGGAGCAGCCTGGGCGTTCATCTGCTGCATGGCACCTGTGTTCTCATTCTGCCCGGCGATTCCGCTACCAGAATCCCGCAACTGCTGCGCAAGCTGTCGCAATTCATTTCGCGCCTGATCGCGCAGCGCGACATCCCGCAGCTTGTCAGCCAGCTTCTGAAATTCAGCTCCTGCGGCTGGGGCATCCCCAGCCTGCATCCGGTCTCCTGCTGAGAGGACATTCTGCCCAACCACGCGCTGCCTGTCCTTCGACTCCGACTGTTGCAATGCGTCCTTGAGCGCCCCCTCCATGCGCCCCTCCACCTCAGGCGTGATTTGCGGTGCCTTCAACTGGCTGGCGAGTGATTCCGCCGCCTTGACTGCTGCTGCGGTGTTTTTAGACGCCACCGCATCCCCGAGATCAGCCGTGTCAGCGTGTTGGCGCAAAGCTGCGACGAGTTTTTCTGAAGCCCACGCTTCCTTTGTTCCGTCCAGCTCATCAGCGAGTTTTTCTGCATCACGCGCCCGGCGCTCGAGCTCGACGAGCACGCTGCGGGTATCCTTTCCAGCGGCGCTTGCCAGATCCCCGGCTGTTTTCTGCATTTGTCTCTTTAGTTCCTCAAGCTGCCTGCGTTCCTCCTCTTGAAGTCCGGCCAGCTTTTTCTTCTCCCAGTCGGTCTGCGCCAGCTTCTTCGCTACCTCGGCTGCCCGGTGCGCCATTTCCTGATCCATCACGAGCACCTCAGAGCGCGGAGCGGAGGCCATGCTGATCATGCTGCCAAGGACGGCGACAGCCAATGGCAACGCCAACCAGCGGTCCGGGCGCAGCGGTAGATCACGTCGCAATGCCGAAAGCGCCTGCGGGAGAATCTGCCGTTGGGCTTCAACATGCACGCGGGCCTGGCCGCCGCTTTCGTCTCCCCGGCTCTCAAACCACCACGCGGTCGCAAATGCTTCACGCCGTCCAGCCGCCTCATCCCACAAAGCCAACGCGCAATATTCACCTGGGCGCCGCCCCCAGGCATAGGCAAACGTCCCCGCCAGCCACAGCAGCAATCCCAGCCATGGCATGACCGGCGTGCCACGGAGAGCCGCAAGCACCAGAAGCACGAGAACCAGCGTAGCGGGAATCAATGTCATGCGCAGGACTACTAGCCAGCGGCGCACGGCCACGCGCACCCGGACCTTGCGCGCCACCGGTGCGAAGGTCGTTGCGGTGTCGGCTGTTCTCATGTCTAGCATTACACCCTAAAACGATGCGGCGGCCAAGTACTTTGGGACGGAGCAGAGGACGTTTTTCATCTGCCAGCGGATTGTTTTCATGGCAAGAGCTGCTCGTAGTCCCGCGTAGTGTGAGACGCTCATGATCCCCCGCCCCCATGTCTTCTTGATCGCCATACTCGCCACTCCTCTCCACGCGGAGGTGGCAAAAGTGCGCCCGGCGCAGGCGATGGGCATTTTGAAGACGCAGTGCCTGGGCTGTCACAATGCAGAGAAGAAAAAAGGAGGTCTGTCACTCGAAACACGCGATCTGGCACTCAAGGGGGGCGACAACGGTGAGGCTCTCAAATCCGGTGACGCAGCGCACAGTGCGCTCATCAGCGCACTCAACGATCCCGGTGACGCGCATATGCCGCCGAAGAAGCAGATGTCCGAAAAACAGATCAATGTGCTCAAGGCATGGGTGGATGCCGGTGCCGCCTGGGATGATGCTGCATTGAAAAAGTTCGGGGAACTCACGCCTGCTGAAAAACTTACGCCCCTGCCAGCAGGCCATGCGCCAGCCACCGCGCTCGCACTGAGTCCGGACGGCAGATGGCTCGCCTCCGGCGCGGGCAATAGCGTCATCGTGCGCGATGCCAAAGCGAAAGACCTGCCGGTCATCGCCAGACTGGAAGGACACAAGGATGTGGTCCAATCGCTTGCTTGGAACAGTGACGCCACGCGGCTGGCAGCAGGCGGCTACCGCTGCGTGCTTGTGTGGAATTCCGCAGACTGGAGCAGGCCCGCGTTCACGCTCGCCGCACCGCTGGAGGGCCGTATCTCTGCGCTCACCTTCCTGCCGGATAAAACCACGCTGATCCTCGGTGACGGCCCCACCGGAGTGAAAGGCACACTCCACCGCTGGAAACTCGGCGAACCGAAACCCTCACAAACCATCGCAGCGCATGCAGATAACATTTTGAGCCTCGCATTAAGCAAGGACGGTCGTCAGATCGCCACCGGAGGCGCGGACAACCTCACGAAGGTGTGGGACACAGCCACGCTAAAGGAAATCGCGAAAATCGAGGGCCATGTGAGTCATGTAACGGCCCTCGCCTTCAATCACGATGGCAAATGGCTCGCGACAGGCAGCGCGGACAAAGAGCTCAAGGTGTGGGATATCGCCAGCAAGGAGATGCTAATGCTCCTGGGTGACAAATCCGCGCCAGTGAACGCTCTGATGTGGTCGCCAGATTCCACCGCGCTGACTTATCTCACCGCCGCTGGTGCCGTCTTCAAGGTCACGGATCTCAAGAGCCATGATGGCGTCCGCCTCGCCTTCAACAGCGGCAAATCAAAACGGGTCGCCATGCTCGAAGGCGTGCCGAATGCGGCGGTTTCGAGTGCGGATGGGAAGGACACATTTGTGGCACTTGCGAATGGGAATGTGCTGTCCGGACAGAATGCTCAGTTCTCAGCGCTCAGTCCCCCGCCTAGCAAACCGAACACACCGAAAGCGCCGACACTCTCCTACACCAGGGACATCCTGCCTCTTCTCACGAAGGCTGGCTGCAATCTCGGCTCCTGCCACGCAAAGTCTGGAGGACAGGCCGGATTCCAGCTCTCCATCTTCGCCTTCGACACGAAGAGCGACTACATGGAATTCGTCAACGACTCGCGCGGACGACGTGTTTTCCCCGCACTGCCAGAGGACAGCCTCATCCTCCAAAAAGCCACCGTGCGCGTGCAACACGAGGGCGGACAACGTTTTGAACCGGACTCGGAATGGGCGAAGACCATCGCAGAATGGATCCGGCAAGGAATGCCTTACGAGTTGCCAAACCAGCCGGAGCTCGCGCAAATCGAGATCACTCCCGGCGAAAGAACTTACCACAAAGGCGAGGAGCTCCCACTGAAGGTCACCGCGAAATACAGTGACGGCTCCACTCGCGATGTAACGGCATTGTCTGATTACGTCTCATCCGAAAAAGCCATCGCGAGCGTGGATGAGGCTGGGAAAGTCAAGACGACGAACGAGAGCGGTGGGACAGTCATCGTGGCGCGTTACATGGGACAGGTGGCCATCTCACGCGTGGACGTTCCTGCCGACAAACTGCAGCCTCCGGAGCGCTACGCGAAGCTGCCGGTGCGCAATGAGATCGACAAGCTGGTCTATGCCCGCCTGCAAAAGGTCGGCTATCTGCCGAGCGAGGCATGCAGCGATTCCGAATTCCTGCGCCGAGCGTCGTTGGACGCCATCGGCATGCTGCCGACGGTGGAGGAAGCACGCGCGTTCCTCGCCGACAAAAATCCATCCAAGTATGAGCAATGGATCGACCAATTGCTCGAGCGCCCCGAGTGGGCAGACCACTGGGCCGTGAAGTGGGGCGACCTCATTCGTCCGAATCCATCACGCGTGGGTGTGAAGCCTGTTTACCTGCTCGACCAATGGATTCGACGGAGTTTCCGCGAGAATAAACCTTGGGATCGCTTCGTCACCGAACTGCTCACGGCGGAGGGTAACACGCACAAGAACGGCCCCGTTGCCGTCTGGCGTGACAAACGCGAGCCCGTCGATGCGGCGACCTTCGTTGGTCAGGTTTTCCTGGGCGTCCGGCTGGAGTGTGCCAAATGCCATCACCATCCGACGGAGAAGTGGGACATGGCGGACTACTACCAGCTCGCGGCCTTCTTCACACAGATGAAGCACAAGGGCCAAGGCATATCCGCGCCGATCAGCGGGGAGCCAGAGCAGTGGTGGTCCGCGCCCGGCACAGCCAGTATCGAGCATCCGGTGACCAAAGTATCACTGAAGCCCCGCCCGCCCGCCGACAAGGAAATCCCCATCGCCGAATCGCAGGATCCTCGCGCCGTGCTGGCGGGTTGGATGACAGACCCAAAGAATCCCTACTTTGCCCATGCCTTCGTGAACCGTGTCTGGAACAGTTTCATGGGCCGCGGCATCGTCGATCCCGTAGATGACTTCCGTTCTTCCAATCCGCCGTCGAACCCCGCGCTGTTGGACTGGCTGGCGACCGACTTCGTGAAGCACGGCTACGATTTGAAGCATCTCATGCGCACCATCATGCGCTCACAAATTTACCGCCTCAGCAGCCTGCCGAACGAGACCAACGAGACGGATGTGAAAAACTACAGCCGCAGCTACCGCCAACGTCTGCCCGCCGAGACGCTGCTGGATGCCGTCTCCTTCGTAACTGAGGTCCGGGAGAGCTACACAGGCATGCCGCCTGACGCACTGGCCAAACAGACATGGAACTACAAGATCGAGAGCCAGTTCATGGACGCCTTCGGTCGTCCGAATAGCAGCGCTGAATGTCCCTGTGAGCGCGACGCGAAGCTCAGTGTCGTGCAAGCCCTGCATCTCATGAACTCTACGAAGCTGCAGGGCATGCTGGTGGACGCCAAAGGCCGCGCCGCTCGATTGGCGAAAAGCGACGCGAAACCCGCCCAGATCGTCGAGGACATCTACCTTGCTTGCTTTTCGCGCCTGCCGGACGCCGAGGAGATGAAGATCGCCAGCAAGGCGATCGATGTCGGCGTGCAGCGCAGACAGGCAGGCATCGAAGATGTAATGTGGAGTCTGCTGAACTCAGCGGAGTTTGTGTTCAATCATTGAACGAGTTTTTCCCGCTCGTCCGCAAGAACGCCGCAACAAGATCGTATTTTCCCTGTCTTTCCCCCAAGGATGTCTCGCATCACCCACAATTGCGCCGGCCACATGCGCCGCGATTTTCTGAAACTCGGCCTCACCGCAGCAGGTGGCGGCTTGGGCTTCACTGATCTGCTACGGGCGAAGGCGCTGGCTGCCCCAGCACCGCAGCCTTCACTGGGACGCCCTGTGAACTGTATCCTCGTGTGGCTCGATGGAGGGCCGTCGCACTACGAAATGTTTGACCCCAAGCCGGACGCGCCTAGCGACATCCGCGGCGAGTTCAAACCAATCAAGACCAGTGTGCCGGGCGTGCATTTTTCCGCGTCAGTACCGAACCTCGCCAAGGCGGCGGACAAGTTCACGGTACTGCGCAGCGTGACGCACAAAGATCCGAACCACGGCGGCGGCAATCATTACATGATGACCGGCTCCCCCACGCCGGTGCCGGTCGGCTGTGGCGCGTTCGTAACCTTCCATCCGTCTTTTGGCAGCGTGGTCAGCTACAAGCGCGGCACGCAGAACGGCCTGCCCGGCTACATGACACTGCCAAGCATCACGCGCAGCGGCGGGCCGAATTTTCTCGGTGCGGAGCACGCACCATTCGTGTGTGGAGGCGATCCAAGCTCCAAAAACTTCAAAGTCCGTGACGTGGTGCTGCCGCCGGGGATTTCCGAGGCGATCGGCCTGTCACGCCGCGAGTTGCGTGCCTCCCTCGACCGAATGAAACGCATCAACAATGCGCTGGCAGAGGATCCTGCCGTGAGCTTTGACACGTTCTATGGCAAGGCGGTCGATTTGATCACCTCGAAGTCGGCACAGGAGGCTTTTGACATCAATCTTGAGGACGAGAAGACGCGTGACATGTACGGGCGCAACGACCTCGGCCAGCGCATGCTGCTGGCCCGCCGCCTCGTCGAGGTGGGCGTGCCGTTTGTCACTGTGAACTATGGCGGCTGGGACCATCACCGTGAGTTATTCAAGACCTGCAAAGGCGAGTTCATGCAGAAGTTCGACCAAGGCATGGCCGCGCTCATCACCGACCTTGACCGGCGCGGTTTGCTGGAAAGCACGCTCGTCATAGCGCTCGGGGAATTCGGTCGCACGCCGAAGATCAACAAGGACGGTGGGCGCGACCACTGGCCCGGCGCGATGAACATCCTCTTCGCGGGCGCAGGTGTGCCTCGTGGAGGCATCGTCGGGGCGACTGATCCGAAGGGATACTACGCCAGCGACAACATCTGCTCACCCGAGGACTTTGCCGTCACGCTGTACACGAAGCTGGGCATTGATCCGCATCAAATCCTCCACACTGACACTGGACGCCCTGTGCAGCTCATAAACGGCGGCAGTCCCATCCGTGAGTTGTTTGCGTGATGAGGGCGCTGGCTTGTCTTTGCATCGCTGCGGCGGCCAACGCGGCAGTTCCTGGTTTTGAACACATCTTTCCCGCAGGCGGGAAGGCAGGTGAACGCGTGGAGGTCATAGTGGCGGGCAAGGAGCTGGACAAAAACTCCCCGCTGGCATGGTGCAGCAACCCTAAGGTGGTCGTGCTCGGTGGGGACAAACCCAAGAAATACCTCGTGAGCATCGGCAAGGATGCGAAACCCGGCCCCTGCCTGATCCGCCTCCACACTAGCGAGGGGGCCACGCAGCCGCGCATTTTCGAAGTCGGCACTCTCGACGAAGTCATCGAGAAGGAGCCGAACGACTCGCTCCACGACGCAAAAAATAGCTCACCGGGGATGAATCTGACCATCAACGGCGTGCTCGGGAAATCAGGTGATGTGGACACCTTTGCCATCAAAGCACGAAAAGGCAGGACGATCCGCCTGGAGCTGCATGGCTATGCACTCGGCTCACCGATGGATCCGGCGATGCGCCTGCTGGATGACAAGAACGTCGAGATCGCCGCTGGGCACGACACCCACAATCTCGATCCTCTCATCAAACATACACCCGCCGCCGACGGCACGCTGTTTGTGCAATTGTTCGCCTTCGCGCATCCACCCGCTGCTGATGTCGCATTCAAAGGCAGCGCCAATCATGTGTACCGCCTCACTATTTCCGAGGAGGCCACCGCCCCTACTCCCGCTGAAGAGCCAAAGACACTGACGCCACCCGCGACCATCAGCGGCTGCGTCGCCAAACCGCATGAAGAGGATGTTTTCACCTTTGCTGCGAAGAAAGGCGACGATCTACAAATCGACATCAAGGCACAGACCGTACGCAGCCCTTTGGACGCAGTGCTGCGTATTGAGGATGCCGAAGGCAAATCCCTCCAGCAACTCGATGACATGAGGAACAGCTCTGATCCTTCCCTACGATGGAAAGCACCGAAGGACGGCAACTACAGACTTGTGGTCGCCGACCGATTTCATCAAGGCAGTGCGAGTCATCGCTATGTACTATCGGTGGGGGCTTTCACGCCGACTCTGGTGGGCACTCTCGACTCGCATGCGTATCGCGTAGAGGCAGGCAAGTCGGCGGACGTGAAGCTCAGTATTAAAACGAACGGTACGTTCAAAGGAAAGCTCCAAGCCCGCGCCATCCAGTTGCCAGTCGGCGTGACTGCGGAGACTGTGAATGTCCCCACAAATGGCGGCGAAGTGAAACTCACACTCAAAGCTACTGCCGAAGCCAGCGAGAGTCAGGCAGCCTTCTCCATTGAAATCGTCACCAGTGCTCCAGACGCCGCGCAGACCGTACCTGCAACCTACGAGATTCCTATCACAGAGCCACGCGGCGACCTGCTCATCATCACAGACACGCACCCTTGGCTCACGGTAGCCCCCAAGGCGGCCAAATGATAAAGACGCTCTGGTCTGCAAAGAAGAGTGTGTTTCACCCAGGAATTTGTCAAAAATCAGGTAAACAAACTGGTGACCGGCTTGCCTTTATCCGCCACTGTGAAAGGACGCTTGCTTGGACTGTAGAGCACCTGATCGAGCGGAATGCCTAGCGCGTAGGCGATCGTGGCGTTGAAGTCGGGAATCGAAACCGGTTTTTCGACGGCCTTGTTGCCGTTTTCATCAGTGGCTCCATAGACCTGTCCGCCACGAATGCCACCACCAGCCATGAGACAGGTGAATCCAGGGGCGTGATGATCACGCCCATCGTTGGCGTTGATTTCCGGCGTGCGCCCAAATTCCGTGGCAAGCACCACGAGCGTCTCCTGCAACAAGCCGCGTGACTCCAAATCTTCGAGCAAGGTGCTGAGGGCACCATCGAGTTCGTCACAGAGCTCGGGAACACGAGTGAAGTTGGCATTGTGAGTGTCCCAACTACCGAAGGACACCTCGACAAAACGCACACCATGCTCCACGAGGCGGCGCGCCAACAGACAGCCTTGACCAAATCGGTCACCGCCATATTTAGCGCGAAGAGTGTCGGATTCGACAGAGAGGTCGAATGCCTTGAGTTCCTCGCTCTTCATCATCTTGAGCGCGTCATCATACATGTCAGCATAGGCACGGACGTTTTTGACGTCATAGGTCTCAGCGAACTGGCGATCTAATTTTCTAGCGACGCTGAGGCGGTCATTGAAACGCTCCTCCGTGAACCATGAGTTGGTTTTGACATTGTTGATACCCCCCTCAGGATCGTTGATCATCAGCGGTGCGAAGCGGCTCTCAAAGAAGCCCGCTCCTGGATGGCGGCTGTCATTGCCGATCATCACACTGCCGGGCAGCGTAGGATTGCCGCGTCCCTGGAATTTCTGTAGCCACGCACCCATGGAGGGATGGCGGATGCTGCTGCGTAGTGTGAAACTGGTGTGCTGATAATACTGACCCTGCTCATGAGCGCCCTGCGTAGTGAGCATACTACGAATCACCGCCAGTTTGTCCATCTGGCGAGCCACCAGCGGGAGATTGCCCGAGATGCGGATGCCATCGACGTTGGTATTGATTACCTTGGTCAGGCCCATGATTTCGTCCTTGCCCGGCTTCGGGTCAAAGGTATCGAGGTGGCTCATCCCACCGGTCATGTAGAGGTAGATGACGTTGCGTGCCGTGGCGGCCTGCTTCAACGGCGAAGCCCCCGCCCCAGGCGCGGCCATCAGATGCGTTGTGGTGAGGCGTGAGGCGGCGCTGACACCCAGAAAGGTCTGAGCAGCACCGGAGACGAAGGCACGGCGACCGAGGTCGTTGCGAGGAGGGATCATGAAGGTTGGGGAGGGGGATTTGCGCCCTCTTAACGCGCCCCCCAGGCCGACTTTTCACGAGTTTTCACCTTCCTGCGAGGTGGATGCTCAGCCGGGTGTCCGGCGTCCGAATTTACGTTCCAACTCGGCGGTAGATATTTGCACCAGTGTGGGCCGCCCATGCGGGCAGCAATACGGCATCTCGCAGTCAAAAAGCGACTTCAGCAATGCCTGCAACTCAGGCACAGATAGCACGTCGTTGCTTTTCACTGAGGCGCGGCAGGCGGTGGTGGCGATGGCGTCCTCGCCCAGCCGGAGCGAAGACGACTTCGCGCTCAGTGCACACAACTCCTCGATCACTTGGTCAAGCCATGCGGCAGGATCATCGGTTTTCAAAAATGCGGGCAGCGCCTCCACTTTGAATACGCCAGGGCCGAACGGCTCGATGTCGATGCCCAGCCGACAAAGTGATGCTAGGTTCTGCCGCAGAATATCCGCATCCCGTGGCGTCGTCTGCAAAGTGATGGGTATGAGCAGCCGCTGGCATGGAACACCACCCGCCTCCAGTGCCCGGCGGAATTTTTCAAAATTCACACGCTCATGCGCCGCATGCTGGTCCATCAGCACCAGCCCTTCCCTACCCTCCATGAGCACATAGAGCTTGTGCAACACGCCAATGATGCGGAAGTCCGGCGGCTCCTCACGCCGGGGCGTTGCCGCTGCTGAAGCCAACGACGTTTGGGCCTCGTCAGGAACGACGGCGGAGACTTCCCGCTCAGGCTCCGCTGCAGGAACCGATGCAGCATGAGGCTCTGGAAACCGGGTTGTCGGCACGACTGACTGCGCTTGGCGCAAAGGTGGTGAGGATTTTTCCACCCGCATGCCCAGATGTTCCTGGCGGGCTTCGGGAACTTGCACCGCCTGTGACAACATCCCCGGCCTGCCCGGAGATAGCGGGACATGCCCGGAAGGCAGTCTAGCTGCATTCTCAAGCGTCTGGCTGACGCTGCGCGCGATGGCTTCACGCACGCTATTCCCATCATGAAAACGGACCTCCTTCTTTGCAGGATGCACGTTCACGTCGAAAGCGTGCGGCTCCATCTGGATGAATAAGAACGTGACAGGGTACTGCCCCCTCATGAGCGCAGTGTGGTAGCCCTCTCGCAACCCGTATGAAATACTCGCGCTCTCAATGGGCCTTCCGTTCAAATATGAAATCTGCATCTGCCGACTCGACCGACTCATGCCAGGGCCGCCGATATACCCTGACACGGTGATGCCGCGCACGGTCTGCTCCTCGATCTTCAGGAGGCGGGATGCTAGGTCACCGCCGACCAGCCCGCGGATCCGCTCCAGCATATCACGCGTAGAGGGAAGATGCAGCACAAGTCCTTCATTATGTGTGAGAGTAAAGGCTACCTGCGGGTTTGCAATCGCATGCAGACGCAGTTGCTGCTCCACATGGGCAAACTCAGTGTTCTCAGTGCGCAGAAACTTCCTGCGAGCAGGAACATTGAAGAATAGCGAACGCGCCTCAATCACCGTACCCGCTGCGCCGCCATGATCACGCACAGCGGTGAGCTTCCCACCATTCACTTCAATCTCGGTACCAACCAGCGCGTCCTTCTCACGCGTTGCGAGGCGGAATCGCGAGACGCTAGCGATGCTCGGGAGGGCCTCCCCACGGAATCCAAAGGTGCAAATCGCACCAAGATCCTCCTTCGTCTTTATTTTACTCGTCGCGTGACGCTCCAGACACAACATCGCATCCTCCCGCCCCATGCCGCTCCCATCATCGACGATCCGAATCATCGCCGCACCGCCCCGTTGCGCATGCACCTCGATGTGCCGCGCCCCAGCATCGAGGCTGTTCTCAACCAGCTCTCGCACTACGGCCGCCGGACGCTCCACCACTTCTCCTGCGGCCACCTGGCTGGCTAGGGCGTCTGGAAGAATTCGTATTTTGGACATGACTCCGATAAACAGCGTGATATGTGGCGTAGCTCTCTGGCCTGAAGGAAGCGCCACATTGGACGCCGGGTGAAGTTTTGCAATCACCACGCCCTTTTTGCCAGCGCCGAGCCACCTTTTGCCCATGATTTCACTCACTCCCAACGCTGTCGAACACCTCAAGATGCTCATCGCTGAAAAACAGGCTGTCGCGGGCACGGGCTTGCGTCTGCGCGTGGAGAAAGGGGGCTGCGCCGGTATGCAGTATGTGGTGGGCCTCGATGCCTCCAAGGAAGGCGACCGCATTGAAGCGCAGGACGGGATTTCCATTATCATTGACCCGGAAAGCCACACCTACCTGCAAGGGTGTCAGATCGACTATGTGGACACCCTTTCCGACTCAGGCTTCAAACTGACAAACCCCAACGCCGTCCGCAGTTGCGGCTGCGGCACATCTTTTGAACCTCCAAATGCCTCACAAACTAATCACAATTGAAGCAATCTTATTGCCAACTTGTTCACAAAAATTCCTTTTCAATTTCGGCTAATCTTGTAGAATTTGAATAATCCATCTAATAAAATTTAAAATTTTCGCAATTTTGTCATGCAAATCCGATTCCTGAGCGACGGCAATGAGTACCGTTCTTATGGTGGTGGGAACTTTTCCAAGAAAAAGGATTCCGGGGGCATTTTTTGGTGGACCATTCTCATCACGCTTTTGATGGGCTTCGCCACCTTCTGCTGGTTCTTTAGTATCATGGTCTTCGCCCATCCGGAGAAGCCCTTCAATTATCGTGTACTCGCACGCTTCGACAAGTTGGACCCGCTTCGCAAGTTCACCAACTTCACTGTACCGCAAGGCAAATTTCTTCCCGCACGCGACCTCCTCGCTGAATTCTACGCGTTCAATCACGAGCAGCTCGCCGTAAAGAACGACATGCTCAAGCGCTCTTACATCCGCAATTACAAGCAGGAGCAGCCTCTCTATGTCAAAGGTTCCTTCCAGGTGATCAATGCGCGGCCTCTCACAAAAAGTGATGCCATCACCGAAGGCTGGGTCATCCGTGCTCGCTCTGCGGACATCGAAGATGTGGATATTGAGATCGTCCTACCCGGCGACAAGAATGATATCGATCCCTACCAGGTGGGTGACACCATTGTGCTCGACCAGAAGAGCACCTTTGCTGCAGCACTGCATGTGCAAAAGTTCGACCAGGAGCGTGTGTGTGTGACACTCCTGCCGCTCGCCTACCAGGGGTTTGGAGCCAAGGATGGCAAGGAATTCCACATGAAGCCGCCGACACGCCTCAACATGGATGCATATTGGCCGCTCACCCGTGATCCTGGCGCAGCGGTCTTGGAAAACACGGCGGAAAAAGTGGTACTCAAACAAGATTGAGGGATTCCACATGATTTGAATGACGGGAGGCTCCACGCCTCCCGTTTTATGTCATTAACATACCGCAATTCAGAATGCCCGGCCCTTGCATCTGTGCGAGTTCAAGCCATTAGCAGAGCATGCCTGCCACATACACCCCCTCCACCGCCGCCGAAGTCCGGCGCATGCGTGATGCACTGGATGGCGCGGGAAGAAAACTGGTATTCACCAACGGGTGTTTCGACCTCCTACATGCCGGACATGTGCGTTATCTGGAGCAGGCCCGCACGCTTGGTGATGCGATGGTCATCGGACTGAATTCGGATGAGTCCGTCCGCCTTTTGAAAGGCCCAGGCCGTCCACTCAATCATGAAAACGATCGCGCCGAGGTGCTCGCAGCCTTACGTGCGGTCGATGCCGTGGTGATTTTCGGAGATCAACGCTCCACAGCCCTGATCGACGCGATTCGCCCACATGTGTATGCAAAGGGTGGCGACTACACGGTGGACTCGCTGAACGCCGAGGAGCGCACCGCGTTGGAGCGCGCAGGAAGCGAAATTTGCATTCTCCCGCTGGTTCCGGGCCGTTCCACCACGAGCACCATCCACAAGATGACCGCTGGCAATGAAAGCAATCGTCTGCGCATCGCGGTGCTCGGGTCAGGAGAAGGATCCAATCTTCGTGCGCTCATCTCCTCCGTGCAGAACGGTAGCTTGGACGCGGACATCACGGTCGTGATTAGCGACCAGGCAGAGTCCAATTTCCTCAACCTCGCCCGAGAGGCCGGCCTAGCATCGCATTTCGTCGATCCAGGCACAAATCCGCGCAAACTAGGGGACGCTGCCCAGAAAGAGATTTTTGACCACCTCGAACGGGCGCGCACAGATGTCGTCGTGCTCGCGGGTTTTATGCGCATCCTCAAAGATCCCGTCATCAGCGCCTACGAGGGACGCATCGTGAACGTGCATCCGTCCCTGCTGCCAAAACACAAGGGTGCCAACGCGCCGCAGCTAGCCATCGACGCGCGGGATGCTGAGACGGGATGCTCCGTGCATCTCGTCACGGCTGAAATCGACGCGGGCCGTGTGCTTGCGCAGGCAAAAGTGCCTGTGCTGGCAGGCGACAATGCCGCGACACTGCACGCACGCATCAAAGTAGAGGAGCACAAGTTGCTACCCCGTGTGCTCGCTGAATGGCGCGGGCACGGGCTACCTGTAAGAGGTGTGCAGGAGTCATGAGCGGCTTCACCGGTACACTCAACAAGCAACAGCGCGAAGCCGCGACTCATCTCCACGGCCCGTTGCTCATCCTCGCCGGCGCGGGGACCGGAAAGACACGGGTCATCACTGCACGCATCGCCCACATGGTGAGCGAAGGCATTGATCCGCGGAACATCCTCGCGGTCACTTTCACTAACAAGGCCGCCACCGAGATGCGGGCGCGCGTCAAGGACATGGTGCGCGAGGGCAAGGGATCCAAAGTTGTGCTCGGCACCTTCCATGCCTTCTGCGCACGCCTACTGCGTGAGTTCGCCTCCCATGTCGGCTACAAGAACAACTTCGTCATCTATAGCCAAGGAGAGCAGGAGAGCCTCATCAAGCGCGTACTGCAATCTCTCCTCGTCAAAGGTGAAACTTGTGATCCATCGGCCCTGCTCTCACGCATCAGCAAGGCCAAAAATGACGGCTCCAGTCTCGGTGACCCAAAACAGCACCTCGAAGCCGCCGTCATGGAGAAATATGCCGATGAGATGCGCGGACTCAACGTCATGGACTTCGACGACCTCCTCGTCCTGGGCGTCAGGCTGCTTGAGGAAAGCCCCGATGTACGCGCCACAGTCCAGAGCCGCCATCATTATGTGATGGTCGATGAGTTTCAGGACACAAACTCGCTCCAGATGCGCCTCCTGCGTGCGCTCGTGCCTGCACCCCACAACGTCTGCGTCGTGGGGGATGACGACCAGTCGATCTACGGCTGGCGTGGCGCTGAAATCACGAACATCACTCAGTTTGAAAATTTCTTCCCGAATCCACATGTAGTGAAGCTGGAGGAGAACTACCGCAGCACCACTCCCATTCTCCACACGGCCAACAGCCTCATCAAAAACAACGCAGGCCGCCGCCCTAAATCCCTCTGGAGTCGGAACAGCGGAGCTGAGCCCGTGCGTATCGTTGCCACGCAGGATGAGAAGGAAGAATCCGACATGATCGCGAAGGAGGTAGAAAATGCCCGTTTTGCCAGCTCTCTGCCGTGGGAGGATTTTGCAGTGCTCTTCCGCACTAACGACCAGTCCCGCGTGCTGGAGCAGGCGTTTCGCCAGCGCAAGATCCCTTATCGTGTCGTCGGAGCCCGCAGCTTCTTCGACCGTCGCGAGGTAAAGGACATCCTGGCCTATCTGAATGTCCTGCACAATCCACACGACGACATCAGCCTGTTGCGCGTGTTGAACACACCCACACGCGGCATCGGCAGCGCCACCGCCGAACTCGCGCGGGAGCATAGCATGGAGCGGCACCACAGCGTCTGGGTCGCCCTCTGCGATGATGCTTTCCTGCGTCAGATCCCCGAGAGGGCGCGCACCGCCGTCATCACCTTCACAGCTCTCATCAGCAAATACTCCGGTCCGGCATCCTCTCAAGGCACCAATCTGGTCCAGATGGTCGAGGCTCTCATCCTGGAGACCGCATACATGGAACACCTCAAAAAAGCCGCGAAGGAACCTGAAGACTTCGCCGGCTGGGAAAACGGCATCAAGGAGCTACTCAACAGCCTAGCAGGCTACGAGCAGCGCAATCGAATTGAAGGCCTCGGCGGCTTCCTCGACGAAGTCAGCCTCAACGACGAGCGCGAGGATAAAGATGACATCGAAAAGAAGAAAGGCGTTTGCCTCATCACACTGCACGCCTCAAAAGGCCTCGAGTTTCCCATCGTCTATCTGCCAGGCATCGAGCAAGGCATCCTGCCGCACAAGCGCAGTTACGACGAGGGTCGCGTTGATGAAGAGCGCCGTCTGTTCTACGTTGGCATAACGCGTGCGAAGCAGAAACTCACCATCAGCCACACACGCACACGCATGAAGTGGGGCCAGCGACAGACCAGCCTCCCCTCCCCCTTTCTGAAAGAACTGGATCGCAAATACATCACCGAACTCGACTACAGCCGCCACATGAACGAGACGGTGACCGCAGAGGAAAATACCCATTTCTTCTCCGGCTTGCGTGCGATGCTATCCCAGGAATGAAGGGACTCTTCAGCCCCGAGCACGCTCCAACAAGTTCATCATCAGAAAAGACAGGAGCAGCGCGAGCTCCTCGCCTTCATCAGCTTGGCCTGTTTGTTCCAAGTCAAAACGCCCTTCGAAGAAAGCGGCTTGTTTTGTCAGCCTCATCACTGAGGCACCGCCCTCGCCACGGGTGGCACTGTAACTCGGATGAAACATGTAGCCGGAGAGCATGCCGATGAGCGGAATTTCGCTGAAGATGCCATCGAGCATCTTCACAACCGGATTAGTCTCCTCGATCACAAACGTCGCCGTCTGCGCACACGGGGCGAAAACATCGTAACGCGCCCGCCAGAGCGACCTGAACCCGCGCCGACCGATGGCACCGAGAACCCGCCCATCCGATGCTTTAAAGGTGTAACGTGCTGACCAGTCAATAACCCGGTCAGCTTCAATGGTGGCCAAGAGTGACTGCATCGTCTCATCGGTGAACACCTCCACCTTCTCTTTGAATCGGAAGAGCTTCTGCTTCACATAGCAGATCGTTCTACCGCTAGCATCCATCACATGAATCTGCGGAGCGAAGGCAAGGATCTTGAAACGGAAGGTGACCGGATAGTTCATGAGGCAGCCAAAGTGACCGCAATCATCGCGCTGACAAGTTCCCAAGCTGCGCCTGTGAGCAAGCTGCGGATTTATTTGCTTCGCCCTTCACGTTCCTTAGCGCTGGAAGGATGTCCAGCACTCGTTACTTGGCCGGCTTGATCGCATCAATGATCAGGGATGTGTAACGTGCCCGCCCATGACGGTTGCGACGGTCATGGAGCAATGAACGTTTCACATGTCCGTCTTCCGAACGCCACGGTCGATGATGAAAACACCCCTGTTCATCCCAATACTCAACCAAAATTGCCCGGAACCCAGCTTCTTCCAAGGCTGTTGTGAGCAACTGCTGATTCAGCAGTTGTTGGTGCTCATCCGCAGCAGGTCCGATGCCCCCAGGTTTCACATGCGCGACGTACTCAGGATCGGGATGAAATCCGTCTGGAACCGCAATGCGCAAGCAGCCACCCGGCATCAGGTGTTCAAAAGCGAGCTGGTTGGCGATTTTCATTTCATCAAAGGAGAGATGTTCCCAGACATGTTCCGCCAGCAGGCGATCCACCCGACGCCCTCCCAGCATCCGATTCCAATCCTGAGACTTCACCACATCAATCTCATGTCGGTTGGTGCTTATCCAGCCGGGGTAGCGGGTTTTCCCAGCGCCAAGGATCAATTGAATGTTTCTGGCATCTGCCACCGCCGTTTTTAAACAGTCGATTTTGTCTTGAGGCACTCCTGCATCCGCAGGCTTTTGCATGGGGGTGCAATGTTTCAGATGACGGCGCAGCATTCGGTCTCCTGCGGGCAGCCATTCTTGAACATCCGCCAGATTTATTGATCGCACTTGTTCAAACATGTCAGCCCAAAGGTTCCCATGGTAAGGAAGCCCGCCCCGGCAATGCTTGCGGCCATGATAATGAATGATTCGTGTGTCCGGCAGTGTGGGATCATCGTGTTTGCAGGAACGGTTCCAGCGTCCATCGAGGATGCGGTGAGGATAACGATGAAGCATCAACTGGCAGCAGACCTCATCCGGTATAAAAAACTTTCTTCCCGGTAAGGCCGTCTCGCACCAGTCGCGGCAGAGCTTGGAATCACGGGTGAAAGCCACCACCCCGCAAACTCCAAGGTTGGACTCGCCACATGGCGAGTGAAGAAGTATAGCGACAAGACAGAGGCTATAGCTATTCGGACTTATGGAAAGAACTACGAGACGATGGAGTGGAGTGAGTATGCCATGGAGTTTGAGATGATACAACCAACTGTGGATAGATCACGTCATTCAGTCGACAAGTAGCAACACTGCGAGAACAAGGACGAATGCCCAAGTTAGCTTCGGTCGCGGAGCGCACCAAGCTTAACCGTGGTTGAACAAGCCCGTCGTGGCATTACCAGCGCGTGCCGCCGGAGCGTTGGGGCCTCATGTGGTTTGCTTTGGCCCTTCGGACTCTCGCAATTCGTCTTGGATGTGACTGGCGCTGTCCTGGCCTGCGCCCGCCTGGGGACTGCGGGGTCAAAAGGTGCTGCCAGATGCCTGCGTAAGCCTTTCTTGCGCGCTGGACTCGCTCTCCAGCGCCTGAGGTGGGTTGCACCTAAATCCATGAATAAGGAACCACGGAATACACGGAATGGCATGGGTGTGGCAGCATTCGATGCTTCACTCAAAAAGTGAGTGTGTGATTCCACATCTTTCCGTGTATTCAGTGTATTCCGTGGTCGTCCATTCCGGTTTTTAGGTTGAGCGCAAGTCGTTGGTCGTGATGGAGGCGGCGGCGCAGATGCATCTCCTTCCCGCAACACGGGCACTTCGGCTTGGGCTTCTGTGGTGGCGCTGGCACTGGCCCGTGGCGCTACTCTGGCAGCGCAGGCGCACGTTGCCACTCTCGCGTCGCAACCCAGCAGGCGTGACTCACTCAGCGCGGTCTTGCTCACATAGCGGGCGAGGTAGCGCAGCACGTGCGTGCCATCTCCCACGCTGCGACTGTCGATGACCCACTTCATCCGCCAGACTTGTGGATCGATCTGCGGGTGATGCGTGAGCCTTGTTGCGACACGTCCATCTTCGCTTGATTTCCAACGCCTCCGATCTGATTCCGTAACCCTCTGCACGGCCATGAAAAAGAACCTCTCCACCAACACCAAGCCTCCCAAGGAGCTGACAACCGCCCAGCGCGGTGAGCTGCTCCAGCTCCTGCAGACTCGCTTTGAGAAAAACATGCGGCGGCATCCTGGCCTTGAATGGGCTTCGATCAGTGTGCGCTTGGGAAAGAAAGCCGCCAAGCTGCGGGCGCTGCATCTTATGGAAAGCACGGGTGGCGAGCCCGATGTCGTCGGCCAAGATGCCAGCACCGGCGAATACCTCTTTTTTGATTGCTCCGAGCAGACGCCCGCTGAGCGCACCAGCCTTTGCTACGACGACGATGCATTGGCGGCGCGCAAAGAGCACAAGCCCAAAGACAGCGCTGCCGGGATGGCCGCAGTCATGGGCATCGAGCTGCTAACGGAGGAGGAATACCACGCGCTGCAAAAACTCGGGGAGTTCGACACCAAGCGTTCAAGCTGGATAAAAACTCCGCCGGACATCCGCAAACTAGGCGGTGCCCTCTTCGGAGACCGCCGTTTCGGTCGTGTCTTCATCTACCACAACGGGGCCGAGTCCTACTACAGCGGCCGCGCCTTCCGCGGTTCGCTCCGGGTTTGAGGATGATGCCACCCGCTTGCCTGGAGAGAATACACATCCCGCAGGAAACCAGCGTCACCCCATGCTACGCAAAGCCTCGCGGATAAGTTTATCCGCAGTATCGAGCTCGGGCCGCTTGCTGAGTTCGTTCACGATCTTGGTTGCCTCGCCTTGCTTGTAGCCGAGCGCGATGAGGCCGAGCACCGCGTCAGTCTGTGCCTCTTGCTTCGGATCGTGCGCACCTTTCGCCGTGCGCGATGCCTGCCAGGCATCCACCACGCCGACCTTGTCCTTGAGTTCCAGCACGATGCGCTCCGCCGTCTTGCCGCCGACTCCTTTGATGCGGGCCAGCGCTTTCACATCTCCTTGGATCACCGCATCCTTAAACGCTGCCACCGGCATGCCGCTGAGCACACTCAGCGCCATCTTCGGGCCGATGCCGGACACGCGATCCATCAGCAGCCGAAAAAGATCCCGCTCCTCGGATGTCATGAAGCCGAACAACGTATGATCGCGCTCGGTGACGTGGTAATGAGTGAGCAGCCGCACCTCCGCGCCGATCTGTGGCAAACGATCAAAGGTCGTCAGCGGGACGAGCACCGAATAACCGACCCCGTGAACGTCCAAGGCCACACGATGAGGCAGGGCTTCGACTAGGCTTCCGCGCAAAAAAGCAATCATGCGCCATGAAGACCGCGCCGGACGAAGGTGCAAGCGCATTTGCGCCGCCGCCCGCTCCACGCCACACTCCCGGCATGCTCCGCCTCGCTCTCTGCCTCCTGCTCATCTCCGCCGCTGCCCTCCACCCGCAGCAGGCGGAAGAAAAGCCGCGCATGCTGGAGACACTGCTGCTGATGCCGGAGCCCAAGGCATTGCGCACGCCATTTTCCATCATTCCGGCGGGAGCACGGGAGACCGTGCTGACGCCGTATCATGAGACGGCGGGATCACAGGCTAGCCTAGAGGCCTACAGGCTGGAGTCATTCGCCAAAATCGGCCTCAGCGCTGAAACCTTCATGCAGCGTGCCAAAACCGCCGCTGACAGACGCCTCCTACAGCTCAAGCCCGATCTCATCAAAGGCGATGACGGCAAGATCGCCTATGCCGTCTATCGCGGAGAGTCACCGCTCTACGCCACGCTGCTGGTAGCCCCCTCGCTGCCGAAAATCTTCAAGGAACTCTTCGGCGCGGAAATCTGGGTGGCCATGCCTGACCGCCACGCGCTGTATGTCTTTCCCGCCAGCCGTGAACTCCTGCACAACTACGCTGAGGATCTCGCAGATCGTTACCTTTCTGACGCCTTTGCCGCGAGTTGTGAAATCTTCTCCATCAAGGCAGGCGAGGAGCCCAGGGTGGTGGCGGCGTTTGTGGAGCCGGAATGATCCTGCACTGCATGGAGCGGCGACGACTCGCCGCCATCCCATCTCTTCACACCAAGGCTCCATAACTCACACGCCCCCCGCCCCCGTTACCTCCGCAGCGCCGAGATCACATCAGGCACTTGGCCAAAGTGCCTCTCCATGTTCAGCCGTGCGTAGCGCACCTATCACGGCGCTCTCTTGGCCGCCTCGTCACTCCACGCGCCGGGGCCAGCGGCACCGATGGCGCGCACGCGGAAGCCATACAGCGCACCCGGCGTGAGTCCCGTCAGCGTGATCTTGCTCGTCGTCGAGTTCTTCGCCGGCTGCCAGGCGCTGCCATCAGCATGCAGGCGGCACTGCCACTCGTAGCTGCCCGCTCCGCTCACTGGATCGCAGGCTAGGTCGATCTCGCCCTCGTTGTCGCCCACGGTGGCGACGAGATCGCCCGGCGCGGGCAGGTCCCCCACGGCCACGGGCGCGGTGCGCATCGGCAGCGCGGTGCTGATGAGAGCGGCGTCGTTGTTCGGCTGCGCTGCCTCACAGTAGCTGGCACGGGTGGTCAGCGCGGCGTCCAGCACGCCCTCCACCGCGTCACGGGTGCGATAGCCTCCTTCCATGCTATTTTTTGACGTTCACGCCCGCTCCAGCGTGTTGAGCTCCACGCTCTGCTCCCCGCGCATCAGTCATTTCACTCAAAACATTCGTCCAGACACGCCGGGAGGCTGGTGGGGATCCACCCGTCCACCCGCCAGCCTCCAAAAATCCAGCCATCAGCAGCCAGCGTTCCTTGCCTTCGGATTCATCCCCCGCTTGGATAGGAAAATTCACCGCATGGCACGCAACGCCCCGAGCAAACACACCGTCTCCAACTCCAGCCGATGAAGTTCAACGAAGACTCCAGGGTCAAAATCCCCGCCATCCTCCATCTCACGCGGCTGGGATACACCTACCTGTCGTTGAAGGACCTCCAATGGGACACCTCCAGCAACATCGTCCCGTCCCTCTTTCGCTCCAGCATCGCCGCCATCAATCCCACGGCCACCGGCACGGAGATTGAGAATGCTCTCGGCCAGCTCGACCTCGCGCTGGACAATGAAGACCTCGGCAAGGTCTTCTTCGAGAAGATCACCGCCACCTCCGGCCTCAAGCTGATCGATTTCGAGGACTTCGACCGCAACAGCTTCCACGTCGTCACCGAGTTTGCCTGCATCAAGGACGACGAGGAGTTCCGCCCGGACATCACCCTGCTCATCAATGGCCTGCCGCTCGTCTTCATCGAGGTGAAGAAGCCGAACAATCGCGACGGCATCCTGGCCGAGCGGCAACGCCTCGCCACCCGGTTCAGGAACCCCAAGTTCAAGCGCTTCATCAATGCCACGCAGCTCATGGTGTTCTCCAACAACATGGAATACGACGATGGCTCCCCGGAGCCGCTCATGGGTGCGTTCTATGCTTCCACCTCGTATGATGAGCCCCGCTTCAACTACTTCCGTGAGGAGGAGACGCTGGACCTCGCGCAGTTGCTCCGGCCCGAGGACACCGAGCTGGAGGACTTCATCCTTGCCGACACCAACCTTGGCAGCATCAAGCACGCCCCCGAGTTTGCGACCAACAAGCACGCGGACACGCCGACGAACCGCCTCCTCACTTCTCTCTTCTCGCGGAAACGGCTGGCCTTCATCCTGCGTTTTGGCCTCGCCTATGTGAAGACGGAGAAGGGCCTCGAAAAGCACATCATGCGCTACCCGCAGATGTTCGCGGCGAAGGCGGTCGAGGCCAAAATCGAGGCAGGCATCCGCAAAGGCATCATCTGGCACACGCAGGGCAGCGGAAAGACTGCGCTCGCCTTCTACCTCGTCCACTCCCTCACCGCCTATTTCCAAAGGAAGGGCGTCGTGCCGAAGTTCTACTTCATCGTGGACCGCATTGATCTCATGGATCAGGCTTGCCGGGAGTTCCGCAGCCGCGGCCTGCATGTGCATCCGATCAACTCACGCGAGGAGTTCTCCCAGGACATCAAGTCCACCCTCGCCGTGCATAACGCCGCAGGCACGCGTGAGATCACGGTGGTGAACATCCAGCGCTTTGAGAACGACCCCGATGTCGTCCGCAGCACGGACTACGCCCTCGGCCTCCAGCGCGTCTATTTCCTGGATGAGGTCCACCGCAGCTACAATCCCCAGGGCAGTTTCCTCGCGAACCTCAACGAGTCCGACCGCGATGCCATCAAGCTCGGCCTCACCGGCACGCCCTTGTTGAATGCTTCCCTCAGCGGGAAAAAGGGCGAAGACGGCCAGCCCGCCCCCAAAGTGAACTACAACTCGCGGACGATCTTCGGCGACTACATCCACAAATACTACTACAACCGCTCCATCGCCGACGGCTACACGCTGCGCCTCATCCGCGAGGCGATCGCCACGGAATACAAACTCCAGCTCAAGGAAACGCTGGAGCAGATTCAGGTGCTGAAGGACTCGAAGAACCGCACCTTGGTCTATTCCGACACCCGCTTCGTCGAGCCGATGCTCGATTACATCGTCGAGGACTTTGAAAACTACCGCACCATGACCGGCGACTACGGCACCGGCGCCATGGTCATCTGCGATTCCTCCGAGCAGGCGCGGGAAATGGCCCGGCTGTTTGAGCAGAAGTATGCTGGCGTTCCCGTAGCCGCGGGCGCAAGCCCGTGGGGTTCGGGCAAAGACCACAGGCTGACGCCTGCGGCTACGGCAGCCGAGCCTGCCACGCTCTACGCCCTGCCCAAGCGCACCGTTACCACCCATGCGCTCATCCTGCATGACGCAGGCACCAAGGGCGGCCGCAAGGACCTCGTGGACACCTTCAAGGAGGGCCGCATCGACATCCTTTTCGTGTTCAACATGCTGCTCACCGGCTTCGACTCCGCCAGGCTGAAGAAGCTCTACCTGGGCCGCATCATCAAGGCGCACAACCTCCTCCAGGCCCTCACCCGCGTGAACCGCCCTTACAAAGGCTTCCGTTACGGCCACGTCGTCGATTTCGTGGACATCGAGTCCGAGTTCGCCAAGACCAACAAGGACTACTTCGACGAACTCCAGGAAGAGCTGGGGGATGAATTGGAAAGCTACTCCGACCTCTTCAAGACCGAGGCAGAGATCACCGCCGACATCGAGGCCATCAAAGAAGCCCTCTTCCACTTCGACACCGCCAATGCCGAGGTCTTTTCCCAGCAGATCACCCAGATCACCGACCGCGTGGAGATGCGGAAGATCCTCAAAGCGCTCTACGATGCCAGGAGCCTCTACAACCTCATCCGCCTCTCCGGGCAGTATGAGCTGCTGGAGAAGCTGGACTTCCGCAAGCTCGGCCAGCTCGCCACCGAGGCGGCAAACCACCTGGCCTTGCTCAATCAACGCGAGGCGCTGGAGCACGCCGATGAGAACACCAACATCCTGAACATCGCCCTGGAAAACGTGCTCTTCACCTTCCGCAAGGTGGCCGAGGGAGAGATGGTCATCGCCGATGAACTGCGGGAAAACCTGCGCCGCACGCGGGAAGGCCTGGCGGGGAACTTTGACCAGGGTGATCCCGCCTTTCTCAGCTTGAAGGAGGAGCTGGAGCGCCTGTTCAAGAAAAAGAACCTCGCCGAGATCACCCAGGACGAGATGATCGAGAATATCAAGGCGCTGAAGGACATCCACGCCCGTGCCCGTGAGCTGGAGCGGAAAAACCGGCTCATCCTCGCCAAGTATGCCAACGACGAGAAATACGCCCGGCTGCACAAGCGCCTGCTGGAGAAGAAACAGCCCACCGACAACGAACGGAAGCTCTTCGAGGCCCTCAGCGCCTTCAAGGCCGAGGCAGATGCCCGCATCGCCCACAACGCCGCCATCCTCACCAACGAAGCCTTTGCCAAGGCGGAGATGACCCGCCTCATCATCGAGCAGTTCAAGACCAAGCATCAACTTCCCCTCACCGCCGGAGACACCCAGTTCATCAATACCCTTGTGATGAAGGAGTATCTGGCTGAGTTCCACGGACAGCACGCCGCATGACATCCCACGAGTTCCAGTGGAGATGCTAAGCATGTTGCCTTTGCCATCGTTCAATACAATAAATCCATCATGCCCCAAGTCGCCATTCAACTTCCAGACGAACTCAGCCAGTTCGTGAACAAAACGGTTCAGGCCGAGGGTTATCACAACGCCGATGAGTTCCTCATCAATGTGCTTTCGATCTATAAGGACCAGGCCGAGCTACGCCATTCAGAATCAGATCAGGAAAAACTCGAATCCCTCCGACGTGACATTCAGCACGCCGCTGAGCAACTTGATCGTGGTGAAGGCACCGAGATGAATTGGGATGAGTTCTACGCAGAGCGTCACCGCGCATACGCGGAGCGCAATCGCCCCTGATCACTCATGGCAAAGCTCATTTTCTCGCCCGATGCTCGAGCCGATCTGCAGGAGATTTGGGATTACATCTCTGACGATAGCCCGTTCCAGGCTGATCGTTTCCTTGAGCGTATTCGCGTGAAGCTGGAACACATCGCCAAGTGGAACACGCTGGGTCGCCCACGGCCAGAATTGTCGCGAGACTGCCGCAGCTATCCTTTCGAAAAGTATTGCTTCTACTTTCGCCCCATCAACGAAGGTATCGAGGTTCTGCATGTGCTGCATTCCTCTCGCGACATCGACGAAATCTCATTCCCAGAGTAAAACACCCAGTTCATCAATACCCTTGTGATGAAGGAGTATCTGGCTGAGTTCCACGGACAGCACGCCGCATGACCTCCCAAGAGTTCCGAGAAAAAGCCATCACCCTCATCGATGACCTCAAAGCCGTCTGCGCCAGCTACGGCCTCGGCAATGATGGCAACGAGTTCAAGATCATCACCCAGGTCTTCCTCTACAAGTTCCTCAATGACAAGTTCGCCCATGAGGTGAAGCGCATCGAGCCCAAGCTGGCGAAGGCCAAATCCTGGGAGGATGAGCTGCGCCAGATGCCTGCGGACGACTACGAGATGCTGCTGCTCCAGCTCGGCGCCAGCACGGCGCGGCTGAAGCCGGAGCACTTCCTCTCCAGCCTGTGGGGAAAGCAGAATGATGAAAACTTCTCCGCCCTGCTGGATGCCACCCTGCTCGACATCGCCAAGCTGAACACGGACATCTTCTCCGTGAAGACCAACGACGGGCAGATGATCATCCTCTTTGATGCCGTCACCCAGTTTGTCGCCAGCAAGCGGGACGAGTTCGCCCGCGCCATCATCAACAAACTCATCCCATTCAGCTTCGAGCGCATCTTTGCCGAGAAGTTCGACTTCTACGCCACGCTCTTTGAATACCTCATCAAGGACTACAACAAGGACGGCGGCGGCAAGTATGCCGAGTATTACACCCCGCACGCCGTGGCGAAGATCATGGCCGCCTGCCTGGTCCCCGCGCCGGTGAAGAACGTCACCTGCTACGATCCCGCCGCAGGCTCCGGCACGCTGCTCATGAATCTGGCCCACGCCATCGGCGAGGACCGCTGCACGCTCTACACGCAGGACGTGTCGCAGAAATCATCCAGCCTGCTGCGGCTGAACCTCATCCTGAACAACCTCGTCCACAGCATCCCCTACGTCATCCAGGGGAACACCATCCTGGAGCCCTACCACAAGGAAGGCACCGCCCTGCGCCGGTTCGACTACGTCGTCTCCAATCCGCCCTTCAAGCTGGACTTCTCCGACTTCCGCGACCAGCTCGACACCAAGGCCAACAAGCAGCGCTTCTTCGCTGGCATCCCCAAGGTGCCGAACAAGGACAAGGACAAGATGGCCATCTACCTGCTCTTCATCCAGCACATCATCGCGTCCCTCAGCAAGAAGGGAAAGGCCGCCATCGTCGTCCCCACCGGCTTCATCACCGCCCAGTCCGGCATCGAGAAAGGCATTCGCGAGCATCTGGTGGAAAACAAGATGCTGGCTGGTGTGGTCTCCATGCCCAGCAACATCTTCGCCACCACCGGCACCAATGTCTCCATCCTCTTCCTGGATGCCACCAACCAGGGCGATGTCATCCTCATCGACGCTTCCAACCTCGGCGAAAAGGTCAAGGAAGGCAAAATCCAGAAGACCCTGCTCTCCGAGGCCGACGAGGAGCAGATCATCCGCGTCTTCAACGCCAAGGAAGCCGTGGAAGACTTCTCCGTCGTCGTCAGCTACGACGAAATCGCCGCGAAGAACTGCTCACTTAGTGCGGGGCAGTATTTTGAGGTGAAGGTGGAGCATGTGGAGATGACACCGGAGGAGTTCACGAAAGAGCTGTCAGAGCGGCAAAAACGCCTCGCGGGCCTATTCTCTGAGTCGCGGGACCTTGAGAACCAAATCAGCTCACAACTAGCGTCCTTAAAGCATGACTAAATGGCCGCTGACAAAGCTCAGAGGGAAAATCCATGTCAAACATGGATTCCCATTCAAAGGCGAACACTTCAAGAGTTCGGGGCCTTATGTGGTGCTGACTCCAGGGAACTTCCACGAAGCGGGCGGATTCAAACGGAACGAAGGAAAAGACAAGTGCTACGAGGAGGACTTCCCAGAGGAATATCTCATGAAAACCGGCGACGTTCTCGTCGCCATGACAGAACAAACCGATGGATTGCTTGGGAGCATGGCAATCATCCCAGAGGATGGAAAGTTCCTGCACAACCAACGTCTTGGTTTGGTCACTGCCCTCTCGGACGAAGTCAGCACGGAGTTTATCTATCATCTTTTCAAGACGCGGACGGTTCGTGAGCAGCTCCGTCTCAGCGCATCGGGAAGTAAAGTGAAGCACACTTCGCCTGACCGCATTTATGATGTGCTTGCCGCACTCCCTGCCCACAGCGAACAAATCAAGATCGCCAAAGTCCTCTCCGCGCTCGACGCGAAGATCGAACTGAACCAGCGGATGAACGAGGAGTTGGAGGGGATGGCGAAGCTGCTCTACGACTACTGGTTCGTGCAGTATGACTTCCCGATGAGCGCCGCCCAAGCCTCCGCGCTGGGCAAGCCCAAACTCCAAGGCCACCCCTACCGCGCCTCCGGCGGCCCCATGACCTGCCACGAAACCCTCAAACGCGAGATTCCGACGGGGTGGGAGGTTGGACAAATCGCGGACCTCTGCCACTTGAACCAAAGCACTTGGGGAAACGCCAATCAGCCGCAGTCCGTCAACTATCTTGATCTAGCCAATGCCAAAGAAGGCAAAATCCTTGGTGTGAAAGAATACGCATGGGATGAGGCACCGAGCCGTGCTCGTCGCATCCTCACGCCTGGAGACACCATCATTGGAATGGTGCGGCCCGGCAATCGCTCGTTCGCCATGGTTCCGCAGAGCGAGACCACGATCACGGGAAGCACAGGATTTGCAGTCCTGACACCCAAGTCCGCTCTCTACCGAGAGTTCAACTATCTCAGCCTCACCTCAGAATCCAACATCGACCGACTAACCACTGTAGCGAGTGGGGCTGCTTATCCCGCCGTGAACCCCGAGGTCGTAGCTGCACACAGCATCGCGATTCCTGGAAAGGAATTGATAGCCAGCTTCCACGAGAAGGTGCGTTCGATGTATGACCTCATGGAGACCAACGAACAACAAACCCAAGAACTCACCACCCTGCGGGACTGGCTGCTGCCGATGCTGATGAACGGGCAGGTGACGGTGGGGGGATCCGAATGTCATGCCCGCCACCATTAGGCCGCCCCTTCAGGGCTCCTGCGTCTTTGCATCGCCACCCCACCCCAGGGCGTTGCCCTTCGCTACGATAGGT
>CAYQWE010000004.1:33922-196412 GCA_964421275.1 uncultured Prosthecobacter sp.
CACCGTTGGTGCGCCGATCATAGCGCCAAGGGCGCGGCCCATCGCAGCCCAGGGCAACGCCCTGGGACAGGAAGTCCGAAAAAGCCCGGAGCCCTGAAAGGGCGACTTAACTCGAATGTCATGCCCGCCAACATTGGATCGCCCCTTCAGGGCTTCTGCGTCTTTGCATCGCCACCCCACCCCAGGGCGTTGCCCTTCGCTACGATAGGTTGCACCGTTGGTGCGCCGATCATAGCGCCAAGGGCGCGGCCCATCGCAGCCCAGGGCTACGATAGGCTGCACCGTTGGTGCGCCGATCATAGCGCCAAGGGCGCGGCCCAGGGCATCGCCCTGGGAACCAGGCACCCGAAAACCCGGAGCCCTGAAAGGGCGACTTAACTCCCTACGCTTCTCATTCCCCATGCCGCAATCTCTCGCTAACCTTTACATCCATCTGATCTTTTCCACCAAAGAACGGCATCCCTTTCTCACGGATGCCGTGCGCCCTGACCTGCATGCCTACATGGCAACGGTGCTGGCGAATCTGAACTCCCCGGCGGTGCTCATCAACTCGGCGGCTGACCATGTGCATGTCCTTTTCAACATGGGCCGCACGGTGACGCTGGCTCAAGTGGTGGAGGATGTGAAGAAGTCGTCTTCAAAATGGATCAAGACGCAGGGAGAGAATCTGGCCACCTTTGCATGGCAGGCCGGCTACGGCGGTTTTTCAGTGAGTGAGTCCAACGTGCCGAAGGTGGCGAATTACATTCGCGGCCAGGAGGAGCATCATCGGGTGAAGAGCTTTCAGGAGGAATACCGGGAGTTTCTCACCAAACACAAAATCCAATACGATGAACGGTATGTGTGGGATTAGGCCGCCCCTTCAGGGCCCATGCGTGGTTGATTCCGCCAAACCCAGGGCGTTGCCCTGGGCTGCGGTAGATCGTCCCGTTGGGACTCCAAACTCATCTTGACCAAGCCCCCCGAACAACAAACCCAAGAGCTCACCACCCTGCGCGACTGGCTGCTGCCGATGCTCATGAACGGCCAGGTGGGGGGCAGGTAGCCGTTGAGGCTTGAGCCAATCACCAAGCGCATGGCCGCGGCCTGCAAGCAAACTTGTTTGCAGCGGCCCAGGCTGGCGTTAACCTCAGCGCATGAATTTATTCAGCATCCACCTTGAAGGCCTCCAGGACGCGATTATCCGCGACCAGGTGCTGCAAGCACGCCGCATGGATGAGCAAGGACGGTTCCGTGCCGGTTTGGAGCAGGGGGAGTTTGCCACGAGCCTCATGCTCAGCGGGATCAAGGCCGAGTTCCCGGACGCGGATGCAGAGACAGTGCGGAGGCTGCTGCGCCAGCGGCTGCAAATCCTACGCCGCATGGAGGAGCATGGGTTCTACCGCCCTGCTGAAGCTGCGTGACGCAGACGAGACTGGTCGTCGCTGTCATTGACGCGCTCAATGGGGCTGGTGTTCCGTATTTTCTGGCCGGATCGCTGGCCGCGAACATTTACAGCATCCCGCGTTCCACGAAGGATGCGGATTTTGTGGTGGAGATGGACGCAGCGGGCCTGGAGCGCGTCTCGCAACGATTGGAGCCTTTCTTCGAACTCGATCCGCAACAGCATCTCGAGACCAGCACCTGGACGCGGCGGCATGTCTGGAAGGCGCGGGAGATGCCTTTTGATGTCGAGTTGTTCCTGAAGAGCGCCGACCCGCACCATGCCGAGCAATGGAGCCGCCGCCGCGAGGTCTTCATGGATGCCCTTGAGCGAAAAACCTGGGTGCCCACGCCCGAGGACATTGCCATTCAAAAACTGCGCTGGGGCCGGGCCAAGGACCTGACGGATGCGGCGGCCCTGATCAGTGTGCGTGGCAAGCTGCTCGACTGGCCCTACATCGAAAAATGGTGTGGCATTCACGGCAGCCTGCCGCGTCTGGAGGCCGTGAAAGCCGCCATTCCACCGGATTTGCTGATTTAAAGCCCCCGCAACATCATCGCTTCCGCGGTGAGTTTAGAACACTGCAACGAGCGCATCATTGACCATCTGGGCAAGACTCCAGCAAAGCTCGGGTGTGACTGGTCGAAGAGCGATGGTGCCATCATGGCGCCCGCCGCCATGCGCTGCTGCGAGCCATCAAGGCACTGGACGCAGAAACCCAAGACCTCGCCACCCTGCGGGACTGGCTCCTGCCGATGCTGATGAACGGCTAGGTGAGGGTGGGGAGGATGCAGCGCCGGAGTCCCACCACCATCTGACTTCCGACCATCCCAAGCTCCTCCGCGCCCCCCCCGAAAAACTCACGGCCCATCAAAGACGAGCCCGCCATCCTCCCCCTCCTTCGCCGCGCCTTTCTTGTGCGCGATGCCTTCGGCCTTCCGGCGGCGGGCCTCGGCGAAGAATTCCTTGAGAACATGCACGCATTCGTCCTGGAGGACGCCGGGGGTGATTTCGCAGCGGTGGTTGAGGTTCGGGGCCTGGAGGAGATTCCAGAAGCCGCCGGCACCGCCGCCCTTCGGATCTGGGCAACCAAAGATGACGCGGCGCACGCGGCAGTGCATGATGGCTCCGGCGCACATGGGACAGGGCTCCTTGGTGACGTAGAGATCGCAGTCGGTGAGCCGCCAGTCGCCCAGGGCGGCCTCCGCCTGCGTCAGCGCGAGCATTTCCGCATGCGCGGTGGCGTCTTTCAGCGTCTCGACCTGATTCCAGGCACGCCCGATGATGCTGCCCTGATGCACGATGACGGCACCGATGGGCACTTCATCGAGCTTCGCGGCCTTGCGGGCCTGGCGCAGGGCCTCGCGCATGAAATGGGAGTCGTCGAGAAGCGGAGTTTCAAGTTCCAGGTTCAAAGTTTCAAGTGGGGACGGCGTGTGTTGTAGCCGTGGAACTTGAAACTTGAAACTTGAAACTTGGAACCCCGGCTCTTTAGAAAGGACATGGATCACACGACGAACCTCATCCTCCCCTCCCTGCTGGCCGCCGACTGGTCAAAGATCGACACCGAGGTGAAACGTGCGGGAGACGCCGGGGCGAAGTGGCTGCACCTCGACGTGATGGACGGCGCTTTTGTGGACAACATCTCCTTCGGCCCGCAGATGGTGCAGGTGGTGCGCAAGTGTACGGATATGTATCTGGATGTGCATCTGATGATTCACCGCCCGGACCATTATCTGGAGCGTTTCATCAAGGCCGGGGCGCAGAACATCACGATCCACGTCGAGGCTGACTATGACACGAGCGTGGCGGAGACTTTGAAGCGCATCCGCGCTGCCGGGCTGCACTGCGGCATCGCGCTGCATCCCAGCACGCCGTTTGAAGCGGCGCTGCCGTTTGTGAACGACATCAACCTGCTGCTGGTGATGACCGTGGTGCCCGGCTTCGGCGGGCAGCCGTTCATGGAGAAGGAAACCATGCCGAAACTGTCTGCGGCGCGTGATTACCGCGACGCGCACGGCTTGAAGTTCCATCTTGAGGTCGATGGCGGCATCTACACGAACACGGCCCCCATCGCGAAGAAGAACGGCGCGAACCTGTTCGTCTGTGGCACGTCGTCTTTCGGCCCACCGGACATGAATCAAGCGATGCGTGATCTGGCGGCCTCCGTCGCCTGAGTCAGACCACAAAAAAGGCGGGAGATGAATCCCGCCTTCTTCGTGGTGAGCATTTAAGCTGCCGGTGGCGTCTCCGGCGTGGACTCCGGCTGGACCGGAGGAGCCGTGTGATTTTCACCGTGATGGTCGTCGTCATGATGATCGTCGTCATCATCATGCTTGTCCTCACGCGGGTCGTGACCGTCGTGATGCTTGATGTCGTGATGCTCGGTGACGCCTTTGAGGTGCGTCTTGAACTTGCGGTGGCGCTGCTGGCCGGGCAGCGGGCTGATCTGCATGTTGATATTGCGCCCAGCCATCTTCGGCTCCTGATCGACGTGGCCCATGGTGAGGAGGTCGGCCTTGATCTTCTTGGCCAGTTCGTGTCCGAGCTCCTGATGCGCCATCTGACGACCGCGGAACTGAAGCTGGATGCGCACCTTGTGGCCTTCCGCGAGGAAGTCCTCCGCGTGGACGATCTTGATGTGGTAATCGTGCGGGTCGATGCCGATGCGGAATTTCATTTCCTTCACCTTGCCGCCCTTCTGATGCTTGTGGGCCTCCTTCTTGTGCTTCTCCTGGATGTACTTGTATTTGCCGTAGTTGACGATTTTGCAGACGGGTGGATCGGCGTTGGGCGCGACCTCCACAAGGTCAAGCCCACGCTCCTTGGCGATGCGGATGGCCTGATGCGTGGGCATGACACCAAGCTGATGCTGCCCGTCCTCATCAACCACACGCACCTTGGGCGCGCGGATACGCTCATTGACACGGGTCTGATCGACAAAACGCCCGTTGGGCCGGTTTCCGGGGCGATTGCCAGGACGGTTGAAGGGAGGCCCACCACCTGGACGACTTTGTCCACCACCCTGATAACCACCTGCCGGGCGTGGCGGACCTGCAGGCCTCGGCCCCTGACCTGGCGGCCCCGCTGGACGCGGGGCTGGGTTTTGCTGCTGGCCTGCGGGACGCGGCGCTCCTCCGCCTTGGTTGTGTTGCGGGCGCGACGAGAAATTGCCGCTGTTCAATTGCTGGAATGGATTGCTTATGGGGTACCTCCGTGTGGATTCAAAACTCCCAAGGCTTCGTTCAACAGCCCTGGGAAAATCATGCGAAAACGACGTGCTGCAAACATCATGATATCAGCACAGACTCGCTGCCGCCATGTGCGCACCTTCCTGCTTCCGGTCATGCGGGGTGTTGGAAAGCGGCAAAGAAAAAGTCATGCGGGGAAAATCAGGAGGGTGGCATCAGGACTGTCGCAGTCACTCAATGCGCACGTTGAGGTGTCTCTCAAACGCGGCGTATAGGTAACGACTTTCACAGCAATGGGCAAGTGCTTATTATTCTAGGTTCAAACGGCAGCATCAGTGGTCCTTGGCGCAGACCTGACACATGAACCGGTTGCCTTTTTGCGGGATCTCATAGCTCTTCCCTCCACAAAAAGGGCATTTCACTGCCACATAGTTTCTCACGAACCATCGCGTAGCTACAGCCACCACTAAACACCCACTCAACATCGTCACCAGCGGGGAAATGTGGTGCCCCTCCAGCCATCCCCATATCAGGGCGGTGAAACCACAGTAGATCACCCCTGTGATGATCGGGCCAAAAAATCCGAGGGCAAAATGCTGCGATGAAGTCATGCGCACGCCCATTCTCAACCCTTGTCAGCATTCTGCAAGCCACTGCGCATCTCTTCGAGAGGAGGCGGCTGGCCAAACCAGTGCTCGAAGGAGATGGCTCCCTGATGCAGCAGAAGCGTCAGGCCATCCGCAGCACGCGCCCCTACCCTCTGAGCGTCAGCCAACAGAGGCGTCTCGCCGCCTGCACGGTAAACCATGTCCAGCACTAGGTGTCGCCGCTCCAAGGCACCCGTAGGCAGCAGACGCGCGTCTCCATCCTTCATGCCCAGCGAGGTGGCGTTCACGATCAAATCAACCTCCTCTAAAACATCGGCCATCGACTCATCCGTCCAGGAAACCGCACGCACATCCATTTCCGATGATAATCCCGCCACCTCTGCGGCAAGCGCCTCCACCTTTGATGCAGTGCGATTCACCAATACGAGCTTCCGACACCGCACCAACGCGCTCTGCACCGCCACAGCACGCCCAGCGCCGCCGCCAGCACCGAGAATCAGCACCCGCAAGTCTTTGACCTCGGTGCCAAACGCCTCCTTCACACTGCGTAAGAAACCGGGGCCGTCGCTGTTGTAGCCGAAAAGCCTCCCATCACGCACGGCCAGCGTATTTACTGCACCGAGTTGTTTCGCGAGCGGATCGAGCACATCCACTGCGTCCAGCGCTTCAAACTTGTGCGGGATCGTGATGTTCACGCCGAGAAAACCACATTTCGCGAACTGCTGGAACGCCTCTGCCACTTGTCCGACCGGCACCTGCACGCGGATGTATTGCGCGTCGATGCCACGAGTCTTCAACGCAGGATTATGCATCTGCGGGCTGCGCGAGTGCGCAATCGGATCGCCGATCACCGCCAGCCTCGCGCACGGCGTGAAGCGGGACGCCACCGCGTCCCAGTTCATCAGGTCATCAAAGGTCAGAAACTCTCCCACACGGCAGTCTTCGGCAGCGATCGCTCGCTTGTCAAAAACACGCTCGCAATTTTCCCCTCGACATCCCGTTTGATCCAAGCTGTTTTCGATCCGCACTCCAACCACGCCTTTCGCATGAAACTCCTCCTCCCACTCACCGCGCTCGCCCTCGCCGCCAGCCTCTTCCCCTCCATCTCCGACGGCTCCGAAGTCAAACCGCTCCGCGTGCTCGTCGTCGCTGGCGGCTGCTGCCACGAATATGACAAGCAGGGCGTGGTGCTCAAAGAGGGCATCGAGGCGCGCCTCAACGCCATCGTGGACATCGCCTACAATCCCGACAAGAGCACCAAGGCCACCTTTGAAATCTACAAGGCCAAAGATTGGGCCAAGGACTTCGACGTCATCGTCCACGATGAATGCAGCGCCGACATCACCGATCCTGCCTACGTCGGTGCCATCCTCGCAGCCCACAAGGCTGGCAAGCCCGCCGTCAACCTTCACTGTGCCATGCACTGCTACCGCTGGGGCAATTTCCGCGAACCCGTAAAGGCAGGCGCTGACAATGCTGGCTGGTATGAGATGCTCGGCCTACAATCCACCGGGCACGGCCCGCAGCAGCCGATCTCGATCACCTTCACCGACAAGGCGCACCCCATCACACAGGGCCTCGAAGACTGGAAAACCATCAACGAAGAGCTCTACAACAACATCCAGATCCTCACCGGCAAGCCACTCGCCACCGGAGTGCAGATCGTGCCACCCAAGGCAAAAAAAGGTATGCCGCTGCCTCCCGACGCCAAACCCACGGAGGCCACATCCGTCGTCGCCTGGACCAACGAATACGGTCCGAACAAAACGAAGATCTTCTCCACCACCATCGGCCACAACACCGCCACTGTCGCCGACGCCCGTTATCTCGACCTCATCACCCGCGGCATCCTCTGGGTCACCGGCCACATCAATGAAAATGGCACTCCGATGCCTGGATATGGAAAATGAAGAGCACCCGCAGAGTAACGTCACCTCGAATGCCCGCCAGCACCACCGGCGGGCATTTTTGCATTTTCACCCTGCTGCCCTCCGTTTGACTGAACCTCCTCCTCATGCGCCCCACCTATATCTTGCTCCTCACCCAAGCACTCATCCTCCGTGCCGCCGACCCTCAGCCCGGCCATTCATCTCACGGTGAGGCATTCAACGAAGGTCCACGCCAGGCCGCCGTGTTCATCCCGGGCTGCGGCGACGCGGTGAAGTTCCCCATCAGCTCGAAGAATGCCGACGCGAAAAAATTCTTCACGCAGGGAGTCGGCCAGCTCCACGGCTTCTGGTATTATGAAGCCGAGCGCAGCTTCCGCCAAGTCGCCGCACTCGATCCCGGCTGCGCCATGGCCTACTGGGGCATGAGCATGGCCAACGTAAACAACGAAAAACGTGCCGCAGCCTTCATCAAGAAAGCCGCACCGCTCAAGTCCAAGGCCACGCCACGCGAGCAGAAGTGGATCACCGTGCTCGAAAACCTCTACCGAGACAACGACAAGCGCGACAAGCGTCAAAAAAGTCTCGACTGCATCAAAGACTTCGAAGTGCTTGTCCAGGACGACCCGAAGGACATCGAGGCCAAAGCCTTCCTCGTCTGGCGCATCTGGTTCTCGCGTGATGAAGCCCCCATCTCCAGCAATCAGGCCGTCGATGCGCTGCTCGACCAGATTTTCGCCGCACACCCCGATCATCCTGCGCACCACTACCGCATCCATCTATGGGATCAGAGCAAGCCGATCCTCGCACTGAAGTCCGGCGCGCAATGCGGTCAGTCCGCGCCCGGCATCGCCCACATGTGGCACATGCCCGGCCACACTTTCTCCAAGCTGAAACGTTTCGACGACGCCGCCTGGCAGCAGGAGGCCAGCACCCGCGTGGATCATGCCTACATGATCCGTAGCTTCATCCTACCCGATCAAATTCACAATTACGCGCATAACGAAGAATGGCTCGTCCGCACCTTCAACGAGCAGGGTCGGGCCAAGGACGCCATCGAGCTCGCCAAAAGTCTCATCCGCATCCCACGTCATCCTTCCAATAACACCCTCGACAAGCAAAGCACCTCCGCCAGTTATGGCCGCACACGCTTGATCGACACACTCACCCAATGGGAGCTGTGGGACCAGTTGAAAGCCTTCACCGTTACTCCCGCCGGTCAGCAAGCCCATGACATCACCCGCCTTCGTGCCCTCGGCCTCGCCTCCTATCATCTCGGCGACTCCCAAACACTGGCGATCGCGCTCAAAGAGCTCGATGCCATCAAAATCGAGAACAAACCTGCACCGTCACTCGCCGACAAAGCAAAGAGCGCGAAGTCAAAGGATGCCGCCCCCATCCGCAAATCAGAAGCCGAAGGCAAGACTGCCGAATCGAAAAAAACCACCGGCAAGCCTGGGGAGAAGCCTGCCGTGAAGGCCAGAAGCAGCGGCAGCGCTGAATTGAAAGCTCTCGTCGCCCTCATGGAACCCAAAATCTCCAAAGCTGAGAAGGCCGGACTCATCGAAGCGCTCAAAGACACCGACACGCCCAAGGAGCGCATCGCGCGCTACTGGCTCAAGCTCGACGAAAAATCCAAGGCATACGACCTCACCAAAAACTTCCCTCAAGACCTCCATGGCTGGATTTCCAAAGCTCTGGTGCTGAGAGATGCTGGAAAACCCGAAGATGCCGTCAATGCCTTCGCCGAGGTCAAAAAGCTCGCCTATGCGATGGATCGTGACTTGCCTGTTTATGACCGTCTGGCCCAAGCATTTGCCAAACAACCCGACTGGCCAGCCGCCGCACCCAAACGCACCGACAGCGGTAAGCGTCCTCCCATTGAAAGCCTCGGCCCCGTCCACTGGCATCCTCCTGTGGCTCCCGTGTTCGAAGCGCTCACGCTCGACAACACCATTGTCAAAAGCAGAGACTTCACCACGAAGAAACCCACACTCTTCATGTTCTATCTCGGTTCCGAGTGCGGCCATTGTGTCGAGCAAATTCAGGCGTTCTCCAAAGCTGCGCCCGACTTTGATAAAGCCGGCATCCAACTCGTTGCCATCTCCAGTGAGCCGACGCAGGTCGCCAAGAACATCCGCGCCAAACTCGGCCTCAAGTCTGAGCAACCGCTCCCCTTCACCATCCTGAGCGACAGCAGCCTCGAAGCCTTCAAAAAAGTGCGCTCCTACGACGACTTTGAGAAGGACACTCTGCACGCCACCATCCTCATCGACCAGTCTGGTCGTCAGCGCTGGCAGGATATCAGCTACATCCCCTTCACCGACACAAAGTTCATCCTGGCGGAATCCAAACGTCTGCTCGCCATCCCGGCCACTGAGTAAAGCAAGCGGCATTGTTAGTCATTCTCAAAAAAGAAAACACCCACCGGCTTGCGACCGATGGGTGTCTGAGGAGGAATGTTCCGCCTGTCCTGCTTTACTTCTGCTTCACCTTGAAGCTGCGGAAAACGACAGGATCGCTGTGTCCAGCGAAGCCGATGAAGCCCTTGGTGTGATCAAGTCCCTTCGGCGGATGCGCGATCTGGCTGCGGTCGAGGGTGCTGATGTCCACGTCGAGAATTTTGGTGCCGTTGAGGGTGACCTTGATCTTCTGACCGTCCACCTCGATCTCCTCGAAGTTCCACTCGCCCACCGGTCGCAAGAAGCCGTGCTTCGCTCCGGCACAGTGATAAAGCGAGCCGTGGTATTGATAAGGTTCTAGCCCCTTCTTGCCCGCAGCGGCCTGCTTGGCGTTGTAACCGTCACTGTCGATCACCTGGAGCTCAAGGCCATCAGAGGCAGAGTGCCCGCCGAGTGGCGTGCGTAGCGCGATGCCGTTGTTGCCGGCGGGAGGCAGCTTGAACTCGACACGGATGACGCCGTTCTCAAATTCATCCTTGGTGAGCAAGTCACCGCCCTTACCCGGTTTACAGGTGATCGCACCATCAACAACTTCATAGCTGTTCACTGCACCCTGCCAGTTGCTCAGGTCCTTGCCATTCACATACTCCTTGAAGCCTTCAGCGGCCCAGTCGCCCCCGAGCTCCTTATTGGCTTCCTCCGAGGAGATCTCGCGGATGAAAACATTGCGCCAGCGGATCTCGCTACCGTGGGTCTGAAGTTGCACCGGACCTTTGGCAAAGGCGGGATCGGGGAACCAGCCGTTGGGCTTCTTTTCGCCTGCGTCTGCGGCTTTCACCTTGCCGTAGGCCTGATAGCCAGCTTTGCGATTGGCAAAGAAATTTTCCAGCACCGCGTTCTTCACCACCGGCTCACCATTGAAGATCACAGTCACGCGCTCGCCGATCATCTTGATGTGGAAGCGGTTCCACTCGCCAAATGGTTTATCCATGCGCTTGAGCGGGAACTTGCCCTCCTCGCTCTTGTTGTTCCAGAGTGCGCCGGAGCCCTTGTCCGCACCGAGCTTGAATTTTGACTCCTCGGTGTAGTCCCAGATCTGCACCTGGGGGATGCCGCGCAGGTAGATGCCGCTATCGCCCAGCGGCAGCATCTTGTAGTCCACCCACAGCTCGAAGTCGCCGTAGTCTTTGTCGGTAGTGAGGTACAAGCCTTTGCCGTCATTGACGAGCTCGCCGTTCTCCACCTTCCAGTGCGCGTTGATGTGATCGCCCTTGTCGTTGCCCTTCGCATCGAGGAGTCCACCTTCGACGGACTTCTTCTTGTAGGCGGCCTGCTCAGCAGGTGTCATTTTCGTGAGGTCTGTGGGATCTTGCGTGCCCCAGCCGTACCAGCCGGAGAGATCCTTGCCGTTGAAAAGAGCGGTGAAGCCCTTCGGCGGAGTGTTGTTTTCCGCAGCGCCTGCCAGTGAGGCGGCCGCGAGTGCCAAAGTCAGAGTGAGAGTGTGTTTCATGTTTGAATGAGGGCACAGGAGTCGTCCTCCACGCGTGGCATCTTTCGCCGCCTTTCATCTTTTCAAATGGAACAACCCCACAGCCCTGCGATGCGAGACTTTCCACTCGACACCGCCGGTGAAAACGAGACGATCCTCCCTGATGAAACCACTGTTCTGCCTCCTAGCCATCTTCCTCACGCCGTTGATTGCGCCCGCCCAGGCTCCTTCGGCAGAGGAAGCCGTCACCGGAGCCAAGGATTTGCTACGCCGCATGTTCGGACAGGACGTGAGCCGGGAGGAACTGTTGGCCCTCGTGAAGGAAGCCAACCACGGCGGCATCCCACGCCAGCAAGTCATCGAAGCAAAGCTCATCTGGGGACTCCGTCATCAGGACACTGCCTTCCTCATGCAGATCCTACCAGAGGTCGAAATCCTAGCCGCCAGCTTCGATCCCGCCAGCGCCGCCGCCATTCCCAACGCCGGAGCCGTGAAAGGCTTCATCGCCTACATCAAGGCGCTCAAGGCAGACGCCGCCAACGACGAAGCAGGCTTCAAGCAGAACATCCTCGAAGCCGTCTGGCTCAATCCACAGCAGGCACCCGTCTTCCTTCAAACCATCGAAAAACACCGGCTCGAATCCAAGATGGAGTCCACGGTCGCCGACTTGAACATCCCCATCACCACCTCCCAAGGCGAAGCCACGACATTGCACGATCAGCTCGGCGTAAAAAAAGCCCTGCTTCTCGACTTTTGGGCCTCTTGGTGCGGCCCGTGCATGAGCCTCATGCCTGCGCTCAAAAAAAAGGCCGAGGCGCTCGCCCCCCATGGCATCGTTGTCGTCGCGATGAACAAGGACGACCAGAACGCCGAAGCCGTCGCCGAGCGCATCCGTAACGAGCAGATTGCCACTCTACCTTGGCTCGTCGAACCAGCAGACCGGCCTTACTCCAAGACCTTCGACATCAGCTCCATCCCACGCATGATTCTGCTCTCCCCCGCAGGCAAGGTTCTCTTCAACGGACACCCCGATGATCCTGCGCTGTGGAAGGCTTTGAAGAAGATTGATCCTGGCATCAAAGCGCCGTGAGTGAAGCTCCAGATTTTAAGTTTCAAGCTGCGCTGAGGCATCCACAAACTTGAAATTCATCCCTGGAGCGGCGGCTGGAAATTCAGCAGCTCAATCTCCACCGCGTGTTTTTTCTCCGGCTGGATCTCCACCACGCTGATGCTGCCGTACTCGATGTTGAAATGCGCCATGCGCGCCAGCGGCAGCTCCAGCAGCAGGGCGATCATCACACGGATGATCCCGCCGTGGCAAAACACAGCCACTTTTTGATACGGATGCGCATTCACGATGCTCACGAGGCATTCCTGCACACGGGATTTCAGGCTCTCGATGTACTCACCATTCGGAATGCCTCCGGCCTCGATGATCTCCAGCCAGTCAAACGCGCTCACGCCGAAAATCGACTGCACCTGATCCCAGCGATGTCCGGTCCAGTCGCCAAAGTCCATCTCCCGCAGCCCCGGCATTAATTCCGGATCCAGGCCGTGCAACTTCACCGTCGGAGCCAGTGTCTGCTGCACGCGCAGCATCGGGCTGGCGTAGATCTTTGCCAGTTTCGTGTCCTTCAGCCATACCGCCGCCGCCTCCGCCTGCTTCAGCCCCAGCGGCGAAAGCGCCATGTCGATGCGCGAACCGCCAAAGACCTTGTGATACCTCTCCTCCACCTCGCCATGGCGTATGAGATAAAGCTGCGTGGGATGTGTCGGAAGATGTAATTTCACCCATCTCTATGAAACAACTCCCGAATCGAGGCAAGACGGGAAAGAAAAACGGGCCGCGTCCGATAATCTGCACCTCAAACCAACATGCCTCCCATGGATTCCCCATTCCTTCCCCACCGTCGTGAATTTCTCCAAACCGCCGGCCGTGGAGTTCTCGGCTGGCCGGTGATGCAGGGCATTTTCGACAGCACGGGAGTCGCACAGGCCCAAGGTGTCTCCACAGCAGCTCCTGCAGCCGCCTTGCCCGCACTGAACCGCTTCCCGCGAATGCAGCAAGAGTGGCTGGTTAGCGAAGTGCGCGCGGCGGAAGCACGCGGCAACGCACGACGTGAGGCTTTGAAAACAAAGGCAGATGCGGAGGCTTATGTGAGATCAGCACAAGAGCGCATCCGCGGCTGCTTCGGCCCGCTGCCGGAGAAAACACCGCTCAATGCGAAGGTGACGAAGACAACCGACCGCGACGCTTACCGCATCGAGAACATCGTGTTTGAGAGCCGCCCGAACTACCATGTCACCGGCAACCTCTACCTGCCAAAGGAACGCAAAGGACGGATTCCCGGCGTGATCGGCGTCTGCGGTCACTCGCGCAACGGCAAGGCAGCCGATCCATATCAAAGTTTCGCTCAGGGACTCGCACGTCAGGGTATGGCGTGCTTCCTCATCGATCCAGTCGGCCAGGGCGAGCGCTTTCAGTTTTTGAACGAGAAACTCGGATCGCGTCTCAACGGCGGAACCACGGAGCATAATCAAATGGGAGCACCGCAGGCTCTCGTCGGTGAATTCCTCGGCACCTGGTTCGTGTGGGATGCGATGCGTGCGCTCGACTATCTGCTCACGCGGGATGAAATCGACCCGAAGCACCTCGGCGTGACCGGAAACTCCGGCGGCGGCACACAAACGACTTGGCTCTGTGGCATGGAGCCGCGCTTCACCATGGCCGCCCCCTCATGTTTCGTGACCACTTTCCGCCGTGACGTGGAAAACGAGCTGCCGCAAGACATGGAACAATGCCCGCCGCGTGTACTCGCGGAAGATCTCGACCACTGCGACTTCCTCGCCGCGATGGCACCGAAGCCGGTGATCATCATGGCGCAGGAGAAGGATTTCTTCGACGTGCGCGGCTCTGCGGAAACCTATGAGTGCCTGAAAAAACTCTACACGCTGCTCGGCAAGCCGGAGAACATCCAACTGCACACCGGCCCTGATCCACACGGCTACTCGCAGCCGAATCGCGAAGCAATGTACCGCTTCTTCGGCAAGGCCACCGGCATCCCCGCCGCAGCCGCGGAGCCCGCCATCACGCTCGAAAAGGAGGACGATCTTCTCTGCACTCCGAAAGGCCAAGTCGGCGCGATGGGATCACGCACACTGATGTCATTCACCCGCGACAAAGCCGAGTCGCTCGCGAAAAAACGTCCTGCCTTGAGCGGAGCTGATCTCCAAAAGAGCCTGCGCGAGACCTTGAAAATGCCCGTCATCGTCGATTCACCGCCGGATTACCGCATTCTGCGCACGGTCGGCAAACGCGGCTATCCCGCGAAGGCTTATTGCACCTATGCAGTCGAAACCGAGCCGATGATTCACGCCCTGGTCACTCGTTTGAGCGATGAAGCACTCACTTCACGTTTGCCACGCGGCCAGAGCAAAGCTGTGCTCTACATCTCCCATCGCTCAGCCGACGCTGAGTTGCGCAGCGATCCATTTGTGCAGGAACTCATCACCTCAGCGCCGGAGGCGGCCTTTTTCGCCTGCGACGTCCGTGGCATCGGCGACTCGCAGCCCGACACCTGCGGTGTGAACCAGTTCCTCAGCCGCTATGGCAGCCACTACTTCTACTCCGCCTGCGGCCAGATGCTCGACAAGCCGCTTCTCGGCCAGCGCACCTTTGACGTGCTGCGCGTCATCCAACTCCTCACCTCAGCCGGACACACGGAGATTCACCTCGCGGGCCGGGGCTGGGGCGCGTTGCCCGCCGCGTTCGCAGCCATCCTCAGCGACGATGTGAAACAGACCACGCTGAAAAACGTGCTCACATCCTTCCACGATCTCGCCATCCACGAGGATCAACAATGGCCGAACGCCATGATGCTCTCACACGCACTGGAGCATTTCGACTTGCCAGATTGCTACGCCGATCTGAAATCACGCGGCCTACGTCTCATCGAGCCCTGGGACGCCGCAGATGGCATGAAATGACCCCCCTGCCCTGAAGCCCATGCAAACATCACTCAAAATCAAGCTCTCCCTCTTCATGTTCCTCCAGTATTTCATCTGGAGCAGTTGGTACATGACGCTCGGCGCCTACCTCGGCACGCTGAATTTCAGCGGAGAACAGATCGGCCTCGCCTACGGCGCATTTGCATGGGGTGCCATTCTCTCCCCCTTCATCGTCGGCCTCATCGCGGACCGCTTCTTTGCCTCGGAGAAAATCATCGCGGTGCTCGGCATTGTGGGCGGCCTGGTCATGCTTCTCATCCCGCAGTTGAAAACCTTCGGCAGCATCTATTCCACGCTCATCCTCTACTGCACACTCTATGCGCCCACACTCGCCCTGGGCAATTCATTGTCCATGACCCACCTCGCCGACGCGAAGAAGGATTTCCCCTTTGTGAAAATCTTCTCTGCCGTCGGCTGGATCGCGGGTGGCGTCGTTCTCAGTCAGTTGAAAGGCGAGCAATCGTCGCTGCAGCATTACTTGGCAGGCGGCACGTCGATGGTGTTCGGCCTGTTCGCGCTCACGCTGCCTCACACGCCGCCGAAGAAGAAAGGACTGGATGTCACACTCGGTGAAGTGCTTGGCCTCGACGCTCTGGCGCTGCTGAAGAAACCGACCTTCGCCATCTTCATCCTGTGCATGTTCCTCATCTGCATCCCGCTGTATTTTTACTTTGTGAACATGGGCACCTACCTCACACAATTGAAGTGGGAGAACATGGCGCAGAAGATGACGCTGGCTCAGGTCTCCGACGTGATCTTCCTGCTGCTGCTGCCGGTCATGCTGAAAAAACTCGGCTACAAGACGACGATCTTCCTCGGCATCCTGGCATGGGCCACGCGCTATTTCCTGCTCAGCACCAGCGCTTCCAGCGGCGGCACCGCACTCATCTTCGGTGCCATCCTCCTGCATGGCATCTGCTACGACTTCCTCTTCATCGCCGGACAACTTTACGTCGATGACGAAGCAAACGAACGCATCCGCGGCGCGGCTCAGGGCCTGATCGCGATCATCCTGTGGGGTTTTGGATCACTCGTCGGAACCTTCCTAGCTGGTCGGGTGATGGACAAGCACAAGCTCATCGAGGCCAAAGGCAGCATCGCCCACGACTGGTCTGCAATCTGGGCCACACCGGCCTGGATCGCCGTCGGTGTGCTGGTGGTATTCCTCATTTTCTTCCGCGAACCAAAAAAAGCGGATCCAGCAGGCACACCGGAGGGCTGATCGGTGCCTAGCTGGCATGGCCTTGAATCCGCTACCGACAGCACAGTGGATGGTGGCTGATTTTGGTGCCTGGATGGAAGAGCGCGAAAAGGTAGCCGGAGCTGAGCGCATGACAGCAGCCACACCCTACCTAGCTCCCCTCCTGTAGCGATTCCCCGCAGTCAAGCAATCACAGGCCTTGGAATCGCAAACAAACTGGTCGGGCTGGCGAGATTCGAACTCACGACCTCTTGCACCCCATGCAAGCGTTCTACCAGGCTGAACTACAGCCCGACCTTGTTTGACTTCTCTCCTGCGGTGCCGCGTTGGGGTGGCCACCGTTCGGAGAGGGGCGCATACTGGACAGACAGGCCCTCTTTGCAACCAAGATATTTCATTCTGGCGAGAATGCCGCACCACAACGTATCGAGGAGACTTGCCATCGTCCCGCCAGTCTCGTAAAACCAGCGGGAATTTTTCGCCGCATGGTCACCATCACGATCCAGGAACTCACAAAGCGCTTCAGCGGCAGTGTCATCCTCAGCAGTGTGAACCTACAGATCGAGTCCGGGGAGCTTTTTTTCCTCCTCGGCCCCAGCGGCTGCGGCAAAACCACGCTACTGCGTCACATCGCCGGATTTTACCGCCCGGATGAAGGCAGAATCTGGTTCGATGACGAAGACGTGACGCGCCTACCCGCTCACAAACGCGGTACCGGCATGATGTTTCAAAGCTACGCACTGTGGCCACACCTCAACGTGGCGCAGAACGTCGCCTTCGGCCTCGAGGAGCGCAAAAGACCGCGCAAGGAGATCGAGCATCGAGTCGCCGAAGCGCTCGACCAAGTGAAGCTCGACGGCCTCGGTTCACGCAAAATCCAGCAACTCTCCGGCGGCCAACAGCAACGCGTCGCGCTCGCCCGTGCGCTCGTCATCCGCCCGAAATGTCTGCTGCTCGACGAGCCGCTCTCCAATCTCGACGCGAAGCTACGTCTTGAAATGCGCAGTGAAATCCGCAGCATCTGCAAACAGCACGGCCTCACCGCCATCTACGTCACACACGACCGCGATGAGGCGCTGTCGATGGCCGACCGCATGGCGATCATGGAAAGCGGTAAACTCGTCCAAGTCGGCACTCCCACCGAGGTGTATCGCAATCCAGTCACCCGTATGGTCGCCGAGTTCATCGGCGAGACAAACTTCATCGAAGGACGCGCTCTGCGTGAGAGCAGTTGGGCGGGATTTTACGATGTCGAGACCTCGTTCGGCGTCCTGCGCGGTCGTACCGACGGCCTCTGGCAACCTGCGGCAGGACAGCCTGTCGTTTTGAGCATACGTCCCGAATCACTGACCTTCGCGAACCTCACCGACTCCTCGAACCGCCTCCTCGGCCACATCGTGGACACGACATATCTCGGCACGACGGTGCAATACCTCCTTCAAGTGCAAAGCGGGCCGCTGGTGAAGGTCTGCGAGATCAACCCGCAGGAAATCCGCACACCCTCCGTCGATGAAACACGTGCAATGGCAGCGATGAACGATGTCGTGATCCTGCGCAAATGAAGACAATGCTCCAGCATCCACGCGCGCAAGCGGTGACCGCCTGGCTGCGTCACTGGCGCAAAGAGGTCGCGGTGGTGCTGGCGATGCTGCTCACGCTCACCGGGCCGTTTTTGCTCAAACCAGCGCAAAGCACCGCACCCGCACATTACGACCGCAGGCTGGTGATCATCACGCCACATCATGACCGCATTCGCGAGGAGTTCGGCCAGGCCTTCGCCGCGCATTGGAAGAAAACGACCGGCCAGACACTTTTCATCGACTGGCGCGTGCCCGGCGGCACGTCTGAGATCGCCATGCTCATCAAATCCGAGGCTGCCGCCGCATTTCAGCAACACTGGCAACGTGATCTCGGCAAAGAGTGGACGCCCGCCGTCGCACAGGCATGTTTGAATGCGAAAGCCGCCCCCGAAGATGAAGCGCGAAAAGCTTACCTCGCCTCCAACGTCAGCACCGGCATGGATGTGTTCTTCGGCGGCGGTGCGTATGATTTCGAGCAGCAGGCGAAGGCGGGCACGCTCGTGGCTGGCGATGGCAAGACCGGCCTCAGTGGCGTGATGAAAAAACATCCCGACTGGTTCGGCGACAAAGGCATCCCGGAAAAACTCAGTGGCGAACCGTTTCGTGACCCTCAGGGCCGCTGGTGCGGAGCATGTCTCTCCAGCAGCGGGATCGTGTTCAATCGCGACGTGCTGCGGCGCATTGGCATCGCTGAAGATCCGGATGCGTGGTCGGATCTGGCCGATCCGCATTATTTCGGCCAGATCGCACTCAGCGACCCCGGCAAAAGCGGCTCCGTGACCAAGGCGCTAGAAATGCTCATCCAGCAACAGATGCAGCTCGCGATTGACCGCTTGAAGGCGAATCCCCCGCCGAAGACCACGCCCGAGCAGCTGGAAGCACAAGGCGTGGAGGAAGGCTGGAACGAGGGCCTGCGCCTCATCCTGCGCATCAGCGCGAATGCGCGCTATTTCACGGACTTCTCCACCAAAATCCCTCTCGAAGTCGCCAGGGGCGATGCCGCTGCAGGTATGTGCATCGACTTTTACGGACGTTCTGCCGAGGAAGACGTGCGCAAGCCCGACGGCACCTCGCGCATCGGCTTCGTCGCACCACTTGGTGGCACATCGGTCAGCGTCGATCCCATCGGTATGCTGCGTGGTGCGCCCGATCCAGAACTCGCCACTGCCTTCATCGAATTCGTGCTCGGCGACGCCGGCCAGAAGCTCTGGAGCTTCCGCGTCGGCGAACCAGGCGGCCCGCGTCGTCACGCCTTGCGCCGCCTTCCTGTCCGGCACGACCTCTACACGCCGGAAAACACCCCGAGCATGAGCGACGGTAAGGAAGCCCCGTTCGAGAAGGCAAAAGCCTTCACCTACCACGCGGAGCGCACCGCTGCCGCGTTCAACGCCATCCGTTTCCTCGTGCGCGTCATCTGCGTCGATTCACATGACGAGCTACACGCCGCGTGGAAGGAAATCATCGACAACGGCATGCCTGAACGCACCATTCAGATCTTCGAAGACCTCACCCGTGTGAAATATGAGGCTGCCACCGGCAATATCTCAAAGATCCTCTCCGCCCGTGACAAAGCCCAGGAAACCCGACTCGCCCGCGAGCTCGGCGATGCCTTCCGCACCCAGTTCATCCGCGCCCGAACGATGGCGCGACGAGGCCTTTGACCAGCCATGTCCAGAACACTCTCCCTCCTCGTTTTCCTCATGATGAGCGCGTTCTTCGCGTGCTTCTTCGCGTATCCGATCTGGGCAGCGCTTGAGGTGGCTTTCCGTGGGCCGGATCACAAATTCACGCTCGAATACGTCTCCGAAGTGTTCCTCAACGAGCTGTATCGCGAGGGGCTGTGGAATTCGTTCATCATCGCGGTGTGGACGACGCTCGGCTCCCTTGTCATTGCACTGCCGCTGGCAGTTTGTTATGTCCGTTTCGCGTTTCCGGGACGCGCGTTGCTCAATTCACTCGTGCTGATGCCGATGATCCTGCCTCCCTTCGTCGGTGCCATCGGCATCAAGGCCATGCTGGGCCAGGCGGGCGCGCTCAATGCGCTACTCATCCATCTCGGCCTCATGGATGCCGCGCATCCGGCGGACTGGCTCGGAGAGCAGCGCATGCTGGGCATCATCATCATGGAGGTGCTGCATCTTTACCCGATCATCTACCTCAACGTCGCCGCCGCGCTCGCCAACCTCGATCCCGCGATGGAGGAGGCCGCAGCGAATCTCGGCAGCAACGCGTGGAGCCGGTTCTGGCGCGTCACGCTGCCTCTCATCATGCCCGGCGTATTCGCAGGCGGCACGATCGTGTTTGTGTGGTCGTTCACCGAGATGGGCGTGCCGCTGCTGTTTGATTACGACCGCGTCACCGCCGTGCAGGTCTTCCGCACCATCAACGATCTCAGCGGCAACCCCTTCCCTTACGCGCTGGTGGCCGTGATGCTGGTCTTCAGCACGTTGTTCTACCTGACGGGCAAGCTATTCTTCGGCGGCAGCACTGCCAGCGGCGGTGGACGTGCCACCACAGGCCGAGAAACGACCGAACTGCCACCGTGGCTCGGCTGGACATGCACCACGTTCTTTGCCGGGGTCACTTTCCTAGCCGTGCTGCCGCATCTCGGCGTCGTGCTGCTATCTTTTGCGAAAGACTGGTATGGCACCGTCATCCCACACCACCTGACGCTCGATCACTATCACGACGCGCTTGGCCATGAATTGACGCTATCCTCCATCGCCAACAGTTTGAAATATTCCGCGCTCGCCATGCTCGTGGCGTTGCTGCTCGGCATCGGCGTGGCCTACGTCTCCGTGCGCACGCGCATCTGGGGTCGGCAGGTTCTCGATGCGATGGCGATGCTACCTCTCGCCGTCCCCGGAATCGTGATGGCCTTCGGCTACCTCGCCATGACGCGTGAAGGGCAGCCCTTCCGCTGGCTCATGCTCGGCGAAGACCCGCTGCTGCTACTTGTGATCGCCTATGCTGTGCGCAGACTACCCTACGTCGTGCGTTCCGCCGCCGCGGGCTTCCAACAAGTCAGCCCCACACTTGAAGAAGCCGCACAGAATCTAGGTGCGAGGCCGGAGAAAGCGCTCTGGCGCGTCACTCTGCCGCTCGTCACCCCGAATCTCGTCGCCGGCGGACTGCTGGCTTTCTCATTCGCCATGCTGGAAGTGAGCGACTCGATGATCCTGGCTCAGCAAGCCGCGCATTTCCCAATCACGAAAGCAATCTATTCACTGGTGCTCGCATTGGGCAGCGGGCCAAATCTCGCCTCCGCGCTCGGCGTGTGGGCCATGATCTTTCTCGCTGTCACCATCCTTGGCGCGGGGGTGATTCTGGGTAAAAAGCTCGGCGCGTTGTTCCGTGGCTAGCTTGAAGCTCGCGCACCATCCGAATGTGCGCCCGTGTTTTCACGCCAGCGATAGCGTCCGGTCCATGGATTCGGTTTTGATTCCACCACATCGGCGATGATCTCGCCGAGCACCGGGGTGAACTTAAAGGCATGGCCGGAATCACCGGCGGCTACGATCAATCTAGGATGGTCAGGATCACGATCGATCCAGAAAGCTCCATCGAAGGTGTCGCAGTAAAGGCAGACACGGGTGGAGTGCAACGGAGCGGCGGCGAGCGACGGAAATGTACCGCGCAGGAAGGCGCGGCAGCGTGCTTCCTCCCCTGCGGGCATCGAACGTGGATCACGAGCATTCACACGACGGCCGGGGCCGTGATTCGCTACTTTCACAAGGCCATCCACATTCGCAGGAAAACCATACCAGCCGGTTTTCCCCATGTCAGCGCCCCAGACGGGAAACTGTGGCGGATTGAAGGGCAGCGGGTCATGCGGCATGAAGTGAAACACTGTCTGCGCCGTGGCCCACATGACGTTTTGCAGGTATGGCAGAACCATTGGCGTCCAGGCTCCTGCGGCAACGAGGATGATGTCCCCATTCCATGTTTGATTTGCTGTTGCGATGCCCGTGCATTCTGCGCCTTCGAAGCATGGGTGTGCGTCCTGCATGTTTTCGATGATCTCGACGCCCGCCCTCCGCGCCTCGACGGCAAGACGTGCGATGACACGCCCGCTTTCGACCCAGCCACCGACGGGATTGAGATAACCATCATGAAAAGCCTCATGATTCCAAGCCGGATGCAACTCGCGAAGCATTTCCGATGAGGTGTGGCGCAATGAATGACCGCGTGAGGTGAGAAACTGGCGGCTGTCATGCTCAAAGCCGCCGGATTGCATCATTTCGCGCGACATGACAAGGAAACCCACCTCGTGATACAAATCTTCGCCCCATCGCGCATTCCATTCGCGCCAGCGCTCAACGCTACGCTCCCCCATCGCCGTGTGTTGTTCATCCTGGGCGTAATCCATACGCACGACCTTGCTGATGTCGGTGGAGGCGGCGTCAGGATGCGGGATACGCCCCTGATCAATCAGCGTGACTTTCCAACCACGCGAGCGTAGCTCGAGCGCGGCGGTGAGACCGAAACAGCCGCCGCCGAGGATGAGGATGGAGGAGGCTGTGCTCATGGGTGCTGAACGGATTCAAACACCGCGCCACCTAGCAAGCGCTCGCCATCATAAAGCGCACAAATCTGACCTGGTGTCAGCGCACGCTGAGGCTCGCGGTATTCGAGCGTGGCACGACCATCTCCAAGTGGTGTGAATACCGCGTCTCCCGCTAGGCAGCGGTAACGTGGCTGCGCTTGTAGCATGCGTTCACCACTCAAAGGCGCTCCGGTGCTTGAAATCGAATGCAGCACGGCTTTGCGCGCCCAGAGCAGCGGTGTGTCTGCATTTTCGATGGCCACGACGAGTTCGTTCGTCGTGGGGCGCTTGGCAACGACGACGTAGGCCTGCTTGTGCAGTGGGCTGGCGACGCCATGGCCTTTGCGCTGACCGAGCGTGTAAAGATGCAGCCCGCGATGCTCGCCGAGCACCTTCCCTTCGAGATCGACAATAGGCCCGAGCTTGTCGGGTACGAAGGTGCGCAGGAAATCCTCCATCTTCACCTGACCGATGAAGCAGATACCCTGGCTGTCTTTTTTCTCCGCCGTTTTGAGGCCAAACTCGCGTGCGAGATCACGCAACTGCGGCTTGAGCAGGTGGCCGATGGGAAATTGTGCGATGCGCACTTGATGTGGCTGCATCATCGCGAGGAAGTAGGTCTGATCCTTGTTCGGATCAGCACCGCGCAAGATGTGATGACCCTCTTTGCGCGCATAATGTCCCGTGGCGATGGCCTCGAAAGCGTTTTCCTGCGCCCAGTCCCACAGCACGCCGAATTTCATCTCGCGGTTGCACATCACATCAGGATTCGGCGTGATGCCGGACTGGTAGCCTTCGAGGAGGTATTTCACGACCTTCTCGCGATATTCAGCCATGAGATTGACCACGCGAAACGGGATGCCGAGCTGTTTTGCGACCGCCTCAGCGTCCGTGATGTCCTCCTCCCACGGGCAATGACCAATGATGTTCTCCTCATTGATCCAGTTCTTCATGTAAACGCCGGACACGTCATGCCCCGCGCGGACGAGCAACGCGGCGGCCACGCTGCTGTCCACGCCTCCGGACATGGCGGCGAGAACTTTCATGCTGCGAGATTCCACGTTTGTCGATACACGTCAACGGAGAGGCGCACGGCAGTTGCCTGCACATGCGCCTCGAAAGCCTTTCACCAAAACGGATTAACTCTTCGTACCGACGAACTTAGCATCACCGAAAGCAAGAATGGGAACGAAAATCGGCCCCAGCAGCCAGATTCCCACGCCAAAGCCCCCGCTCTTCCCAAAATTCTTCGCTAGACCCAAAGAGACCAGCAGTGCGATGATCAAGTTCACGATGGGAATCAAGAACAGGATGATCCACCAAACCGGCTTTCCTGCGATTTTGAGATACACAATGGCATTGTAAATGGGAATGAGGCACGCCCATCCGGGCTCTCCCGCCTTGGTGAAGACCTTCCAGACAGCAGCGATCATGAAGATGATGAGCGCCAGTACAAATAGCGTCGGCACGATTCCGAGAGCTCCTGAAGTCGCGGGTTGCGTGTTCGCTCCAGTTTCCTGAAGCATGGGCAGCAGATAAGTGAACATAATGTTTGTGTGGTTGATTGAGTCCCCCAAAAAAGAGCTTTCGGGGTAGATTTCACCTCCATGTCAGCAAAAAGACCGCCGTCTGACAAGGCTCAATCTCAATGCCTGTCCACCCAAAGGTGCAGAAAACGGGTGAGCCATATAGAAGGGCAGGCCATGCGCCTCCGATCAGGGAATGTCACCGTCCCTGTGCGTGCTCGTTCATCTCTTTCCGGGAAACGAGGTCGAACACAGCGCAGCGTGCAACTTACCGCTGCCGCAGCGGTAGGCGTGGCGTGTAGGGCCAGAGTTTGGGTGCGCTCCAGCCTATGGCACCCAGCAACGTGCCTGGGCTTTCATCCGTGTCACTCCGGAGCTCACCAAACCAAGCTGCCTGCGTGTTTTGACCGTTGGAGACGAAGATGCCGCCCCGTTTTGAACGACTGATCAAAACTCCACTGGTGCGAAGAGGCGACGGGGCTGCATAATAGATGCCTTTTTCCGAAGCCGCCTCCGGCTGATAAATGCCGACCGGGAACACCACGCGTCCCTGTCCGCATTCGCGAGTCTCTTCCTGGCTAAGGACGATGGCAGGCGCATCAGCAGGAACTGGACGCACCGAGCCGCAGGCGGCGAGCAAGAGGCAGGTGCTAACGAGCGGAAGGAGAGATGATGATTTCATGCTTTGGGCTGAGATGTTCCGGCAAATGATGAATCACGATCCATGCCAGAAATCACTTTGTCTTCAGTGTCAGAGTGACGCGCCGAACCTCCATCACCGTGCGTCCGGGAATGTCTAGCGCACGGAGGGTGAGCAGGCCGCGCCCAGATTCCAAATGAATGGTTCCAAGCGCTAGCGGATGGAAGACGCGCATGGTGCTCTCGCCTTTGCGTGAGGCGTGATCCTGGCCCTCGATGAGTGGGGGGAACCAGCCCGGCGCGGCTCTGCCGGTGGTTTTTCCCGTGCCGAAACTCAACTCGACCGTGGAACCAGCATCGGACTCAGGGCAGGCGTAGTCGATGCTCACATCGTAGTCACCAGTGGTGTGGACGTCGATGTCCCAAGTCATGGAGTCCTCGCGTGTGGTCCAGTTCACAAAGTAGGAGCAGTTCGGCGCACTCGAACTGCGCTGGACGCCGCCGTGCGGCACACCATCGCGCGCGGGTAGCATGGTGACGGGAAACTCGGTGTAACCGACGGGATAAGGCCGGTCGTCAGGAAAGACCACGCCGCCTGGCTTTCCTTTCACCTTCCCCTGCCCTTTGCTTGTGTTTTTGCCTGCGGGTGCCTGCGATAGCGGTTTGTAAGGTTTGCCGAACACCTCCTGATGCCAACGCGAGCCTGCCGCAGCCAGTTGTGCGGCTATCTCCGGCTGCTCTTTCGCGATATCTGTTGTCTGGCCGGGGTCGGCGGTCATGTCGAACAACGCCCCTGCAGCATCGAGGCGGTGAGTCTGACTGCGCACACTCAGACGGCCGCTGTTATAGTTCATCAGATGGCGTTCCGCAGCTTGCGCCTTGCCGCCGAGCAGGAGTGCGGAGAAATCCCTGCCGTCTAGCGGTTTGGCGTCCGTGTGCCCCACTCCTGCCAGAGCGGTGAGCGTCGGTAGTAGGTCGATCGCGGCGGCGACAGGTGTGAAAGCAGCGCCTGCGGCTATCCTGCCCGGCCAGCGCACAAAGCACACGCTGCGCACGCCGCCTTCGTCTGTGACGCCTTTGCGCCCTTTCATGTCGCCGTTCCACCGTGTGCTATTCGGGCCGTTGTCACTGAAATAGACGACGATGGTGTTCTCACGGAGCTTCAGATCATCGATCTTCGCCAGCACACGGCCCACATTGAGGTCGATGTTGTCCATCATCGCCAACACGGTGCGAGTGACGGCCAGATCCTCGTGCTCGCCGTCCGTGCCGCGCAGTGACACGGGGGAATCTTTGAACTTATCCCAGTGTGTGTCTGGCACGCTGAAGGGCGAGTGCGGAGTAGTCAGCGGGATGTAGCAGAAGAACGGCCTCTCTTTGTTCTTCTCGATGAACTCAACCGCCTTTCCGACCAGCACATCGACGATGAAACCCTGTGCGCGAAACATTTTCCCGTTGTGCTCCAGCGGCGGGTCAAAGTATTCACCCCAGTGGCCGCTGGTGTAGCCCACATACTCCTGGAAGCCGCGTGCGTTTGGATGATACGGCCACTGACTGCCGTTGTGCCATTTGCCAAAAGCACCAGTTGCATAACCTGCGGCGAGGAAATGGTCTGCGATTGTTTTCACGTCGGTATTCAGCCGCTCTTGCCCGGTCGAGACACCGAGCACGCCGCCGCGCGAATGGTAGCGCCCCGTCAAGAACTCTGCTCGTGTCGGTGCGCACAGAGCACAGACAAAAAAGCGGTCGAAACTCGCACCCGCCCTCGCCAGCGAGTCGATGTTCGGCGTCTTGATGTTGGTGTTCCCGCTGACCGAGTAATCGCCCCAGCCGGAGTCATCCGCCAGCATCACCACCACATTCGGGAGCGATGCCGCTTGAGCATTCAACACAAGCAAAACGGCCAGCAGCAGACAGAGTCGAGAAATCATAGCAGCCCTGAAACGCGAATGCCGAGCTGTGCTTATCGGCGATTTCGTCGGCGCATCTGGCGAGGCCGTATCCTTCCGTCACGGCTTCCCCTTCGCATTCTCCCATTGTCGCAAGGACTCGTTGCTCAGCGCCTCGGCGATCACCCTGCCGTCCTTCACGACTTGTACCATGTAGCCGTGGTATCGGGTCCCCGACTCTGGGATCCTGCGAAAGTACCGTCGTCCAGTCCTGATCGAATGAGGAAGCGTGTACTTGAAGGGTACCTTCGGCGTCGTGATTTCCACAAATTCCCCCTTCCCCGGCACTGACAGCCGCTCCTCCCCCGCCCTCTCCAAAGCGACGCGGTTTGGCCCGAACTCCAGCGTCTCGCGGAAGATTTTCCATTGCAGCGTCGCACCATCCAACATTCCTGGTGAATTGTTTGTGACGCGGATGTCCAGCCACATCAGTCGGTCCTCATGAGGAGGGCGGTCATGATTCTCCACCTTGGTATCCACTTTCAAGATGACAAAAACATCATCAGCAGTGGCCGCCGAAGCAAGAAGAGCCAACAGCAGTATGGCAAGCAGACTGAGCTTCGTTTTCATGGCCGGAGAGGTGTACTTGTGTATAAACGTGGTCAAAGGCCGCGCCTCTCCACTTTGTTGCGCTTGCTGCTGTTCCATTCGCTATCGAATCCCTCCTTGACCCGCCTCCGAAAGCCACTACCATCCGCGCCCCACGCCCCGGCGAAAGCAGCATTCCGCGCCTCGCCTGGTCACGTGATCCTCCTCTACCACCATGAAAGCCGAAGGCCACCCCAAAACCCACGAAACGACGATCACCTGCACCTGCGGTACCGTCTATAACACCATTTCCACCGTGCAGAACCTCCGCATCGGCATCTGCTCGGCCTGCCACCCCTACTTCACCGGTGAACAGCGTTTCATCGACACCGCCGGACGCGTGGACAAGTTCGCCCAGCGCTACGGCTCCACCCGTGCCCGCCGCACGGCTCCGAAGCCCACCGAAGCTCCCGCCAACGCCTAGCTTCCAGCTCCCTCCTTTTAGCCAAAACGGTGCCCACGCCTTCGTGCTGGGCACCGTTTTGTTTTGTCCGCCTCGTCCTCTGCTTCTCCCTCTCCGTCCATGGACTACTCCGCTGTCATCGCCGGCAAACGCACCCGCTTCGCCGACCTCGAAGACATCATCGGCCGCCCGAATTTCTACGACGACACCAAACGTGCCGGCGAAATGCTTCGTGAGCACCGCGCGCTGCAAAACCTGCTCACCCACTGGACTGCATTTGAAAAAGCGCAGGCCGAACTCGCCGAGAACCGCGTCATGGCGAAGTCACAAGACGACAAGGAACTCGCCGAAATGGCCGCTGCCGAGATTCCCGTGCTCGAACAACGTCTCATCGACCTCGAAAAAGCCATCCAGGAATCCATCCTACCGCCCGATCCACTCGAAGGCCGCGATGTCATCCTCGAAATCCGCGCTGGCACTGGTGGTGACGAAGCATCTCTCTTCGCCGCCGATCTGCTGCGCATGTACTCACGTTTCGCCGAAGGCCGCGGCTGGAAGATCGAACAGCTCGACGCCAGCCCCTCCGAAGTCGGCGGCTTCAAGGAAGTCATCGCCAAGATCAGCGGTGAGGACGTTTACCGCGTCATGAAATACGAAAGCGGCGTCCACCGCGTGCAGCGCGTACCCGCCACCGAGGCGCAAGGCCGTATCCACACCTCTGCCGCCACCGTTGCCGTGCTACCCGAAGCCGAGGAGGTCGATCTCGAAATCAAATCCGATGAGGTCCGCATCGAAGTCTGCCGCTCTTCTGGTGCTGGCGGCCAAGGTGTAAACACTACCGACTCCGCCGTGCAGGTGCTGCACATCCCCACCGGCACCATCGTCCGCTGCCAGGATGGTCGCAGCCAGATCAAGAACAAGGAGAAAGCCCTCAGCATCCTGCGCTCACGACTGCTGGAAAAGAAGCAGCAAGAAGAAGCCGCTAAATACTCTGCGCACCGCCGCAACCTCATCGGCGGCGGCGGCCGCGAGGAGAAGATCCGCACCTACAACTACCCACAAAACCGCGTCACCGACCACCGCATCGAGCTGACGCTCTACAACCTCGACCAATTCGTCGAAGGTCGCATTGCCGACATGCTCCAAGCTCTTCTGGCGAGTGATCTAAAGGAACGCCTCGCTGAGGCGGGATTGAATTGAAAGACTGATGAGGCGAGAAGCTGCTGGCAGCAGCCTCCGCATCAACAGCCCGAGCGAAGCAGGTGGCTGCACACCACTCCGACGTCAAAGATGAAAATGGCCTGACGCTTCCGGCTGATAAACGACCTTCTCCACCCGGATGCGCCGCATGCCTTCGGGCACCGGCCACTCAATCACATCCCCTGCGGAGTAACCAAGGATCGCCGTACCGATCGGGGCCAGCACAGAAATGGCTCCCGCATCGACATTGGCGTCCTGCGGAAACACCAGAGTGTATTCCATCTCCTCTTCGGTGCTGACATCTTTGAGGAGTACGCGCGAGTTCATCGTTACCACATCGGGTTTGATCTCGCGGGGTTCTACAACCTCCGCCCTCGACAGTTCCTGGACAAGCAACTCCAGGTCCTTCCTGGCATGCCCTCCGAACTCAATGGCCACTCTGATGAGCTCCCCCAGTCGTCTTCTGTCTGCTTCGGTGATGAATATTTTTTTTGCCCTCATGATCTTTGTCTCTTTCCAGTGACTCTGCACCCAAGGCAGAATCTCCTGCACACGACTCTTAGCGGTGAAGGGCGACCTTGCAAGTACGGGCCGTTACCCTCACGCGACTGGGCGCGGACTCAAAGACCAAGCTCTGAAAGGTCGGCGTAGTCGTCAGGCCGGCGTCCGAGCGGCCAGTGATACTTCCGCTCGCCCATTTGAATCGGCAGATCATTGATGCTCGCAACGCGCCTGCGCATGAAACCTTGGTCATCAAACTCCCAGTTCTCATTGCCGTAGGAGCGGAACCACTGGCCTGAGTCATCATGCCATTCATAGGCGAAGCGCACGGCGATGCGGCTACCGTGGAAAGCCCAGAGTTCCTTGATGAGCCGGTATTCGAGTTCTTTCACCCACTTGCGCGTCAGGAACTCGACGATGGCGGGACGGCCCGTGAGGAATTCCGAACGGTTACGCCACACACTGTCCTGGGAATAAGCCAGTGACACCCGCACGGGATCGCGGGAATTCCAAGCGTCCTCCGCCATGCGGACTTTTTGCGCGGCGCTCTCTGCATCGAACGGCGGAAATGGCGGCCTAGGATTCTCAGAAGTATTCATCAGGTGGGAGATGCCGCCTAGCAGGCGCACGCACACTTGTAACGGCCCAGCGGAGGACAAAGTAACAGTAAAAATACACTCGTGTTATGTTATGGGACGGGCGAAAAGGCAGCGACGAAGGCTCCGCCTCCCGATGAAAATGTGGATGACAGGCGGCACATGGGATGCCTGACATGCCAGTGTTGGGGGGACAGTGTCCCCGCATTCTTTTTTGCGAATGTCAGAATGCGATTTGTCATTCACGCGGTCATGGGCTTAAAATCACCGCTTTCGTCCTCCCTCTCCCGCCTCATGATCGATGTCCAGAATCTCACCAAGCAGTACGCCGGGCGCACTGCGGTGAACAACATCTCCTTTCATGTGGAACCGGGGGAGATCGTAGGCTTCCTGGGGCCGAACGGAGCCGGGAAATCCACCACGATGCGTATTTTGAGCGGTTATATGCCCGCCACGTCCGGCAGTGCGCGAGTGGCGGGGTTTGATGTCTTCGAGCAGTCCCTCCAGGTGCGGCAGGCGGTGGGTTACATGCCGGAGATGGCACCACTCTATGTGGACATGAAAGTGAAGGAATATCTGCGTTTCCGCGCCGAGTTGAAGGGGCTTTCCGGCCACTCGATGAGGCGGCGAGTGGGTGAGGTGATGGAGTTGACAGGAGTCTCTGAGGTGCGGCGGCGCCTGATCGGGAATCTGTCAAAAGGCTACCGGCAGCGCGTGGCCCTGGCAGATGCGCTCGTCCACAGCCCGCGTTTGTTGATCCTCGACGAACCGACCAACGGTCTCGATCCCGTGCAGATTCGTCATGTGCGTGATTTGCTGGGCGGATTGAAGTCGAAGCACACGGTGCTGCTTTCCACCCACATCCTGCACGAGGTCGAGCAGACCTGCGACCGTGTCATCATGATCCATCAAGGCAGACTGCGCGCCAATGACACGCCGCAGAATCTGACGCGCCAACTGCGCAGCACGACCATGCTCCATCTGGAGATCGCCGGAGCGGACGGCCTAGTGGAAAAACTCGGTGCCATCCCCGGTCTGCGCAAAGTCACGCAGCACGAGTCTTCAGTGCCAGGATGGCAGCGTCTCAGCCTACGGGTGGAGCCAGGACATGACCTGCGGGAGGCGGTGCTGGAGCTGGCCACCCAGAACCACTGGCGCATTCGGGAGATGCACCGCCAACTACCCACCCTGGAAGATGTGTTTGTAGAACTCTCCATGAATGCCGGAACCCCCACCGACATCCCCACCCACATCTTATGAGAGTTTTCTGGATTCTGTTCAAAAAGGAGCTGCACTCCTTCTTTGTCTCCCCGATCGCCTATGTGGTGCTGGCGTTGGTCATGGTGCTCAACGGCTTCGCCTTCCGTGCCGCGCTCTCGGTTCTGGAGAGTGCGCCGAGCGAGGGCTCCATCGTGAGCTGGACCTTCCATGCCCTTTGGTTCTGGCTGTCCTACTTCTTCATCTTCCCCCTCCTGACGATGCGGCTCTTCGCCGAGGAGAAGAAAATGGGGACGCTGGAGACGCTGTTCACCGCGCCCGTGCGCGCATGGCAGGTGGTGGCTGCGAAGTACCTCGCCGTGGTACTCGTGTACTGCCTGCTCTGGGCACCGAGCATCATCAATTTCAAGTTTGCCCACTGGATCAGCGCAGGTCAGGTGGAGCTGCCTTCCGGCGCACTACAAGGTGCCTGCCTCATCCTCGTCGTCATGGGCATGTTCAATCTAGCGGTGGGCTGCTTCGCCTCCTCTCTCACCTCAAACCAGATCGTAGCGGCCATCCTCTCCTTCACGCTGAGCTTGCTGCACTTCCTCCTGGGAGTCTTTATCATGGTAGTAGGCCGTAGAATCTCCGACACCATCGTGGACGTGGTGAATTACTTCGCCGCCACTGAGCACATCCGCATCTTCACCGCCGGGCTCATCGACAGCCGCCCCTTGGTTTACTACCTGAGCCTTAGCTTCCTCTTCCTCACCTTCACACATCACGTCGTTGAGTTCCGCCGCTGGCGTCCATGAACCTCTCCTGACCGCCCATCATGCCGGATCCAGAACAGCCGCTCCCACCCTCCGAACCGCATCCGGCTCCCGCCGGGATGCCGCGGCGCTATGGCATCGGTTTGAATGTCTTCTTCCAAGTCGTCCTAGCGCTAGCACTATTCGCCGGAGTCAATCGTCTCAACTACCGCCATTACTGGCGCTGGGACCTCAGCCCCCGTCAAGACTACACCCTGAGCCAGTCAACCCTCGACTACCTCAACTCGCTGACGCGAGATGTCAGCATCTACATCGTGTTTGCCCGTGACTCGAAGGTTTACGGTGAGGTGCAGTCGCTCGCGGAGGAATACCGCCTGCACGGGAGGCAACGCGTGCGGGTGCGCTCTATAGACCCTGTCCGGGACATCGAACGTGCGGAGCAGCTCAAGGCGGACACCGGACTCTCCCTAGCGCAAAACGGCGTGCTCATCCGCTGCGGTGTCAACAAGCGCTTCATCACCGAGGACGAGATGGTCATCCGTGAGTCGGGGACGAGCACCAACAAGCAGATCATCGAGTTCCGCGGAGAGGACGCGATCACCTCTGCCTTGTTTTATGTGGTGGAAGGTTCTATCCACAAGTTCTACTACGTCGTCGGCAAAGGCAGCCGCTCCACCGCCGCCCTAGGGGACGCCTACAACGCGGTGATCGATCTCGGCAAGCAGCAAAACTTCGAAGTCGTCCCCATGAACCTCTCTGAGATTTCGCGCATCCCTGCTGACGCGCACGGCCTACTCCTCCTCGGCGCACGCTATGACCTTTCAGAGCGCGAGGCAGCAATGTTGGACGACTACTGGAAACGCAAGCGCGCCGGCATCTTTGTCATGCTGGACCCCGGCGGCGAGACCGCCCGCCTCAACGCCTTCCTCACAGCCAATGGCGTCCATCCCCGTGGCGACCGCGTCCTGCGCGCGGAGAGCACCAGCACCGGCCCGAAGAAGGAATTCACCGTGATCGCTGAGTTCCTCAAGGAGGCCCCCTTCATCCGGCATCTCGTCTCATCCTCCATCACCCTCGCCGGCCAGTCGGAATCCCTCGCCATCAAGGAACAAGATGCCTCCCTCAAGGAGCAGTCCATCAGCATCCAACCGCTCATGCGCGCCACCTCCCCATACTGGGGTGAGACCCAGTTCCTCGAAGAGCTGCCTGTCGTCGATGAACAGGATGCGGTGCCGCCCATCTACCTCGCCGCGAGTGTCGAGCGCGGCGCACTGCTCAACGAAGGGCAGCGTGCGGACAGCTCCCGCATGGTGGTGGTCTCCAACTCCACCCTGCTCGACAAACAGACAATGCTCGCCGTGAGCCGCGACTTCACCGCCGCCGGCCTGAACTGGCTCATGAACCGGGAAAACCAGATGGGCATCCCGCCGAAGTCCCGCCACACCTACCGCATCCAACTGACATCACGGCAACACGAGCTGATTTTCTGGGTCACCTCCATCACCTTGCCGGGCTGCGTCCTAGCGCTGGGCTTCATGGTCTGGGCCAGTAGGCGCGCCGCATGACTCTTCACATGAGCTGACATGAGACTGCGCACCACCCTCCTCCTTCTACTGCTGGTTGTCACGCTGGGCGTCATCATCCTCGGGGTGGAGCGCTACTTCCCCGCAGCAGTCGAGCTGCGGCAGGTGAGGAAAGGGCCGCCGCGTTTTGAAAAAGAAAAAGTGACCCGCATCGAGATCACCGCCGCCACTGACAGCGTCCCGCTCATCCTCTTCCGTGATGACACGGCCTGGCATGTCAGCTCCCCATTCAGTGACTTGGCGGACCCCCGGAAGACAGCAGCTCTCATCGTCGCACTCAACAGCACGGAATGGATCGAGCGTATCCACCGCGAGGAGTTCGACACAGGTGAATGGGAAAAGACCGGCCTCGAAAAACCCCACCACAAGGTGAAGCTCTTCATCGGTGACACTGTAGTCCACGAATGCTGGTTCGGCTCCCCTTCCGCCATCGAGAACAGCGTTTACATGGGCTTTCCCGATCCCGGTTCTTCCGACGCCACCTGGTATCTCGCCAAAAGCGAAGCGCCGGCCATTTTGCAAATCCCTGCTGCCACATGGCGTGATCCGAAGCTCCTGCGCCTGCCGACTGAAATCATCACCGGCATCACACTCTCACAGCCCTCAGGCCAGATCGTCCTAGCACGAGATGATGAGAACGCCCCGTGGCAGCTTGAGAAGCCGCTCAAGACCCGTGGCGGCAAGGAACGCATCACCGAGCTGCTCTCCACCATCCTCAACATCGAGATCACCGATGCCAAAGACAACACCCCGCCGGTAAAAAACAGCACCACCAAGTCCGAGACACCCGCCGCAGCCGATGATGCGATCAAAGTCACGATCAACTCACGCACCCGCAATAAAGCCTACGAGTTCACTCTGAAAAAGCCCGCAGATGATAAGCAGGTCACCACCACGGCCACTACCAGCTACCGCAAGCCCTCCTTCACTGTGGCGGCCAAAAACCTGCTCAGCCTTTGGGGCAGCCCCAACCGACTCCGAGACCATCTGCTGGCACAGATCGACGGCGAAAGGCTCGAGTTCATCAACATCACTAGCAAGACACATCCCGAGATCAGTCTGCGCAACGAAGGCAGCTCTTGGTATCTCCTGCGCCACGGAAAATGGGAACCCGCCAATGGTGACCGCGTTGCCCGCTGCATCGGTGCTCTCAACACCCACGAAATCCTACAGTTCGCGGCAGACACCGCTGCTGACCTCAAGCCCTTCGGACTCGATGACCCCTTTCAAACCATCACCTGGACGCCCGCGCGTGAGAAGCCGGTGAAGCTCATCTTCGGCCACAATGCTGGGAACACCGCTTTCTTTGCCAAGTACGACCACGAGCCGTTCATCTACCGGATCGACACCTCACTGCTACCATCCATCCCAACTGACGGCATCAAATGGAAGGGACTCGGCGCGTTGCGCTTCACCACCTTCGCCCTCCGCCGCATCACGATGGCCCTCGGGGCCAATACTCCTGTCATCCTGGACTACAATCCCGTCACCGCCCAATGGAAGGCCACGCGTGGCGGGCGAGACGTGACAGATGAAATCGACCGCGTGAAGGCCGACCAACTGGCCAACAGCCTCGCGCGCCTTACCGTACAGGACTGGGCAGCAGACCGCAGCGACGCCTTGCAGGCGCTGCAGAATCCATTCCTCACCATCCAAGTCGTCCTCGGCGAACCCGGTCGCACCGACGGCCCAGCGAAGGAGGTCGAGATCCTCTTTTCACCCACGCAGCCCAACACCACCACCGCCTTCTATTTCGGCCAGATCAAAGGAGATCCAGACATCTTCTACATCACACGAAACGCACTGCTCGAAATCGCCGGCAACAACATCTTCAAGCCACGCCCGGTGAAGTGACCGATGAAGGCTGAGGAACGGCTGCGGCACCAGCGTGTGTTTCAGCGCCCTGCTTCTGCCGCAGCCTTATCTTCCAATACAAGGACCCATTCCCCCTTGGTGGGCGCGGTGAAGTGATGGATGCCTTCCTTGCCCGCCTGATCACGTTGCGCATCGAAGCGACCGCGCACGGGATCAAACCAGCGGGCACGCAGTAGCACAGTGAATGTCGAAAGGTCCACGTCGATGCCTTCATGGTCCGGGAGGTAGGCGATGGCGTGGTTGCGCCCAGAGCTGCGTGCCACCACGGCACGGTGCGCCCATTCCTTGGGCTGGTTACGGATGAGATCGGGGGCGGGCTCCAGTCGCCACCATTCGATGGCAGCGAAGAACTCGTGGAGGTGCTGCATCTGAAAGGCACTGTCCCACTGGATGGTTTTTTCCCAATAGTCGGCCTTGTCGGAATCGGTGACCCAGGCCCACACGCCGCCGCTACCGGAGGGTGACTTGGGAGATTTTTCGCCGCCGCCGTAGGTGTAGCCTTTCGCGCCAGAGAGCCAGCTCCGCCAGGCAGCACTGCGGGCGTCCACGGCCTGCCATGCCTTTTCGCCGTGGCCGTCATACATCGCCTCCAGATTGATGACGGGTTTGTGCGGCTCGTGGCGGCAGGCGTGCAGCATCCACTCGCTGCTTTGAAAGGCGCAGCGCTCGCGGTTACCCCGGTTGTGGCCGCTTTGCACGCCAGCGATGTCGAGATAGGGCTGGTCGTAATACTTCATGGTGTAGATCGGTGTCTTCGCCCCCGAGGGTGTACCGGGATGCTGCGTGATGAGATGGACGGCAGTCGCCTCCCGCGTAGCACGGCCCACTTCATCTGCCAGCGGCATGAAGTCACTGTCAAAGCTGGGCGAGAGGATGACAAAGCTACCAAAGAGCCTCGCGGTGATGTGTTGGGCGAAGCGGCATGCATCTGCGGATGCTGGATAACGCTCCACGGGTTCCATCAGGCCAACCAAGGTGACTACCAGTCCGGCCTCGTTGGCAGCAAGGATTCGGCGTTCGATCGTCCGCCAAAAGGCAGGGTTGATTTGCTGGAGCTTGTCATCGTGAAACGGCACCTCGCCCTCGCGGTTCGTTTTGCCCATCCATGATTCAGCGGTGCCCACCTGGATCACTGTGAAGCCTTTTTTTCTGCGATCAGCGAGATAGCGGCTCCACTCCTCCGCCGTGGAGCGCATCGGGCCAGCCCAGGCGGTGTCGCCGAACCACGGGAACGGCGTTCCATCATCATGCGTGAGATAGTGTCGATCTTGGCTGACCTTGAGAAAGCCGTGCCGGTAGAGCTGGTTTTCTCCACCGTAAGGCATGGCTTCGACGCTGCCTCTTTGATGGTGCAGACCTGCGTTGTCCGCATCCGAGCATTCCGTCTCCCATTTCCAAGCGCCTGGCAGAGGAAAGGCACAGCGGATGCGGAAGGTGCGTCCACCATCCCAAAATCCGAGGCCAGCAATGATGCGGCCCTCCGGCCCGGTGAAGCGCACACGCAGCGTGACCTCAGTGTAAGCATTCTCGTAGTCGCGGCTGCTAGTGAGCGTGTGCTCCCAACGTTCCCACACCTGCGGAGTTTTTGTCGCCGCGCCCAGCGGCATAACCAACGACATGAAGATGACCACGAGGAATGAGAAGTTCGGATTGGATGTGTTCATTGAGGCGCTGGTGTGAAAGTACGGCTTCAAAAATGTCTTTTTCCCAAACCCATCATCCCCCCAGCCCACTCGCCCCCTAGCACGTTCATTGCGTCACGCTTGAGCCAGACATGTGTTTCTTCAGAAACTGCATGATCCTCTCAAAGGCCGCTGACACTTCGGAGTCCTGCATGCCTTTGCTGTCAAAGCCGTGCCCGCCGCCAGGGATGGAGATGAACTCGTGGGCGACTCCCGCACGCTTCAGCTCCGCCGCCATCGTGGCAGATTGCTCGTGCGGCACGTCGATGTCGCGTTCACCGTGCAGAAGCAGCGTCGGCGGGTAGTCCTTTGTCACATTGCGCACCGGGCAGAAGCGATCGAACTCTCTCGGATGCGTCACGGGATCGAAGCCGACGACTTCCTGCGGCCACCGTCCGTTCTGCCGACAATAGGTGTAAAAGTTGCTACGGCCTTTCGCGCCGCCATTCGTGGTCTCCTTCGTGCCGATGGCCTGATGCGCCTCTTCCTTGGTGAACAAAGGCCGCGTCCTACGGTAGATCTCGTGCGGCTTCGCATACCAGTCCCCAGCCACATCACCGTAGCCGTAGAATGCGATCAATACCTGCGGGCGCGGCTCGACTGTGAAGCCTGACATGAGCGTGAGATAGCCACCTGCCGAGTGGCCGATGACGGCGAGGCGCGCCGGATCAATCTTGAACAGCTCCGGCCCCTTGCTCCGCACCCAAGTGATGGCGTCCCGCACATCCTCGATGATGCCAGCGGCCTTTGCCTCCGGCGCGAGCCGGTAATCTATGGAGACGATGACATAGCCGGCCTCCAGATAACGCTCTCGCTGCTGAGGCACCGGCCCACCACGCCCGCCGGTGATCAAGCCTCCGCCGTGAATCCACACGATGACAGGCCGCACGTCGTCGCCGGGCAAACGATACACGTCGGCCTTGATCGCTAAATCGCCGACGGTTTTGTAAGTGTAGGTCGTGCGCTCGCTGGGTGGGTCAGATGCCCGCAGGTACGGCAGCATGGCAAAGACCAGCATGAGCGCCATCAAAACGCACGGCAGACGTGCAGGATGTGCCACAGCAGCAGTATTCGTCCATGCTTCAGGCATAAGGCAGCGGAGCGTCACCCAGTTCAATGTTTCGGCGTCTCCGCCAGAATGCGCTCATAGATCGCCTTCGCCGCGTCATACGCCTGCTTCGCGGTTTCCCGTTCAGCACTGCGGATGCCTCTGCTTTTCTGGCTCCAGCATTGATCCACGGCCTTGATGCACCATTCGGCGCTACGCACACTGGCGCGGACTGGCTTGCCGCCGACGGTGACCCACACAGGGTTGGTGTGGACACTGGGCAGGATGCGCACCGCCACCCAGGAGGATTCTTTGATCTCCAACGGCACCTTCAGCGTGCTAAGACGGCCATCCGCCTCGATCTCTCTTCGCGCGGCCACTTCTCCATTCACGATGACCTCCACCGGCACCTTCCGGCTCTCCCCGACACGACAGCGCTCGATGTGCCAGTAGGGTTTGAGATCCAGACGTGATTCACGGATGCGGCGGGTCTCCTTCGTCTGCTCTTTTTCCAACATAGCGGCGACGTCGAAGGTCGCGTTCACTCTCCCCGGCTGCGGCAGCTCAAGCGTGCTGATCTTGCCGCCGCTGCCCGGCTCACCGAGCGCCACGTCATTCACTTTGAAATCGAGGATGTGGCTCATGCCATCACCACAATAGCTGCGCCCGTGCTTCAGCCCCTCAGCCCACCCATCAAAGTCCAGCGGCTTATCTGATGGCATCTTCACATAGATGCGCCCGAGGCCGATCTTGTCGCCATAAATGCAGGGGAAGTCCGTCTCGCCGGAGATACGGGAGGTCATGCCGCAGTTCAACGTGTGATACCAGATGTTCAGCTCCCAGATGGCAGGCGTATCCACTGCCGAGATGAAATCACACACACCATGCGCTGTGGTGACGATGAACTCGTTCGCGCCGATGCTGTTGAACGGAGGCATGGCGTAGTCCGGCAGCCGGTCGGCGGCCTTTCCCAGGGTCTCTCCACGTGCGCCGGAGCCTGAGCGCGGCAGCACGCTGGAGCGAGCACCGTCAGGCAAGTAGTCCGGCAGTTGCAGCCCCCAGCCGGAATGGCTATAGCCCACCACGCCCCCCTGCTCCTGCCCCCACTTCAGCACCGGCAGCGTCCAACTCGGCCAGTCCTCGATCTTCGTCGTGCCTGGAAAATCATCCTCCTTTAGCCGCAGCAGGCAGAGATGCCCAGCGTGGGAGGAAGGAAAGCCACTGACCTCGATGTCGTAGCGCATCAGGTATTGCGGCACTGAAAGCGCAGAAGTCTTCCCTTCAAAGTGCGCCTTCTGCGAATACCAGCACGGCCCCCAGCTCAACACGCAGCCGACATTGAGATCCTCCCCCAAAATGTGCCGCATCATGTCAGCGGGGCCCACACCCTCCGTCGGGCTGTCATAGTGCGCACAGCCGGCGGCATGCACATGATGATCCCCAGAGAACCAGCCGCGTGCCTTCGGCTCGATCCAGCGCTTCAGCCGGAATGCCTGCCGGATGCTCTTCTGTTCTGCGGGCACACTAAAGCGCCGCGTCTCGACGAGATACTCCGGCCCGCGCGACACCGTGGCAGTGTAATCACCCGGCGGCAGGTCGATGGACTCACCATCCGCACGATAGACCTGACTGTGGAAAAAGAAATCCGGCGCGAGTCGGCGTGCCGGATTGGGATGCACGCGCCCCATGCCGTCCCGCACGACAAACGCGGCTGAGGCTGGCCTGCCGTCATGATCGAGGATGCTCAGCACGACCTTGACCGCAGGAGCACATTCAAACAACAGCGGCAGCTCGCTGCGAAATCCCAAATCCTGCGTCCCCTGCCCCACATGGAAAGACAGCGTCGCCTCCCGCCGCCCTGCATCCCGACTAAAAAGCTGCACGATGCGGTACTCCACCTCCAAGCCAGAGAGACCCGCCCGCAGCGGCTGCTTCTCATACACCGCCACATCGAGAAAGCGCTGTGCAGACTCCGCCGGCGTCACCAGCTCACCATCCCTCATCGGCCTCTGCCGCGTGCCCTTACCCTGCTGATACATGCGCTCCGCCTGCGGGCTACCGACCACCAGCGGCGGCGTGATCCGCGCCACGTTGTTCACCTTCACCAGAAACGTCGTCCAGCCCTGCTGCATCAGCCTCTTCGGCGCACCCCCTTCGACCACCGAAACGCGGCTCTCCGCATTGATCGTCACCTGCGCGAGGCAGAGCGGGTCGAGCGTCTCCTGGACAGCCTTCACCGCCGCAGCCCCATCCCTCAGCCCCATCGCCGCCTTGAGCTTCACCGCGTCCGCCTCCGCCAGCGGCGCACCGATGTAATGCAGCGCCTCCATCATCCGCTCCACCGCCGCCACCAGCGGCTGCTTCTCCACGGTAGTGATGATTTCAAACTCCGCCGCCCGCAACGGCACCGAAGCCAGAGCTAGCAGCATGATCCAGCGGGCAATGAACAGCACAGTGCGCAGATAGTGTCTCATCATAGACTCAGGGAAAAATTCCGTGCCAAGTTACCCCACGGCACCTCCCTCAAACGGCGAACGGCATGCCCCTTTCGCGCATTATTCGCAATGGGCCTCTAATACACGGCCTGACTCCGCCACGCCTGCGCCCACTGCTTGGCGAAGTAAGTGAGGATCATGTCAGCGCCTGCGCGGCGGATGCCGATGAGGGCTTCGTTCACGATCTTTGTCTCGTCGATCCAGCCGCCTGCGGCACCGGCTTTGATCATCAAATACTCGCCGCTGACCTGATAGGCGGCGACGGGCAGCGTCGTCGCGGCACGCAGTTTTGCGATGATGTCGAGATACGGGCCCGCCGGTTTCACCATGAGGATGTCTGCGCCTTCCGTCTCGTCCAATGCAGCCTCACGCAATGCCTCACGCGCGTTCGCCGGGTCCATCTGGTAGGTTTTCTTGTCCCCGGCCTTCGGGGCGGAATCCAACGCGCCGCGGAAGGGGCCGTAGTAAGCGCTGGCATACTTTGCCGTGTAACTCATGATCGAGACGGCCTGGAAACCTGCACTGTCCAAAGCAGCGCGCAGCGCTGCCACGCGCCCGTCCATCATGTCACTCGGTGCCACGATGTCCGCCCCTGCCCTGGCGTGGCAGACGGCTTGGCGGCAGAGCACGGCCACGGTTTCATCATTCAAAATACGGCCATCGTCTGAGACGAGTCCGTCGTGGCCGTCGCTGCTATAAGGGTCCAGCGCCACATCCGTGATCACCGTCAGCGTCGGGTGTGCCGCCTTCAGCGCACGAACCGCCTGCGGCACCAGCCCGTCATCCGCGTGGCACGCCTCCGCTCCATGTGTCTTCATCTCATCTGGAATACGCGGAAATAACACCACCGCAGGCACACCGAGCGCATGCGCTGCCCCCGCCTCCTCCAGCAGTCCTCCGATGCTCCAGCGCACACAGCCTGGCATCGACATGATGGGCGTGTTCTCCTGCCCCTCTTGGATGAATAACGGGTAGATCAGATGTCCCGGCGTCAGCTCCGTCTCGCGCACAAGCTCGCGGATGGCCGGGGACTGGCGGTTGCGGCGGGGGCGGATGGGGAGATTCATGCGGAAAACGGGTAACGGGAATGAGGGGCACTCTCATGCCTCTTTATCCATTCGTCATTCTGATTTCGTCATTCCTGAAGACAGCGCTCTTTGAGAATGTCGGGCGTCTTGCAAAGCAAGGCTTCCAGATTCAGTGTTCCAGCGGTCGCCGAAGATGGAATGAGTGCCCTGACAAGCTGCGTTCTGCCTTCTTGATCTTCGCCTCAACTCCAGAACTCGGAGTTGCCCCCACATGAAACCCTCCACTGAGACCACTCTGCGCTTCACCGGCGGCTATCCACTGATACCGGTGATTTTGATCGCGTTCGGTCTCGCCATGGTGATGTGGTTTCTCTACCGACGAGAGCTAAAGTTTGTCGGCAGCCGCTTTGCGGGCATGCCTGCCGTGCTGCGTGCGCTGACGGTGTTTTTTCTCGTCATCACACTGGCGGGGCCGGTTTTGCGGCATGTGACGACATTACGGCAGTTGGGGCGTGTTGTGATCGCGGTGGACAGCTCCGCGTCGATGCAGCTCCGCGATGAAAATGGCGACAAGAATGCCAAAACACGCTTCCAGCGTGCCGAGGACCTGCTTTTCAAAGGAAACATGCCGCTGCTCAAAAAACTGGCCGAGACGCAGGACGTAGAACTCGTCGCGCTGCGCGGCAACAACGCCCAGCGGCTCTGGTGGCACCGCCAGGGCGGCAAGGACACCTCCGGTGAGCTGCCTTCGACCTTTGACCTGCCAGCGACGACGCCGATCACGAATCTCGATCAAACACTGCGCGCCGCGCTCGGCCCGGTGACGGCAGGGACGGCGCTCGTGGTGCTCAGTGACGGCCAGCACAACGCCAGCGGATCACCGGAGGAGTTCAGCACGGCGCTCAAAGGCACCGGCACCTCCATTTTCACCGTCGGTTTCGGCACGGAGGTGCCGCCGCCAGATTTGTCGCTGCTGGAGGTGAGTGCGCCTGAGTCCGTATTCAGCAAGGAGAACTTCCAGGGCCGCCTCTCTGTCAATGACAGCATGCCCGCAGGCATCCCTGCCAGCGTGCGCATCGAAAGTCAGGGCAAGGTGCTGTGGAAACGCGACTTCACCACCGATGGCAAGGGCGAGAAAGTCTTCGACTTCATCTTCCCCGTCGCCGAACTGCCTCCGCCAGCGCCGGGCCAGCGCGACAAGACGCTGCGCAGCGTAAACCTCCAAGTCGCGGCCAGTGGCGAACGCGCCTCCTTGGAAAAAACGCGCACGAACAACGCACGCGAACTCGCCATCCATCTACTCGAAAAGAAGCGCAAGGTGCTCATTCTCGATGGCCGTCCACGCTGGGAGACACGCTACATTCACAATCACTTTGATCGTGATGACCGCTGGCAAACCACGCTCATCTTCGATGACATGAGCGACGACGCGGGCAAGGGAACGTTACAGCAGAATTTTCCCAAAACACACGACGAGCTGCTCAGCTACGACCTCATCATCCTCGGAGATGCGGCATTGAACCGTTTTAAGGGCGAGCACATCGACTGGCTCATCGACTTCATCGAAAACCGTGGCGGCGGACTCATCATGATCGACGGCCAGCGCGGCAAATTGCACGAATGGGCGAACGGAAAGACTGCGCCGCTCATCCCGGTGAAATTTAGTAACGCCACAGGCAAACCGAGTCCCGCCGCGCTCGAACTCACCACTGATGGCCAGCGTTTCGACGCGCTGCGCCTCAGCGACAGCCCCAGCGCGAACGCCACGCTCTGGCCCACTCTGCAAAAGGTGAACTGGCATTCGAGCGTCGAGCCGCTGCCCGCCGCCATCACGCTCGCCAAAGCACAGCAGCCAACGATTGTCTTCCGCCAGGTCGGCGCGGGCGCGGTGCTCTACATCGGCACAGATGAGTTGTGGCGCTGGCGATTCCAGGTGGCTGATCTGTATCATCAGCGTCTGTGGATGCAGCTCGGTGCGTGGATCGCCGCGCCGCCGTTCCAGATCGATCAAAAGAAGATCGCCGTTGGCACCGACCGCCTGCGCTACGCGCCCGGCGAGACCTCCGAGATCCGCGTGCGTGTGCGCAACAATAAAGGCGACATCGCCACCGAAGCCCAGCCGCGCGCCTACCTACTGCACGATGGCAACGACGTAGCCACGCTCCAGCTTGAGCCTGATCCCACGCACCCCGGCATCTACCGTGCGCTCACGCCACCGCTCAAATTAGGCACCTATGAGATCGCCGTCACCGAAAGCCCCAGTGCGCCGCGCAGTGAAGCACGCCTCTCACTCCACGTCTCCGATCTCGGCAATCCCGAGTGGGCCACGCTCACCATGAACCGCCCGCTGCTCGAAACGATGGCGCAAAATAGTGGCGGACGCTTTTTGCGTGAAGAGCAGGCCGCCACAGAGCTGCCAAACCTCCTGCAAAGCATGGACCGCAAGCAGGTCATCACCAAGGAGACGATCTTGTGGTCGAGCTGGTGGTGGTTCGGCGCGGCGGTCCTGTTTCTGACCATCGAATGGCTGATGCGCAAGCGGCTGAAACTCATCTGATCATGCCTGCATCGAATGACCGCACTCAGCTTGCCGTCCGCGTGACGCCGAATGCCCGCAAATCCGAGTGCGTCGGCTGGACAGCCGATGAAAAAGGTCGGCCTGTGCTGCTGGTGAAGCTCAACGCCCCACCTGTTGACGGCAAAGCGAATAGTGAACTGATACGCTTCCTGGCCGAAGCTAGTGGCTGCTCCAAAAGCCAGATCATGCTGCTGCGCGGGGCATCAAGCAGACAGAAGACGATCGAGCTGCCTGCTTGTGCAGTCGCACGGCTCAGTTGACGTCGATGTCATGCACCTTGGTGGGCGGCTTAGTATTCCCGTCCTTGCGGCGGAACAGATGGCCCACGTTCAAGCCGAAATAGGCTAGGCAATTGATCAGCAGCGCTGTCGCCGCCGCTTCATCGAGGTTACCAAAGATCGGGACGTTGTCCGGAATGAACTCAGCCACACCGAAGCTGATGTTCAGCAGGTAGAGCGCCGAGAGGATACCCGAACCGAGCACCAAAAGATCACGGATAAATTTCATGGGAAAAGAGATGGGGCGGGTGACGCCAAAGACAAGCCATTCTGCCCCCGCTCATGCCTGCGAGTCAAAACATCTTTGCGAGGCGGATAGAGATGTGGAGCCGACACCTCTACCCACAGAAAATCCATGCCTCCAAGCTGCACACTGCACGTCATGCCTCCTGTTGTGGGATGAGAAAACGATGAGGATCACTGCCAGCCACCACCGAGAGCTTTGAACATCGCCACCGTGGACATCAGGCGCTGGCCCTGGGCCTGCGCGGCGAGGAGCTCTGCATTGAGGACAGTGCGGTTGCTTTCCACCACCTCAAAGTAACTCGCCAGCCCTTTCTGGTAACGCAGGTCGGCAAGGCGCGCCGTTTCACGGGCCGCATTGATAGCTGCGTCGAGCGAGCCCACCTGCCTGCCGTACGAGCGCACGTCGAGCATGCTGTCCTCGACTTCCTGAAGCGCGACGAGAATGCTCTGACGGTAGTTCGCGAGCGTTTCGTCATACGCTGCCTTGCCGGCCTTGTAGTTAGAGAGCAGACGGCCGCCTTGGAACATGGGGAGCGTCATCTGCGGCCCGATCGTCATCACGCGGCTGCGTGCATCATAGAAATGCTTCGCGCCGATGCTCTCCAGGCCACCACTGCCAACGATACTAAAGGCCGGAAAAAAGTCCGCCTTCGCCACGCCGACCTTCGCGTTGGCCTCACGCATCCTCTGCTCTGCTGCGCGGATATCCGGGCGGCGTTGCAACAGCTTGGAAGGAAGCCCTGCGGGTACCTTGGGCGGTCGAGGAAGGTGGCTTCCCTGCGCGACGCGAAAGCTCGATGGAATCTCGCCACAGATCACAGCCAGCGCGTTCTCCGCGTTGCCGCGCTGACGTTCCAGCGCCGCGTGGTCATTATGCGCGAGCTCCAGCTCGGTCTTTGCACGGGCCACATCCATCTCATTTGCCAGCCCGCCTTTAAAACGCGACTCCTGGAGTTTCACCGCTTCCTCGCGCCAAATGATGGTGTCGTGTACCACCTCCAACTGCCTGTCTAGGGAATGCGTGAGGAAGAACAAGCGCGCCACTTCCGCCGCGATGGTCAGGCGCTGGGCAGCTACGGTCTCCAAGGCGGCATACTGGGAAGCCTTTGACGCCTCAACCCCTCTGCGCACGCGCCCCCAAAGATCGAACTCCCAGCCCAACTCCAGCAGATTCTGGAAACGACGGCGCTGAATCCTGGGCAAGGTGACGCCTGGAGGGAGGTTGGCACCGAAGGCGCTCTTCGACAGGCGCTCATAGTCCATCCCGTTTTTCATGTTGAGCTGTGGGAACCAGTCTGCCTGCTGCACTCCGACCAGCGCCCGCGCCGTCTCCACACGCGCCAGCGCGGCCTTCAGGTTCTGGTTGTTTCCCAGCGCCTGGCCCTCCAGGCGGTTCAGTTCACTTGAGTTAAAGAGCTTCCACCACTCGCCCGGCACAGGAATATCCGCCGTGCTGGCAGCTCCGTTCTTCCACTTTGAAGGCAGGAAAATATCCGGCAGTTTGAAGTCCGGCCCCACCGTGCATGCGTTCAAAAAGAGGCTGGCGAGCGAGAACAAGACGGGACGACCATGTCTGAGTCCGGGAAATTCCATCACCCATCCAAGCGAGAAACCGTTGTTTACGCAACAAGCATGATGCTTCCAGCCGAGACGAGTACGGACGGCACGAGTAGGCCGCAGGTTGATTTTGGCGAAGGTTGCCACCCGCGCCTACGTTGAAACGGGTCATGCGTACTCTCACCTGCCTCCTTGTTCTGACGACACTGGCTCATGCGGCGGAGAAACCGTTGAACATCCTTTTCTGTTTCGCGGACGACTGGGGCCGCTATGCGAGCGTTTATGCTGAACACGAGAAATTTCCGTCGCCCAATCAGGTCGTCAAAACGCCGAACATCGACCGCATCGCCCATGAAGGGGCATTGTTCCGCCGTGCGTTTGTGAACGCGCCATCGTGTACGCCCTGCCGCAGTTCACTTCTCTCTGGTCGCTATTTTTTCAACACTGGACGCGGGGCCATCCTGAATGGTGCCATCTGGGATCCTGCGATCCCAAGTTTCCCACTGCTGCTGAAGGGCCGAGGCTACCACATCGGCAAAGCCTACAAGGTCTGGAGTCCGGGCGAGCCTGCCGACGCCCCCTACGGCGGCCAAGCACATGCTTACCAGAAGAGCGGCGTGCGCTGCAACCAGTTCTCCGAAAACGTGGACAAGCTCGTGAAGGAAGGTGTGGAGCTAGAGGCTGCGAAACAACAACTCTATGACGAGGCGCGTGGGAATTTCGACGCCTTCCTTAAAGCGCGCCCGAAAGGCGCACCGTTCTGCTTCTGGTACGGCCCGACGAATGTGCATCGGAAATGGGTCAAGGGGAGCGGCGAGGCGCAGTGGGGCATCAAGCCGGATCATTTGAAGGGCAAACTGCCGAAGCACCTGCCAGATGTACCTGAGTTCCGCGAGGACTTCGGCAGCTACCTCGGCGAAATCCAGGCATTCGACGCGCAGATCGGCGTCTTGATCGACCGCCTCAAAGCGGAGGGTGAATACGACAATACGGTCATCGTCATCAGCGGTGACCATGGCGCGCCCGGCTTCCCTGGCGGCAAATGCAATCTCTACGACTTCGGAGTCGGCGTAACCCTTGCCATCCGCTGGCCAGGACAGCCGGGAGGGCGCTATATCGAGGACTTCGTGAATCTCATGGATCTCGCCCCCACTTTCATGGAGATCGGCGGCGCGGAGATTCCGCCAGGCGTGAATGGGAAGAGCATCGTGAGCCTTATGAAATCCGGCAAAAGTGGCCAGATCGAGGAGAACCGCGATTATGTGATCACCGGTCGTGAGCGTCACGTGAGCATCGCCCGCGAAGGCAACTTGCCCTATCCGCAACGTGCGCTACGCAAGGACGGCTTTCTCTACATCCGCAACTTCAGGCCAGACCGCACGCCGATGGGAGACGCAAAACAGCTCACCGAGACCTTCACTCCGAACCAGGAGGCTTTGGAGAACGACACCTATGCCGCCTTCCCAGACATGGACGCCTCACCATCGAAGGCCTGGCTCATCCAGCATCGCCACGACTCACAGTACCGCTGGTATTTCGAATACGCTTTCGCCAAACGTCCCGAGGAGGAACTCTACGACCTTCGCAATGATCCATCCCAGACAATCAATGTCGCCACCGAGGTCGGTCATGCCGAAATAAAAGACAAAATGGCAGCCGAATTGATGGTGCGGCTCAGAGCCGTCGGCGACCCACGCGTCACCGCTGATCCCGTGCCGTTTGAAAATCCACCCTACACTCTCGACACGAAAACCGGGCGGCAAAAGGGCAGTAGGGGCAAAGCGAAAGCGAAGGGATGAGTTGGCGCGCTGACCACGCTTGAGTGTGTCGTCGAGCATTCCAGGAGCCACGCCAAAGTGTGGACAAGCGCGCTCAGGCTCCGACCTGTTGCTCCCAGAACTTCCTCAGTTCGCGAAGTTGCTTCTTGTCCGGCCTAGCGATCATCTCATGGGCCTTCGGTGTGATCATTGCACGCTCCCTACGCAGCTCGCCTGCCTTTTGATACCACTCCTCTGGCGTTAGGTTCTCGCAAAATTTCGCAACTTGTGATGGGCCGATGCGCTGTGGCGGGAAAGCTAGCACCTTCAGCCGCAGGCGCAGATCCCCGCGAGTGATCTCCAGCACGTCGCCCGGCTTCAAGTCACGCGACGCCTTCACCGGACGGCCTTCAAGGGTCACATTCCCCTTCACGCAGGCCTGCGCGGAGAGCGGGCGTGTCTTGAACACCCTCACATGATGCAGCCACTTGTCCGTGCGCTGTCCGACATCTGCGTTCATCAGACTGGCGGTCACCTTCGCCCCGCCGCCTCGGCGCTCCAGATTTTCAGATCATCATAGCAGCCGTCCTTGCCGGCCACACCGAACTCAAATCGCGTCTTGGTGGCATGAGCGATGCCGGAAGACTTCAGGTAGGCAGCTCCTTTGCCGTCAATGGTCACTCGCATCTCATCACCCACCAGCTCCACACCGATTGTGTACCACTTACCCGCCTCCAGCTTCGCTGGGTAAGTGATCTGGCGCCCCACGAGCAGCTTCGCCACCTCGGCCTTTCTCCCCGGGTCCTTCTTCATCTCGTAGATGTCATTGCGCATACTTCCATCCTTCTCGTCAATGATCGTTACCCCCTTCAGGCGAATTTGCGCACGACAGATGTGGCCGTAATGACAGCCCTTGTAGTTGCGGTCATCGAGCTCGAAGTCGATCATCGAAGCGCCATCAAAGCGGATTTTGCATTCGATGATGCTGTCCTTGGTGGGCACTTCCAGGCCATGCACCGCCGCATGCGCCCTGACCTCCGGTTTGCCATCTCGGGCGGGGATTGTTACATCACGCGTCTGGGTTCCTTTCAGCACACCATCCACCACCGCAAAGGTCGGCACCACTTTCACCCATGTCTTCGCCGGCTCCGCTTGGAAATCGTCTGAAAACAGAAGCTCTTTTTTCACCGCGATGGGTTTAGAGGGAACCTCCGGCAGATCGGCGGCAAAAGCAGTAGCGGAGACAAGAAGGAAAGGAATGGCGAGGTGCTTCATGGTGGTGTGAATCACATACGGAGCGAAATTGCCGATCAAACATCAGGCTTTGACCTTTCGGTCCCCAAAGATGGCGCTACCGACGCGGACAATGGTGGCACCTTCCTCGATGGCGATTTCAAAATCATGACTCATGCCCATGCTGAGCAGTGGCAGCGAGCAACCGCCGCTTTTTTCGAGCTCGTCACGCAATTCACGCAACTGGGCGAAATAGGGGCGGCTTCTCGCAGCGTCAGCAACAAACGGTGGGATGCACATGAGGCCCTGGATTTCGAGACGGCGCAGAGCGCGGAGGTCTTCGAGGCTGGAACGCACTTTTTCAGGGCTGAAACCATGCTTACTGCTTTCAGCGGCGAGATTGATCTCCAGATAGACCTTGGGATGCAGTCCGAGCTCAGTGGCGATGCGATCCACATCCCGTGCAAGATCGAGCGAGTCGATGCCATGGATGTACTCCACATGTGGCAGCACTTTACGAACCTTATTGGTCTGGAGATGACCGATGAAATGCCAATGCAGCCTAGAAGACAGCTCGGGCACCTTCAAGAGCAGCTCCTGCACTTTGTTCTCCCCGAAATGAAGCTGCCCGGCGTTCACCGCCACCCGCATCACTTCCACAGGAAACGTCTTCGACACCGCAAGCAGTTCGATGGACGCGGGATCGCGTCCCGTGCGTGCGGCGGCAGCGGCTATGCGAGCGTGAATGGCTTGTAGTCGGTCGTGAATGTCATTCATGCGTAGTGGTGGAGAGAAACGGAAGATGCGCCGCTTGCGCAACGTATTTTCGCATCCAATCATACCGAACCGATCATGCAATCACGTCGTCATTTCATCCGCCAGTCAGCAGCCACCTTGTTCGCCGCCCCATGGGTCACCACCGGCATGCGCGCCGCATCCCCAAACGGCAAGCTGCGCCACGCAGCCTTCGGTGCTAGCGGCATGAGCTGGTCGGACATGACCAGCATGTCGAATCATCCGATGTGGGAGCTGACAGCCGTGTGCGACGTGGACACGCGCAATTTCAAGAAAGCGCAGGAGAAATGGCCCAACATCAAAGTCTATCAGGACTGGCGCGAGTTGCTCGAAAAAGAAGCCGCAAACATCGACAGCGTGAACGTCTCAACCCCAGACCACATGCACGGCAGCATCGGCCTCGCCGCCATCGCAAAGGGCAAGCACGTCTATGGCCAGAAGCCTCTGGCGCACAACCTGTGGGAGTGTCGTCAGCTCGTCGAGCGCGCGCGTGATAAAGGCGTGATGACACAGATGGGCATCCAGATCTCTTCCGACTTCTCCGAACGTTTCGCTGTGGAGATGATCCAGTCCGGCATCATCGGCAAGATCAAGGAGGCACACACCTTCTCCAACAAGAAGTGGGGTGACATGGAGCCACGCCCCGCGAAGAGCGACCCAATCCCCGCCGGCTTCGACTGGAACAAATGGCTCGGTGTGGCATCAGAGCGCAGCTACATCCAGGGCTACGATCATCCCGGTAACTGGCGCAAGCGCCGCGACTTCGGCACCGGCACACTCGGGGACATGGGCTGCCACATGTTCAGCGGTTGGTTCCGCTCACTTGATCTCGCAGCCCCGACCTCCGTCGTCTCACGCGGTCCCGCACCGAATAAGGACAACTGGGCCATCAACGCCGTCGTCGAATACACCTTCAAAGGCACCAAGTTCACCGCCGGTGACACGATCAAGGTCACCTGGACAGATGGCGACGCACGGCCTCCCGCAGAGGTGATGCAGCTCGCTGGTGACGTGAAAAAATTTCCCGGCCAGGGCACTATTTATCTCGGCACTGAGGGCGTGCTGCTGCATCCGCACGGCTCCACGCCGATGCTTCACCCGCGCGACAAGTTCACCGGCTTCAAGTATCCGAAGCTGCAACCGCGCAACCACTGGTTCGATTTCATTGATTGCTGCCTCAAAGGCGGAAGCACCCGGCCAACGGCCAACTTCGACTACGCCGGTCCCCTCACAGAGGCCGTTCTGCTCGGCTGCCTCTCCAGCGCCTTCCCCGGAGAAAATCTCACCTGGGACGCGCCCGCGCTGAAGATCCACGGCAACGACGCCGCTGACAAGATGGTGCGCCGCGAGTACCGCAAGGGCTGGGAGATCGTGTAACGTCTCCCCCTTTATTCCTCTTCTTCATCATTCCGCACAGCATTGACGGGGCGCTGCTTCTTCACTGCGGAGATGTTGCGGTGAACCCACACGCTCTGGACCATGCCCATGAGGAACAAGGTCACGACTACGAAGGTGCCGCCGTAGCTGACGAAGGGCATCGGCAGGCCGATGACTGGCAACATGACGAGGTTCATACCGGCATTCTGGAAGGTGTGGATGAAGAACATCGCCACGACACCGACGACGATGAGCCGCCCCAACTGGTCGCGGGCACAAAACGCCACGAAGACACTTTGCAGCAACAGCAGCGCCATGCCTGAGAGCAAAAGCACCGAGCCGCGGAAGCCGAATTCCTCAGCGACGACGCCGAAAATGAAGTCATTGATGGACTCATGCGGGAAGAAGGTGCGGTGGATGGACGCCTGGTCAGGCACCTTTTTTGATTCCGGCCCCTTCCCTTCCAATCCTCCAGTAGAGACGGCGATCTGGAGATGTTTCGCCACCCAGCCCTCATTCTGCAAGTTCACCTTGTCCATCTGGTTGGTGAGCATGTACCAGGTGGAGTTGATGCGCGCCTGCTGGTACGGCTTGAGGGCGAAGACATAAACGAGCGGCACAATGCTGATGACGCCAAGCAGCAGAGTGATCAGGTACCGGAATGGAATACTGCCAACAAGCATCATCGAGAGGAAAACCGGCCCCCACACAAGGCCGGAGCCCAAGTCCTCTTTGATAACCATCACCGCCGGGATGCCTGCGATCATTCCAGCGAGCATGATCCGCAGCCACGGACGCCGGAACACGGGCAGCAGACGCGGCAGCTCGCCAAAAATGACCGCGAGGATCAAAATGCCCGACATGATGGCGAACTGAGACGGCTGGATCATCTGCCCGCCCACGCGGATCCAAGCCTTGTTGCCGCCGATCTCGACACCGATGGCGAGGACGGCGATCAAACCACCGATGCCCGCAAGGTACATCGGCAGGCACGCCCAGCGCACCCATTTATAGTCGATGAGCGAGGCAGCGAAGAAAAACGGCAGCCCCAACAGCACCCAGCGAATCTGATCACGCCATTTGAGGGCGAACTCAGCCTCCTCCTTGTGAGCGGAGGCGTTGAAGATGGCATACACGCCGAAAACGACCAGTCCGGCGATGTTCAGCACGATGAACCAATTCATGCCGAGGAATTTTTTGAAAAGCGGGGTCATGGTGCAGCGGGTGGTGGCCTGAAAACAAACGGGTGCGTCATAAAAGCACCGGAACCGCATCGAGAAGCTTCCGGGTGTAGTCGTGGCGCGGATTTTCGCAAACCTCGTCAGCGGTGCCCTGCTCGACGACTCTGCCGTGATGCATGACAACAATGTGGTCGCTCATGTGACGCACAACGGCGAGATCATGTGCGATAAAGAGCAGCGTGAGGTCGAGTTCGGCCTGAATGTCCTTCAGCAGGTTTAGAATCTGTGCCTGCACGCTCACATCGAGGGCGCTGACTGGTTCGTCGCAGATGAGAAAGCGCGGACGGACGGCGAGGGCGCGCGCAATACCGATGCGCTGACGCTGTCCGCCGCTGAACTCGTGCGGATAGCGTTGCAGAGAGTCCTCCGGCAGGCCGACTTTTTTGAGCAGCACGGCGGAGGTATCACGGCGCTCGTCATGTGTCATGTGGGGGTAGTGGATCTCCTGCGGCTCCCCGATGATGGACTCGACGGTCATGCGTGGATTGAGCGAGCCGACGGGATCTTGGAAAATCATCTGCATCTCTTTGCGCAGCGGACGGAACTCCGCCTCGCTCATTGGGAGAATCTCACGCCCGTTGTAACGGATGCACCCGGCAGTGACAGGAGTGAGCTTGAGCAGCGCACGCGCCACTGTGGATTTGCCGCTGCCACTTTCACCCACAAGGCCAACCGTGGAGCCCTCCTCGACCTCGAAATCCACACCGTCCACAGCCTTGATGCTGTCCGTGACACGACCCAGCAAACCCGTGCGTACGGGAAAATGAATTTTGAGATCCTGGACACTGAGCAGAGCCATGCGGGAGGCTGGAGTTTAGCACAAGTGCCAGGGTGCGCGAAAGTTTCATTGCACGAATGCGCGAAAGTGCCAGCATCCGCCTTCCATGAACGAGCGCTTCGAACGCCCGGTATGCATCGCCGAAGGTGGCATCGGCACAGTGTTCCGGGCACGGGACGCACGACTAGGCCGCGAGGTAGCCGTGAAGCGCATCCGTGTCGGCGAGACTGACGCCAGCAGTTCCGCAGTGGAATCACTCCTCCATGAGGCGCGGCAGCAGTCCCTGCTGCGGCACCCGAACATCGTCGCTGTGTATGACGCCGGGGTGGATGAGGACGGCGGTTTCATCGTGATGGAGCTGGTGGAGGGTGAGACACTAGAGGACATCCTCATGCGAGGGGCTCTGCCGCTGGAGGAATTCGAACAGGTTGCGCGGCAGACGCTGGAGGGGATGAGCGCCGCGCATGCACAGGGCATCCTCCACCTCGATCTGAAGCCAGGGAACCTCATGATCACCAAGCCACCCGCCGGAGGCATCCAGGTGAAGATTATCGATTTTGGTCTCGCTAGAGCGGTGGCAGATTCAGTTCGGCAGGATGCCCATCCTCGGCGCGGCCTGTTCGGGTCGGTGTACTTCATGGCACCAGAGCAGTTTGAACGCGCTGAGGCAGATGTGCGCACGGACATCTACGCGCTTGGCTGCATCTTCTACTACGCGCTGACGCAGAGGTATCCCTTCGCCGGTGACACCAAACCTCAGGTGATGGTGGCGCACCTCCACCATCACACCCAGCCGCTGGCATCTCTGCGCCCCGATCTGCCCCCACGTCTGGTGCAATGGATCGAATGGCTCACCAGCCGTGCGCCGACCAGCCGTCCCGCGTCCATGGCGGAGGCGTTGCGTGCGTATGACGAGGCTAGGCCGCCGCCCCCATACCAGTGAGCGGTGCGGGCGGCAGAGACTCATCGCAAACCCGCATGAAACCAGCTCCCGCTCATCGCCAACACACCGATGTCGGTGAAGACTAGAGCATGAGCCTATTTCTCACCTGAAAGATGCCGGGCTGGCCAGGAAATGTCCGAAGCCTGCTCTGAGTCGAAAGCTCCTTGCCATCGCATCACCCACCTCCATCATGCGGGGTCTTTCCGCCATTCCATGATACGTTTTCCAACTGTGCTTCTCCTCGCGACCACCATCGCAGCGCTCAACTCATGCTCATTGTTTCGGAAAATCATCCCTGATTTCAACATGTCGATGCCCAAGCTGCCGAAGATCGGCCTGCCCAGCAGGAACACGATCGCGAAGGTGGTACCTGGCATGTCGGAGAAAGACAACGTGGACGCGAATGACCCGGATGTGCCCTTCAATGCACGCGGCACGCTCACTTTCGGGCACACCCTGCGCGTGGAGGTTTACGAGGGGTCCCGCAGCCCCGACCGCATTTATCATGACATCTCCATGGTGGGAGCCGAAGGCCTGCTCCCGCTCGGCCCTGCGGGCAGCGCCCGTGTGGGCGGGCTGACGCTCCCGAAGGCTGCCGAGGCCATTGCCGCCATGTTCCGCCTAGCCGGACGCAACACACGCCCGATCACTGTCCAAATCATCTCGGTCGAGAATACCCCGGTCATCTCCATCAACGGCGATGTGAGCCAGCCAGAATTCATCCCCGTATTCGCCGATCTTAGCGTCATCCGGGCAGTGAACGCCATCGGCGGGCGCAAGGCAGGCTCCGCCAATCGTGGCGTTTACATCGCACGCGAGGGCCAGCGCCACTTCTTCACCTCCATCGAGGCTGCGGAGGCGAGATGGGAACCGCAGGCCGGCGACATCATCACACTCTCCCCCGACATCTGACCTTCTCCGATCATGATCGAGTACACCGGCGGCAGCGCGCCTGCGGCACAGTCCCCCATCAGCTCCCTATTCAAGACAGTCGCCATCGTGCGCATCGGCACCGGGACGCTACTCATGTCAAAGCATGGTATGGGAGCAGCCATGTCCGCCTATCACTTCCTCTGGAATGAAAAACCTTGGGACTGGGTTCCTGCCTTCAACAATGCAGGCGTGCCCTATGCGCACCTTGTCGCACCAGTCGTCGCCTTGATCGTCTTCGCGGTGGCGCTGAGTTGGATCCTCGGCTTCCTCAGCCGCTTGTTCTCGGCGGCGTTCCTGCCGCTCATCATCACCACATTGATCCTGCTGCAAAAAACCGGGGCCACATACGCAATCGAAGCCGCTTGGCTCTACCTTTTCATCACCCTGACGCTGATCCTGTTCGGGTCTGGCGCCGTTTCAGTGGATCAATTGTTCCGCCTAGGGCAGGGCGGGCGTGGCAAACGCCGCTGATGGCACGCGTCGTCCGCCACTCCGACGAAAGCAGCGCCTGCGGCACGGACGCACGCGTACTCGCCATCGACCCCGCATTGCGCAAGACCGGCTGGGCCGTCGTGGAAAGCAAGGATGGACGGCTGCAGGCCCTCGCCTGGGGCGTCATCCACAACAAGCAAGCCCTCCTTCCCTCCGGCTGCCTCGTCGCCATCCGCCAAGGATTGCAGGAAGTCATACGCCTGCACGCGCCGGACGTCTGCGCCATCGAATCAACCATTTTTGTGCAGAGCTACAAGACTGCCATCGTCCTCGGCACCGCTCGTGGAGCATGCCTGATCGCAGCAGCAGAGCACGGCCTGCCCATCTATGAATATGCCCCGCGTGAGATCAAGCAGGCCGCTGTCGGTCGCGGGGCGGCGCAGAAAGAGCAGGTCGCCTTCATGATCCGCGCTCAGCTCCGTCTGCGGGAGACGCCGGAGGCCGACGCGGCCGACGCGCTCGCCACCGCGATTACGCATTTTCAAAGCAGCGCCGCCGCACGCGCCACCGAGCGCGAGACGCGGCGCGTATGACGTGACCACTCACACTCGGGTGAGCTGGCGTCGCAGGCTGATCTCCACCGCAGTGATGATGATGCCGATGGTGAAGAGGATGACGATGCTGTTAATCCAAAGCGTGTTGTACTTTGTACCTAGGTAGGTCTTGCGCGTGCCGAAGAAGACGTTCGGACTTTTTTTCCGGCGGTAATCCTCGCGCTCCATCTCCGCCTTGGTCACGAGGTCCAACACCTTGCGGTTTACATAGATTTCCTCGGCGCTGACGCCGTCGTTGTCGTTCAGCAGCTTGTCGAGCATGGGGGCCTCCATGTGGCCGCTGAGTACCGCGTCGTGAATGGATCCGAGCCGTTTAGAGATTTCCCGCGGATTCTCCGCGTAAAGGCCAGAGACAACGGCGAGCGACTGCTTCGTGAGCTCCAGCTCATGGCGGCGCTGCTCGCTCATCTCAGCTCCCGGCGGCGGAAGGAGTGACTGAATGCGCTCGTCGAGAAAATCCTGGTTTCGCGTCAGCGGATTGAGCTTCGACTGCGCGATGATGACGCCTTCATAAGACCAGCGCAGCGGCATGAACTGACAGATGAACGGCACCTTGAGCTTACTCGCCGCCTCCTCGTCGTTGCCAGCCTTCCGCAACCAGCGCCCGACCGAATAGACGAGGTCGAGGTTCTTGTTCATTTCCTCGTATTTGATCAAGGCACCGCCGAGGATGATCTGGGGGATCAATATGAGCGGGATCGCGTTCACCGCAGTGCGGTTATCAGTGACGATGCTGGAGATAAGCAGCCCAAGGCAGACCCCGGTGAGCGAGGTGAGGAACATCCACCACAGGTGAATCAAGAACATGTCCCGTATCTCCAGCACCCAGTTTCCGATCATGAGGTAGATCACGCACTGGATGAGCGCGAAAGCTGCCAGTGCGATGATCTTGCCACTGAGGTAGTAAAATGTGCGCAGGTTATGGTTGCGCTCCCGGTTCAGCGCATGGCGGTCTCGAATGATCTCGTCGGCGCTGTTGGTCAGGCCGAGGAACATCGCCACCACCAAGCTCATGAAGAGATAGGTCGGGATGTGGAAAGCCGTGGCGAAGGTGTAGTTCTTCTCCTCGGAATATTTGAGCACACTAGAGATGAGCCACGCTAGCAGGGGAGCCTCTAGCAGCGTGGTGAGGAGGTTCGTGCGGTTGCGCAGCTTGCTGAGGAAGGCACGCTTCAGCAGCGTGGCGAAGAGGATGCTCTCCTCGCGGAAAGTGTGTTTCGGAGGCTTCGGGGCCGCACGCCACCGACCAGCACTCTGACTGGCGTCACGCTTGGGACGGGCGATGAGACTGGTGCTGCCCGGCGCGGCCCGCTGTTTCGCCATGCTCTCCATGATCAAGTGGCGCTGGTAAGAGTCGCGCCAGAAATTCGGAGGGAAGCGGCGGGCCGCGACGAGGTGCCCATCCGCGCTACGCTCCTGGATGATGTCCCCGCTGATGTCGCGCAGTGGCGTCTCGAGCACGTCGAAGACAAAGTCCGGCGTGAGATTTCCCGGCGGGGTGGCACCCGCGTCACTCGCATGCCCGGTCTCCGTGTTGTACACCTGCCAGAAGTACTCCAGCATGCCCTGTGGCGTGCCGAAGTAGGCCATCTTGCCGCCCTTGTCGAGGAGCAGCGCCTTGTCGAACATCTGCAGCAGTTTCGAGCTAGGCTGATGAATGGAGGTGATGACGATCTTGTTGCGTGCGAGGCTGCGGATGATCTCCAACACATGCTCGCTGTCCTTGGAGGATAGCCCGGAGGTCGGCTCGTCGAACAAATACACGTCGGAGATGCCGATCATGTCGAGGCCGGCGTTGAGCCGCTTGCGCTCGCCACCGCTGAGGAATTTCTGCTGCGGCGTGCCGGCGAGCCGACCGCGCAGATCAACGAGGCCGAGTTCCGCGAGCTTCGCGTCCACACGCCTGCGACGGTCCTCCGTTTTCAGATGCGGACAACGCACTGCGACGGAGAAGTCGAGGTTCTCCTGCACCTTCAGCAGCGGATCAAAGGCATCCTCCTGCGGGATGTAGGCGATGTAGGGCGTGAGATTGTGCAAGTTACCGTAAAGCGCGAGGCCGTTCATGAGCACCTCGCCGCCCTTGGGTTTCAACTGCCCCCCAAGGATGCGCAGCAGTGTGCTTTTGCCACAGCCGCTGGGCCCCATGACGCAGATCATCTCACCACGACGTGCGATAAAGCTCACGCCGTCCTGTGCGGTATCACGTCCGTCAAACCGGTGACTTAGCTCTCGCACCTCAATCTGTCGGATGGTGTTGCGCTCTTCCTCGATGATGCGGTCCGCGAAATGACAGCGCAGGTACTGTCCTTCGCCGATGATGATGGTATCGCCGTCATTGAGGTTGATGCGGTCGCGTACGGGTATTTGGCCCATGTAGAGCGGACGCGAGGCGCGCAGCACCTCCAACACGCCTGTTTTCTGCGCGTAATTGCATTCAATGCGCAGCAATATCTCGCCGTCTGTATCCTGGGAGAGAAGGATGTCCCCTTCCTCTAGTAGCTCGGGCTTGTTCGAGACAAGGTAGGTGTTGCGACTGCCCTCGAGGCGGAATTGGCCGCCGAACTCTTGCGCGCGGACGCGCAGGTCGCGCAGGGAGATCTCCACATCCCCATGCGCGATGATGCTGTCCTCGATGCTGGCCTCCACCACGGTGCCTCCGGTGAGCACGACGCCGTTCAGTGTGGCCTTTGTCGTGCGCAACGCCTCGACGGTGACACCCAGCCCGAAGCTGAGGCGCAGATTCGTGCCGCGCGCACGCTGCGGGGCGATCTCCGCGCTACCGTTCTCCGCGAGGGTGAGATAAATCTGCGTACCTGAGAGTGTCTTCTTGGCGTTGAAGTAAGAAACGAGGTCGTTGTAGTCGAGCGTGACGTCCTCCAGCACCACGCGCTCCCCAGGGTACAAACGCGAAAAATCCCCCGGTGGCTGGCGGCGGCTGCGCACGAGGATCGAGATGACGCCCGTGTTTTTAAGCAGCACCAAATTCTCAAACCGGAATGCCACCACCGAGCAGTCCCCCGAGATGGAGCGCAACAACACATCACAGTTCTTCGTGGAGCCGATGCGCAGTGTTTCGAGCGGCTGGCCACCTTTGGTGGAAAAACCATTTTCCGGCGGCTTGTCCCCCGCGTTGAGCTGATAGACGATGTCGATGGCCTGGGCGGCGATGCCGAGGTTCGTCATGAACAGATAGAACTCCACCATCTGCCGCTGATTGTGCTGTGCGCGAGAGATGAGCAGATAGAGCTGCACGCCGAGAAGCACCTTCTGCTCCTGCGAGAGCTTCTGGCCGAGCTCCTTCGCCCGTTGCGTGAGATCCTGCGGCTCCTGAAGCGCCTCGAAGTAGAGGCGACGCATGTCGGCGTAGATCGCCTCCGGGTAATCGTAACGCAGGTAGCCGAGGCTCGACTCAACCTCTTCCTCCTCGATGTTGCCATCGAGTTTGCTAAACGCGGCAAAGACCTCGATGAGCACCGGCAGCATCGTGTTCGCCGTGGAGGCGGAGGTGGACGCGTCGGTAGTCTTGCCCTTCCAAAGATGCGCCCAACGCGCCAGCGGCCGCCATGACAGAGTCTGGGAGCCACGCGCACCCGCGTCTGCGTTCTGCTTCGCGGGAGTTTTCTGGACGGACTTGGGGAGCAGGCTCATGGGACGATTCGGTGGCGACTATGGAGGTCGATTCCGCAAACACAACCATCCGATGTGCCATCCGCACACCGGCGTACCGCTGGGCGATGCCGGAAGTGTCCGCGCCGCCATCCTTGCGTGCGAGAAAACAGAAGATCATGACGTTCACGATGGATCGTTGGCTTTGCCATCGTGCCCACCCCCGCTATTCTGCCCCCATGTCCGTCACAGTCACCGACACCGAGCCGCGCATCGAGCCGGCCACCATCGAAGACCTCCCCCAACTGGTGGAGCTGCTCATCGCGCTGTTCAGCGAGGATGGCGATTTTAAACCGGACCGCTCTAAGCAAGAGCACGGTCTGCGGCTGATCCTGGAGCAACCGAACCGCGGTCGTATCTTCGTGCTGCGTACGGACCACAAGGTCATTGGTATGGTGAATCTCCTTTTCACCATCAGCACCGCAGAAGGCGGCCTCGTGATCATCATGGAGGACGTCATCGTCCATCCCCAACACCGCCGCCAAGGCTACGGCGGTCGCCTGTTAGAGCGCGCCGTCCAGTTCGCGAAGGAGAAGCGCTTCAAGCGCATCACACTTCTCACCGACCGCATCAGCGCCGACTCACAGGCATTCTTCCAGCAGCACGGGTTCCAATTCTCGAAGATGATCCCCATGCGCCTCGTCTTCCACGACTCCTGACGTCATCCCGTTCATGAACGAGCCTCCGGCCTTTCACGGTCGCCCACCCAGCGGCATGGAAAATCTCCCCGTTAAATGGGCTGACGCGTCTGGCTGGTTTGTCATCTTCACGCTGGCCACACTGCTCTTTCTTTTGGGCTGCTTCGCCATATGGGCTCTGATCATCTGGCGTCGTGGCACGAAGCCTGCGCCGCATCTGCAATTGCTCATGGATTTGGAGACGGAAGCAGAGGGGGAAAAGCAGACCGCCGCTACACCCGCTGAGGAAGTGGAGCCCCGTGCGGCTTGGGAACAGCCTGCCGACTGGTGGAAAAAAGTCGGCGAATGAACCGCATGACTGACGAGCGCCCCTTTTATCATGGCTGGCGCGCACGCGCCCATTACCTCACACGCAACCGCCGTTTTCTGCTACGCACCTCGGCAGCCATCCTCGCTGTCGGCATGATCATCGCCAGCGCAGTCGTCATCACGCCTCGCGATCCGGAGCCGCTTCCGCAGCCCTTCACGGCCACGACTGCACAAAACCTCGTCCACAGCGAGTTAACGGCTCTGCGCAGTGCCACGGAGCCGCAGCCAAGGAAGCTCGCCTACTGGCTGCGCCGTCAACTGGCGCTCATCAACAATGAAGACCTCCCGAAGGCATACGCCGGATACACGGCTAGCGGCTTACTCGCTGAGAACGATATCCCCGCTCTGCTGCAAATCCACGCCACCACTGACGCCCCAGCCGGTTTGTTCCGCGACTTCCTCGCCGCTGTCATGGCTGATGATCATGCGGCGGCAGGACGATTGGGGGAAACCGCCCAGGAAACGCCCCCAACCATGCTCGCCAACGAGCTACTCGGCAGCGTGCAAAAACGCCATGGTGAAACCACCGCCGCCATGCGCTCCTTTTTTGCCGAGGGACTTCATTTTCCCGACGCCAGTTCCTCGCGTGAGGAGGCGCTACGCCTCGCCGTCATGTCCCGTGATCTGGGGCAGCTCCGCCTCATCGCTGCGCAACCAGGCTGGATCGATGCCTGCCATCCTCTGCTCCAGCATCATGCCGGCGCTTTGCTGGGCGACGTCTGGATGCAGTGGCGCGGCCTCATCCATCATCGTTTGAATGAAATACCTTATGGCATGCTCGCGCTCGCCTTCTTCGTCGCCGCGCTGTGGTACTTCATCCTCGTGCAACACGGCGGGGACTCCCGCTGGCGCTGGACCCGCCCCATGGCTCCGCTCGTAGCCGGAGTTTGCAGTGTATGGCCCACCCTTTCCGTCCTCGCCTATCAGGAATATATCCAGGGCATGACTGCGGACGTGCCGTTCCCACGCGACCTCATCTACTTCATCACTGGCGTTGGCCTGCGTGAGGAGGGGTGCAAGCTGCTGCTGCTCACCTTTTTCCTCCCCTGGCTCCTATGGAGGCGCACTCCGGGCCTCGCCCTGCTCACCGGCGCGTTCATCGGCCTCGGCTTCTCGCTAGAGGAGAACATCGGTTACTATGAGGACTACGGCGGCTCCATCGCGTGGTCGCGTTTTCTCTCTGCGAACTTCCTCCACATTTCCCTCACCGGCATTTGCGCCCACAGCCTTTATCAGATGCTTCGCAGCCGCTTCGCGCAGGCTGGGCAGTTCATCGCTACCTTCATCACCGCTGTCATCGCCCACGGTGCCTACGATTGGCTCGGTAGCACCCAACTCGGTGACAACGGATGGCTGTCCATCATTGTACTCGTTCTCACTGTCTCACGCTTCATCGACCTCCTGGCCGAGGAGACACGCCCCGTGTGCCACCCGATCTCCTCCATCGCCATCTTCACCTTCGGCTCAGCTATCCTCATCGCGACCTCGTTCATCCTCGGTGCCGCCGCCACTCACTCGATGGAAGGAGTGGCCGAGGCCGGTCAAGAGTGTCTCAGCATGGTTCCCATCGCCGCACTCTACTGGAGGCGCTTCGAGAGCATCTGAGTCATAGGTTCATCACCCCCGTCCAGCTCTCCATATGCCGCTCCCAAGTGAGTGGCATCACCGTGTCACGAGCCGCCTGGGAAAGGGAGCGCCAACTCTCCTGTTTTAGAGAGAGCGCCTCCTGAATGCGGCTGGCGAGCTCTTCTGGCTGCGCCGGGTGGTAGAGCATGAGGCCGTTTTCTCCGTTACGGATGTGATCAACACTGCCGTCCATGACCGAGACGATGCCGGGCAGGCCACAGGCCAAGCTTTGTAGCACGGTCATGGAGAATGCATCGTATTGTGTTGGATGCACGAACCAGTCGGCGGACTGATACAGCTCGACGAGGCTCATGGTGACAGGCACGGCACGGATTCTCCTCGCAAGGCCGTGTTGTTGGATGAAAGTGCGCTGTGTGGCATTCAGCCCCTTGCCGGCGATCCAGAGCGTGGCGTCGTTCTGCCTCATGGCCTCCAGCAGTGGCTCAAGTCCGCGGCGGTGGTGGTTCAGCGATATGAAGAGCAACACGGGCTTTGCGTGATCGGTCTGCAACTTCTGACACAGCAGCTCGCGGGTGTTCGTGCGGTTCTCTGCGGGCTTGAAAAGTTCGCAATCAACAGGCGGTGGGAGGACGTGGTAGCGCTCGCCAGCCGTGCCGTAGATGCCCTGTAACTGCGCAGCGACACGCGCGGAGCCGACCACGAATCTTCGCGTCCCACGCCCGGTATGCAATCTGCGCTCCAGATACAACTCGTAGAGATGCCTCACGCTATAGCGCTGCCACAGTGGCAGCAGATTTCCGTAGAGGCGGTGGCAGCCGACGCTGTTACGATGAATGTCCTGCGTGCAAGTGCGGCCAAAGCCGATGCTCAGGTCAACACCCGCCTGCAAAGCGGCACGCGGAGCTAGGCGGTTGAAATGCCACATCCGCATCGTGGCTGATCCGCGAATGCGCGGCAGCAACTCCCAGCGCACCGGCAACGAGGCTCCGATCTCCGGCGTGGTGAGAGTGGTGACGCAGGTGATCTCATGTCCTGCGGCGACCAGACGCCGCGTAAACTCGATGAGGAAGGTCTCCACTCCCGTGCCGCGGATGATTTGATGATGCAGCAGCGCCAGCTTCATGTCCCCCGCCCCACCCCGGCCTCCGCTTCGGCTTCAAACATGCGGCTATAGCGGTCAAACGTGAAAAATGCCGTCGCCACTGCGATCCAGAAACCGGGAAAACCGTCGAGGAATCCGCGCCTCAACACATAGGCGCGCACAAAGCGCCACCACGGGCGGAACAGCGTGTGCAGCAGCGACCAGCGGCGGCCCTTGCCACGTTGTGTCTCCAGAAACACGTCTGAATACCGTGCGTGCTTCACGATGTAATGCTGGATGTTTTTGAAGGAGTAATGCAGCAAGTCGCCCGCCAGCGTGGTGCATGGCCCGTTCACGTCCAGCCGCTCATGCACCTGCCCGCCGCCCTCGGCGGCCCAGCGACTTTTATCGCGGCGGAAGAGCCGCACCTTACGGTCGGGATACCAGTCGCCATGGCGGATCCAGCGGCCCATGAACCAGACAAGGCGTGGCATCCAAGCGCCATCAAACTTCTGATCATCTCCATGGGCAAAGAATGAGCAGATGGACTCCCGCAACTCGGACGTGAGTTCCTCATCGCAGTCCAGCGCCAGAATCCACGGCTGCGCACAAAGATCGAGGCAATGGTTTTTCTGAGCGGTATAGCCCAACCAGTCCTGATGCACGAACTTCGCGCCGAACTCGGCCGCGATCGCCGCCGTGCCATCTTTCGAACCCGAGTCAACGATCACAATTTCCTGCGCTAGCCCCGCCAGACTGGTGAGGCAGCGGCGGAGATTGGCCTCCTCGTTGAGAGAGATAATGGAGATCGAGATCGGCAGTGGGGACATGCGTCGTCTGATTGTCGCGAATCCAGCACGGGTGCCAAGCACGAATCAAACTGCGGCGAGTGATACCACCGCGTTGTGCCCGCCCATGCCAGAGGCCAGTTTCACGACGCGATCCCCGGATTTCACCTTCAACACCTCCCCGACCAGCGGTAGCCCGCACGCAGGCGGCATCACACCCGGCAATACGGCTGGCAGCCAGCTCTCACGCATACATGCCCCCAACAGCACGACATCCAGTAGCCCGCTAGCCCCCAACGCATGGCCGGTGTACGGCTTCAGCGGCAGCAGCGGCACAGCGCTCCCTGCCAACGCATTCAGGATCGCTGGAGGCTCGACACGCGCATGGTTAGCGGTGCCGGTTGCATGAGGGCACAGAGCGATGACTCTGGCAGCGTCGCCCACATTGACAGCCCTACGCACACATTCCCCGATTCCGCCTCCATCATCAGGAATCATCAACGCGTCATAAGCGTCACTGTTCGCGGAATAGTGCTCCAAACGGCAAATCTTCGGGCCAGCGTCACCGCATTCGAGGGTGACGGCCACCGCCGCCTCACCGGGCAAAAATCCTGTCGTAGCCCTCCCCCCCTCGGTCACGAAAGGATCGTTCACTCCATTGGAAGAGAGCAGCCCCGTGTCGCTGAAATCCCGCAGCAGTTCCGGCACCAAGGGCAGATCCACCGCCACCACGAGCGCTCGTGGGGCATGACCGCCCCCCACGGCCATCCATGCCATACCCAGAGCATCAAGTCCTGAAGAACACCCATTCGAGCACATCTGCCACGGCCCCCGGATGCCCAACTCGATACTCACCGCGCTGGCAATCTCACTGTGCATCGTATTGCTGGCTCCAAACTTGCGTACAGGGCGCCGCCACGCGTTTCCCCCCAGGATTTCGCCGATGTTCCCCCGGCTGCTGGCAGCAAACAGCCACGATTCGCGAAGCTGCCCAGCCGTCCAGCCCGCACGTCTCACCGCACTTTTTGCGACAGCCACTGCCGCGTTGCTCGCCGCACCATATCGGCGCCCCTTGATCAGCTCCCTGGAGGGAATAACCCCGACAGGCAGGTCGGCAAACCTGCCGCCCATCGCCTCAGACCTCTCAGCACCAAGAGGCACCAAGCCGCCCCGTCGCTCACGCAGCGCCGCCAGACAGTCCTCGACTTTCAAACCGATCCCACAAGCCGCTTCCACGGCTGTGATGAACACAGATTCCATCATGGCTCGACACAGCCGCAAAACTCACGCCACGCAACCCCCCAAGACACTCTCGTTACACCAACCTCACAAAAAATAACCAAGGCGGTGATTGACACTCAACTTGTTAGCCCTCTATATTTCCATCCTCATGTTAAGGCAAATCATTGGACAACCCGAAGGGCAGAAGGACGACCGGCGTCCCGAAGCATCCGCTCCGGCTCCCGCAGCCGAACGCACACCCATTCTCTCCGCCGCCGCGCCAGCTCCTGCTGCACAAACCCCACGCTCACACTCAGCTCCAGCCATGACTACCAGCAAAAACGTTCTTGCCAACGACGTCGAAATCAAAGGCTCCATCAAGTTTTCTCACGACCTCATCATCGACGGCAAGATCGAAGGAGAGGTACTCTCCGACGGCAGCCTCACAGTCGGTGAAAACGCACTCATCAAGGGCGAGGTCAAGACCCGCTCCGTCATCATTTTCGGCAAGGTCGAAGGCAACATCACCGTCGCGGAACGTTGTGAACTCAAAAGCAACGCCATCCTCGTCGGCGACATCGCCGCCGGCACCCTCGCCATTGAAGAAGGTGCTACCTTCATGGGCCAGTCCCAAGTCGGCAAGAAGTCCGACTCCAAGCCTGCTCTTGGCGGTGCCCCAAAACCGTAACCTTAACCTATCTTAAAGCGAGTGTTCGGCCGGCTCTTCGGCTCGAAGTCCAGTGTTCTGCCCACACCACCGAAGAATCAAATCGAAGTGGTGTGTCCGTCTTGTGGCGGGGCAAAGTATTAGCCGCGCCTTGTCGTTTCCACGTTCTGCAAAAAATGCGGCGTCCACCTGACGGTAAAAAAGAAGCACGTCTTCGCCTCCCATGTCTCGCGCTCCGGAGCCGGGATGGATGACGGCTGGGGCCGGAACAACCCAGAAGGCGCAAAACCGGCAGAGCCACCGGCGCAAACACCAGAGGAAACTCAGCCAGCGGTCAAAGAAAAAGCTGCCGAGTTCTCCCCCGCCGACGGCTTCGGTGCCTATCTGCAAAGCCAAGCGGCCACGACGTTAGTTGCGAAGTCTCAGGCAGCCGCCGTCGAAGAAGGTGAACCGCCGACCTCGGCCATGCGCCGCCCGCAGTCGAACTCACCACCACCAACACCTTCACCCGCCCCGCAGACTGCCAGCTCGCTCCAGAAGATGAAGGAGCAGGGCATGTATCGAAACCAGTATTTCAAAGAGGCCGAATGCTTCGACTGCGCCCACAAGTTCAAGACCAGTCGCTCAGCCAAATCTGCTAACTGCCCCGGCTGCGGCGCCTACATCTCCCTCGAAGATGTGGAGATCAATATGATCTCCACCCAGCCCATCAAAACTCGCGGTGATGTCATAGTGCGCAAACGCGGGCGCATCTCCGCTAGCAGTATTTTTTGCCGTGATCTTGAGTGTCACGGCATCATTGAAGCAAACGTCATATGCTCTGGGGATGCCTCCTTCCGCACCACCGGCAGCATTATCGGTGAAATCCGTTGTGTCCGCTTCGTAGTCGAAAAAGGAGCGGACGTTGCCTTCCTCAACCCTGTGCATGCCACCGATGTCGAAATCCATGCCCGCGTCACCGGCACCATCTTCAGCACTGGCCCCGTCCTCATCGGCTGCAACGGCTCCGTGAATGGAGACGTCACCGCACGCTCCGTCTCCATCGAACCCGGCGGAGAACTCAATGGAGCGATGAACATCGTCCGCAGCAAAACTCCGTCTCCCCCTGTCTCATCCTCGCTTTGAGGAGAAATTTCATGAGACAAATCGCGCTCGTTCTTCTTCACATGGCCGCGATCACCGGCAGGGGAGCGCTTCAAGCCGGCACGCTGGACATCGTCAACCCCAAGATCACTCATTTCATGCAAAGGGTCATCAGGGATCAGTTTGTCATGCCCTACACTTCACCGCCGTCCGTTGAGGAATGGCGGGTTATGAGCGTCACTGACCGCCTCGCCGACGTGCGCTCGCGTTTGATGCCAGAATTGCCCGTTGAGCTCGCCTCAAAACAACTCAAACTTGGCCAAGCCGCGTTCATCCGCATCTTCAAAGAGACCCACGAGCTCGAACTTTGGCTCAGAGGCACGGACAACCAGTGGAAACTCTTCCGCAACTATCCCATCGCCACCTTTTCTGGCACTCTCGGCCCCAAAACACGCGAGGGAGACATGCAGGCACCCGAAGGCTTCTACTTCGTCACACCGACCCAGCTCAATCCCGCCAGCAGCTATCATCTCTCATTCAACATCGGCTATCCCAACAAATACGACCTTGCCCATCAACGCACCGGCAGCCTCATCATGATCCATGGTGACAATGTCAGCGTCGGCTGCTTCGCCATGACAGACCCACTCATCGAGGAAATCTATCTCCTCATCGAAGCCGCGCTGAAAAGCACCTCCACCGTCCCAATCCACATCTTCCCCTTCCGCATGGAAGAACGGCGGATGAAGGTCGCTGATCCCAAACACCTCGACTTCTGGCGTGAGCTTCATTCCGCCTATAACATTTTCGAGAAAGAGCGCCGAGTCCCCGAAATGACCGTGGAAAACGGTCGCTATCGTGTCAACTGACACACCGTGACATCACTGACCCTCACCGCCACCAGAACCTTCGAGTGGACCATCCTGCCCGAAGCCGCCACGCCTAGGCATGACGAGGCTCTTGTCGCCATCCGTGCCATCGGCATCTGCGGCACTGACATCAGCGGCTACCTCGGTAAAATGCCCTTCATCGAGTTTCCGCGCATCCTCGGTCACGAGCTAGGTGTAGAAGTACTCGCTATCGGTTCTGCCGTCACCCATCTCAAAGTCGGCGACCGTTGCTCCGTCGAACCTTATCTGAACTGCGGCCTCTGCCACTCCTGCCGACGCGGCAGCACAAATTGCTGCGAAACGCTGCAAGTCCTCGGCGTCCATTGCGACGGCGGCATGCGTGAGCGCATGATCCTGCCAGCGCACAAGCTGCATCCCTGCAACGCGCTCGACTTCGATCAGCTCGCCCTCGTCGAAACACTCGCCATCGGCTGCCATGCAGTGAATCGCTCACAGATCACCGCGAGTGACGACGTGCTCATTATCGGCGCTGGTCCCATCGGTCTCACCGTGCTCGAATTTGCCCGCGCCGCGAATGCCTCCATCACCCTTCTCGAACTCAACTCCGCTCGTCGCGATTTCGTCGAAAGACATTACCCCAGTGTCAAAGTCGTCGCCGCATTGCCAGGCGAGCCTGTGGCGCAGATCGTTTTCGACGCCACCGGCAACCCAAACTCCATGGCGAATGCGCTCCGCCTCGCTTGCTTCACCGGTCGCGTCGTTTACGTCGGCATCACCAAGGAACCCGTCACCATCGACGACCCGTTATTCCATCGCCGCGAGTTGAGCATCCTCGCCAGTCGCAACGCCACCGCCTCCGACTTCCCGCACATCTTCTCCATGATCCAGTCCGGCCAGATCGATACCCGCCCTTGGATCAGTCACAGGTGTGAGTTCAGTGAGCTGCCTGCGCAGATGGATGCGTGGTTGTTGCCAGAAAATCGTGTGATCAAAGCAGTCGTATCACTCGCATAATGCCGAATGAGTAAATCCGAATGACGAACTAAGCATGAATCTTCGATATCGAATCAAAGCAGCCTGTTCACCTACGCGATTCGTCATTCGGCAATTCATCATTAGTCATTTGCCCCCACCGCCCTACTGTCTCACCGACCCACTGTCCAATTGACGTACTTTTTCTCCTCAGATGCCCACCCTGACCGTCCAGCCCCGCGCACGCCTCTTCCACGGCCACGTCTGGGTTTACGCCACTGAAATCCAAAAACGTCACGGCGATCCCAAGCCCGGTGATGTCGTCCATCTTCAAGACGTGCGCGGCAAACCACTCGGCAGCGCCATTTACAACCCACAATCGCAAATCTCCGCACGTCTCTTCTCGTATCGACGCCAGGATCTCGATCTCGACTTTTTCGTGCGGCGCATTCAGCGCGCGATCAAGGTGCGCGAAGCCTCCGGCATCGATTTGAAACTCTGCCGTCTCGTGTGGAGCGAGTCCGACGGCCTGCCCGGCGTCATCATCGACCGCTATGGTGACTTTCTCGTACTCCAGACACTCACCCTCGCGATGGATCTGCGCAAAGACCTCATCGCGCAGGCACTCAACGAAACCTTGAAGCCACATGGCATCATCGAACGCAACGAAGCCCCCGTTCGCAAAGCGGAGGGCATGGAACTCATCAAAGGTGTCATCAGCGGTGAGCCGCCCGTGCCTTTCGCCCTTCGGCACCAAGGGAGCGCCTTCCATGCCGATCTGCTTGAAGGCCAGAAGACCGGCCTTTACCTCGATCAGCTCGATAATTACCAGCTCGTCGCCAAACTCGCCACCGGACGCCGCGTGCTCGACTGTTTCTCCAATCAAGGCGGCTTTGCGCAGTCCTGCTCGCTCGCCGGAGCCAGCGAAGTCACCGCCGTGGACATCAGTGAACCTGCCACCGAAGTCGCAAAACAAAACGCCGTCATCTCCGGTGCGAAGATCGAATGCATCGCCGAAAACTGCTTCGATTTTCTCAAACGCAATGAAGCCGCCGGAAGCCGTTACGACTTGATCATTCTCGATCCTCCCTCCTTCACCAAAACGAAAAGCTCTGTGCGCGATGCGTTGCGCGGCTACAAGGAGATCCACCTCCGTGCCATGAAGATGCTCGAGCCCGGCGGTGTCTTTGCCACCTTCACCTGCTCGCATCACGTCAGCTCCAGCGAGTTTCACAGCAGCATCACCGACGCCGCTGTCGATGCGAAGAAAACTCTCCGCCGTGTAGCCACCTACACGCAGCGTCCTGATCATCCCATACTCGCCACCATCCCGGAGACCGAATACCTTCGTGGTTACGCGTATGAAGTGGTCGCTTCGTGGTGAGGTGCCTGCAGACCGCGCCTCCACGTCATTCCTTCAATCGATTCAACGTGTAATACGCCATGCGGTGCCACAGCGGAGTGCCATCTATCGCCTTCAGCGTCGGCAACTCGAATTCATGCACATAGCCTTCGCGGAGATTTGCAATGGTCACATCCAGAACGAGGCCGCCATTTGAAAGTTTCACAGCGCTGACTTGCAGCGGCTGCGCGTCGAGTTCCTCGCCGCCATACTTGCTCTGAAAGGGATAGGTGTGGCTCCGCCCGGTGATCCTACCTAGGCTCACGCCGTCCACCGGAAGCGTGAAGGTGAACCGAAAGCCACTCTTCGTCAGCTCCATCCGTTGCACATCGAGTGGTGTTTTTTTCGTCCAGACCACGCGTTGCAGTCCGAAGGGGCGGTTGCCTTTACTGTTCCAGCCACGGTTTGACTCGCCGACCACGAGCGACCCATCCGACAGAAATGCTAGCGCCAGCGCCGCGCAATCTAAGCCGTCCACAAATGGGAAACACGCGCCCTGGTATTCACCGCCGACTCTTTCTAGAAAGACACGGTTAACACCACTGAGCACGAACTCGCCGAGGAAGAGCTGCTTCTCATACGGGCCGAACCGCCCACCACCCTTGTCGCACGCGATGCCTGTCCCGCTCTGCCCCATCTTCACATAGGGCAGCCAGCCCGCTGGGGGGCAGTACCCCCGCACGGTCCTCATGGCCTGCGCGACGGTGAGCGTCCCATCCGGCTGCTTCGCAGCGATTTTCACCGGCGACTCTGGCCGCATCGCGTCGGGGATCGAGTCGGCATGCCCGAAATAGGCTCCTTTGCGGACGTGAAACAGCGGCGTCGTCGGCATCCAATTGCCCTGCTGGTCAGTGACAAAAATCTCACCCTCCGCATTCTGGCCGATGCCGCACGGGCTGCGAAACCCGGCACACCATGGCTCCAACCTGCCCTGCGGCGTCATGCGCACGACCCAGCCGCGCCACAACGGGTGCAATGCCTCATCACCCGCGCCTTCCCATGTCTTGCCCATGCTGCAATTCAGCGAGGTGTAAAGGCTCCCCTCCGTGTCAAACACCGGCCCGTAGGCGTATTCGTGATACGCACCGGAAACTCCCCAGCCGGTCGAGGCCGTGAGATACTCATCCGCTTTGCCATCGGCGTCAGTGTCACGCAACTTCGTGACCTCCGCACGCTGCGTTGCATAAAGTGCGCCATCATGCCAAGCGAGGCCAAGAATCTCGTGTAGGCCACTCGCAAAAAGCTCGAAGCCCTGACTCCCTTCGATCCAGACCTCCCCCTTGCGTAGCGCCACAGCAAGTTTGCCATCAGCAACGACCGCCAGACCGCTCGCCTCGAAATTCACACCCGCAGGCAAATCATAAGTCTGGATGCGGTAGTAGTCTGACTGCTCCTGCGCGAGAAGTGAAGGGCAAAAGGCAAACAACCAGAAACAGAGGACTGCTAACGCTGAGCTAGAAACTTTGTTCACCATATCACAACCTCCTTCGTTTCTTTGCCGTTGATCCTCACGATGTGCTCAAAGCCTGTCTTTGCAGGACGCAGAGTGTCCTCCACCTGTTTTCCGTCCTCACTATATAAAAAAGTAGGAACGCCATCCTTGCCGATCTTGTAACCGCCGAACACACGTTCGCCAGTCACCGCCGGCAGCTTCTTCACACTCGAACCAAGCGGCTTAATCGGCGGCATCGCACGATCCTGCCAGTTGCTCATCGCGTCGAGGAAGCGGCCTTTCCAGATGACCGCCCAGCGGCACTGCTTCGCGTCAAACGAGGCGTTCAACCCCTCAGGAAAACCGACACCGATCGCGTGTGATCCGGAACCTTCGATGAAACTGCGGAAGATGATCACACGCTTCTCCTTGCCGGGCTTCAATTCAAAATCCTCCGTTGACATCAGCCCCTCCGGCAGCGGCTGACCGTCGATCTCGCGCAAATAGGTCCAAATACTTTCGATCTCCTGGTCCGCCTTCTTGCGCCCGGCAAACATCGGCGGCATCACCGTGCCTGGTTGCGTCCCCTGCGGATCGAGCAACAGTTCCTTGAAATACGTCGGACGGAGACGCTCCACCGTGTGTGTGAGACGAATCACCGGTGGCCCAAGAGACTTGCGGTCCTTCAGGCCATGACACGCGACACACGCGAGTCCCTTCGCGCCGAGAAGCTGCCGCCCTAGCTCCGCACGGTGATGCTTCGCCAGACCACTGACGTCGATCTCCTCCGGCTTGACGGGCTTGTCCGCACCTTCGAATGCCCTGATGAGCATCTCTGTCTGCTCCTTACCGAAATTCGGCATGCGTGTGTCCATGTAGGGCCGCACACTGCCGCCGCCCCCCCACAACAGCTTCTCAAACCAGCCGTGGGTAAGCTTCCGGCCCACCTTGTCGAGATTCGGCGGTAGGTTGCCCAATTGACCTAGCGACTCAGCAGTAGAGTCATTCATCCCGAAATACTGCGCACGAGGTTCTTCCGGCCCGCCCTTGCCGTCACGATCGTGACAGGCATAGCAGTTCAGGCGCGACATCTGCCAGTCCACCCGCTCCTGTGCAGTGAGCTGCGGTGCTGGCTTCTGGATCTCAGTCAGGGCCAGGCGAAGCGCGCGCCTTTGAAGATCATTCAAATCAAAGCGCGGAGTGCCGCTAGGCTGCTTCTCCGCGAGGCAGCCTTTGTTCGCCGCCAACTCCGCCAGACTTTCCGCCATCCTTACTTTAGCTGGAAGCGCAGAACTCAGCTTGTGACATGCCACGCAATTCATCTTCTCAAAGACCTCCTTCCCCTTCTCAACTCCCTGCTGCGGAATCTTCAGCGCTGCACGCGCCGTAGCTTTCACCACGACTCGACCGACATGGAGGTACGCAGCGATGTCTGATGCCTCCTGCGCACTCAACCGCATGTCAGGCATACGGCCCGCCGGTCGCATGGCTAGAGGGGCCTTCAGAAAATGCGCCAGAGCCGTGAAGTCGTAGTCGTCTGCAAGTGCGATGGGAACCGAGGCATTGCCCGGTTTCTCCACCTCCGTGCCTGCTGGCAGCCTCGGTGGTCGCGCATCCTTGGCTGGCTCATGGCAGGCCACGCAGCCGACCTTATGATACAGCTCCTTGCCACGTTCCGCATCACCTGCCGACACCTGCGCTTCTTCCTGCTTCATCGAGCTAAGATACTCCACCAGCGCCTCCACACTCTCATCATCGCCATCCTCACCTGCAAACAAACCAGGCATCTGCGTTCCCTTCTTTCTGTTCTGCGGACTGCGGATCATGAGCCAGAGCGCGTCTCCGTCGAGACGCGAACCCACCGCGCTCAAATCCGGCCCCGGTTTCGCCTTCAACCGCTCCTGCCACGACGTCGGCGCGGCATGACACGCCGTGCAGTTCAACTCCGCCAACAACAGCAATCCACCGTTGACCAGCGATTCATCGGGATCCTCCGGTATGTTGAACTGGTCAAACGTGTAAACGAAAGCGTGATTGATCGGCTCCGCCTGCAATGGATGCGCGTGAGCTGGAAGGGCGCTGAGCGTGACAGCGAGCAAGAAATGACGAATACCGAAGCCCAAATGACGAAAGAATGAGGAAGCTCGAATGACGAAGGGGCTCATGAGTTCGGATTTCGGCATTGGAGCTTCTTTCGCCATTCGGAATTACTCATTCGTCATATTACAAGCCCATTTTCTTCCGCTCGACATCCAGCGCGGCAATCCACGGTCCGATGAAGTGGCCGGAATCATGATATGTGCGTCCCGAAAACATGTGCTGGTCGATGACGCACGGCTCGTTCACAAAAATGCCGCCGCAGACTTCGAGGTCGAACTTGCACTTCGCCACCGTGGCCATGCGCAGCCCTTTTACGATGTCCGCACGAGCCGGGATCTCCACGCCATGACACACACTGGCGCAGGGCTTCTTGTTTTCCCAGAACCACTTGGTCACACGCAGCAGGTCGGTGTCCTCGCGGATGTATTCTGGTGCGCGCCCGCCGCTGAAGAAGATGCCGACGTACTCCTCTGGCTTGATGTCCTTGAAAGTGATGTCCGCGTCGATGCTATACCCCTCCCACTCTTTCGTTATGGTCCAGCCAGACTTGACCTCGTGCATCACCATCTGGTACTTCCGTTTTTCCGGCGCGGCGACGACAGGCTTGTAGCCGCCCTCAATAAGGCGGTAGAACGGGTAGAGGGTATCAACGGTCTCGGCGGCGTCGCCGATGATGAGCAGTACTTTGGCTTCTGGCATGACGATAGATAGATGTGTTGGGTTTGGATGAAGGGTCAGCCAACAAGGCTGTCGAGATGCTTTTTCGCACGATTGATCTCGGCCGTCGTCTCGACGATGGTGGGCATGATTGGGATACCGCGCGGGGTGGGGTGCATGAATACCTCGGTCGGGCCGACGAATCCCGTCTGTTTGAGAGCGGCAAGCAACGGGCGCCAGTTCAAAGAGCCGCGCCCGGGCATCTGCTGGAGCTCCTCGTTCTTCGGCATCGCCTTCATGCAGCCCATGCCATGCTCCCATGCGTAAAACATCGTCATCTTCTTGTCGATGTGCGTGATGAGGTCTGCAAGCAGTTCCGTTTCCTGCGGCAGATGGTAAGGTGCGAGCGCAATGCCGATGCCTGGGATGCTGTGGATGCCATCCGCAAGCCACCGCAGCGAATCCGGCGTATCGATGAGATTGTTCACATGGTTTTCGATGCCGATCTCCACGCCGCTTTCCGCCGCCAGCGAGGCATGCGGCTTCATCTTCTCCACGAAGTCCTTCACGTTCGCCTTCAACTGCCCAGGCGTAACGTTCTTCCACTCGCCGGCACCGCCGGTGACGATGAAGCTACCGCCTAGTTTTTTCACGACCTCGATTTCATCCGCCAGCTTGAACGGGCCCAAGTCGTAGCGTGTCGTGCCGCCAAATTTGACACCATGCTCCTTGAGCAACTGGGCAAACTTGTCATGGCCGATCTCATCCAGCTCTTCGCGCTGCGTGCCGTGCTTCTTCGGCCAGAGCTCGATACCCGTGGCCCCAGTCTTTTTCACCTCCGGCAGGATGTCCACCAGCGGCAGACCGCCATACATCGAAGAGGCGAGCATGTAGTTCAGCCTCCACGACACCTCCGAAGTCAAGGCAGGCGCGGCGGCGAAGGCGGGCAGGGATTGGAGGAAACGGCGGCGTTTCATGCGCCGATTAAACACCCTAGTGCCCATCTCTTCATTCAGACTTTGGATTATCATCTTCAGATTTTGCGGCGTCTCCTAAACTCCCCAGGAGTCATGCCTGACCGCTTCCGAAACGCGCCAGCCATGTATTGTGTGTGCGTGAACCCACAACGCGCGGCGATGGCGTCCAACGTTAGATCCGTCTGCGAGAGCAGTTTTTCTACAGCAGCAAAGCGCAGGCGGCTGATCTCCTCTCCTGGGCTACGCCCGATGAGGGACTTCATGCGGCGCTCCAACACACTGCGTGACATCGCCGCCTCGCGTGCGACACGCGGCACATCGATCTGCCCGGTCGCATGCTGCCGGATGAAACGTAATGCGGTCGCGATACGCACATCATTCACAGCTACGATGTCGCTCGACTGCCGCACAACGATGTCACCGGGCGGATGGTAATGTCTTTCACCCGGTTTCGGGATGCGTTTCCCAGTCATCCACTCATCCAACAATTTAGCCGCGTGAAGGCCGACGGCCTGCCCGCGCAAACGCACGCTGGAAAGCGGAGGCGAGGCGGTTTCGCAAAGCATGTTGTCATTCTCAGCGCCGACGACGGCTATCTCCTCCGGCACAGCGATGCCCGCACGCCGCGCGGCATCAAGCACCCAGAAGCCCATCTGGTCATTCACCGCAAAAACGCCAGATGGCTTTGGCAGCTCGCGAAGCCATGTGACAAGAGCACGCTGATGCTGCTCCCAACTCCGCCCTTTGGAGCGGAACACTGGGCACGCGAGCCCCTGCTCACGCACGCTCAGCGCAAAGAGCCCGCCGCGCTCAATGAAGAACTCCTCCGAGTCATCCAGAACGCAGGCAAAATGTTGAAAGCCACGGTTCCTCAAATGTTCCGCTACCCGGGCACCGATGACGCTGTTGTCGATGCCAACGAAGGGAAACAGATGCTTCAGAACCGTCGTGCGCAACTCGATCACAGGCAGCCTGGTGGCCTTCAATTGCCGCAGCAGCGACTCATCGACGGTTCGCGAGAGGATGCCGTCTCCCTTCCATTTTTTCAACCATACGGGAAATTGGCTACGCAGGTCGCGGGGCTCCAGATAAAGCGACCATGGCCCGTGCTCAGCTGCATAACGCCGAATGCCGCGCACAATATCACGCCCGTACGAACGCGAAGTGTCCACTAGGACGGCGACCTCGGGAATACGGGCTGGCTTGCGTGAACGCACGACGCATGAAGCCAAACTTACGCTGCCAGCGCAAGTGGCAAACAGCCTGCCCAAGCCACAATTACGCGTGACATTATGCCTCGTGTAAGGTTATGCCCTGTGCCATGAAGCTCTCACTCCAGCACTCTACCGTCCATGCCTTACTGTTGCGCTCGAGCGGCTGCGCTCTGGTTTCTGTCAGTCTCGCGACTTCAACCCAACTGCCGCCAAACGAAGTAAGGATCACCGTGGAAGAAAACCACCGGCGCATCCAGGCCAACGGCATCCCGGATCATGCGCCTGGGGCATTCCCCAACCGACACAACCCGAACAGGATCTCCCCACAGGTGTATGACTACAAAGTGCCACTGCATCCGAAAATAGCAGCTAAGCCCATACCGCTCCATATGCAGCCCTTCGGCATCGCGGTGAACGGCGTGGTATTTGATCCTTTCGCCGCAGAATGGTGGCACGGCGATCCAAACAGCGGCTGGCAGTATGAGCCTCACGGCGGAGCCATCGACCTAGGTCTTGATGACAACAACGCGCATGTACAGCCAAACGGAGCGTATCACTACCATGGCATTCCGAGCGGTCTCATAGAGAAACTCAACGGCAAACAGCCGAAAATGACACTCGTCGGCTGGGCGGCTGACGGATTTCCGATTTATGGGCCTTGGGGACACAGCGAAGCAAGCAATGCCAACAGTCCACTGAAGAAGCTGACATCGAGTTACGCGATCAAAACAGGGCGGCGTCCGCCAGGCTCTCCGGGCGGCAACCATGACGGCTTGTTCGTGCAGGACTATGAATATGTTGAAGGTTCCGGCGATCTCGATGCCAACAACGGACGCTACGGTAGCACCCCGGAGTTTTCGCAGGGCACCTATTACTATGTGCTCACTGCGGAATATCCCTTCGTACCCCGTCAATTCGCAGGCACGCCTGATGCCAGCTTCCAACGTCGTGGCCCACCCATGGGGAGCGGCTTCGGCCCGCCCAGTAGAGGTCGCCGTGGAGGCCCCGGCCAGCGACCACCACCACGTTCCGGATTCCCGTCGCCTCCATTTTAAACATTCTCCGCATCATCATCATTAGTGAGTCTAAAACCGCTAACATGACGCTTATGATCGCTATGTTATCAGCGTCACGTTAGCTTCGAATCAGAAATCCTTCCCGTTACCGCCAGGATAGATGATTCACAAACAATGTTGATGCGGAGCATAGTAACCCAGATCAGCGCCACCCTAACTGACAATGCACTTCTCCGCACCGAACCTCCATGGGAAGAAATCCTTGCCTCAGGTCTTGGCTGCGGCTGTCTCCTGCTGAGGTTGTGCATTGGCCTTCACAGGAGCATAGTAATAACTGGCGTAGTTGTAATAGGTGTACTCTTTCAGATTCGAACTGGAGCGATTCAAAATGACGCCGCCAATATTCACCTGGCGCTCATAGAGCAGATCAAGGGACTTCCCTGTCAGGCGCGCCATCGTGGACGACATGCGGACAACAAAGAGTACTGTGTCGAGTTTCGGGGCAAAGCTCGCTGTGTCATCCGCCACAAGGACTGGGGCGCTGTCGAAGATCACATAATCATACTCATCTCCCATTTCCTTGAGCATCTCCTCAGCAGTCTTGGAGAGCAGCATCTCAGACGTTTGGTCAAAGACCTCGCCGCGCGCGAGCAGGTCCAGGTTGCGGGTGCTAGTCTCCTGCACGGCATCGCGCCAGTGGAGCTTGCCACGCAGAGCCTCACTCAAACCTGGAGACGTGGGCAGTTTGAACAATTCACTCACGCCACCGCGCCGAAGGTCGCAGTCCGCCAGCAGGACGCGTGCGCCGGCCAGCGCCATGGTCACAGCGAGGTTGGACGTCACTGTCGTCTTACCTTCGTTGGGCACAGCGCTCGTCACCAGAATAGTCTTCGGTGCCTTGCCTTGCCAGTTTTTGAACAGGATCGAGGAACGCACATTACGGAAAGCCTCCGCATAGAGATGGCGGTCATCGTTTGGGCGGAGCAGCGCCACGTCTCCGCGGTTCCGCTGTTCCGGAACCTGACCTAAAACCGCCTCTCCAGGGAAGAGCGCCTGGAACTCGCTGAAGGAGTTCATGCGGTCATCAAGCCGATCAAACAGGAGCAGAATCACGATCCCCGCGCCAATACCTGCCACAAGTCCGATGACGATCGGCATCACCCAATCTTCCACATCTTCTGTCGCGGGCGTAGCGCGTTCCTGGATGGCCACATAATCTGACTGAGTGTTGAACGAACTGGTGAACTGCTCGACCTTCTCAAACATCTTCTCGTGCGCCAGCTTGGCCGTCTCATAGGCTTTTTCCAGCCTAGTGTCCTCCGCGAGTTTGGCCCCCAGATCTAGCGCCTCCTTCCCCTTCTCAATAATCTGCTGGTCAAGCACCTGAACTCGGCGTTGCAAGTCCCCCATATTATTGCGCATTTCCTGCTGGATTTGATCCGCATAAGATTGCAGCAGGGCTTTCTGAGTGGACAACTCCTCCGTGACATCCTGCACCATAGGGTGTTGCTCTTTGAACTGGATAAGAAGCGAGTCGAGCTTTGTCCTCAACTCGGTGATCCGCGATTTCGTCCGCAGATAATCCTGCTCGGCCATGGTCATCCCGCTACCCAATGTTCCCGTGGGAGCTTCCGACTTGATGCCGCCCCCAGGCGGCTGCCCCTCTGTGGCTTTCGCATTCGCAGCAGGAGCCGAAGTCCCGTTGATGCTGCGCTCACGCGCCTGCATGGCAGCATCAACATTGGCAAGGGCCAGCTTCAATTCCTCCAGCATTGTGCGCTGCGTCTCCCGTTGTGCCTGCAGATTTGTCAGGAACTGAGCCGCCGCGTTGTTACCGTTGGTGATGGTGATGATGTTGTTGGCGCTTCTGAATTTGGTGAGGCGATCCAAACTCTCATCCATCACCTTCTGCTTGGCGACGACGTCCTGCAGGAATGTTTGCAGCACCTTGCCCTGCGCCTGCTCACGAATGCTCTGCCTGAACGCGATGAACTCGTCCAAAAGCGCGTCGAGAAATATCTTGGTGTACTTTGGCTCAGCGCCCGTCGCAAGGATGTTGAAAATAGCGGAACCCTTCGTCTGCGCGACGCGGATCTCAACATCGGAGTCCTTTAAGTCGGGATTCAATGCACGGACACGCTCCAATGCCCTTCTTTTCATCTCTGCACTCTCGACAGTCTCGATGATCGTCCCATAGAAGTCCGCCTGCTGCTCGCGCCATGCGTAGTTGTCATTAGCCACCAACTGCCCACCTGCCACTAGTTTGGCCAACGATCTGAACTCCTGAGGGCGTCCGGTAATGCGCAGCGCCTGCACACAGACACCAATGCTAGCGGTCAGCAGCAGGAACCACCAGCGACGCCGCAGGAGTATCTTGTAACGCTGAAACTTGGCGGATGCCTCGTGGATGCGGTTGAGCGTACTAGACTGCCCTTGACCGGGAAGATTGAGAGTTTGTTCCATGATTGAAAAAGGGAAGATCCAAAAAAAATGCGCCAGACTCCCGGAGCCTTGAGAGTCCAACAATAAGAAGCCAAGGTGCCAGACTCGCTCAATACCGGAGCAAAGTCATTGGATTTTTGATGCTCCAACGTGTTCAAAAAAACAACCCACCCGACCAGCTCATCTATTTTTTCACCCAGCCGTCCTTGAGGGTGACGGTGCGGTTGAAAACAGGCGCGCCAGGCTTTGAATCGACCGGATCGGCGAAAAAGTAGCCCACGCGCTCGAACTGCCAAAGACTGCCAGAGGCGGCGTCTCGTAGAGCAGGTTCGAGTTTGGCGTTGGCGATGACTTCGAGCGAATGGGGGTTCAAGAACTGCGTGAAGTCGCCATCCTCTCCAGCGTCGGTATCGGGCGTTTCGACGGTGAAAAGGCGGTCGTAGAGCCGCACCTGCGCGTCGATGGCGTGACGGGCGCTAACCCAGTGGATGATGCCCTTGGGTTTCTGGCGGCCCTCGGGCTTTTTGCCGTGGCGCGTGGCTTCGTCGTAGGTGCAACGCAGTTCGGTGATGTTTCCGTCCATGTCTTTGATGACCTCATTGCAAATGATACAAAAGGCGAATTTCAGCCGCACCTCACCGCCAGGCTTGAGGCGGTGAAAGCCTTCTGTGGGAAATTCCATGAAATCATCAGCCTCGATGTAAATCTCGCGGCAGAACGGCACCTGGCGGGTGCCAGCACTGGCGTCCTCGGGGTGGTTTGCGGACTCGAAATGTTCCACCTGATCTTCGGGATAGTTTTCGAGCACGACTTTAACCGGACGCAGCACGCCGTAGGCACGGCGGGCGACTTTGTTGAGGTCTTCGCGAATGGCGTGCTCCAACAGGGCGACCTCGGTCAGCGAGTTGAACTTCGTGAGGCCGATGGTCTTGCAGAATGCGCGCAAGGCGGCCGGTGTGATACCTCGGCGGCGCATGCCGCTGATGGTTGGCATGCGCGGATCGTCCCAGCCGTTGACGTGACCGTCTTTGACGAGGCGCAGCAGCTTGCGCTTGCTCATCACCGTGTAGGTCACGTTTAGACGGGCGAATTCGCGCTGGTAAGGCTGGCCGGGCAGGCCGTCCACGTTGTTGATGAGCCACTCGTAAAGCGGGCGATGGATTTCAAACTCCAGTGTGCAGAGGCTGTGGGTGATGGACTCCAGCGCGTCACTGAGCGGATGCGCGTAGTCATACATCGGGTAGATACACCACGCGTCGCCAGTGCGGTGGTGATGCGCGTGGAGAATGCGATAGATGGCCGGATCACGCAGGTGCATGTTCGGTGAGGCCATGTCGATCTTTGCACGCAGCACACGCTCGCCGTCTTTGAACTCGCCTTTCCGCATGCGACGGAAGAGATCGAGGTTTTCCTCCACACTGCGGTCCGCACATGCACTGCGCATACCCGGCGTGGTCAAAGTACCGCGATTCTGTCGCATCTCTTCCTGCGTCTGGTCATCGACGTAGGCGAGGCCTTTGGTGATGAGCTGCTCGGCGAACGTGTAGAGTTTCTCGAAGTAGTCGCTGGCGTAGAAGAGGTGAGTTCCCCAGTCGAAGCCGAGCCATTTCACGTCGGCCATGATGCTCTCGACATATTCAGTCTCCTCCTTGGTGGGATTCGTGTCATCAAAGCGCAGGTGGCAGCGCGAGTTTGACGCGTATTCCTGCGCGAGGCCGAAGTTCAAGCAGATGCTCTTCGCGTGGCCGATGTGGAGGTAGCCGTTCGGCTCCGGGGGGAAACGCGTGATGACCTGGCCGCCGTTGCGTCCCGCTGCGACATCGGCGGCGATCATTTCACGGATGAAATCGAGGGAGGCAGGGGCGTTGGAGGCGGGTTCTGACATGGAGGGCTGAGTTTGAGCCGGAAGTTTAAAGTTCAAAGTTTAAAGTTCAAAGTTGTGCTGCCGCAGTTCCCGGTTCGCGGTTCTCTGTTCGCAGTTGCACAGGGCCGGAAACCGTTGTTTTTCCCCGTGAATCATGACTTCTCCCTTTTCAGCGCCTACGCACCTTGATCTCTCGAAACTTGGTGAGCCAGTTTATCGCGGCTCCGTGCAGAATCTTTACGCCGTGCCGGATCATCCAGGCTTTGTGGTGTGCGAGACGACGCCCGCAGGCTCGGTCTTTGACGTGGGCAGCATCTTTAACATCGAAGGCAATGACCTGAACCGCGCCATCTTCCGCCACGCGATGTATTCGCGGCTTGGAAAGCCAGAAACCTGGCAGCGCGTAAAGGCAGCGATCGAATCGACACCGATGGACGAGTCTTGGCGCAAAGAATTGCTCAGCGGGCCGCTGGAGGCGATGCTGGAACTGGGTGCGGCCACGCATCACCTCGGCATGGTGGATGCGAAGACCTGCGAGATCGTGCGCGAAGGCATGCCGGCGAACCCGAGCTGTTACAACGTCGTGCGCCGTTTTCCCGTGATGCATCCGCCGCAGCGAACGCTGCTGGGCTCACATGTGTTCGACTATGTTCAGTTCCATCAGAGTTCGACGTATGTCGTGCCGCTGGAGTATATCGTGCGCTTCGGCGTCACGAGCGGCTCGTCCATTTTGAAGAAGTACCAGAGCCTCGGTGATCCCGCCAGACGCGCCTACGAGCAGGAGCTCGGCCTCACGAAGTCGATGGGCGTGTGGGAAATGCTAGAGCGGCCGATCTACGACCTCACGAGCAAGTACGAGCCGGAAGATCGAGCGGTGAGCAAGCAGGAGGCGCTGCTCATGTCCGGCCTCAGCGGTCAGGATTTCCTCACCACGATCAAGATGGCGATACTCGGTGGCTGGGCGTTGCGTGAGCTGCTGGAAACAGCCGGACTGCTGTTGTGGGATCTGAAATGGGAGTTCGCCGTGGACAACGAGGAACTGCTGTTCGTCGATACGATCGATGCCGACTCCTTCCGCGGCACAAGTTTCATCAACGTGGATGGCAAAAAGCTCGTCATCCATTTCAACAAGCAGGCAATGCGCGATTATTATCGTCTCGTGCATCCCGACTGGTATGCGGGCATCAATGACGCGAAGCAGCACGCGCAGAAAACCGGCGTGCCGTTCAAACAGGTGCTGCGCGAAGGTCAGGCCGCAAGAAAATGGCCGGCCACGCCTGTCGTCGATGCCGGATTTCTCGCCCTACAATCAAGAAAGACCGCGTTGATTCGCGAACATGTGCTCTCCCAGCGCGATGCTTCGACCATCCGCGTCGATTTGCAGGCCACCGGCGAAGCAGAGGTCGATTTTTACCGTGGCAGAGGTCTGCTGGCGGAGCTTTTGAAGATGAACAGCGTGGGTTGAGGATCCGAGTCGCTTCGCGCTGACAAAACGCTTGCGCGAGAGTCGGAAACGTTTATCAATCCCACCCCTTCTTCGGGAGGGCGACTTGATTCCTGAGTAGCTCAGCGGTAGAGCGGGTGGCTGTTAACCACTAGGTCGTAGGTTCGAACCCTACCTCAGGAGCCAGCGCGATAATAATGACGGCAGAGTAGCTCAGGGGTAGAGCAGAGGACTCATAAGCCTTTGGTCGGGAGTTCAAATCTCCCCTCTGCCACCATGATAGTGGTGCGTGATCACCAGCCCAAGGGTCACGCTTTCCGAGCCTCGTAAAGCGAGGCCACACCCAGAGTGAGTGGCGTACCACGCGCCGAAACAAACCCATTCGCGGCGATCAAGCTCTCCATCTCAGCGCCTGATGGAAAACGCTCAATGGAGCCGCAGAGATACTCATACGCCTCGCGTTTCCCGGTGATCCAGCCAGCAACAAGCGGCATGATCCGCTTCAAATAAAACAGATAAGCCTGCCGGATGCCAGGGAACTTTGGGATGGAGAAGTCGAGGACGTATAAGGTTCCACCCGGACGCAGCACTCGGGCCATCTCTTGAAGCGCCGCCGGCCACGAGGCCATGTTGCGCAGGCCGAAGGCGACGGTGAGCACGTCGAAAACACCGTCTTGAAAAGGCAGGGCCAAGCCATCAGCCGCGATCAAGCGGTGAAAGCCCTGTGCCTGCGCCTCACGCATCATCGGCACGGAAAAATCCGCGCCAAGAACTTTGGCATCGGGACAGGCCGACTGGATGGCCAGGGCGAGATCGCCACTGCCGGTGGCGAGATCAAGGACGTGCCGGGGATGAAGCTGCGCGATGCGCCGCGCAGTGGCGCGCCGCCAAAGACAGTCAATACCAAGGCTGAGGACATGGTTGGCGATCACGTAGCGCGACGCGATTCCTGCGAATGCCTGCCTCACGAATCCTGCGTCTTGCATGATGATTGATTCCGGCCCCCCGGCACAGCCAGAGGGGTGGTGCTCACGAAAGGACTCGAACCTTCACGATGTTACTCACTAGAACCTGAATCTAGCGCGTCTACCAATTCCGCCACGTGAGCACGTAGGGGGTCGGGGTGACCGGGACGCGAGTCTTGACCAAGGTGCGGATTTCTCAAGCGGGAAAATGAGTTTCTTCTGGCGGCGTGGCGGTGTCGCGGCTAGGCGCAGTCATGTCGTTCCGACTCGAAATGCTGCAAGTGGCCCGGCTCGCGCCAAAACTGCTCGGGGAGTCCGCCCCACTGGTGGCGAGTTTTCTCTCTTCCCGCATCTCTCCCGCAGGTGGTTTTCTCGACCGTGACGACAAGGCTGATCTCTACTACACGGTGTTTGGATTGGAAGGACTCCAAGCGTTGTCTGCAGATGCGTCAATGATCCCTGATGTGAAGCCCTGGCTTGCAAGTTTTGGCGACGGAGAAGGCCAGGACTTCGTCCATCTGTGCTGTCTGGCACGCTGCTGGGCGAACGCAGGCTTGCATGATCTGCCAGCAGTAGCGAGAGAGAGGCTGGCCGGGCGTGTCGAGACGTTTCGCTGTGTGGATGGTGGTTACCATCAGTCACCAGGACGCGGCAAGGGCAGTGCGTACGGCTGTTTGCTGGCCTGGGGTGCTTATCAAGATCTCGGCGGTATTCCTCCTGAGCCCTGGCGACTGGCGGAGTGCATGGGAGGACTGCGGACGAAAGACGGCGCGTGGTCAAACGAGCCGGGCATTCCCGTCGGCTCCACGACAGCGACGGCGGCGATGGTGGCGCTGCACCGACACATGGACATGCCGCCGCCGCCGGAAGCGGTGGACTGGCTGATGCGGCAATGTCGGCCACAGGGTGGTTTTCTCGCCCTGCCCGCTGCTCCGCTGCCGGATTTGCTTTCCACTGCGGTGGCGCTGCACGCGCTCGATGCGGTGCAAGCGGACTTTTCTAGGCTCAAGGAGCCGTGTCTGGATTTCGTGGACTCACTATGGGATGCCACTGGGGGCTTTCATGGCAACTGGGCGGATGACGCGCTAGACTGCGAGTACACCTACTACGGTTTGCTCGCGCTGGGGCACCTGAGTCTCTGAAGACAAAAAACCCGGACATCGCTGTCCGGGTTTTCTTGTTTGAATCGTTCGTCGCCGCGTATGATCAAGCGAGTGCTTCGGAGAGGATGCGCCCCCCATTGACGATATCGATCGGACGGACACCGTCAGCAACGATGCGCTTCTCTCCATTGATGCCAAGGAGGCGGTACATGGTCTTGGCCAGATCTTCCGGCCCCACCGGATCGCGGTCAGGCTCTCCTCCGAGGGCGTCTGAAGCACCATGAACATAGCCTTCTTTGACACCGCCGCCGGCAAGGGCAACGGAGAAAACGCGCGGCCAGTGGTCACGCCCATTGGTACCGTTGATCTTCGGCGTGCGCCCGAATTCGGAGCTGACCATGACCAGCGTGCGCTTGAGCATGCCACGATCAGAAAGGTCGGTGATGAGGCGTGCGAACGCTTGGTCAAAGTTCGGTGCCTGCCCCTCGAACGCTCCTTTGATGTTGGAGTGGTGGTCCCAGCCTCCATAGCTGACGGAAACCATGCGCACACCGGCTTCAACCAAGCGGCGGGCCAGTAGAAAACGCTGACCGGCGGTGTTACGACCGTATTCGTCACGCAGTTTGTCGCTCTCCTTCGAGATGTCGAATGCCTCACGAGCTTTCTTGCTGCTGATGAGACCATAGGCGGCCTGATAGAAGCTGTCCATGGCGCTGATGGAGTCCGCCTTCTCAACGGTTTTGAAGTGCTCATCCACGGCACCCAGCAGGCTGCGGCGGCGGTCGAAGCGCTTCTCATCCACACCATTAGGGGTGTTCAGATCACGCACACTGAAGCCCTTGTCGGCGGGGTCACTGCCTAGCGCGAATGGACCGTAGGCGCTGCTCATGTAGCCTGTTCCCTGCTCGGGAGCAAAGACGTTCGGCACCACGACATAGGGCGGCAGATTGTTGCGGCTGCCTTGCTCGTGCGAGATGATGGAACCAAAGCTGGGGAACTTGATAGCGGGGCTCGGCCGGTAGCCGGTGAACATGTTGTGGGTACCACGCTCATGAGCTGCCTCTCCATGGGTCATCGAGCGGATGACCGTGAGCTTGTTCATGATTTTGGCGATGTTCTGGAACTTCTCGCCGACATACTCGCCGGGAATGGATGTCTTGATCGGCGTGAACGGGCCGCGATAATCCGGGGAGGCAAATGGCTTTGGATCCCAGGATTCGTGCTGGGCCATACCGCCTGGAAGATAGATATGGATGACCGAGTCAGCGATAGGCTTGAAGGTTTCCACATCTGGCATCAGTTGCGCGGCTTGGAGGCGCAGCAGCTCAGGCAGCGAGAGGCCAAGGCCACCAAGCATGCCGACGTAGAGGAAATCACGACGGCTGGCACCGGAACGGAGATCAATGTGATTACCCTGACAAAGGGAGTGCATTTTCATGGAAAGAGGGGGGATGGTTGCTGGATTCGTGGTGAATTACGATAGGCTCAAGAGCATCTTGCAGATCTTGCGAAAAAATACACCAAACATGATTTTCACCTTCCCGCGCTCATTTCACCACCCACCCGGCCTGCACCATCTGCTGAATCCACACTTGAAAGTCCACAGGGGCATCAGGGGGAAACTTCAGCCGGAGGATCAACGGCAAGGTGGCATCCTGGCTCTCCTGGAGCATGTAGTCGATCTCACGGGCCATTGCGCTGGATTTGTCCGCATACCCATAGACAACCTTGGCACCCGGCTCGGTGATCACTCTCATGCTGTAGCATTTCAGTGAGGATGGGTCGCCAAACTGGTTCTCGAAATGACCTGCGGGGGACACGAGGACTCGGAACAACACGGGCTTTGTTATCTTTTTCGACAGGAAATCCGACCATGCCATCTCACCCGCACCGACAAAGGACTCCCAGTCCACGCGCGGTCCTGCCGCCAGATGCTCGACAGTCGCCAAGCGGCGTCCGCCTCCCTCAAAGACCACCACATGCTCGGTGAAGTTTGAGGAAACCTCCTCGGCCTCCACGAGGGAATCAAACGCTAACGGGCCGTCCGCATTCTTTTCATAGTAGATGTTCATTAAAGGAGCTGCGCGCAGCCGGTTGCGGACGAGCAAAGCCCGCTGCCTCCAGTCAGATGCCTGCAAAAATTTGCGCAGCACCTCCTCACCAGCGACAAGCTCTGCCAGATTATTGCGAGTATCATTACGCAAAGGCAGTGAAGTGGCGGTCTTCATGCCATCACTGCCAGGCGGACGGAACACCAGGTTGCCTGAATTGACCGGCTGAGGCGTGTCTTCCGGCACCATCATGGCCGCCGCATGTTTCGTCTCCGTCGGGCTGACCGCTGCCGGAATAGCAAACTTTTTCTGCGCGGCCACGACTTCGAAATGCTGGACGATTTTCACTACCACCAGCAGAGCAACAACGCACCCCACCAACACGCCGCCCATCACGAGACGCCGCCGGAACTGTCGCACCTCAGGATCCATGCGCATGCGCTCAAACGCGTCTCCTGGCAGGGGTTGCGGCGCGTGGGCGGGTTCCAGCAGCATGCCTCCTGTAGCCGATCTCTTCTCATCACCTGATGGCGGCTCATTTTGCCCCATCAGTAGGGCGCGGCGTTTAGTCTTGGTGCTCTTTTCCGCCATCTGAAGCATCACTATCTGGCCACACTCCGGACACGGGCGCGAGCGCGTCACCGACGAAACCTGGATTTCGACGGTTTTCTCACAATGAGGGCAGACTAGGGTGGAGGCCGGCATTCAGTCGGTGCTTTCGGGGAAATGACACTCTGGCCGCTGGAAAGATGCGGTGCAACCAACGGTTGACTCAATTTCCAATCCAGGCCGTTGCCACACCTCCACGCGAACGCAGCCGCTGAAGGCCCCAGCTCATCATAAGTCGTGCGTCATCCCAGATGTATTTCGTCTTGGTGCCCAACTGCACCAGGATCACCTCGCGGCCGCCGCTTGCCGCGCTAGAGATAAGGCAGCGGCCACTGGCCACGGTGTAGCCTGTCTTCATGCCGTTGCACTCCGGCATCACGCCCAGCAACTCGTTTGTGTTCTCCAGAGTCACCACGCGTCCGTCGGCTCGACGGAAGGGCAGATACTTTCTCCTCACTGCGTCGCGGATGATGTTGTTCCGGTAGGCCTCCATCGCCACCCGCGCCATGTCGCGCGCGGTGGAGTACTGACCGCCCACCGTCAGTCCGTGCGGGTTTTTGAAATTTGAATTCGAACAGCCTAGTGAGCGCGCTTTCGCATTCATCTTCCCAGCGAAAGCACTGATGCTACCGGCGTTGTCACGTGCCAGCACGTTCGCCACGTCGTTCGCGCTTTTCACGAGAAAAGCGTAGAGCAGCTCCCGGCGCGTATATGTCTCGCCCGGTCTAAGACCGAGCCGGGTCGGCTCCACGGCCACGTCCGAGGCATGCACCAGCACCCGCTTGTCCAGCCTTCCAGCATCCAGCACGACCAGCGCCGTCACCAGTTTCTGCGTGCTAGCCACGGCACGCGGTGTTTCAAAACTCTTCCCCGCCAGGTGCTGCCCAGTGTGTGCGTCGAGCAGGAGATATGATGCCGCCCTGATGTAAGGCCCCGAGGTCGCCGCAAGCATCGGGCGTTCCGGCAGCGATACAGGCATGTGTCTGGGAGCATCATCCCCCTGCCCTGCGCTCAGATACTGGGTGCCAGATGTAATCGGGATTGCCTTTACCACCCCCGTCTCAACACAACTGTCCAACACCCCGAGGGCCATCATCATCAAAAAAAAGTTCGATTTAGTCATCATTAAGTGCATGCGGTGCAGGCCCGCAATTTTCATGCCGGGCAGCCAAGCGCGGCATCTAGGCTACCACGACTGCGTTGTCAAACCTTGCGCCCCGGCCCTACCGCTCCATCATCGCGCCACCATGGCTCTCATCATTAACGGCGAACACATCGACGACGAAATCATTGAGGCGGAGTTCCGCCACATCAAAGGCCACTTTGAGCGCACCCTCCAGGTCGCCTGCTGTGAACGCGATCCCGAGTTCCGCAGCATGGCGAAGGACAACATCATCTCACGCGCCCTGCTAAATCAGGAAAGCCGACGCCGTTTCCCCACCGTCCCCGACGAGGATGTCACCACCCGTCTGAACAAGCTCATCGACGAAGCCGGCGGCGAGGCGCAGTTTTACATGAACATCGGCATGCCCGCCAAAAATGAAGAAGCCGTGCGCGAGAACGTCGCCGGCGGCGTACGGCTCGACAAGACGCTCCAGGCCGTCTATGCACCCGAACCCGCGCCCACCGAGGGCGAGCTCAAAACCTGTTACGAAGCCAATTTGAAGCACTACATGACGGATGAGCAAATCCGCGCCTCGCACATCACCAAAAACCTTCAGGGAGCCACCAGCCGCCAGGAAATCTACCAGTCCATGCGTGATCTCCGCTCCGAACTCCTCGCCGGCGGTGACTTTGCCAAACTCGCCGAAGAACACCGCGCCGAGGAGCAACAGCAGACCGACCTCGGCTGGTTCAAGCGCGGGGAATTCATGGAGGAATTCGAGACCATCGCCTTCTCCATGGGCGAAGGTGAGATCAGCCCCGTCTTCACCACCCAACTTGGTTTTCACATCTGCACCGTCACCGGTCGCAAGCCATCCGTCGCCAAACCATTTGACGAAGTGAAGGATGAAGTAACGAACCGTTTCCTCGAAGAATATCGCGACAAAAAATTCAACGTCCTCCTAGAGGAGCTCAAAGCCGCCGCCAAGATCGAAGACACCGACCCGCCTGACGAAGGCATCAACTGTGGTCATTGATCATCGAATGACGAATGAGTAATTCCCAATGACGAAAGAATGTCCAAGGTCGAAGTCCGAAATGGGGCTTTAGTCTTCTTTCATCAGGACACCTTGGATATCACTGGCACCACAGGGCGAAACTCCTCCGGCTCAGGTAGCGAATCCACCGGCGGCGGGCCGGGGAAATTGTCATCTACGAAGCGTCGCCATGTGTCTCGCGTCTTCTGAGAGATCATCCCCTGCACCGTGTCACCGCATTTCCCACAAATCATCACGCTGTGCAGCAGCGAGACGCCCTCGCACACGCCCGTGATCACGAAATCCTCCATCCCCGGCGCATCACGCCGCGCATTGCACACCGCGCACGATTCCAAGCTGCGGTCCAGCACTACCTCCTCGTCCTGAAACTGCGCCAGCCGCTTTTTCGACTCCTGGGAGAACTCCTCCATCATCTTCGTGCGGCAGTGGTCGCACAGCGCGTACTCCATCACGCACTCGCCGCGCTTGTATGCCTTCGAGATCTGAAATCCGCCCGGAAAATCCGGCAGCGACTCACCGCAGCGCGTGCAGTTTTGAAACGGACGCTCCTCATACTCGCACCGCAGGTCAGGCGGAATCGGCGGCGGCTTCTGGAGATCGTGATCAGACATCGGCTTGCGTTGCAACAAAGCTCAACTCAGGCCAGTTTCACAGTCCAAACTCATGCGCTCCACGATTTTCCTGCTCCTCGCCACGCTCGGCAGTCTGCACGCTCAAAACGCCGACTGGATTCACAGTCGCGGCAACGCAGCCATGACCGGCACCTCGTCCGTCGAACTCAAATTCCCGCTCGAACTCGCCTGGCAGTTCAAGCTCATGGACAAACCGAAGGGCCAGGCCGAGATGCTCGTCTCCAGCGCCGTCGTGCGCGTGGGCAAAGTCTATGTCGGCTGCAAGGACGGCAAATTCTTCTGCCTCGACCTCGCCACCGGCAAAGAAATCTGGAAAGCCGAGGCCAAGGGCGCTTTCGACGGTGCTGCCGCGTTCGCGGGCGATTTCGTCGTCGCAGGCTGCCAGGACGGCTTCGTTTATGCCTGGAACGCCGACACCGGCAAAGAAGCGTGGAAGTTCGAAACCGAGGCCGAAATCCACGCCTCCGCCAACGTCTGGACCGATCCTGAAACCAAGGCGCAGAAAGTCATCATCGGCTCCTACGACTACAAGGTCTATTGCCTCGACGCCAAGACCGGCAAGCAGGACTGGGCCGCCGAAACCGGTTACTACATCAACGGCGGTGCCGCCGTCGGCGATGGCAAAGTCGTCTTCGGCGGCTGCGACTCCGTGCTGCACGTCCACGATGTCAAAACCGGCAAGGAAGAGCGCCAGATCGAAGTCGGGGCCTACATCGGCAACAACGTCGCCATCGCCGGCGGCGTCATCTATGTCAGCCATTATGGCAACCGCGTCGGCGCTTACAGCATGAGCGACGGAAAGCAGCTCTGGGAATACGGCGAGCGCGAGTTCGAATACTACGCCGCCCCCGCCATATGGGAAAAAGTCGTCTATGTCGGCGGTCGCGACAAACGCTTCCACGCCATCGACCGCGTCACTGGCAAACAGCTCTGGGAATTCCGCGCCCGCGACCGCATCGACAGCAGCGCCGTCATTTGCGCCGGCAAAACCGCGATCTTCGGCAGCGACGACGGCTACATCTACGTCCTCAACCTTGCCGACGGCAAAGAGCTCTTCTCCTATCAAATCGGCGCCCCCGTCAAAACCAATCCGGCCATCGCTGGCGAATATGTTCTCTTCGGCGCGGACGACGGCGTGCTCTATGTGTTCAAGAATGGGAAGTAAAAAAGTACGACGGACACTCCAGAACGTCCGGCTGGAGGATATCGTCCTTATTTCAGCTTGCGAAACTCCGTCACAATCTGGGCATCGTCAGGATACATACCATGTTTCGGGCAGTGCCATGCGAGGCAGAGCCAGCCGTCGCAAACGTTCATCGAAAGGTGAGCATTCCAGTGACTTTGCGCATTCAGCGGCTCTTCCTTCACCGTTCCTGTCGAAGGATCAATGCTAGCCAGCACCGTGATCCACTGTTTGGTGGGCGGCAGGTTTTCTGAGTCCGAGGCTTTCCGTACCCACGCCAGCCATGCACGATCCCCAGTCCAGATAATGTTGGAAACCACGGCGAAATCATAGATTGCAGCACATTCCCCAAGAGAAATCTCACAGATGGTTCTTAAAGCGGACCTTTCGATCCATGCAAACATCAGTTCAACATTGTGAGCACTGCCATCAACCTTGGGAGACAGTTTTCCCCATACCAGACCAAGTTCCTTTTCTCGAACGAGCGTGGCTTCAAGCCCTGTGGCACCTTCGTTTTTCAAAGGCAGTCGAGTTTTTGTCTTCTGGTTTTCTCGCCACATCGAAAGATAGAAGCCGTGATGAACAACTAGAGAGCCATTCGCAAACGGGTCGATATTTGGATTCTGGGCAGAAAGATCCTCCACTGGATCCAACTCAATCCATACAGCGGGCCGCGGCGCATTCACACCCGCCATAGGTTCGTCCGACTTCAAGCTTTCAAGCAGCTTGGAATCCGTCACTATCTTTGACGGATTTAGAATTCGTCCTTCAGGTGAGTAGATTGTTCGCCGTACAGGCGAGTAACTATGCTCCGAGCCATACTCCCATGTGTAGATGACAAAGCAGCCATCCTCCACCCGGACCAACGGCTGCACTTCGCCCCTTGGGTCGCTATGACCTACCAGGCCCGACGGGATGAGCAGCAACCATGCGAAGATGACTTTGCGAATGATCTGACGAAGCTTCATCTGCAAGTCGCTTATCAGAAACGCCCTGCCTCGACAAGCCTCCATTTGTTCAACGCAGCAAAATGCAAAAAGGAGAACTCGTCCCATGCCTTCCCACCTTGCATCCCCTGCCCGCACCGCTAAAGACAACGCGTGCGCATCATCTCCGGCACAGCGATCAGGCTTGCCGCCACGATTGACACCCGACACCTGATTGCGGATACTCCCAACCATGAGCACGCTTGTTCAAATCGAATCCGCTGTCGCTGGATTGCCGCCGCAGGAGCAATGGTCGCTGCTGGCGTGGTTGCAGGCTCGCTTGAGCGGCACCAGCAAGCCCGCGCCTGAGGCTCCCGCTTCCGAGGCATTGAAGGCTTTCCGCCAATTGCAGACGGAACTCGCCCTGACGACAGAGTCCGCCGCAGCGTGGAAAGCCGCTATCGTCGAAGCCCGTCGATAATCCCTGATCAACACGGGTTGTGATTCATCTCGACACCAATTTCTTGATTGACGCCTCGTCCCGGGCAGCGCACAAGAAACCCGGATGATCACCTGGTTGAATGCGGGCGAACAGATCGGCATCAGCACTCTCGCCTGGGGCGAATTTCTCTGTGGGCCGCTGTCATCCGCCGCAGAAGCCAGCGCACGACAACTGCTGCCCGTCTCCGCGCCTCTCGAACGTTCCGACGCCGAGAAAGCCGCTGAACTTTTCAATCTCACCGGCAGACGCTCAAAAAGTTACGCCGATTGCTGCATCGCTGCCGTCGCCATCCGTCTCCAAGCATCGCTCGCGACCAGCAATCGCGGCGATTTCGCCCCCATGACGTCGCACGGCCTCACGCTGGCCTGAAGCAGCGGCGAACCGGGAACAGAGAACCGCGAACGCCTTGCAATGCCACACAGCAAGCGGCATCCCGCCCGAAGTTGTCGATTGAAGCCCCGCAGCCCCCGGCGCTATTGAATCCATGCCCGCGCACCACACTCCACCCTTCACGATCACGCCCAAGGCGCTGGACCTTGTCGTGCAGATCAGCGAGGCGCTGGGACGCCTGAGCGCGCAGGCTCAGACGGCGATGACGCCGAAGCTGCGGCGTGGCCGGCGTCTGCGCACCATCCATTCTTCTCTCGCCATCGAAAACAACTCACTGTCGCTGGAGCAGGTGACCGCCATCATTGAAGGTAAGCGGGTGCTCGGGCCGGCCAAAGACATCCAGGAAGTGCGCAACGCCTTCGCCGCCTATGAGGCGCTGGACTCGTGGAACCCCGCCTCGGCCAAAGACCTCCTCACGGCGCATCAGATGCTCATGAAAAACCTCGTCGTTCATCCGGGGCGCTTCCGCTCCGGTGGCGTGGGCATCGTGAAAGGTTCCAGGCTCGTGCATCTCGCACCACCAGCGGAGCGCGTGCCGGGATTGATGAAAGATCTGCTCGGCTGGCTGAAACGGAATACTGAGCATCCCTTGATCGCGAGTTGTGTGTTCCATTACGAGCTGGAATTCATCCATCCCTTTGCCGATGGCAACGGTCGCATCGGACGGTTGTGGCAGACGCTCATCCTGAGCCGCTGGAAGCCCGAACTCGCCTTCCTCCCCGTGGAAAGCGTGATCCGCGAGCGGCAGGCCGAGTACTACGCCGCGCTCGCGGCATCCGACAAGGTCGGCCAGTCCACGATCTTCATCGAATTCCTGCTCTCCGCCCTGCTCCAGGCCATCCATGAAGTGGCAGCCACCGACCAAGTCGGCGATCAAGTCAGCGACCAAGTCAAAGCGTTGCTCAAATGCCTGGCAAAGCAGCCGCTCACCGCCCTTGCCTGCATGAAAAAACTCGGTCTGGCCCATCGCCCGACCTTCCGCAAAAACTACCTGCAACCCGCGCTCGACGCCGGCCTGATCGAACGCACCCTGCCGGACAAACCCAGCAGCAGCCTGCAAAAATACCGCCTCGTCTCGAAAAGCTGAGTTGCAATGCCTCCTCCCGGCCTGATCCAACAGCGAACCGGGAACAGAGAACCGCGAACGCCTTGCATCCCCTGCCCGCACCGCTAAAGACAACGCGTGCGCATCATCTCCGGCACAGCAGGCGGGCTTCCGCTCGAAGTCCCGAAAACCGTCACGCGACCCACGCAGGATCGTGTACGGCAGGCTGTGTTCTCGATGCTCGGCGAACTCGTTCCTGGCGCGCATGTGCTCGATCTTTTCGCCGGCACCGGAGCCATCGGCCTCGAATGCCTGAGTCGTGGAGCCGCGTCTGCCATGATGGTGGATGAAAACAAAGGCGCGTGCGATGTGATCCGCCGCAACATCGCCAAAACCAAGCTCACTGGAGCCACCGTGCGCCACAGCGATGTCTTCCGTCTGCTGCCGCTGCTGCAACGCGATGGCAGGCAGTTCGACCTCATTTTCGCCGATCCGCCTTACACGCACTGTGATGCGGACACGGATTTCGTCGCGAGACTGCTCGCCGACGAGACCCTGCCCGCACTGCTGCATGCGGAGAGCCACCTCATTCTCGAAAGTCACCACTTCAACCGCGAAACGAAAAGCTGGCCCGGCTGGGAGGTGCTGACCGACCGCCATTACGGCTCCACCCGCATCGTCTGGCTGCGCAAACTTCTCCATGGCATCGAAAGCGCTTAGCCTCACTCTCTACAACCTGTTCCTGCCCATCGGCCTCGTGTTCATGCTGCCGGGCGCGATCATCAAAATGCGCCGCCGCAACGGCCGCTGGCGCGATCTCGCGCAGCGCATCGGTTGTTTCGATGAAGCGACGAGAAAGGCCATCAATGCCCTGCCGCAACGCGAACGCCTGTGGGTGCATGCCGTCAGCGTTGGCGAGGTCAACGTCGCAAAAAAACTCATCACCCGCCTGCTCAAAACGCAGCCTGATCTCGGCATCGTCCTCAGCACCACCACGCCCACCGGTCATGCCATTGCAGCCGAACTTGCCGCGCAGCACACAGGCCGTCTCGTCGCGATTTTCAGTCCCGTCGATCTTCCCGGCGTCGGCCGTCTCATGCTGGAGCGCATCAATCCCACGCAACTCATCCTCGTCGAAGCCGAGGTGTGGCCCAATCTCACCTCGTCGGCCGAACGCCTCGGCATTCCCGTCTCGCTCGTCAACGCACGCCTCTCGCCACGCAGCGAACGTCGTTATCGCAAGTTCCGCCAGCTCGCCGAACCGCTCTTCCGCATGCTCAAACAGGTGCTCGTGCAGGAGGAGGGCGATATTGCCCGTTGGGAAGGTCTCGGCGTCGATCGTGGGCGCATCCACCTCACCGGCAGCATCAAATACGATCCCGAAGGAGCCGTCGTCCCCGCCGCGAAAATCGACGAACTGCGCGCCGTGCTCACGCAAACCGGCGTCTCGCCTTCACAGCCGACGCTTCTCGCCGCCAGCACGCACGCCGGCGAAGAACTCGAATTCGCCCGCATGTTCCAACGCCTGCGCGAAAAAATCCGCGATCTCGCCCTGCTCATCGTGCCGCGTCATGTCGAGCGCAGCGCCGAAATCGTCAGCGCGCTCAATACCATCGGCATCGTCCCCGCTTTGCGCAGCGATCCGGCCTCACGCGTCGATTCAACCGCCCCTGTCTTCATCATCGACACCACCGGCGAACTCGCCGCGTGGCAGCATCTCACCACGCTCGTCGTCGTCGGCAAAAGTTTCCTCGCCGAAGGCGGTCAAAATCCCGCCGAGGCCGCGCTGGCGCAGAAACCCGTGCTCTTCGGCCCGCACATGGAAAATTTCAAACCGCTCGTCGAACTCCTGCTCAAGGAGAACGGTGCGCGGCAAGTCGCGAGCTTCGTCGAACTCGAATCTGCATGCCTCGCGCTGCTGCAAGACCCAGCCAAGGCCGCAGAGATGGGCCGCTCAGGCCATCATGCGCTGCAAGCACACCAAGGCGCGACGCAACAAAGCGCCGCGCGTCTTCTGATGCCGTGTTGAATCAATGGTGTGCCGCGCTGGCACACGAAAGAACCTGCGGCATGATCAAATTCCCGCGCTGGCACGGGCGATCTTCTCGCAGCTCTGTACATCCAATTTACCGGAGGCGAGGACAGGGATGTCACTGACGCGGATCATCTTTTTCGGGATCCACAGTGGCGGCATGCCTTTGTCTAGAAGCCGGTAACGCAAATCCAAAATCTCCTGATGCTCAGGGCCGCCGGGCAGGCTGGTGAGGAGGATGAGAGCCTCGCCTTTGTCGATGTCAGGCACGCCGACGACAGCGATCTTACGCACAGTCTCGTTTTCGAGTCCCATGGTCTTCACGAGGGTCTCCTCCACGGTCTCATGTGGCACCATCTCGCCCGCGATCTTGGAGAAACGGCTGAGGCGACCTTCGATATAAAGAAAGCCATCGAGATCGACGCGCCCGATGTCGCCGGTGCGGAACCAGCCGTCCTGGAGCACCTCAGCGGTGCGTTTGGGGTCGTTGAGGTAGCCTTCGAAGACATTCGCGCCTTTGAACCAAATCATACCGCTCTGATGCAGAGAGAGTGGCTGGCCGTCTTCGGAATTGGTGATGCGCACGGCCATGCCAGGGACGACGTGCCCCACCGACCCAGGGCGGTGGCTGGGAATCCACGCATACCCGCCGTCCACATCCCCCAGGGGGTCGGGATCGGGCAAATTGATGTTGGAGGCCGGGGATGTCTCGGTGAGGCCGTAGCCTTCAAGCACGCATTTGCCGAAGCGCGCCTCAAACGCGTCTGCCACGGTAGCTGGGAGTTTTTCCGCGCCGGTGACGCAGTATTTGATGGAGGCGAGTGATTCGCGGTTCACGCCGCGCAGATAACCGCGCAGGAAGGTCGGCGTGGCGATCATGAGCGTAACGCGATATTTCTCGATCAACTCGGCGAGCTTCTTCACCTCCAACGGAGTGGGGTAGGTGACCAAGTGTAGGCCGTAGATGATGGGAAACCAAAGCGTGACCGTACAGCCGAAACTGTGGAAAAGTGGCAAACAGCCGAGGATGCTGTCGTCGCTTTTCATGCCGAGGCGGCTGCCGAACTGCATCACATTGGCGCTGATGTTGCGGTGAGTGAGCGCTACACCCTTCGGCTGCCCCGAGCTGCCGCTAGTGAAAAGCAGCAGCGCCTCGCGACGCCCACCTTTTTTCGACACGCCGAGCACTGCTGCGAGGATGGCGGCGGGCAGCGCCTTGCTGAGCACTAGCCACTTCACGATGCTGACCTTCATCTTCGGCAGGATGCGCTCGATGAGGATGAGCTGCTTGCTCGGCGGCCAGGGGAAACTCTGCATCTTGCGCACGAAGATGTCGGCGGTAAGAAAGCGGTCGATCTGTCCCTGGCGGATAGCGCTTTCAATCGCTGGACGCCCGGCGGTGAAGTTCAGGTTCACTGGGATTTTTCCAGCCATGATGACCGCCACATTGCAGATGAGCCCGCCGAGTCCAGGCGGCAGGATGATACCCACGCGCTCCTTTTTCGTCTCACGCCTGACCACTTGTGAAAGCGCCAGTGCGGTGGCGAAGACTTTATCAAAGCGCACGATCTTGTCGTCCTTGCCATCCACCACACTGTTGCGTGAGCCGAATTTCTTGAAGCCCTGGATGAGCATATAACCCAGACTGAGATCAAGTGTGGGGTTCCCGCTGAAGCTCTCCTCCGCCAGTTGCATCAGCACCTCTTGATAGCGGGCGAGATTCACATCGGGGCCTTGCAGTAGCCTGCCAAAATTGAAAACAGCCTCCGTGTCACTGTGGCGGCGCTCGATCGGCAGCGCCGTGTCATGACGGCAGAGCACATGCAGCGGCAGCACTGGCGTCTCCGCCTTCAGTAGAAATTCGAGCTCGGCACCTGGCACCGTGGTCATCGGGGCGTTGAGCGTCGCGGCCTCAGCAGGCAAGTAGATAATGACGGCACCGTTTTTTGACGCGCCAGCGACCGCACTCCGGTAAGCGGACACTTCTGTCTCGCCGGGGGCAAACTCCATCGCCTGCACGTTGTCCCGCTCTAAATGGGCGCGCATCAGCGGATGTACTGCCGCTCCCTTTTTGACCAGGTAGATCAGCTCGCGCCCTCCGAGCACGATTTCCAACCTCAGCAGGTCAAAATAGCTAAGCTGGCTGGGCAGGATTATAAATCCACCGCCTGATGGCACGTTATCTTTGCCGAGAATCGTGAGGTCTTTGAGCGTGACGGGCTTTTCTGTGGCCATGGGATGAGGAACGCGTGGAAAATCACCTGCACCTAAGCGGGGAGAGCTCCGCATGCCAGCAGGAAAAGGCGAGGCAGAACGCCTTGCAGGCGGCTTCCAAGATTGCAAACAGCCGCAAACCCATGCAAACAACGCCCGCATGCCTCCTCCTCCGCGCTCCCCCCGCCGCGAATCCGCTCCCAGCAACGCGCCGCCTCCCGGCAGCGAGAACTGGCCGCGCCCTTGGGCGCAGATGAAGTATTTCTCATTTCATCCCGCAGTATATCCAAATATGCTCCGCGCCGTCTCTCCCGATGCCGGTCCGGGAGATCTCGTGCATGTGATGGACAAGGAAGGGCAGCTTTTCGGCAGCGGCTTCTTCAATCCCAAGGCCCGCGTGCCTCTCCGTGTGCTCCAGCACGGCGAGGACGTGCTCACGGAGGAAAAACTCGACGCCCGCCTCGACGCGGCGCTCGATCTGCGCCTAGCCACGCTGCGTTTGAACGACAGCACCGAAGCCTGGCGCGCCGTACATTCTGACGGCGATGGTTTGAGTGGTCTCGTCGTCGATCGTTACGCTGACGTGTTGTCCATCGAAGTCACCACACTCGGCGTCTGGCGCCGTCTGCGCCGCTGGCTGCCAAAACTACACGAAAAACTCGGCACGACGCAGCATGTGATTCAGGTCGATCCCGACATCGCCCGCATCGAGGCCATCCGCCGGGCTGACGTGCCAGAGGCGGACGATTCAGCTCCGCGCACCGTGCGCGTCCGCGAGAACAACGTGCGCTATCAGGTCAGCTTCGAGGACGGCCACAAGACGGGCTTCTTCTGCGACCAGCGCGACAACCGCCTCAAGTTCGCACAGCTCGCCCGTGGCCGCAGTGTGCTTGATTTATGTAGCTACACCGGAGGCTTCGCCCTCAGCGCCAGAGTCCTCGGCGGCTGTGAAGACGTGACTGGTGTCGATCTCGATGAAAAAGCCATCGCGCAGGCGAAAAAGAATGCCGATCTGAATCAGACTCGTATCGACTGGATTCACGGCGACACCTTCACCTGGGGACGTCAGATGCAGCAGAATGGCAAGCTGTGGGACGCCGTCGTGCTCGATCCGCCAAAGCTCGTCTTCTCACGCGATGCCGAAGAAGGCCAGCTCGGCCGCAACAAATACTACGACATGAACGCCGTGGCACTGGGCCTACTCAAGCGCGGTGGCCTCTTCGTCACCTGCTCGTGCTCCGGTTTGCTCGATGTGGCCGAGTTCGAGGACATCGTCATGCGTGCCGCGCATCGTGGCAGGCGTCGCCTGCAAATCATTGAACGCACCGGAGCCGGGGCGGACCACCCGGTGATGTCCAACTGCCCCGAAGGCCGCTACTTAAAGGTGCTGTGGTGCCTAGCGTGGTGAAACGCAGGCAGTGCGGATGCCCGACTCCCGCTGCTCACTTCGCGAGTTCTTTCTCCACCATGGCCTCCAATTGCCCGCGGACGTTCGTGCTGACGAGCTTGCCATCCTTGCCGACAAGCCACATGGCGGGGATGCTGCGGATGCCGTAGCGGGTGGCGATCTCGTTGTCCCAGCCTTTGCCGTCAAAATACTGCGGCCAAGGCATGTTCTTCTCCTTGATGAAATTGGTCAGACGGCCCTTGTCACCATCCAGCGAGATGCCGACGATCTCGAAACCTTTTTCATGCAGTTTGTTGTAGGCGGCAATGACATTCGGCAGCTCGGCCACGCACGGGCCGCACCAAGTGGCCCAGAAGTCGATGAGGACAACCTTCCCCTTCATCTCAGCCAAGTCCACGTTCTTGCCTTTGACGGGATGGAACTTGAGCTCCACCGGCTCCCCAACCTGGGGAGGTGCGCCTTTGGAGTTCTTGGCGGCAAAGGAGGCGGAAACGACCAACCCCGCCATAGAGGCGGCGACGAGCAGAAAGCGTGAAATGTTTCTCATGTCGGCAGGTTAGCGAGACAAGGTGGGAGGAGGCAAGCGCAAAGTTCCCCCCTCCCTCTTCAAAGCCTGCAGGGGTGATGTTGTGACGTGGCGTAAGGTTTCCTTGCCACATTCCTGCGCACGGCTAGTCTGCGCCCCCCATGAATCCAGAGGTACAAAACATTGTGGCCGCAGGCAAACTGACTGCGGCAGACGGCGAAAAACTTTCCAAGCTCGAACCCGGTGTGTTTGTCGTGCACAAAAGCTGGGGAGTGGGAAAAGTCGCCGCTTGGGATCTCATCGGCGACCGCATCTTGATCGACTTCGAGGGCAAGCCCGGCCATCCGCTAAAGCTGGCCTTCGCCATCGGCTCACTGGAGGTCATCCCAGACACTCATTTCCTGGCCCGCCGTCATTCCGACCTCGACGCGCTCAAAGCGTTGGCAAAGGACAACGCACCAGAGCTGGTGGAGATGGCGCTGAAGAGCAACGGTAACTCGCTGCACCTCGATGATCTCGAAAAGCTGCTCAAGCCCCGCATTGTCTCCGAGTCAGATTACAAGAAATGGTGGGAGGGCGCGAAGCGTGCGCTGAAGGCGCACCGCCACATCGTGGTGCCTGCAAAACGCACCGAAAACCTCTTGCTACGCGACCAGGGCGAGAGCGCCGGAGCACAGATGGTGAAGTCCTTCCTCGCCGCCCGCGACCTCAAGGGCAAGCTCTCTGCACTGGCAGGCATCGTTAAGGACATCGACCTTTTTGGCGATGCGAAGACGGAGCTCGTCCCCGTTTTCCAGGACATCTCCGACACGGCGCGCAAGGGCCTAAAACTCAATCTCAAAGAATGCCTGCAATTGCTGCTCTCCCGGGATGAACTCGCCGATGCCCACGGCATTAGCGTGCCGATGGGGTCGATGAAAGTCTCCGATCTTGTCTGCGAGACGAAGCAAACACTGGCCGAAGCGGTGAAGAGCCTGCCATCCGGCCTGCTGGGCCGCGTTTACCGCTCTTTCCCGGACGCCTTTCCCAATCGCGGCTGGGTACCGGAGATTCTCAACCATCTCACCAAGACCGGCGGCCGCGCCGTAGAGGAGATTGCTGCCGTCCTTGATGCGAATGACGAACTCGACGTGTTGGCCGAATCCTTGAAAAAGGCGCTGCGCAACCGTCTGCTCTCCGCTGACCTCCTCATCTGGATGGCCCGCGAGCGCAAAGGCCTCGCCGAGTCCGTCTTCGATATCGACCTCGGCCACGCCATCCTCGGCGTCATCGAAAACGACCACATGGAAGGCGGGCCGAAACGCACCGGACGCCTGCAAGACTTGCTTTCTGACGACCGCACCTTGCTCGGCGAACTGGTCGCCGAAGCGGAGGACGAGGACATCCGCCTGCTGGCCAAACGCATCCTCAACAGCGCCTCCTTTGACGAACTCACACGCCGCTCGCTCATGGCACGCATCATCAAGGCCCGCCCTGAGATGGAAGCCATGATGGCCGACAACGCCGTGCAGAAAGACGATGCACTCATCGTCTCTTGGGAAAGCCTGGAACGAAAGAAAAAGGAACTGGAAGACCTCATCACCGTCAAAATTCCCGACAACAAGCGCGAAATCCAGATCGCGCGCGCCGAGGGAGACCTCCGCGAGAACGGCGGCTACAAGGCTGCCCGCGACCAGCAGGCAGTGTTGCTCAGGCTCCAAGCGAAATACGAACGCGAAATCCGCAACGCACGGGGCACTGATTTCGCGAACATTTCCGCCGACAAGGCAGGCATCGGCACTATCGTCGATGTGGAGGATATCCCCTCAGGCGAGAAGGAGACCTTCACCATCCTCGGCGCCTGGGATGGCGATTTGGAGAAAAACATCATCAGCTACCTCTCTGAGTCCGCCAAGGCCCTCATCGGGAAGGCGGTCGGGGAACAAACCGAACTGCCCACCGACAACCACCACACTAGGCGCCAAGCAAAAATCGCGGCAATTCGTTCGTTTAAGGAGCAGAACTGACCCCACATCGAGAGGAGCAAACCATGCGCAGCTTGTCTCAATGTGACATTTCACTACATCGCATTGATTCCGTATAATATTTTATTTGTTCGTGCGTAGCATTAAACGCCACCCCCGATGCCCCCCCATCCCAACCGCCCCAGATTGAGTCCATCTGACAATCGCGCACAGAAATTGCAGAGCGCACTTTTCCCCCTCCTGCTGCCCATCAGCTTGTTCTCTATCCTACACGCGTCCGTGTCATGGGGCCAGATCACCAGTGCGGAGGATCTGGGAGTGATCCTGGGCGGGCAGGCCCACGCAACCACCAGCCAGTCAGGTGGGGCGCAACAAACAGTAAATGCGTTCAAGGCAAATCCCGGCCCATGGGGGGAGCTCTCCTGTGTGTACGTTTATCTGGAGGCACCCCAAAACCTGATTGACGGTTTCCCACTCCCCAGTCCCATCCCTCGCTGGACGTTCCCGGAGAGCATGCAGCCCGAATTGAAGGACTTCTTCACCAAGGCAGGTCTCGCTGGCCCGGTGATTGACAGAGTGCTATCTCCAAAAACCATGGTCAAGGAAGGTGGCAATCTGCATCTCTTCCCCCCGTTGACTGACCTGGAGGAAATCCCCGCCGACGTCCGTGCGACCATCTACACCGAGCTTTCCAAATACCAAGACAACGAATATCAGGTCGATCCTGTATTGATCATCGGCACGAGCGTCGAGGAGTGGTACCGCAGCAGTAAACTCAGGCCGGAAATCATCTCCAAGATCAAAAAGATGAGCTACCATCGTGGCGAGACCATCGCATTCAGCGATGTGCCAGCCCTGCTCAACTACGCTTTGTCGGACTCGGAGACCCGCATCATTTTCAAAGCCTGCACCCGCACCCGCAACCTGCTCGTACATCTCAAACTCGACAAGCAGGCAAACGCCGAGGAGATCATCAATTACTGGACCATGGGGGCCGGCCTCCGCCGCAAGGACCTTGAGCCCTTGATCCAGTCCATCATCGAGCTCGATGAGGTGGACCATCTTGGCATCGTGCATCTGTTGCCCGCCCTCGCACGCAAGCTCCTTTATACCTACCCAGGCCTCGACCTAGCGAAGAATGGCGTCATGCCAGACTGCCACTGGACCTCCTTGAATTTCTTCAACTACGAGCCCCATGAATACTTGCTCGATGCCCGGCTCGCCACCAGCCAGGTGCTGGAGCAGTTCGCCCCGGTCGAGCCTCCCTACCAGTATGGTGACATCCTGTTCTTCCTGGACAACTCCACCGGGGATGCCTTCCACTCCTGCGTCCACCTCGCTGACAACATCGTCTTCACCAAGAATGGCCGCAACTTACTCTCGCCATGGGTGATCATGCGCCTTGAGGACGTCAAAAAAATCTATCTCTATAAAGGCAACGGACGCGTCCAGGGATTCCGGCGCAAGGACTTCATGACAACAGGCAGCAAGACGGCACACGTTCAGTGAACGCCGTCATTGTTTTCCCGCCTGATTCCCCGCGCCGTGCAATGATCACGGCCCCATCCGCGTTTTGACAGCCTCATGTCCTCCCGCCGCCATTTCCTCCACACCGTGATCGGCGCCAGCGCGGCGTCCGCTCTTGCCGCAGGCACCACCCCCTCCTACAAGGGCGAGAACATCCAGTTCGGCCTCGTCACCTACCAGTGGGGGAAGGACTGGGATCTCCCCACTCTCATCAAAAACTGCGAGGCCGCCAAGGTGCTGGGCGTGGAACTCCGCATCGATCACGCCCACAAGGTCTCCCCCTCACTCACCCCTGCCGAACGCGCCCAAGTCAGGCAGCAGTTCGATGACTCCCCCGTCAACGTCCTCGGCATGGGCACCAACTTCGAGTTTCATTCACCCGATCAGGATGAAGTGAAGAAAAACATCGCCGGGGCAAAGGAATACATCAAACTCAGCCACGACATCGGCGGCACCGGCGTGAAGGTGAAGCCCAATGCGCTGCCCAAGGACGTGCCGGAGGAGAAAACGCTCGTGCAGATCGGCAGGGCGCTCGCCGAACTCGGCGACCACGCGCTTGGCTTCGGCCAGGAAATACGGCTCGAAGTCCACGGCAAGGACACCTCCGAGCTGCCGCGCGTGAAAAAAATCATGGACGCAGCCGCTCGCGACAACGTCCGCGTCTGCTGGAATTCCAACCCCACCGACCTCAATGGTGCCGGGCTGGAAGGAAACTTCGCCCTCGTCCAAACCTACCTCGGGCACACTGTCCACATCCGCGGCGCGGACCAGCACGACTATCCCATCGAGAAGCTCGTGAAACTTCTCGTCAGCGCCGACTACGAGGGCCACGTCTGCCTCGAATCGCACGAGATGCCGAAAGGCGATCCTGTCGCCGCCCTCACCGACCAGCGCGAGCGCTTCATGAAGATGGTCATGGACGCGCGCATGGCGTTGAAGGACTGAAGAAAAGCAACCTGAGACGCACTTGTGCAAAACGCATGGCACGCATGCCATTCGCCATGCAATCTCCGTCATTCCATGACCTCCCTCTTTCTTCAATTCGACCACACTGGCGCTCCAGCCGAAGTTTTGCAGCTTCGTGAACGCACCCTCACCCCGCCGGAAGGGCATGAGGTCCGCGTGCGCATGCGCTACGCGCCGGTCAATCCGGCGGACCTGAATTTCATGGAAGGCACCTATGGCCGCGCCGCCCATCCGCCCTGCATCCCCGGCCATGAGGGCTGTGGTGAAGTCGAAGAGGTCGGCGGAGCCGTCACCTCACTGGTGAAAGGCGATGTTGTCATCCCCCTGCTCGGCACCGGCTGCTGGACGCAGCACCTCACCGCGCCGGAGCATCACTTCGCCAAACTGCCACCGCAGATCGACCAGGTTCAAGCCAGCATGCTGCGCATCAATCCCGTCACCGCCTGGGCGTTGCTCAAACACTACATCACTCTCGAAAAAGGCGCGTGGGTGGCGCAAAACGCCGCGAACTCCGGCGTCGGTCGCGCCTTGATCCAGATCGCGCACCACCTCGGCCTGCGCACGGTGAACTTCGTCCGCCGTGCCGAATTGATCGGCGAGTTGAAGGCCCTCGGCGCGGACGCCGTGCTCCTCGACAACGACGAAGGCAGCGCCGAAGCAAAAAAGATCGTTGGAAATGAGCCCGTCCGCCTCGCCGCCAACGCCGTCGGTGGCGACAGCGCGATTCATCTCATGGATGTGCTCAGTTCGGAGGGCATCATGGTCACTTACGGCGCGATGAGCCGCCGCAGCCTCAAGGTGCCGAACAAATTCCTCATCTTCAAAAACCTCCAGCTTCACGGCCTGTGGATCACCCAATGGTTCGAGAAGGCCAGCACAGCGGAGCTTCATGCCGTGCTCGATCCCCTCACCGCGCTCATCGAAAAAGGCGACCTCGTCACCGCCATCGACCAGATCGTGCCGCTCGCCGACTTCAAAGACGCCATCCTGCGCGCTCAACAAGGCTCGCGTCACGGCAAAGTCATCCTCGACCTCGCCTGACACACACTACCGATGCGCGTCCTGCTCACCAACGACGACGGCATTTCCGCACCGGGCTTGCTCGCTCTGGAGAATGCTGTGCGGCAGCTCGGCTGGCAGTTCGTCATCGTCGCCCCCGCCACGGAGCAGAGCATGTGCGGCCACCGCGTCACCACGCATCAGCCGCTCAAAGTCGAGCAGCACGCCACGCATCGCCACGCCGTGCATGGCACGCCCGCCGACTGCGTTCGCATCGCCCTCTTCGCCCTCGAAGTGCAGCCTGATCTCGTGCTCTCCGGCGTGAACGCCGGTGGGAATCTCGGCCAGGACATCGTCATCTCCGGCACCGTCGCCGCAGCGCGTGAGGCCGCATATCACGGCGTGCGCTCCTTCGCGCTCTCACACTACATGATCAGCGATCTCGCGGTTGATTGGCAGCGCACTGCGTCATGGATCTCCGCCATCCTACACGAGCTTCATCCTCAAACACAGCCACCGCGCTCCTTCTGGAACATCAACCTGCCACACCTCGCGCCGCATGTGCTGGAGCTACCGCAGCGCGTGCGCTGCACGCCGGCCCCATCGCCCTTGAATGTATCGTATGAGAAACATGAGCACGGCTTCACCTACACCGCCTCCTACTCACAGCGCCCGCGTGATCCCGGCTCCGACGTGGATGTCTGCTTCAGCGGCAGCGTCGCAGTCTCGCTGCTAGACGTATGATGGGACATGCGCACCGCTGGGGTTCCGAAAAACGCCGCCGCCTTGACATCCGGGGTGATCGCGTCCCCTAAGTAGCCCCTTTTTCCCGCCAGCCGCCCCCCAAAAAACATGCCCAAAGCCCTCATCATCGCCGAGAAGCCCAGCGTCGCAGCCGATCTCGCCCGCGCACTCGCCAAAGCCCCCGGCATGAAAGCATTCACGAAGGAGAAGGACTGGTATGAGAACGAAACGCATGTCATCTCCTCCGCCGTCGGCCACCTCCTTGAGCTCGGCATGCCGATGGTCAACGGCAAAAAAATCGGCTGGGGCTTCACCAGCCTGCCGATCCTGCCGGAAAAGTTCGAGCTCAACCCCATCGAAAGCAGCGCAGAGCGCTACAAGGTGCTCGCCCGGCTCATCAAGCGCAAAGACATCGACACCCTCATCAACGCCTGCGACGCCGGTCGCGAGGGCGAGTTGATCTTCCGTTACATCGTCGATGCCACCAGCACCAAGAAGCCCATCCAGCGCCTCTGGATGCAGTCCATGACCCAAGGCTCCATTCTCGACGCCTACAAGAAGCTACGCAGTGACGAAGAGATGCAGCCGCTGGCCGACGCCGCGAAATGCCGCAGCGAATCCGACTGGATCGTCGGCATCAACGGCACGCGCGCCCTCACCGCGCTCAATTCCCGCCACGGCGGCTTCCGCCTCACCCCCGTGGGCCGCGTGCAGACACCCACGCTCTCCATCCTCGCCAAACGCGAACGCGAGATCGCCGTCTTCGAGCCGCGCACCTACTGGGAGGCCATCGCCTTGTTTGAAGTCCCTGCCGGCCGTTATCAGGGCCGCTGGATCGACGAAGCCTTCAAAAAAGACGAAAACGACGAGCACAAGAAAGCCGAGCGCATTTGGGATGAAAAAACCGCGCAGGCCATCGCCCAGCGCTGCATCGGCAAGCCCGGCAAGATCGAGCAGACCACCAAGCCCACACGTCAGGCCGCCCCCCTGCTCTACGATCTCACCAGCCTCCAGCGCGAAGCCAGCAACCGCTTCGGCTTCTCCGCACGCCGCACCCTCCAGATCGCGCAGGCACTCTATGAGAAGTTCAAAGTGCTCACCTATCCGCGAACGGACTCACGCCACCTGCCTGAGGATTACCTCGGCACCGTCGTCGGCACCTTGAAAACCTTCGCCAGCCACGACAGCCGCAAGCACGACGCGCTGCCGCACGAGCTCGGCACACACGCCGCCACCGCGCTCGACAACGGCTGGGTGCGCATGAACAAACGCATCTTCGACAACAGCAAAGTCAGCGACCACTTCGCCATCATCCCCACCGGCCAGATACCACCGAAAGAACTGCCCGAAGCCGAGCAGAAGCTCTTCGACATGGTCGCGCGCCGCTTCGTCGCCGTCTTCTTCCCCGCAGCGGAATTTGAAGTGACCACACGCATCACGCGTGTCGGCAAGGATGCCTTCCAGAGCAACGGCAAGGTGCTCAAAGCGCCCGGCTGGCTGGCCGTCTATGGCAAAAAAGCCGCCGAAGAAGCCGCCGAAGGCGATGAAAACGCCGCCCGGCTGCTCGTCGATGCAAAGGATGGCGACACCGCCAGCACGCTCGATGTCGAGGTGAACGAATTGCAGACCAAGCCGCCGCCCCGCTACACAGAGGCCACCCTGCTCTCCACCATGGAAGGCGCGGGCAAACTCGTGGAAGACGAAGAACTCGCCGAAGCCATGAGCGAGCGCGGCCTCGGCACGCCCGCCACCCGCGCCGCCATCATCGAAGGCCTCATCTTCGACCGCTACATCGAGCGCGTGCAGCGTGACATGCACGTCACGCAGAAAGGTCTCGCGCTCATTGATCAGATCAGCGCCATCGGCATCGACGCGCTCAGCTCTCCGGAAATGACCGGCCAGTGGGAATACAAACTGCGCCAGATGGAGCACCGCGAACTCGACCGCGAGAGCTTCATGAAGGACATCCGCCACGTCACCAAGCAGGTCGTGGAAAAGACCAAGGCTTACGCCAAGGAAGCCAAGGAAAAAGTCTATCCCGAGTTCACCGCCGTCTGCGGCCTCTGCGGCAGCAAGGAAGGCTACAAGCAGACCGAGGAGTTCTACGGCTGCAAAAACCCCAAGTGCAAAGTCCGCGTCTATAAGACCGTCGCCAGCCGTCCGCTCAGCGACGATGAAATCCGCACGCTCATCGAAAAACGCTTCATCGGCCCGCTCGAAGGCTTCCGCAGCAAGAAGGGCAAGGAATTCAGCGCCGCGCTCCAGGTCAAAGACGACATGAAGCTCTCCTTCGTCTTTGAAGGCAACGATCCCGACGCCATCAACTGGGACGAATGCCCCGTCATCACCAAATGCCCCGTCTGCGCCCTCAAGAAACGCGAAAGCAGCATCTACGACACCCCCGACGGCTACGTCTGCAAAACCGCCCTCACCGAGTCCGGCCAATGCAACGCCCGCCTGCCCAAGGTGCTCTGCAAAAAAGACATCACCCCTGAAAACGCCCGCGAATTCTTCGAAGGCGGCAAGACCTCCCTCATCACCGGCATGATCTCCAAACGCGGTCGCCCCTTCAGCACCTTCCTCGTCTGCACGCCCGGTGAAAAGCGCATCATGAGCTGGGAATTCCCGCCACGCGAACCAAAGCCGAAAGCACCGAAGAAACCCGCAGGCGTCAGGAACCGCAGTTGAGCGTAGGCCGGATGTGTTCGGCGGGCAGGCGTGAACGTTGGCCGGATGTGTTGGGCGGATGCAGCCTCGCTGCTTTCAACGCATCCTTCGCCCAACTATCCGGCTCCGGTTGCTCGCGAAAGCTGCATCGCGCACGAACGCCCCCCCAACCAGCCGGATAGTTCGGCGCAGTGATCCATCGTGTTTGCGTAGCACCACGCGCCGAACACATCCGGCCTACGGATGGGCGGGCGGCGTGAACGTAGGCCGGATGTGTTGGGCGGGTGCAGCCTCGCTGCTTTCAGCGCAGCCTTCGCCCAACTATCCGGCTCCGGGTGCCCGCGAAAGCTGCATCGCGCACGGACGCCCCCCCAAACCAGCCGGATAGTTCGGCGCAGTGACCCATCGTGTTTGCGTAGCACCACGCGCCGAACACATCCGGCCTACGAGTGCTCGCGAAAGCTGTATCGCGCACGAACGCCCCCCCAAACCAGCCGGATAGTTCGGCGTAGTGATCCATCGTGTTTGCGTAGCACCCTGCGCCGAACACATCCGGCCTACCCGACCTTCTTCGCCAGCAGATGCGCGTATTTGACCTTCCAGTCGTCTGGAAGGCGTGCGGGCCTGCCTTCCGGCATTTGCACGAGTGCGAGTGACTGGCGGCAGGTGATGAGCAGCGCGCTGTCTTCGGCGCGGCGCAGCTCGAAGGCGCACCAGAAACGCACGCGCTCGACGCTTTCGAGACGGCCGTGGATGAGGATTTCGTCGCCGAGCCTGGCGGGCTTCTTGTAATCAATCTCGGTGCGCACGACGACGGGAAACAACTGCGTCTGTGCCATCTCGCGCAGCTTCATGCCGAGCTGGGCGGCGAGACGCGTGCGGTTGGTCTCGATCATGCGCAGGTAGGCGATGTTGTGGACGACGCCGCCGCAGTCGGTGTCGAAGAACATCACTTCCTCACGGCTTTCGATGGTCGGGGTGTCCATGGGTCAGTTCAAAGCGGCGCGCACGGTGGACTCATCAATGCCGCGCAGTTTGAAGACGCGCAGCACGGTGTCTTCGATGAGGTTGTTCGGACAGGAGGCTCCGGCGGTGATGCCGACGGTGACGGGATCGCTGCTGGCGAGCTTGGTGGAGTAGCTTTCCTTCTCCTCTTTCAAATGCAGGTCGAAATGGACGATCTGCTCCAGTGATTTGAGGCAGTCGGCGGTGCGGATGAAGAAGGTGGGGAGCTGCTGCTCGCCAATTTCGACGAGATGCGTGGTGTTGGAGCTGTTGTAGCCGCCGACGACGAGCAAAACATCCAATGGCTGGCGCAGCAGGCCGAAGAGGGAGTCCTGCCGCTCCTGGGTGGCTCCACAGATCGTGTCAAAAACTTGGAAGTTCTTTTCACCAGTCTCCGCACCATCACGATCCAGAGTGGCTTGCTTCAAGCGACGCTGAACCTCCTCGGTCTCCGATTTGAGCATCGTGGTCTGGTTGGCCACGCCGATGCGGGTGAGGTGCAGGTCGGGGTCGAAGCCGACGGAGCGGACGGACTGCGGGAAGCGCTGCATGAAGGCCTCCCGGTCGCCGCCGTTGCGGATGTAGTCGCAGACGTAATCGACATCGGCGAGCGTGAGCACGACGAGGTAGTTGCCCATGCCGTCATCCCCCATCGCACGCGAGGAGGTGGCGCGGGTCTCTTCATGGGACGCCTTGCCGTGGATGATGGAGGTGAAGCCTGACTTGGCGTACTGCCGCACGCGCTTCCACACGCTCATCACGTCACCACAGGTGGTGTCCACCACCATGCAGCCGCGCTCGGAAATGAGTTTCATCAGCCGCGTTTCTGCCCCGAAGGCAGGAACGATGATCACATCTTCATTGGTGAGCGTCGCAATGGTGGATTCGTGCTCGGAGATGGGGATGCTGACGATGCCCATTTCAGAGAGCTGGCGGTTGACCTCCTGGTTGTGGATGATCTCGCCGAGGAGATAGACTTTGCGGTCAGCAAACACTTTCCGCGCCGCGTAGGCGAGGTCGATGGCGCGCTCCACACCGTAGCAAAAGCCGAAATCACGCGCGAGGCGCACCGTGGTGCCACCGATGGCTAGGAGGCTGCCCTGCGCGCGGATTTTTTCGACAATGGCGCTGCGGTAGTGTGTCTCGACCTCGGCCTGCACACGCTCCATCACCTCCGGTGTGCGAACATTCACACGACGGGCGGCTGGAGCGGGGGCGGACATGGATGGGCGGGGCGGGATTAGAAGCGCAGTTTGCGACCGGCGGCGGCGTCCTGGAAGAACTCGTCGCTCATGAGATACGCGCGGTTCGGGTTCGGCAGCGGGCCGTCATCGATCCGGGGCAACGACTTGCCGATGGTCGCGTCTTCAGGATGCGAGGGGGAGATGATCAGCGGCGTGCCCACACGGGTGATGGAGAAGAGCTTGCGGGCGGTATTCATCGGCAGGCGGATGCAGCCGTGGGAGCAGGGATAGGGCTTCACAAATCCCCAGTGCATGCCGTAGGCGGGCTTCCATTCCTGCCAGTAGGCCATGGGATAACCGCGGTCAGGCTCGCTCTGGCGGCGCTTTTTCGCCTCCTTGTAGCCGATGTGATAGGAGCCCTGTCCCGTGCTGCCGTTGACACCCACGCCACAGGGCGAGGCCAGCAGCACTTTGTCTCCTTCGACGGCATAAATACGGCCCGCGCCGGTGCTGACTTTGATTTTCACGTTGGCCGGATTGGACGGCTGGGTCAGCGGCGGGTCGAAGTTGTGGCCATACTGACCTGGCTTCATCGACTGACACTGGCAGAGCGCAACGGCGAGGCCGACGAAAGCGGCGGTCTTCAACGAACGGGAGAGGATGGGCAGGATGGTGTTCATGGAGGCTGTCGTTGTAGCACACGATCTCCTCTGCTCCAGAGTTTTCTTGTCACAGAAGTGCTTGCGGCAAAGCCGAAACTTTGGCCTCATGCCTGCGTTGTAATCGCCGCTGATGCCTTCCCCCACTTTGATCGACGTCCTCGTCCGCACCGCCGCCAGTGCCGGATGCGCGGAGCCCACCCGCCTGCGGCATGCGCTCGAACTGGCCGCCGACAAACGGCAGCCGCTCATGGACGCCGTGGTAGATGCGAACATGGTCGATGAGGATCGTTTTTTCGCTCAATTGGCGACCGGTCTCGGTATGCCGTTCTCAGAAAACGGCGTCGGTGAGGCTGCGGAGGGTTTGCACAACCGTTTTCCGGCCAAGCTCGCGCTGCGTCATCGCATCTGCCCGACGCAGGTGGCGAACAACGAGGTGACGATCCTCACCTACAACCCGTTTGACCTCGGCGCACGACAAGCCGTGGGCCAGGAGCTCCGCAAACGTGTGCATTGGCAGATCGCGCCGCGTCACCGCATTCTGGAGGCACTGCATCAGGGCTACGGCGTGGGCGCGGAGAACTTCGAGGAGCTGCTCGAAGGTCGCGAGGCCGGTGACGACCACGACGACCTCAAACAAGAGACCACCGTGCTCGACGAGGCCGACGAGGAGGCCACGGTGATGAACTTCGTGAATCAGGTCTTCCGCGAAGCGCTCAAGGAACGCGCCACGGATATTCACGTCGAGCCGTTGGAGCGCGACCTACGCATCCGTTACCGCATTGATGGCAAGCTCATCGAGGTGCCCGTGCCGCCAAACATGCGGCTGCTGCAAAACTCACTCGTCTCGCGCCTCAAGATCATGGCGCACCTCGATATCGCCGAGCGCCGCCTGCCACAGGACGGCCGCATCAATCTCGAACTCGACGGCGAGCCCATCGACGTGCGTGTCGCGACGATTCCGAGTGTGAATGGCGAATCCGTGGCGCTACGCCTACTCACGCGCAAGAAATTCGACATGACCGCGCTCGGCCTCGACGACAAGACGGATGCGATCATCCGCAAACTCATCGCCAGCCCGAACGGCATCATCCTCGTCACCGGACCGACCGGCAGCGGCAAATCGACCACACTTTACACGTTGTTGAAGGAGCTGAACACCAAGGACCGCCGCATCGTCACCATCGAAGATCCGGTCGAGAACAAGCTCGATGGCGGCGTGCAGATCGCGGTGAAGCCGGAGATCGACCTCACCTTCGCTGCCGGACTGCGCAGCATTCTTCGTGGTGATCCGAATGTCATCATGGTGGGGGAAATGCGCGACCAGGAGACAGTCGAGATCGCCATCCGCGGTGCTTTGACTGGTCACTTGGTGTTTTCAACGCTGCACACCAATGACGCCGTCGGCGGCATCTCGCGTCTGCTCGATATGGGCATCGAGCCTTTCATGATTTCATCCTCCGTGCGTGCATTCCAAGCGCAACGCCTCGTCCGCACGCTGTGTGGCAACTGCAAACAACCCGCGCATCATGATGAGAACCACCTGCGCACCATCGGCTTCCCACTGGAATGGAAAACGAAACTCTTCACGCCCGGCGGCTGTCGCTCCTGCCGCAACACCGGCTTCACCGGGCGCCTCGCCATCATGGAAATCTGCCAGATGACAGAGGCATTGCAGGACAAGATCAACAACCGGGCCAACACCATCGAATTGAAGGCTCAGGCGCTCAAAGACGGCATGATTCCGATGCGCCAGTATGGCTTCCGCAAAGCCGCCGAAGGCGTCACGACACTGGAGGAAGTCATGACGGTGACTGCGGCGACGGAGTAACAATCAAACTTGTCAGGACTGTCTTTAGCGAGCCATCGCCGCATAAATGCAATCGTTGTGAGCACCTTGGTTGTGTCCGTAGGCTCCGGAAGGCAGCGGCTTGCCGCAGTATCTGCAAAGTTGACCGGATGATTGCCCCCCCCCTCCACCGCCCGAGGTCATCGCCACAAACAACCAAGCCAAGGCCGCCGTTTGCATCTTCCTTGCGTGAGCTTCAGCGGCCAGCTCTCGTTGATGCGCCGCCATTCCGGCAACGTAGTCCGCCTGAGTGCCAGCCTGCAAGGACAGCAGCTTCTTAGCCGTCCCGGAGTGACCGTTGGCGGCGGCGGCATACACGAGCGACCTGCCTTCAGGGCTTCGGGCGTTGAGCGACGCGCCATGGTTGTACAAAAGGTCGATGACATCCTCGTTCCCGTAACTGGCGGCGTAGTAGATCGGGGGTGTGCCATTGAGCGGATACCGCGCATTCTGGGCATTGCAGTTTGAGAAGATGCCCTTCGTGTTGTTGCGGATCATGGCATCGGCGAACGCGTGATCGAACGACGCCTGATGAAGTCCCGCGCAGGATGACAGGACGCAGGCACAGCAAAGGAGAATGAAGCGTTTCATAGGGAGAGGAGCCGGGGTGCGCATGGGATCAAGGATAGTAGTAAATCGCATCGGAACCGCCGACTGTGACCGTGCTGCCCGTTTTACCTGACACGTTGTCATAGATTTTGGAATCCGTGCTCACGGCCTCCAGAGTCCCATCGCTTTTCTCCTTCACCTTTACTCGGACGATACCGGACTTGCTTTTGGCATTTCCTTTTTCGGCCTTAACAGGTACAGCCACATAACGTGCATCAGCCGCCTTTACACTCCGCATCACACTGCGGTTGTTGGCAAGCGCGTAGTTGGCTTTTTCTTGCGCATAACGGCGTTGGTTGACCGTAGCTGTGTATATCTTGGAGGCGACCCAGCCCGCGCCAGCGCCGCCCAAGGCACCCAAAGCGGCACGTTGCCCCCTGTTTGAGCCATTACCAGTTGCCGCCCCCACAACCGCGCCAGCCAAGGCCCCAAATTTGGTCATTGTTTCAGGATTCTCAAGGACGCGGGAAACTTCGGCACATGAAGTCAGCAGGAGGCTTGCAATGAGCAGGGCGGTGGTGATGGGATGGAGTTTGTTTGTCATGAGCACGAGGGCGGTTTAAGGTGTGTTTTTGAGTGGGCTACTTTGATTCTCGCGGCGCGGGCGGTTCCGTTCCGGGCTTGGTGCCGGCGGCCTCCTGCTTGGGTGAGGAGCCGTCTTCGAGAATGAGTGCATTGAGTTCTTTCTCCTGTTCAGGCGTGGTTGGCGCGTCTCCGTAGATCGCCTTCCTTAGTTGTTTTTTAGTTCCGACCAAGATGGCCAGCTTCAGCGTATCTTCCTGGTCGCTGACGGAGGCCGCATCCGTCGTCCCGGGGCATAATTCTCTGAAAGTACTGCCTGCTTGTTTTAGCAACTCTTCGATTCTCGTGCCTTCCCAGGCAATAGCGTCCCCTGAGGCACTTTCTGCGAGCCGCTTGGTCAATCCGCATGCTAACAGAACCTTGCTGCGGGCAATCAGAATGCGCTGAGAGGGCGTCACCACCTCATCGAGCGATCCGTAGAACAGGGCCGATTCCGCCTGTTCAATCCCAGCACTGATGCCTCCATCCTGTTCAGTAGTTGGAAATGAGAACCCGCTCTCCAAAATCACCCAGGCCATAGTTCGAAATCCACTCGCCATGAAAGAATAAGACTCGACTGTTTTCGCCCAATCCTGCATTGCCGTCCCAAGAGCGGCTGCTGCAGAGCTCACCAAGCCCTTATCTTTCGATCGAGAAGCAATGATTGCATAGGCGATCATTTGCTCTTCGTAGATTTTCCCGCAACGATCAGGGAAGCGAGCCTTCAACCTTTTCTCATCCGACTTCCCAAACATTAATCCTGCTGATATAGCTTCCAATGCCAGCGACAAAGAGTTTCCAGTCCCTGTGGTCGGCAGTTCGATTCTTCCATTGGACAGCGTCACGCCATTGTAGGCAGCCGCCAGCGTGGCATGGGCCAATGTCCAAGCGAGCCAGTCTGCTGGATCTCCTTGATTCAAGCGTGAAATCGCCTCCTGGCATTTTGTGATGCACTCAAGCAGCTTCTCCTTGTCCAGATCTTGCCGGGCAGCCGTCAGTATTTCTGTGACCTGCTTGTCTTTGTAAGGCGGCGCGGATGGGGCTTTTGCCTTGGTTTTGTCAGGCCCGATCCGGCGCAGGAATTCTTGGGCGGGCTTATGCCCCAGACGTGCCGCTTTTTCATACAATGCCCGGGAGAGCCTGGCATCAGTCTTCAGGCCAGATTGTTTATCGATGAGCATGGTCGCCAGGTTATGACAGGCCACTCTGTCCCCCTGAGCCGCAGCGTGGCGGTAGAATGGCTCCGCCTTGAGCACGTCCCGCTTGACGCCTCGGCCCATGTGGTAGGCGTAAGCCACGCTGAAGCAGCCGAAATCATCCCCCATCGTCGCGGCCTTGAGGTAGTATTCAAATGCTTTGACCAGATCCTTGGCGACACCTTTTCCATGCTCGTAGCACTCTCCCAAATAGAATGTGCCGCGGGCGTTGTTCAGCTCATATGCCTTCTGAAAGTAGGAAAAGGCTTTCTTGTGGTCCTGCGGCCCGCCAACGCCATGCGACCACAGCTCGCCTGCATTCGACGCCCCACGGGCGTCGCCCAAAATCGCGGCCTTTTCAAAGTAGTATCTCCCAAGAACTCCGCATTTTTCACGGCCAAGTCCGTTTAGATAATAATAGCCCAAACCATTGTAGCATGGCCTCGAGCCTAAAGCCGCTCCTTTGAAGAAGAACGACATCGCCAGTTTATCGTTCTTTGGCAGTTCTTTGCCACCGTCGCACATGAGGCCCAGCTTGTTCCAAGCATCCACATCCCCCTTGTCTCCCGCCATGAGATACATGTGGACGGCCTCAAGCCAGAGTCCCTTCAACCTTGCTCTGGCAGCCTCGTTCATCAGCTCGCTTGCACCGGCTTCCGCAAGTGTCTTGGCTTCCACGCCAACTCGGATCGTCTCCGCGTATCCTGGCAGAGCATGAACTTGACGAAAAAAACCAACATCGATTTCCACCCTTGCCGAATGCTTTTTCTCTGGAATGCCATCAATGAAGCCGCCTCGTCGCGCCCGGAGGATGCGGGCGGCCCCTTCTTCAAGATTCTTCTGGATGCCACGACCATTCACCTGATTCAAGCCCAGCGAATGCTCACTGCCGAGGTAGCCTGACTTGATGGCCTTTTCGAACAGCTGGTTGGCGGTTTTATAGTCTTTTTCTTTTTCGTAGGAGATGCCGGCGAGGTGGTAATCCATGCCACTGCTGAGCTGCCCCGTTTTAGCCCATTCCTCACGCGCTGCCTGGATGCGCTCAGGCTCTTTAGCCCATTCCTCACGCTCTGCCTGAAGGGATTCAGGCTCCTGAGAGTAACCCGGCGAAGACAGGCCAAGACAAGAGGTTAAAACGAGAGCATGAAGGCGATGCACGAGGTGAGACATGGGAAGTGTGTGGTAAAACGAGCCGGGAGAACCAGCGGAATTTAGAGCTTCCATTCAGAGGTGAGTGTCACAGGCACGATCAGGTGACGCTGACACTGACCGGTTCACTCACAGGCCCCTCGCCAGCATCATTCACACCGGTGACGGTGATCTGGACGGTGGCTCCGGCGGGGAGGTTTTCGACGGTGTGCTGAGTGCCCTGGGTGTTGAGAAGCTTCACCGGCTCCACATCCACGCCCATGACCTGCTTGTAGTAGTTGAAGCTGTTGGCACGGCGCGCGCCGTCGATCTGGATGAGCACGCGGCCCGCGCCCAGCGCGGTGGCGTGGACGTTGCTTGGCTGGCCTGGGGTGGCAGGGTCGGCGGGCCGGTTCAGGCCGAAGTCGTACCACTTCGGGTCTTCGATGCTGAGTTTCTGTTCCAGCTCATTGATGGTGCCGCGGAAACGGGTGCGGAAGGTTATCCTGGCGTCATCCCGGGCGATGTGCTTTTCCTTCGTCAGCCGCAGCGCGTTTCCCACGCCTTGGCGCGCATCGGACACAGCGGCGTGCAGGGCAGTGGCGAGGGCGGCGGTGACCTGGAGCGGGGCGTTTTCTTTGCCCGGATTCGCCGTGAAGTAGGCGGCAAGGCCGTTGAGCGCGGTGAAGCGCTTGTCCTGCGTGCTGGGGATGCCCACCGTTTGATCAGGCAGACCGGTGGCGGCCCACTCAGCGCTCCAGCCATTGCCCAGGGAGATACTTAGTACTTTGATGGCACGGGCGATGAAGCCTTTGCCATTGCTGTCTGCGGTGCGCAGGACGGCATAAGCGGCGGGTTCTGCCCCTTCGGCACCCGCGAGGGTGTTTTGCGTGGCGATGAGGGCATCCAAGTCGGCACGGAAGTCGGCGGGCAGGTTTTGCTTGATGCCGACGGCGGCGGCGTGCTGCACGAGGCCGTCATAGAGGTCTTCACCGGCGGCGATCAGCTCGCCGATGGGGTCAGGAGTGGGGTTGGAGGCCATGTATTTGCGTTTCTGGGGTTTGGGTTGGACGGGAGGCGTGGAAGGGGTGGTGTAAGGCACAAAGCCAGGGTCACCCGGCTCTAAGTAGTAAGAGGGGTCCCCCCAGCGCAGGTTGGGGTCGTCCCAGGTGAAGGGCTGGCCGGTGAAGGGGTTGATGGCGTCCCAGTGGAGCGTTTTCATGGCGTGCGGGGCGGAGTGAAGTTGGCCGTGAAACAAGGAGAGGCACTTTCCAAGTGCCGGAGCGCTCGGGACTTGGAAAGTCCCGCTCCTTGGAGGGCTGCCAGGGGGGCAGAGCTGAAATAGACCGTCGTCTCACCGGTTGACCGTGTGGCAGACTGCTCAATGACCGCCTGCGGCCTGCCCCGCCGCATCCGCCACGTCCCACCCGGCACCGCCGGACTGCCTGCCAGCCTGGCAGTCCTGCCCACGACAGTCGCGGTAGGCGCTGCCCGCCTGACAGGCCAGCGCAAGCGCCGCCAGTGAACTGTTTGCCATTGACAATGCAGGACGCGCCTGCCGTATCAGCGAGTACCAGGCTGGCAGAATACCTTACATCCGCCATCTCAAGTCGTGCCACACGCTGACTGGAGCGTGAATCGAGCGGCGAATCCGCCCCAGCATGCGACTTTAGGGCAATTTGCCGAGCTTGACACAGCAACAACTCATCACCAGGCAGAGCCTGGAGCCTGGAGCCTGGAGCCTGGAGCCTGGAGTCTGGAGCCTAGGTGTCGCTGTCATTGACATAAGGCGAATACTGAGTGGTGGAGTCGTGGATCACAAGGTTAATTTTCAAACCCACAAAGTTTTTCACGCGCAAGCCCCTCATCAATCATTCACAAGCAACTTTTCTCCATCAGCATCGTTCGAGACTTTCCCCATGCGCATTGCCTCAGAACCCATCATCGACCTGCTCTTGGAAAACCTCAATCTCTGGCAGCAACTCGATCTCTTCCGCCATTTGCGCGAAGAACTGGGCTTAGAGATCAACGCCGCATCGCCAGACTGGCATTTCGAGGTGCTCAAAAGGCATGATCGTGAGGTGAACAGCACACACGTAGAAGCCGTCTGGACTCCCCTTGAGGATGCCCTGAAGAGTTTGAAATCCCGCATTCAAGCTGCCAAAAACGACGACGCAACAACCTGCGCTCCGGACTCAGCTAATCCGGCGCTTTTGAGTCAGTTGCAAAACCCCGGCAATCGGGCCATTCCTGGCCCGTGTCTGTGGTGCCAGGAGGCAGGAATGCCCTCATTACGATAGGTTTTGCAACTGGCGCGTTCGTCATTCTGATTTCGTCAGACGTCATTCCCTCCCTCCATGCCCGCCTTCGCCTACACCGCACTCACCACCACCGGCCAGACCGTCACGGGTTCGATCACGGTTGGATCACGCGCCGAGGCGTTTCGGAAGATCGAGGCCCAGGCGCTGACGCCGGTGAAAGTCACGCAGGAGGAGAAGGCGGACGCCGCAAAATCCAAGGCATGGACGGATGAAGGCCCGGTGAAGTTGAAGAGAGCGCAGTTGATTCATTTCACGGAAGAGCTGGCCGATCTGCTGGACGGCGGCCTGCAGATCGACCAAGCGTTCCGCGTGATGCAGGAGCGGCAGGAGGCGGAGACATTGAGGCGTGTGGCGGCCACGATGCGCAATGAACTGCGCGAAGGCTCCACGGTGGCAAAGGCGCTGAAGAAGGCGTCGCCGAGCTTTGACGACCTCTACTGCAATCTGGCTGCCGCTGGCGAGGTCAGCGGCTCGTTGCCAAGCATTCTGCGGCGTCTGGCGACGAATTTGAACGTCATGGCCGACCTCCAGGCCAAGGTGACCTCGGCGATGATTTATCCGGCGTTCCTGATCGGTGCCTGCGTGGTGCTCATGATCGTGTTCATGACATTCATGGTGCCGCAGATCACTGATTTGATGGCGAAAAACGGCCAGCAGCTCCCGGCGGCGACACAGTTGCTGATCAACTTCAATAATTTCATGGCCTCCTACTGGTGGGTCATCGCCATCGCCATCACCGCTATTGTCCTGACCTTCCGCGGCTACATCTCCAGCCCGTCCGGGCGTATGTGGTGGGATGAGACTCGGCTGAAGCTGCCGCTGTTCGGCGCGATCATGAGCATGCGCTTCTACGCGCAGTTCGCGCACTCGCTAGGCAACCTGATCACCAACGGTGTGCCGTTGCTCAACAGCATCCGCCTCGTGTCGAAAATCTCCGCCAACGTGTTCATCCAGGATCTGCTGACAAAGGTCACGGCGATGGTTTCCGAGGGCTCGCCTCTCTCGACCGCCCTGCGCAAGGTCGGTAGCTTTCCACTGCTGCTGGCGGACATGATCGCGGTGGGAGAGCAGACCGGCCAGCTCGGCAAGTCGATGGAAAAATGTGCTGCGAGATACGATAAGGAGCTCGACAAACGTATCAAACGCATGACGGCGATGATCACGCCGGTCATCCTCGTCATCATGGCCGTCATGGTCGGCACCGTGGCCTACTCAATCGTCGCGGCCATCGCCCAGAGCGTCACCGGCATCCGCCGGGGATGAAACCAGTTCAAAGTTTCAGGTTTAAAGTTTCAAGTTTGAGACATCTTTCCGCATCACCACCTCATGAAAATCCAACAGCACACACCCGCAACCTGCCGCACCGCCGCCTTCACGCTCATCGAAATCGTGATCACGCTGACCATCATCGCCATCCTGGCCTCCGGTTCGATTTACCTGCTCAAGGGCCAGATCGACTCCGCCAAGGACACCCGCGTGGACAGCGACCTACAGGCCATCGGCCTAGCGCTCCAGTCGTATGAGTCCCGCGCCTTGCGCAAGCCGACCACGGAGCAGGGCTTGAGGGCCTTGGTGGAAAAACCCACAATGGAACCGATCCCCGAGAACTACCGTCCCTTCATGAAAGACATGCCCAAGGATCCATGGGGGCAGGAATACAAGTACCGCATCCCACCGACCAAATCGAAGGATGACTACGACCTCTGGTCCCTCGGCCCAGATGGCGCGGATGGCACGGATGATGACATTGGGAATTGGAAGAAAGTCTCCAAATGAAATGTGGAATTCGGAATTCGGAATTCGGAATGGCCGACATCCAAAGGCGCATTCCACATTCCACATTCCGCATTCCCTATTCGACGGCTTTCACCCTCGTCGAAATCATCATCGCCCTGACCATCGTCGCAGTGCTCGCAGCGGCGGCGCTGCCGATGCTGAAGGGCTTCAACGATGAACGTGTGGCACGCGAGCCGGTGGCAAAGCTGGTGCAACTGGCGCGTGAGGCACGCATGCGGGCGATGACGGAGAAGCGCCCGTATCAGGTGGCGTTTCACAGCAAGGGCTTCACGGCCTCGCGTTACTTCAATCCGTATCTTCAACTCGCGGAGCTGGAGGAGTTCGTCACCACAGCAGCCAATCCGCCGCCGGAGACGGACACGATCGAAAAAACCGACCTCGACAACGGAGGTGGATTGACGAAAACCACCGAACTGCCGCTGGCACCACCTGCGCCAAAATATGACGAGCATTGGACGGAGAAATACGAGATGCCGACCGACGTGAAGTACGCGCTGCAATACTGGTATGACACCGAGCCACTGTTCATCGAGGGCGACTCTGTGAAGCTATGGGTGTTTCAGCCAAGTGGCATCTGCACGCCGCTGAAAATCCACCTCGAACGCGACTCCGCCACATTCGACGTCGAATTCGGCGCACTGACAGCGGACATTGTCAAAGAAAGCGTCAACGTGCGATGAAAGGCACACATACAAACCGCCGTCCAGGCTACATCCTCTTCGAACTGGTGATCGCGCTGGGCATTTTTGCAGTAGCGGTCTTGGGGCTGGCAAAATCACTCAACCAGGCGCTGGAAACTGCCAACCTGCTCAAGCGCGACCAGATTATCCGCATCGGTATGCGCAACTTTTTGGAGGAGATTCGCAACAAGCCGCTCACCGAAATGAGCATGACGACCACGGACACGACCTACGGCGTCACTTACTCCAGCTCGACGGAGCCCGTGACATTGCGCACGACCCGGGGTGGGACATTGAGCGACATTTACAACCTGACAATCAAGGCCAACTCCACCTTCAACGACGTGCCGCAGGAGGATACGCTGAGCGTCTATGTTTACAAACCCGCCCAGAACTAGAAGGCGCACCGCCTTTACCTTGATCGAGGTCGTGATCGGCATCACGATCCTCTCGATGATCACAGGGACGCTGTTCGCGATCATTCGCGGTTCGATCCAAGGCGCGGCGGAGATCGAGCAATTGCAACGTGAGAGCGACTCGGTGAATCGCTTCATCGAGCTTAGTCGCAAAACCTTCGCCACACTACCCAGCACTGCCACGCTCACGTTGAAAATGGTGCAGAACACGGAGCCGGTCATCCAGGAGCTGACGATTGCCGGCTCTCCTGACTGCTTCCCTTTTGGCATGAAACCCATCAGCCTCAAGGAGACCATCCTGCGGATGCGCCCGCATCCCGACCAGCTCGTGGACCTAAACAACATGCCTCTACACTACTTGAGCCTATCACGGGAGGACATCATCCCGAAAACAGACGACCGGCAGATGAGCACACGACAGGAAACCACCGGCCTCTATGCCCCTGACGAGCAAGGACGCTACTGGATGCCGCTGCTGCCGGATGTGGTGTCCCTGAAGTGGCGTTTCTATGTGGAGAAAGACAAGACGTGGGTCGAAGAATGGAACAAGTCCAAGTGGCCAGACCTCATCGAGGCCAATCTGGTGCTCAAAGATCGCACTCGGCCAATCCGCATGGTTTACACCGTGCCAGAACTCACCATCACACCCGGACGAGCGCCGTCGAATAACAACAACAATAACAATGCCGTGGGTGGTGCAAATTTCGCTGGTAACAATAACAACGGCAACGGTGGGGGCGGGCGCGGAGGTCAGGGCGGCGGCCCTGGTGGTGCTCCCGGAGGTGGATTTGGCGGAGGAGGGCGTGGAGGCCCCGGCGGCGGCTTTGGTCCGCCCGGAGGTGGAGGATTCCCAGGTGGTGGAGCAGGTGGTGCCCCTCCCACCAGCGCAAGCGGCGGGGCGGGAGGAGGAACTGGTGGACCATGAAGACTCGTCTGCCATTGCAGAAGAAACGGCTGCCCAGTGAAGGCGGCTCCGCCCTCATGCTTATGACCTGGGCCGTGTTGCTGATGTCCGTGACCGTCATGGGTGTGGTGAAGTACATCCAGTCCAGCGCCATAGAGGCAACATTGCAATCCTACCAGTTCCGTGCGCTTCACTTGGCTGAAAGCGGCATCGCCGTCGGCCTGCACCCCAGCACTCGTCGGGGGGACATCGTGCTGAAACAAAAGGTCGGACCGGACAGCGGCTTCGATGTGGTAATCAATTACGAGGGTGCCCGCATCCCCATCAACTACGTCACGGACGCAAGACTGCGTGAGGCGATCTACAATCTCCTCATCTACTGGAAGCTCAACGCGGATGAGGCTGGCATTGCGGCTGATTCCCTCGCCGACTGGGTGGACAATGACAACTCACCGCGCGCCAATGGTGCCGAGCAGGACTATTACCGCCAGATGGGCATCTACGATGAGCCACGCAACCAGGGCTTTGCCCGTGTCGATGAGATGCTGCTGGTGCGCGGCATGGATGCCGTGGACCAGAAAAAACCGGACTGGCGCGAATTTTTCAGCATCTATGGAGAGGGGCAGATCGATCTACGCACCGTCTTCAAAGACGTGCTACTCGCTGTCACCGGAGCCTCGGAGTCCGACGTGACCCGTTTCATCAGCGAGCGTGATGGTGCCGATGGCATTCCAGGCACCGAGGACGATCGCCGCATCCGCGAGAACGATGCCTATCAGATGCTCGGCCTGAGTGGCGACCGCCTTGCCTCCATCAGCGGCATCGTCAATGACGACGACACCACGCTGCGCCGCATCACCAGCATTGGCTGGATGGGGGAGAAACGTGCGAAAATCATCGTCATCACCCGGCGCAACCAGGACACTGGAGCGGTGACTTATCTCGGACGCATGGAAGAGTAGTCCCGCGAGGCAGACCGCCGCCATTTGCAACAGGTCTTGCGACCGCTGAAAAACGCGCCTTTATCCCCCCGGTTTCCCGCGCAACTTCCCCCGTGTTCTGACGTTCTATTCCGGCTTTTTACCATTCACGAATGTCCCTGTCCGCAACCACCCTGCTCCTTCCCGCTCCTGATGCCGCTTGGCGTGTGTGGAAGCCACGCACGGGGAACAGCGCCGAGACCGTTGACAGCCCTGCGGAAACCTCGCACCTGGGCAAGCCTCTCATTATCGGCCTGCCAGCGGTAGCGTGCCGTACTGTCGGCCTCATCTTGCCGCAGACAGAGAATGACCTGCTGGAGCAAATCATCGCCACACAGCTCGAACGGCGCGGCCTCAAACTCGAGCAAGATGCCGCAGGGAAAAATTACCGCTGGCACCTGCTCGGCCACATTGACGGCCAATGCGTGGTGAGCGTCGATGTGCTCGCCGACCCCTTTCCTGAGTCACTCGCCGCCGAGCATGCAAACGATTACACCGCCGCGATGCGCCTCGCCCAGTTGCCAGCAGGACATCTCGTCGTCGCCGAGGAACAAGGCGACCTCGTGCTCGCCGCGAGTCATCAAGGCAGGCTGTTTCACAGTCATGTCATCTCCCAAGGAATGATTTCCGATGACGCGCTCGCATTGGAGATCACGCTCGCCCGCCTCACGCTGGAGAGCGAGCTCGGTGAAAGCACCATCGAAGGCGTCGCGCTCGTCGGTTCCAGCTTCGACCAAGCATTCGCGACACGCCTCAGCAGCGTGCTCGACCTTCCGGCGCGAGTGGTTGCCGATCTTCCGCCGAACACCACGCTGGACACACGCGCATGGACCCGGATGCTTCCCCGTGCCATCCGTGACGCGCAGACGGCCAGTCAACAACGCAGCAGACTCGCCCGCGCCCTCGCTCTCGGCGGCATGCTCTATGTATCGCTCGCCTTCCTGGCGTTCGCCTACCTGCACTACCAGGAGAAACGCGCGGCGAAACTCACGGAGGAGGTGGAGGCCACTCGCGCACCCGCTGCGGCGGTGAGGAAGGCCAACGAACAGTGGAAGGTCCTCGCGCCAGCCATCGAGCCAAAGCGCTACCCGCTGTTCCTGCTGGCTGAGATCAACCGCATCATGCCCGCCAGCGGCATCGTGATCCGTGATTTTGAAGTGAAGGGCGATGCGATCGAGATCAAAGGAGAGGCACGCGACGCCCAGCTCGCTTTCCAATTCATCGAAGATTTCAAAAAGAACCGGGTGCTCAGCCGCTATCAATGGACCTCACCCCGGCCTGAATTGAAAGGCACCACCGCCACCTTCCGCGCTCAAGGGAAACTTCTTTGATTCCAAATCATGGCCCTCGCCCTGACCCAACGTGAAAAGAAACTGCTCAGTGCCTGCGTCGCTGCGCTGGTGCTGATGGCCACCTTCATCCTGCTGAAACAGTTTCTCGACCGCCGCACTGCCGCTTTGGCAAAGATCGCCGCGCTCGAAAGCGAGAAGCGCGAAAATGAAGCCTACCTCGCCGACCGTGAATTCTGGGACAAACGCGCCCACTGGCTTCAGCAGAACATGCCAGAGGCCACTAGCCTCGGCACCGCGCAGGCCCAACTCCTGGAGGAAATCCAAAACGTAGCACTCGACTACCAACTCACTTTTCAAAAACAGCCCCTGCTGCTGCCGGAGTCAGCCGACAGCAAGCAGAACGCCGCAGTCTATCGTGAGGCAGCCGTCGAAGTACGCCTACGTGGCGACCAGACCACCGTACTCGGTTGGCTAGCCACGCTACAATCCCCGGAAAAATTCCAGGCGGTGAAGCAACTGGATCTGGAACTCGACTCCCGCGCCAAGGAAAAGACCCCCCAGGCGCTCTGCAACCTCGTGTTGGCCCGCTGGTTCAAGCCTGAGAACGGACTCTGATCATGAAACCGCTTCTTCTCCTCCTCCTCGGCAGCGCCATGGCGATGACCCTCGCCGCGCAAAACGAACCACTGACCACGGCTGATCTCGTTCCCCTGCCCGGCGATGAGATCAGCCCTCTCACTCCAGCTCCAGCCCCCGCGCAAGCCGCATCGACAGATCCCGACCTGCCCCAGCCCTTTGATCCGAGCACGCTGACCGCAGTTGTCGAAAACTCACCCTTCAGCCGCATTGTCAGCATCTCAGATTCCCTAGTACTGACCGGCATGGCGTATGTCGATGGCAAGCCCGTCGTGACCATCTTCGACAAGAATGCCAAGCAATCCATTGTCGTATCTGACGAGCCGAATCTCAAAGGTTGGAAGCTCGTCGGTGCTCGCCCTTCGGAGAAGATCGACTTCGCCCAGGCCCAGATCGCTATCGGTGGGGAGACCTTCAGCATCCGTCATAGCACGCTGACCAAGGACGACATGAAGCATGAGGGCAAAAGCAACCGACATGAGAGTTCCTCGGGATCATCCTCCAGCGGAGGGGACCGCTACAGTCGTGGCCACCGCGGCCCCAGCGAAGAGGATCGCAAAAAGTACGAAACCCTTTCCGACAGGGCCAAGGAGAAATTCCGTGACGCGATGCGTGAGAAATTCATGGATGAGAAGTTCCGCAACGCTCCCGAGGAAGAACGGCGCAACTCCATCCGCTCCGTCTTTGAAAAAATTCAGAAAGAGGACCAAGGCGGGAAATGACCCGTCCTCATCGTTCAGAATCGTCCTTTACCCTCTCCCATAGCCCGCATGTTCCACCGCTGCCTCGTCCTCACTTTCACGCTCCTCGCTCCCGCAGCCTGGACGATCGCCCAAAACGCGGCACCTGCCACGCCAGCGCCCACGACTCCGCCAAGTGATCCCGCGCAGCCTGCAGCCGCCTCATCCAATAATCCCGGCAGCCCACCTGCTGCGGCAGCTCCCTCCTCAGCGGCACCTGTAACAGGCAGCAACGCGCCCGCCGCCCAAGCCCCTGCTGCTGACGGGGCCAGCCCACCCGGAAGCGGTTTCGGCCCTGGCGGCGGATTTCCAGGAGGAGGCCGCAGTGGTTTTGGCGGTCGGCGCGGCGGCTTTGGCACAGAAGGCATGGGGGCCACTCCTGGTGAAGGCGAGACCTTTACCATCACTGGCGACCAGGTGATGATGCAATTCGCTAACAATCCTGTCGCGGACATCCTAGCCATCTATGAAAAGCTCACGGGGCTCACCCTGATCAAGGACACGAACATTTTCGAAGGTGCGCAGATCAGCCTCGTCACCCCCAAACCGGTGCCCAAGGACGAAGCCGTCAAGCTCATCGAGGCATCCCTCCTCGCTAACGGCTACGCCATTGTCACCGAGCCAGGAGGCAAGAGCGCAAAGATCCTCCCCGCGCGTAATCAAAGCGCCAACGCGGTGCAGTTCTCCCACGGTGTACGCTTCTATACCAGCGCCAAGGACATCCCGGACAACGAGAGCATCGTGTCTTACTTCATGAAGCTCGATTATCTCACGCCCGAAGATGCCGCCACGATGTTCTCCGGCCATGTGGGCTTGAGCGCTTATGGCAGGATCACCGCCGTCACCAGCCCCCCCGGTCTTCTCATCACCGAAAGCGCCACCGTGATGAGGCAGCTCATCAGCATCCGTGAGGCCATCGACGTGGGTGACACCGGCTCCTCGCTCGTCACCAAATTCATCCCCATCAAATACGCCGACTCCGGCACCGTCGCCCAGATCATCCAGGCCACGCTCACCGCCCAAGCCAAGGAAAAAGAGACCAAAGGGGTCAACACCATCCGCGGCAGCGCCGCCAGCGACGGCAAGGACTCTAAGAACGACAACAACCAGCAACGCCCACCACCATCCTCTCATTCCGTGTCCTCCAACGGCATGCAGAATAATCCGAATGCGCAGCTCCCCGAGCCGACAGCCCAAGTAGTTGCAGATACGCGCTTGAACCAGATTCTCGTCGTCGCATCGCCCGCCGACTACACTTACGTCGCCAGCCTCATCGCTGAGTTCGACAAGCCGCTCGAAGTACAGCAGCCTTACGAGCGCAAGCTCAAGTACGCCGCTGCGCTCGATGTGCTCAGCGCCGTCGTCGATCTGCTTCAGGAAGTCAACGCCGGCACCACCCAGCTCCCCGGCGGCGGCACCATTCAGCAGCAGCGCCAGCAGGCGCTCGCCACGAACAGCAGCCAGCTCCTCGGCGGTCGCACCACCACCGGCACCCGTGGCGGCACCGTGGGCAACACCGCCGCCGCAGCAGCCAGCTCTGACACCGCCAGCAGCACCACCAGCACGGCCAGCCCCACCAGCACAGGCTCGCGGGCGGACGTCATCTCCGGGCCCACGGAGAACAACGCGCCCGTCTCCGTCCTCGTCGGCAAAACGCGCGTCGTCGCCGATCCCATGTCGAACACCATCCTCGTCATCGGTCGCAAGGAGGACACCGACAAGGCCGCGAATCTCCTCGATAAGCTCGACCGCAAACCCACGCAGGTTTACCTCGCCACAATCATTGGAGAGCTCACCCTGACCGACTCGCTGCTCACAGGCATCGACTACATCATGTCCAACAGCGGCGGGAACAACAATTTTAGTGCCAGTAACATCACCAACCGCACGGACTTTCTCGGCGGCACCAACGGGGCGGGACGCGCCGTCAACGACCTGCGCAACAACCTCGTCACCACCCCTTTTGGCCCTACCTCCGGCCTCAATCTCTACGGTGCCGCAGGCGGCAGCCTGGGCATCTATCTCAACGCGCTCCAGACCAACACCAACTTCAAAGTGCTCTCCCGCCCCTCCGTCTTCACCTTGAACAACAAAAAGGCGGTCATCAGCTCCGGGCGCAAAATCCCCTACCCTGCGAGCACCGTCACCAACGCCTCCAACCTCAACGGCACCGTCACCTCCACCACCCAGTATCTCGATGTAGTGCTCAAGCTCGAGGTCGTCCCCCTCATCAACCCCGATGGCGAAGTCAGTCTCACCATTTCACAAATCAACGACACGGTCATCGGCTCCCAGTTGATCACGCCGAACAATGTCCCCATCATCGGCACCGAACAGCTTGTCACCTCCATCACCGTACCTGACCGCAACACCATCGTCCTAGGCGGACTCATCTCCGAGGAGAAGAACCTCAACAAGAAAGGCATCCCCGTCCTCGGTCAGATCCCCGGCATCGGAAAACTCTTCCGCACGGACAGCAACAGCGTCACCCGCAAGGAGCTCATCGTCTTCATCCAACCGCAAGTCGTCGGCGAGAACGACGCGATCCAGGAAACTTCCCTGCATGAGGACATGCGCACCACCACCGGCTTCGAGGCCGCCCAGCGTTTCCCCCAGGTCGTCGAGCCCCCGAAGGCCAAGCCAGCGGAGGAAACCCCGCCTGCAAAGAAGAAGAACTTCTTCCAGCGTCTCTTCTCGCGTGACAAGAAGCCTGATGCTGAATGAGCGCCGCAGATAAAACGTGACACGTCAGCAAAATCACGAATGACGAATTCGTGAACGACAGGATAATGCAGGCTTGGAATGCCAGCCTGCGGCGGATCTTGGAGCCGGAGCTTTCATTCGAAAAACAGGATTCCGCTCTTCGTCACCTCTCACTGCTTGCACGCCTCGCTCCATCAGTTGGCTCTCACCGAGCCCTTTCATATTGCCCACGGCATTTCGCACACACGCCAGGTGCTCCGTGTCTCCGAAGGCGCACGCATCACCGAAGCCCCCTTCGTCCCCTACTACGGTGAAGACCCGCAGCGGACACTCGCCATCCTCCAGCAAGACGTCCTGCCGGAAAAACTTCCCCGTGCAGCCGCGCTCGCCCTCAACCTCCTGCGTCACGACATCATCGGTCATGCGACCGGTCAAAACCTAGCGACTTATGCCCTAGCTCAATTGGGACCACCCGCCCGGCCATCACCTCCTCCGGGCTGCCGTTCCTTTTCGATTCCCGCTGACCTTCATGTCTTCGCCGAAAAAATCACCGCCATCGCTGGGCAGTTCCGTGTTCTCAAACTCAAGCTCGGCTCGGGCGACCTCGGACTCGACATCGCCACCGTCTCCGTCGCGCGTGAAGCAGCGCCGAAGGCCAGTCTCATCCTCGACGTGAACGGCGGCTGGGATCCGGGTGAGGCACCTCTCATGATCGAAAAGCTCGCCTGCTACCAGCCGACGCTCATCGAGCAACCCATCCATCATCGCCACGGGCCTGCGACCTGGGAAGAGCTCCGCGCCAGTATCCCCGGCAACTCCCCGCCGATCTTCGCCGACGAAAGCGTGCAAACCGCTGCCGACTTGCCTGACCTAGCCGCCTTCATCGACGGGGTGAATATCAAGCTGCTCAAATGCGGCAGCCTCGACGCCGCTGTCGCCATGGTCGCCGCCGCACGTCAGCACAACCTGCAAATCCTTCTCGGCTGCATGATCGAATCCAGCCTCGGCACCACCGCCGCCGCCCACCTTGCTCCATGGGCCGACTGGATCGACCTCGACGGCCACTTCTACGTCGCCAACGACGACTTCACCGGCATCGCTTATGATGGAGCCGGTCATCTCATCATGCCGGACCGCCCCGGTATTGGAGCCATCCCACGATGAACGCTTCCCTTTTACAATCCTCCGCGCAGAAGCATCTCCCCGCCGCGCTAGACTTCCTAAAGCGGCTGGTCGCTATCAACAGCTTCACCACAAGTGCCACAGGAGTCGCCGCAGTGGCAAAGCTGACCACGGAAGCCTTTGAGCCACTCGGCTTCCAAGCTGAACTCATTCCCTGCACCGTGCCCGACAGCGGGCCTCATGTTTTTCTCACTCATCGCGGGGCGGGCGGTGATCCCATCGTGCTCGTCACCCACTCAGATACCGTCTTCCCGCCCGAGGAGGAGCGACTCAATGATTTCAAATGGGACGAACGGCCCGAAGAAGGCCGCATCTACGGACCCGGCACCGTTGACAACAAAGGCGGCACCGCCTTGATCTGGCTCTTGCTGCAAGTCCTGCGCGAGTGTGCGCCAGAGGCTTTCTCCCAGACACATTGGATCGTCGCCGCGAATGCTGCGGAAGAGGTTGTGGGTGATGATTTCGCCCGGGCGATCTCGGCCCGATGCAGTGGTAGGGCCCGTGCCGTGCTCGTCTTTGAAGGCGGCCCGGTGGATGATCGCGGCTGGCACATCGTCACCTCACGCAAAGGGCGCAGCACCTGGAGACTCACCGCCGAAGGCAAGGCCGCACACGCAGGCAGCAAGCATCATGAGGGCATCAATGCCATCGACGCGCTCGCCAGCGTGCTGCCAGCTATCGCTGCACTCACCAGCGCCGCAGATGAACGCACGGTGAACATCGGCTTCATTCAGGGGGGCACCGTCGTCAACCGTGTGCCGCATGATGCCTCCGCCGAATGGGAATGCCGCGCCACCACTCCCGAAGCCTTACAGCAAGCGGATGATTTCTTTGCCACCTTCTCCGGCTCGGCAACCAACGGTGCTAGGCTGCTCTCCCGACGCACCGGTCACACCCACGCTTGGCCTGGAGGCAGAGAGTCGTCCGCGTTGTTCGAGCTCTGGTGCGCAGCAGCAGCCGAAATCGGCCTCACCGCCCTCTCCGTCCCAAGAGGAGGTCTGAGTGATGCCAACCACCTCTGGCATCTCGCGCCCACGCTCGACGGCCTCGGCCCTTACGGTGCCAACGCGCACTGTTCCGAACGCACTAAGGACGGTTCCAAGCTGCCCGAGTTCGTCGAACCCAGCTCCTTCGTACCGAAGGCTGTCATGAACGCACTGGCCTTGATCAAGCTCCTCGCTCTCACGCCGCCTGAACCATCTCAACTGACAGTGAAAGCCGGCAGCTTCACGATCTTGCCGCCCGCCATCGCAGATTCGTGAGCGCAAAGGCCAACGCATGTCCAGTTAGCGGACTGGGTAGCGTTCGGGAAAGGCTGGCGCTTTGCTGCGAGCGCGGAAGCGAACTCATGTGCGAGATGCGGATGACTGCCGCCGTGTCCGCTGCCCTGCGTGAAGCTGAGATGCGTTTTCTTGCCGAGATCATAGACACCTTTCGTGGTGAAGCGCTGGATCGGCTTCGGCAGACGTTTGGCGAAGTCAGGAGCCTTCACGAGCTTTGGAATCTTGTGCTCCGGCAACTTGGCGCGGTGCATGACGAGCGGCTCGTGTTCGATGAGCGGCCATTCGATGGCGGCTTTGTCTCCATACACATCAATGCTCTCACGATACTGACGCGCGGTATCGAACAGGCTGCGGATGATGCGAGCACTCACATCAGTCCCCTTGAACTTGATGTGCGCGGTTTCGACTGCGAACGGGCTACCGTAGCACTTTTGCAGTTCTTTGCGCACAGTGCCGGAGCCGAAGCAGCTCACATATTCGGCGGATTTCCCGATTAACCCGGCCACAGGGCCGACGCAGTGCGTGGCATACCACATCGGCGGCAGGCCGGGCCAATAGTTCGGCCAGCCGTCCATGTCCTGCTGATGCGAAGCCTGCACAAACTGCAACTTGCCGAGCTTGCCCTGATCAAGTTGCTCCTTCATGAACAAATACTCGCGGGCATAGACGACCGTCTCCATCATCATGTAGCTAAGGCCGGTTTTTTTGACGAGATCACAGATTTTTTTGCAGTCTTCGATATTCGTGGCCATCGGCACGGTGCAGGCGACATGTTTACCTGCTTTGAGTGCCGCGATGCTCATCCAGCCGTGATCAGGAATGGGCGAATTGATGTGCACCGCGTCGATGTTCGGGTCCTTGAGCATCTCCTTGAAGTCCGTGTAGCGCGCGCCGACGTCGAAAGCATCGCCGATGGCAGCGAGCTTCTTCGGATCACGCTGGCAGATGGCATAACAGGCCGTGAGCGGATGGCGCTGCCAGATGGGGATGAATTCCGCCCCGAATCCGAGGCCGACGACGGCGATGTTGGTCTTTTTACCGGACATGGTGTGGGTTGATGTGAGTCACGAGGTTATAGGCGCGGGCCGGTGAGGGTGGGAAGGACAAAGTTTGGGAGGAATCGGACGCAGGCGCAAGCCCCGCTCGGCTTGTCACAAAACGCCCGGAACGGGCGTGAAAGAACCCTCAATACCCCTTTGACACCGCAAGAGAGGCATGTATTCTCGCGCCCCTTTTCCCCCAGGGATCGTCGCCATGGCAACCACACAAGTCATTCTCAAAGAAAAAATCAAAGGTCTCGGAGCCGAGGCTGATGTCGTCAAAGTGAAGCGCGGCTTTGCCCGCAACTTCCTGCTCCCACAGGGCAAGGCCTATGAGGCATCCCAGGGCAACCTCCGCCACACCGAGCGCCTGAAGGCCATCCGCGCCGAGCGTGAAGCCAAGGAAATGGCAGAGGCCGAGAAGCTCTCCAGCAAGATCAAGAAAGTGAAGCTCAAGCTCACCCTCGCCACAGGCCAGGGCGGCAAAGCATTCGGTGCCATCACCACCATGGACATCGCCAAGGCTCTCACCGAGCAGGCAGGCGTGGAAATCGACCGCCACCAGATCGTCCTTGAGCGCCCGATCAAGAATACCGGTGCCTTTGAAATCGACGTGAAACTCGGCTACGACATCACGGCCACCGTGAAGCTCACCGTCGCCGCCGCTGGCGAAGCCCCTGCCACCGAAGGGGAAGAAGCTGCGTCCGAATAAGTCGTCAGCCACCGCCTTCTTTTCAAACAGGCCGCCCCGTTCACACGAGGCGGCCTGTTTTGTTTTCACCTTGTTCACTGCTGCCTCCTTTGAAAAAGAATCGGAAAACATATGGCAATGCCGTATTGACATCTCCCGCCCCGCTTTGGAGCATCATCCCCCCTTCATCATGAAAAAATACAACGTCGGAATCATCGGATACGGCTGGGCCGCAAGCGCCCACATCGAAGCCATCAACAAAACCACCCAGGCCCAGGTCACTGCGGTTTACTCCTCCCGCAAACTCAATGATGCGGAGCTCAGCGCCAAGCACGGTTCGCCGATCAAGAGCTACCAGAGCATCGATGAAATGCTCGCCAATCCTGACATCCATGTCGTGGACATCACCAGCTATCCCAGCCAACACCGCGACCAGGCCGTCGCGGCAGCCAACGCGAAGAAGCACATCATCCTGGAAAAGCCGATGGCCAATTCTCTCCAGGAAGTGCGTGAGATTGCCGCCGCCGCCAAATCCAACGGCGTCAAAGGCTGCGTCTGCTTCGAGTGCCGCTGGTCGAACCAGCTCCAGGTCACCAAGACCATGATCGATGAAGGCCTGCTCGGCAGCCTTCATTACGGCGAGGTCGATTACTACCACGGCATCGGCCCGTGGTATGGCCAGTTCCGCTGGAACACCGGCAAAAAAGACGGCGGCAGCGCCCTGCTCACTGCTGGCTGCCACGCACTCGATGCCCTGCTTATGATGATGGGCAACGAGGTCGAAAGCGTCTGCTCCTTCTCCACGAAAAGCACCAGCGATATCTTCAAGCCCTACGAATACGACACCAGCAGCACCACCATCATCCGTTTCAAAAACGGTGCCGTCGGCAAATCCGCCGCCATCGTGGACTGCCTCCAGCCCTACTACTTCCACACCCACCTCTGCGGCAGCCAGGGCAGCCTTCTGGACGACAAATTCCACTCCATGAAACTGGGCACGGACAAGCACGCATGGAGCAAGCTCTCCATGAAGATGCTCGACTCCGGCGATGTCAGCGATCATCCGTATCAAAGCCAGTTCCAAGCCTTCTTCGACGCACTCGACCAGGGCAAGGACATGCCGCTGACCAGCTTCACGGAATCGTTAAAGAGCTTCGAGGTCATCTTCGCCGCTGACAAAAGCGCCGAACTCGGCGGCAAACCCGTCACCATCGCCGAACTCGGCTGATCTCGCGCTTCATCGCAATCACTCCATGACCTCGGGATGCCTCGCGTCCCGAGGTCGTTTATTTTCGGAAAGTTTGAAGCACATATGCCCCTCCCTTCATTCAGCCCCGGCGCAGCCGACCTTACGCCCCGCGCAACTTCGACACGTCATACAGGCTCAGCATCGCGGCAAGGACTTCGTCGCGTTTGCCTTGCTTGAGCATGTCGAAGGTGACGTGTTTGCCGGGCAGGAGCTTGAAGTGGCCAGAGCGGGTGCGGCGCAGGGCGCTCAAGTGCGCGCCGCAGCCGAGTTTTTCACCGATGTCGTTGGCGTAGGTGCGGACGTAGAAGCCTTTGCTGCACACGACGCGGAAATCGACCTCCGGCGGAGCAAAGCGCGTGATCTCGTAATCATACACGCGCACGAAGCGCGGCTCGCGCTCCACCTCCTGACCTTTGCGGGCGAGCTTGTAGAGCGGCACGCCGTTGATCTTCACGGCGGAGACCATGGGCGGCGTTTGATAGAAATCACCACGCAGGGTGTCGAACGCGGCCTTCACCTGGTCGAGGGCGAGATCGGCGGGCACGGGCCGCTCCAGCACGAGCTGGCCTTCGGCGTCCTGTGTGTTGGTGGTCTTGCCGAGTGTGAGCGTGCCGACGTATTCCTTGTCCTCGGACATGAGGAGTTCGGAGAGGCGGGTGCCGCTGCCGAGCACGAGGATGAGCATGCCGGTGGCCATGGGGTCGAGCGTGCCGCAATGGCCGATCTTTTTCATGTTCAGGCAGCGACGCGCCACTGCGACGACATCGTGCGAGGTCATGTCCTGACCTTTGTCCACTAAGAGGACGCCGTTAACCGATTCTTCTGACTTCATCCTCGAGTGCTTTCAAAAATTTCTCTGCTGCTTCTTCAATGGGGCCGCGCATGCGCGCGCCCGATGCCATTTTGTGACCACCACCGCCAAACTGTCCGCAGATGGCGGACACATCGAGACGTGCGTCCTTGGAACGTGCGCTGATACGGACTTTCCCGTCTGCGACATCTTCAAAAATGACGCAACTGACAACGGAATCGATCTGCCGCAGCGTGTCGATGAGACCTTCCGTGTCGCCGGGTTGCATGGCGATGTCGTCCATGAGCTTCTGTTTGAGCTGCCAGCTCACAATGCGACCGTCAGCTCGGAACTGCATCTCATTGAGCATGGCACGCAGCATTTCCAGACGGCGCAGCGGGTAGGATTGATAAACGAGCTGCGCCAGACGCGCGGTGTCGAGCCCGGCCTCGATCATTTCAGCGGCGATGCGGTGCGTGCGTGCGTTCGTGCTGGAGAACTGGAACGAACCGGTATCCGTGGAGATGGCGATGAACAGATTTTGCCTCACGGCGTCGTCGATGGGCAGACCGTGCTCGCTGAGGAGATTGTAAATAATCTGGCCGGTGGCAGGAGAATCAGCGTCGATGAAGTTGAGCTGCCCGTAGCCGGGATTGGTCGGGTGATGGTCGATGTTCACCAGTAACGGCACCTGGTCGAGCAGCGCTTTGCATCCCGCGCCGATGCGCTCGTGCGTGGCGGTGTCGAGCGCGACGGCTAGATCGACATTCAGCGCTTCCTTGCCTGGCTGGATCACGGTGTCGGCACCAGGCAGAAAGGCGAGATTCTCCGGCACGCCGTCTTCTAGCATCGCGATCACATCTTTGCCTAACGCCCGTAGGCTCAAAACCAGACCAAGCACAGAACCGACGGCGTCACCATCCGGTCGCACATGCGCCACAACGGCAATGCGCCGCGCGGAGCGCAGGGCGGAGACGATTTCGGCGGCGGTTTGAGGGTCTGGCATGTGGAGTCCGTGACAAAGCACTCGCCGCACGCGGTGCAAGAAGAAGATTGCTCCGCCGCGCCTCTCTCCACTGAGCGACCGTATTTCCAACGCTTGCATTCCCGGAGTGCCCGCTACACTCGGCGGCCTCATGTCACATCGTGTCCTCATCATCGGAGCCGGCGGCGTCGGCCGCGTCGTCACCCACAAATGCGCCCAGCTTCCCGACGTGTTCGGCGAGATCATGCTGGCCTCACGCACGAAGTCGAAGTGTGACGGCATCGCCGCAGAGCTGAAGCGCCCCATCCAGACCGCCGGTGTCGATGCGGATAACGTGCCGGAGCTGGTGAAGCTGCTCAAGAGCTTCAAACCGGAGGTCGTCATCAATGTAGCGCTGCCTTATCAGGACCTCACCATCATGGATGCCTGCCTGGAGGCAGGCGTGCATTACATCGACACCGCGAATTACGAGCCGCGTGATGTCGCCAAGTTCGAGTATCACTGGCAGTGGGCCTATCAGGACAAATTCAAGAACGCCAGCCTCACCGCGCTGCTGGGCTGCGGCTTTGATCCGGGCGTGACGAATGTGTACACCGCCTACGCACTCAAACATCACTTCAGTAAGATCGACACGCTCGACATTCTCGACTGCAACGCCGGCGACCATGGCAAAGCTTTCGCCACCAATTTCAATCCAGAGATCAACCTCCGCGAAGTCACCGCCAACGGCCGCTACTGGGAAAACGGCAAGTGGGTGGAGACCAAGCCGCTCGAAATCAAGCGCAGCTTCCCCTTCCCCGACGGCATCGGCCCGAAGAACATCTACTGCCTGTATCACGAGGAGTTGGAATCGTTGACCAAACACATCCCCATGCGCCGCGCACGTTTCTGGATGACCTTTGGCGATGCCTACATCAAGCACATGGAGGTGCTCGTAAACGTCGGCATGACCGGCATCCATCCCGTGAAGCACAAAGGCGTGGACATCATTCCCATCGAGTTTTTGAAGACACTACTGCCCGAACCCGGCACGCTCGGCCCCGACACGAAGGGCAAGACCTGCATCGGCAACTGGATCGAAGGCACCGGCAAGGACGGCCAGCCGAAGCGTTACTACGTCTATAACATCTGCGACCATCAAGAGTGCTACCGCGAGACGAATTCACAAGGCGTCAGCTACACCACCGGCGTTCCGGCGATGATCGCCGCGCGCCAGCTCCTCACCAATCCCGTCGAATACCGCCAGCCCGGTGTTTGGAACCTTGAGCAACTCAACCCCGATCCCTTCATGGCGGATCTCAACGCCTACGGCCTGCCGTGGGTCGAGACTTGGCCGACGGACAAGATGCCCGGCGAGTGATCAATGCACGAGCTACTGCTCTGCCTACGGTTTCCACCATGCGTCGAGCTTGGCCGTTAGCTCCCTGACCTTGTCAGAATGAGCACCGGCGAGGTTATTCTCCTCCAGTGGATCTGCTTTCAGATCGTAGAGTTCGACGACATCACTCGGCTGGTTGACCTTGTCCGGCACGATCAGTTTGTCGTAGCCGTCCAGCACCCAGCGCCAGCGCAGGTTGGCTGCGGGCATGTTGAGATCGACGAAGTTATGAGTGAAACACTCGCCAAAAATCGTCTTGCGGGCACCCACGGCGGCTTCGTCGAGAAGGTTGATGCCGTGCATGCTCCCCGTCGGCTCTAGACCGACGGCTTTCAGCAACGTCGGCGCGAGATCAATGGACTCAGCCAGCTCATCCGACATGCGTGGCAGCACAGTGCCTGACCAGCGGATCATGATGGGAGTGCGCAGGCCGCCGTCATACTGGCTTTGTTTCGATTTAGCGTCGTAGCGCCCGGTCTGAGGATTCGTGATCCAGCCGTTGTCACTGAGGTAGATGATGATGGTGTTCTCTTTCAGACCGCTGTTGTCGATGTGGCGCACCAGATCGCCGCAAGTCTCGTCGAACCAGTCCACCATGGCCCAGTAACGAGCCACATGCTCGCTGGGGGCCTTGCCCTTGTACTTGTCGAACAAGCGCTGCGGCGGCGTGTGTGGAGAGTGCGGCATCATCGGCGCATACCAGACAAAGAACGGCTTCTGCTGCTTTCGTGCGTCAGCGATGAAGTCATAGACGGGCTGCATCGTCTTGCGACCGATGTCCAGGCCGGCATCGCCATGCCGCCCACCGTGCGTCATGCCATGGGTGAATCCACCGCGCGTGTAGCTCTTCTGCCACCACTTGCCCGTCTGCAAACTCAGATAGCCTTTCTGTTTCAGCAACGTCGGCAGTGTGACGGCCTCTTCGAGGTGCTTGCTCATCAGCTCACGTCCCGCATCAAATTCCTTGCTGTTTTGGAAGCCTTTTTTCGCCACGCCAGCAGGAACTGGCGGATCGTTGCTCGTCACCTTGTGCTGATGTGGGTATTGCCCGGTGATAATCGTCGCCAGACTCGGGCAGCACAGACTGCACGGCACATAGCCCCGGCGGAAGGTCAGGCTCTCACCAGCGAGGCGGTCCAGGTTCGGAGTCTGGATGGTCTTATGGCCCATGAATCCGTAGTCGCTCCACAGATGATCGTCCGAGATGATCATCACAATATTTGGCGACGTGTCAGCAGCGGAAACAAACAGCGGCAGCGCCAGCACGGAGAGAAAAAGTCGGAGGATCATGGCGCGTAGGTGAACGACAAGGAGCGGGGCAACATGCATGCAAGTTGCCCCGCCATGCCCAAGAGCGACGCGAGCAAAGTCCCGGCATGCATCAGCATTAACGGGAGGCAGCCATGCTGAATGAATTTACCCAAGTTTTCGCATGGATTGCTCATCACCGCGCTGTGGTGCCTGACCTCATGCACGCTTGGCTTGGGTACCATTGCCTCGGGTTTGATCAACTACGCCTCCCGCCCGCTTGTAGGACAACCGTTGGATTACCTGCCACACCCTGACTTGCAGCAGTGGGCAGCACGCCCTGGGCCGATGCTGGAGGTGCGTGCGGTCAAATCCATTCCGAGCAGCTTGTTCATCCGCGATGACGAACTGCCTGAAAAAAGCGCACACAAGGCACCACGCCCGGGCGTGGGCATACGAGGCAAAGCCGGACAGTTTGTTGGCCGGCTGTCCATGCTGCTCGCCGCGACGGACTCCGCTACTCGCGACCTTCTGCTGGCAAACGTACACGACGACGAAATACTCGACAAAGTACCCGGCGAGTATGACGACAAGCGCCGCCAGCTCGCCCTCAGCGAGTTTCCCTTCGTGCTGCTACAAGGGGAGAACCTCCTCTATCTCAGCAAGATCAACGAGCCGTGGCCAGAAATAGCGCGGGCTGACAAGCACGGCAAAGTCACCATCATCACCAAGGACGGCACCTTCTTTGGCATCGCCAGACGCATTCATTTCCGCAGCTCGTCATCCGAAGTCATCCTCGAAGGCGATCCCACCGTCCAGTCCGGCCAGCAACACATCAAAGGTGTGAGGCCTGATACCATCATGCGGCTCGACTTCGCCAAGAGGATCGTGACCGTGGACGGAACGGTGGTTGTAAAGAAGCTGTTCCGATGAGAGTCCCCGCAGTGCCGTCATGAAGCGTGCTTGCCTCACTTCAATTCATTCCGGTATTTTGCCCACTTGCTCTGCAATTCTTTGAGAACCGCTGCGTGCGCTGGGTCAGCGATTAGATTGCGCTCTTCCAGTGGATCGGCTTCAAGGTCATAGAGTTCTTCGACGAGAGGATTGGGATCCATCCAGCGGATGTATTTCCAGTGCCTCGTGCGCACAGCTTCGCTGGGCGGGATACGGTCTTTGACGCTATGGTGCTCGTAGAAGAAATCGGTGCGCCAGTCTTTTGGAGCCTTTCCTTCGAGCAGTGGCTTCAAACTGCGACCTTGCATCGCAGCAGGAACAGGAATGCCTGCCAGATCGAGCATCGTGGGCGCAAGATCGACATTCAGTGCCATCGCATCCACCTTCTGACCTCGACGCTCCTGTGGCAGAAGCGGGTCGCGGATGATGAGCGGCACGCGCAAATCCTCCTCATACGCGAACCACTTGTCCGCCAGGCCGCGATCAGCCAACGCGTAACCGTTGTCACCAGCAAAGATGATGATCGTGTTCTCCAGCAGTTTTCGCTGCTCCAGCGCCGTCAGGATGCGCCCGACTTCGCGATCCACGCCAGTGATGAGGCTGTAATAGTCACGCAAGATTCCCTGCGCTTTTCCAGGTTCATCAAAGCGCCACTGCCAGCGGGTGCGTCCTTCGCTCTTCTGAACGAAGGCAGGCAGACGCTTAAACGCCTCGTCCGTCGCCAAGTTGGGGAGCGGGATGTTGATGCCGTCATACATACCATCGTCACGCGGGTCAGGCTCATACTCACGCTTTTGGTGATCGCGGGCATGCACGGCATTGAAGCTGACACTCAAGGAGAAGGGTTTGTCCTCCGACACCGCCGCTAGAAACGTCAGCGCGTCATTGCCAATCTTCGCCGTCTTGTGTGTGCGCGTAGGATCGTTCGGTTCGATGAAAAACTTGCCCGCCTGTCCGGGTTCGCCGCGCCAGAAATCGAAGCTCGCGCCGCGCTCCTTCGTCACCTGCGCATTTCCCACGCCGTATTTGCCAACAAACCCAGTGAAGTAGCCCGAGTCGCGAAACTGGGCGGGATAGGTGTCCTTCCACGCCTCATCGCTGATGCCCTTGGCGAAGTCATCGATCCCATGCCGTCGCATCCACTGGCCTGTGAGACAGGTCGCTCGACTCACAGAACAAATGGAGGTCGTGACGAACATGTTTTTAAACAACACGCCTTCCCGGGCCAGCCGGTCGATGTTCGGCGTCTGCACGATCTTGTCACCCATGCAGCCGAGCGCGTTGTAGCGAAAGTCATCGACCAACAGGAAGACAACGTTGGGCTTTGCAGATACCGCGTGAGCGAGGGCGGCGAGCAGAAAGAACAGAGCAGCACAGTGGAGCTTCATTAGAGCGAGTGAACGTGACGCCGGAGGCCAATCCAGCATGGAAGAACTGATAAAGGGAAGGGAAAAATGGCTAAAACGTCGCGGTGGAAGGACTGACCCAGACCTTGTGCCATTATCAGTTGGCTCTTTGGCAAAAAAATGCGTAGCCGACGCTCCGCCTCGCTGCGCGGCAGCTTCTCGGACATGGCCTAACCACCCTGCCCGCTCTCAAAACACTTCGGCGCGACGCCTTCCTCCTGCGACCACGCATCCCAGGCACCGAACTCCGGGCAGCAGGAACTGGCGGCGGAAATGCACTCGGCGCACAGCCAGCGGTCGCCCATGAGAACGGGGTCGTGGCGACCGCATGCCTCACAGCAGGCGGTGGTGGGAGACGTGGTGATATCGGCCTCAGTGCGCATCGCGTAAAGGTGCTCAGCAATTCTCCATCTCGATGATGTGGTAGCCGCGTTTCTCGATGGACTTCACCATTTCGGGCGTGGCACGCTCCACATGACAAAAGCGGCATTCACGAGAAGTCAGCTCGGCACCTTCCTGGCCTTTGCTTTTCAGGTATTCGCGACCGTAGCCGTGGATGCGCTCCAAATCCTTGTCCGTGTCAGGCACGAGGATGTCGAAGTGCATGACGCGGCCATCGGCGCGGCGGACGTAGGTGTCGAAAACGGAGACATTCATGGTGGCACACGATGAAACGTTGTTTTTGGCAAAGACAACAGTCTTGTCGCACATTTTGCCAGCCAGGATTCACATTCGATCACCTCAGCATCATGACACTAGCCCGCGCTGGCGAGTTGGATGAGTTCGTTTTCAGCTAGCGGCAGGAGATCCTCGTGGTGTGAGAGTAGTTCTTCGGCGGTGGGAGTGAGTTCGTTTGCTTTGCCTGTTTTTTTGTCCTCGTAGAGTCCGATGCGGGTGAAGACGCCAAGGGCGGAGAACATTTGCTCGTGGCGGTAGCGCAGCGCCCATTCGCCGAGTTTGTGGAAGGCTGCGATGCGTTCAGAGCCGCTGGCGTTGCGGAACTGATGCATCAGCTCGACAAATCGTGTGTAGGCCACGAGCTGGAGGAGGCGGGTTCTGACAGCGGCGTCTTGGCTGGCCTTCAGCGCTGCGAGGAGCGGGGCATACATGCGGCTGATGAGTTCAGCGGACAAGAGCGGTTTGTTTTTCGGATCGATGACCTCGAAGAATGGGCGTGTCGTCTCAGCCACTGGGCCGAAGCTCCGGGTGAGGAAATCGGTTTTGAGTTCATCGACGGACGGACCGTGGACCGGCGACCACAAGGTGCTGAAGGTGATGTAAGTGCCCAGGCCGATGGCGCCCCATGCCTCATCGGACTCAGCGATCCAGTAGCGTGCTCCGTCGTTGTAATACTGGGAGATGTGATCGCGGGCGTTGTCTGGGGAGAAGCCGAGGTAGGTGCGATTGCCGGGCAGATCCCAGCTCCCGAAGAAGACATTGACGTAATCACGCACGCCCAGCTCGGCCCCTTTGGCCTTCCAGTCACGCATGAGCTGGCTGACGGTGTGGCCGCCGCGGATGAAGCCGGTCGCTACGTTGACAATGGCATTGCCTTCTAGCTGCAACGAGGGCGGCGGGCTGTGCATGTGATAGGCATAGAAGGCGATTTTTTTGCCGGGATGCTTGTCCTTGATGGATGCCAGGAGATCATTGGCTAGATAGACCATTTGATCGGAAGGCGTGCCGATGGGGGACTGCTTGGGCCAGCCGCCGCCGTCGGTCGGGTCGATCGAATAGGTCTCGATTTCAGGATGAGCGGCAAAGGTGGCGGCGATGTCCTGGCGCAGGATTTTGCGCAGCCCCTCATTCTCCACGCGGAACTTCCAGTCTTTGTTGTCGGGTGCTTTCCAGGGAAGATTTTGTTTTCCGGAAATCCACTCGGGATGCGCGGCGAAATCCGCAGCGTAACGGGCGGCGATTCGATGCCAGGAGTGACCGGTGTTGATCGACATGGACTGACTGCGGTTCTTGCGGCGCCATTGTCCGAAGAGGCTGTTGATTTTTCTGTAGCCGAAGATGTTTTCGAGGCGCTTGTCCGTCAGGCTGCCATAAAACAGGGTGCGTGTGGCAAAGCCGGGCTCCTCGACACGATCCACACTGACGGCTGGAGCCGGGATTTGAGGAACGGTTTCCCAGGCTGGGTGCGGGAAGAACTGGCGGTATCCCAGCGTGTGCAGAAGATCGAACACGGCGTTTTGCACGGCGAGTTCGGTTTCGCCGATGAGATGGAGGGAGCCGTCTTTCGTGACGATGCGGTAACGCTCCCGCCAGGTGGCTGCCTCGGCTTTGACGGGTTCGGAAAGCAGCTCAGGGAACTGCGTGCGCATGCCGAGGACGATGGCCGACTTCTGCATCTGGGTGACGATTTCAAAAGGAGCACCGGTGATGCGCTCGAGATGCCCGTCGAGTTCATCGGCCAGCCGTCGCATTCTCTCGCTTGGCTGCGCAGGGATGACGATGGGCATCCGTGCTTTGCCGCCCTCGGCCAGAACGACGCTCTCTGTAGCACCGAGCGCGGAGGTCAGCGGCATTACCAGGATGCAAAGGATTGGGAGAATGATGGAAGTCTTGATAGGACGTGAGGTGGAGGGTTATCCATGATCCGGCAACAAAGAAACAATCCAGGAACCAGCGACTTTCGATGAAAATGAGGCGCAGGCCCCATTCCTGCCGCTCGGTGTCGGGTGTGAAGTCGGCTTCCTGCGTGAAGAGAAGGGCAAGCAGTTCGCACAACCGCGGTAGGTCGCGCACGGTGGCTTCCGTAACAGCAAGCGTGCTCATTCACTCCGATCCTCACTTGGCCGGCAGGGGTTTGATGCGGATGTTCCGGCAGGCGACGGGGCCGTGGCCGCTTTGTTCGCCGCGGCGCGGGTTCTCGGTCGGAGTGGAGCCGGACGTTTCACGATGTGCCCACAGAGATTTCAAATAGGCGAGGACATCGGCGATTCCCCGCGGCCCGCAGCTCCGGTGCAACAGCTTGTTGGGTGGGGTTGCGGTTCATTGACCTTTCAAATGCCTTCCCGTTTCCAATTCGCCGATCGACCGTCAGGCGGCGTCAGTTTGTTCGCGCCTACTTCGATGTGCGGGTCGCTTCGTCAATTCTTTGCAACACGAGGGTGGGGCTGACCGAGCGGAAACTTTCCAGTTTCAATTCCGGGCTGGATTTGAGTTCCTGGAGGAATGCGGATGCAGCGTGTTGATGGATGTCGCGATCCGGCACGGAGATCAGGAACCAATAGAGGAGCGGTCTGGCGGGTTGGGGCAGATGCTCGATCTCCGCGAAGATTCCGGCGTCGGGGGCGGAGTCATAGTCGAGGATCTTGCTGGTGAGGGCTTGCACTGCTTTCGAGTTCTCGGGAGCGATTTTCAGCAGCAGGCAACGCCCCTCCGCCGAGGAAGCTGTGAAACTGGTTGTTGTTCAGCTTTTTCGTGGACTGGAGATCGATCCATCCGGTGCCGGGGACAAACACCTGGAGCCAGACATGGGTGTCGCCGCCGCCGCCATCGACGACTCCCGGCCCGGACGGATCGGTCCTCGCTGCATAGACATCCCGTGTGGGAATGCCCGCCGGGCGCAGCAGCGCCAGTTTGAGCCGGGTGTATTCACCGCATCGGCCCTTGTCGAAGCCCAGCAAGTCCACCGCCGTGTTCGGACGCTTGCAGGCCCCGTATTTCAGATGGTCGCACACGAAACGATCCACTTCGGTGATGTAACTGAGAATGCGCGAATCCTTCTGGAGCAGTTGATCCCGCACGGCGGTGATGGCCGGATCGTGAATGAGGAGATCCTTCCTATCCGCCACATATCGGGCCAGGTCAGCGTCAAACTTCAGGCTACTGAGCAGCGCGTTATCACCGGGCTTGAACTGGATCGGGATGTTGCCGGACTTCGTGATGCCGACAACCTGCCCGACAAAGAGCGGGCGATCCTTTTTGACCACGACCCGCTCGGGAGCGAGATCCAAAAACCAATTTCCGTCGTCATTCTGGGAAACCTTGCTTTGCGGGGAGAGGGGGCGGATGTCGTGAATGATGTGATGTGAACGGCTGAATCCGGCCGTCTCTTTGAAGGTGAGCACGTTGCCCTGCGTCGCGCCGTCCTTCACCTCAAGACTGTAAAACCAGACGATGACGCCCTGGAGCTCCCCATTCAAATCCGCCGCCCGTGCCGGCTGAAGGCAAGCTGCGAAAATCAGCGAGATGGCCGCAGTGAGGAAGGAGCGATGTTTTATGGTGGATGATTTTTGTGCGGGCATAGGGACACACAGACGGGTCGCGCAACAGGATGACGCCGGTGTGCGCGGGCAGCGCGAGCGGCGAGGTGACGGGCTGGCCCTCGGGCGTTTTCCATTTGCCCGTGAGTTCCACGCGCCCCTCGCGGCCCGTGGGATTGACGAGCGCCTGCCCGCGCTCGAACTCGCGCAGGTAAACGGCGCCTTTCTGCTGATAATCGCCGCGCGGTTTGCCGAGCGAGACGTTGCAGAATGCCGGCAGCACCTCCTGGCCGGGCAGGTAACATTCGGGCTGGCCCCGCACCTTGGCGTAGAAATGCAGGTAGTGGCGCTCGCCCATGCCCAGCAGGAAGCTCGCGGCAATGTAGCGGTAGCGCGCGTCGTAGGCGGCGGCGGGTTCGTCGTCCTCGCGTTTCTTCACATTCGCCACGGCGATGGCGATCTTGCCGCGCCGGGCGCAGTCCGCCAGCGCGTCCACATCGGCCTTCCATTCGTCTTCCGGAATGAAGCCGGGTTTCATCGGGTCCTGCATCCAGCCGGTGAACCCCTCGTTGCACAACCCGTCGGCGACGGCGAGGAAATCCGCGTAACCCGTCTGGAAATAGTTCTTCCCGATCGATCCGTTGATGATCATCAGCTTGTCGCCGATGCGGCCGCGCACCGTTTGCAGCAGTTCCAGATTGGCCTGCTTCCATTCCGCATCGGTGTAGGCCTTGCCGGTCTTCGGATTCACCGCCTTGCTGGTCTTCTTGTGGTTGATGTAATGCGTGGTCGTTCCCACGATGTCCACGAACACGCCGTCGTAACCGTGGCGGGCGATCTTCTCCTCGTAGGTCTTGGCCATGAACTGCTGCCACTCCTTGTTGCCCGGATCGAGGTGGAGCGAGCCGGCGTATTCCCAGTCGGTCACCCACTCGCCCGCCTCGTTCTTCAGGAACCAGCCGTGATGCTCCCGCGGCTGCCGCCAGGCGCGCAGACCGGCGTTGGCGGCGTTGATGGTGCTGCCATAGACCAGCATCCGCAGCTCCGGGTTGAGCGACTTGATCCACTTCACGCGGTCGTTCTCCGCGCTGATGTCCTTGCCGCCGGCCGTCGGCGAGAAGAGCGTCATCACGAGGCCGTAGCGCGATGCGATGTGCCGCCAGTCGTCATCGGGAATCGGCGTGCGCACGTTGGTCCAGAGGGGGATGCCCACGCCGCCGCCTTCCGTGCGAGTCACCTCGGCGCTTCCCGATGGTGTCACCGCAAGCAGCAAGGCCAACAGCATTCCTGAGACGGAGGATGGGAGTTTGTGTCCTATGATCTGGCTTCTAGTTTTCATGCAGCAGTCCTTTCTCGGCGATGAGCACGGGTGCGTCGTAGATCGGGATGTCGCGGAAGATGGTGAACACGCCCGCCTTCACGATCCTGTTCGCCGGGATTTCGTAAATCCGCCCGGAGACCAGATCCACCCAGACCGGTTCCTCGAACGCGATGTCCTTCACCACGACCTGCGCCGGTCGCGTCGTGAACGCGTCGTCCGGCACGCCCGAGTCATCCCAGAACACCACGAGGCCCTGGCCCGTCTTCTTGTTCCGGTAGGCGAAGCTCGCGGCGCGCCGGTCATGCAGCACTCCGACCGCAGGCTGTCTAACGCGCTCCAGCGAATCGTCGAACACCGCGACGCAGTTCTGCACCGCGTAGTAGGCGAGCTTGATGCCGTCCACTTTCTTGTCCTCGGTCGCATGGAGGAGGCCTTTGCGGTTCATCTCGCGGCCCGTGTGGTTGAAATCGCAGATCGTGAACACCGCCGATTCCACGTCGTGGCCGAGATCGCCGAGCATGCGCCGCAGGTTCCACTTCGCCTGGCTGAACTCTGTCCACGGGTGGTTGGAAAGCGCAAACCTTGTTGCCAGCTCTGACGGACAGCCGTTCTCGCCCTGGCGCATCCTCGCCTTGCTCGAATACTTCGCCAGCGTCGCCTTCAACTCCTCGACTCTCTGGTAAACGTTGTCCGGATTGAACTCGTAGCCGTGGTAGATGAACCAGTGGAAGAGATCCACCTTGCCCTTCGCCGCGAGAGCCTTCAGGCAGCCCTCCAGCAGCTTCGGGCTGGAACTGGCCAGCGACAGCCCCGCGATCCGTGCATCGGGGATCACGCGCTTGATGATCTCGGCGGTGCGGATGTTGAACGCCGCGATGTCCTCCGGCGTGTGTTTCTTGTTGCCATCCGGCTCGTTCCACATCGCCCAGTCGCGGACTCTTCCCCTGTAGTGACGCGCCATCGCTTCGATCCAGCGATCCCATGCGGCGAGACCTTCCGCGGAGGTCGGAAAACCGCCCGCCAAGTCGGCGCCTCCGCCGCCTGCATAGATCGCGTTGCCGTAGCTAGTCTCCAAAATGATGTTCAGGCCGCGCCCCCGCGCGTCGTCGATGATGGCGTCGAGCCACGCGAAGTCGTGGCGGCCCTTCACCTTCTCCGCCTTCGCCCAGCCGCCCTGCAGCCGGATGGTCTTGATGCCGAGCGGAACGAGGTAGCCCTTGTATTGCCGGTAGTCGGCGAAGTCGCGGTCGAGGGTCTCGCAGCCGAGCGTCCAGTTCGAGCCGCCGATCTCATTGGCGCTGCGCGGGCGGATCGTGCCGATCTGTTTGAGCCCCGGATTTAGCGGCGTCTTCGCCCGGTCCGGCGACTTGTCGATCTCCGGACCCGCTGCGGATGCTGTTGCCGCCATCGCATGGAATGCGGCCAGCCCGATGAAGATCGAGAATGCACAGGGATTCATGGCGCGGTGTGTTTCGTGGTTCAATCCGTCTCCGATGGCAGCTCGAAGGTGTTCCATCCGGCGCGCTCGAATTTCCCTCCCGCAGGCACGAGCTTGCGCAGTATCGTGGCCGTCGCGGCATTGGCGAGCGACCCCTCGGCCTGCGTCAGGCCGAGCGCGGTCTGATCCTTCGACCACATGCACGCCGCTGTGACATGCAGCGTCGGGATGCTTCGCGCCAGGTGATGCCATGTCGTCATGAGGACGCCGAGGCTCTCGTTGGTGATCGCGGCCTTGCACATTGCGCGGATGTTGGCGCCGGAGTGCCACGGGCACGCGATGGTCTCGAAGCCGTGCGCGCGGAAATGCGTCAGCGTCGGGATCTCGCCCTTCACGTCGTAATGCCAATCGTTGATGATGATCTTGCGGGAGATGCGATCGAGCGCCTCGTGCGTGGGGAGCTTGGGCGTGCCGTTGGCGGCAAAGCCCCCGGGCCACTTCGCGCGTTCGAGCAATGCGTCGCCCCACATCAGGGCGCGACGTCCGCGCTTCTCGATGTGCGCGGCGAGCTTGTTGACATGATCGGCGAGCAACTGCACGCGGTCGAGCTTCCGGCAACTGTCGCAGGTCGCATGTGAGTAGGCCTCGTCGCAGCCGATGTGGAAATACTGGCCTGGTCCGGCGAACTCCATCAACTCGTCGCACACGCGGCGGATCAGGTCCTGCGAGCGCGGATTAGTCAGGCACCAAGTCCAGCCGTCCGGCTCGAACAACGGCGCGAGCTTCGGGTTCTGGTCGAGCACCACATGCCGCCCGTGCCGGATGCGGCTGCCTGATGCGTGGCCCCAGGAGTTGAACATCGGGACGACTTCCAGCCCCATGCCGCGTGCGATGGCGACGAGCCTGCCCGCCTGCGCCTTCGTCCACGCCTCCGGCCACGAGAGTTCCTTGAGCGCATCGAGCTTCAGCATGCCCCAGAACTCCAGCACGACGTGCGTGAACTTGAAAAACGCCGCAAGCCGGATCGCCCGCTCGATCATGTGCGGCGGCGTCTCGTGGAAGACGCAGAGGTGCAGCCCTCGAAACTTCATCGACGGCCAGTCCTGAATCTCGATGTGCGGCACTGCGAATGACAGTCCGCCGTTCGCCGCGTCATCCGCATCGAGGAGTTGCAGCAGCGTGAACCACGCGTGGCGCATCCCCGCCGCATCCTTCGCGCTCGCCGCGATGCCCGAAGCGTCCACCTTGAGCGCGTAAGTGGCGTTCTCCTCCCGCTGCGGCGGCTTGCCTCCTGCCAGAGTGAACTCATCCGCCTTCAATGCTGAATCGTGTGTCACGACGAGTTCCACCACGCCAAACGTGAACCGCTGCCACAAATCCTGCATCATCTCGACCACGCTCGCGTCGGCCTCGCTTCCCAGTGCGAGTGTGACTTTGCCGCTGAGATGGAGGATGCCAGTGCCCCACGCGATTTTGTTCGGATACGGATGGATGCTGCGCGGCGGCACGCCGGTTTCGGGTGCTGCGCTCCACGCGATGTGGTGGAAGGCCGGGGCGGCAAGCGTGGCGGCGGAAACAGTCAGGAATCTGCGGCGAGGGAGGCGCGGGGACTCGGTATTCATACTTGCAGAGGGTTCGTTATCTGGGTGTCCGCTGGAGCAGCGTGGTGTCGTTTCCGATGCCGCGCGCACCGCCCGTGACAATGACGGCACGATCACTGTGATTGAATGGATCGGGTTGTTTCATGGTGCTCACATCCCGCCGACGACCGGATACCAATCCGGCCAACACGGCTCCTGGTGAAAACGGGCGTAGCAGGCACTCTTCTCGGCGTAGAGCGCTCGTATTTTGTCATCTTGTCCTCATCGGACGCGATACCGAGGCTCGGGCCGGTTAAGAGCGGCGCATTGATCGCCGCCGCCGATTTCACCGAGGCCGACGACGCCCTCCGTCGGTCACGAGTTCCAGGATCGTGCGCAGGGAATTGCCGGGTGGACGCCGGTGTTGTGGCGCAGTTGCTATTGAGGGACACGAAGACACGCAGGCCACTCACTCCGCCACAATCTCAAACCACAGCGTCTTGTGCTGCGGGCCGATCTCGAAGCTGAGCTGTCCATCCTTCACGGTGGCGGGGATTTCTGCGGTCCGTGCTCCGCTGCCGTCCAGGACATGCACCCTGGCGGATTTCGCGGCGGTCTTCATCGTGATGCGCGCGGCGATGCCTTCGCACAACGTGGGCGCTTTTCCCCACTGGTGGCCGACGCTGGTATGGTCCTCGTTCCAGCCCATGCCGGTGTTTTCCACGTTGCCCACGGCGGTGAGGAGCAGGCGGCGGGATTGGGCGAGGGGCTTGCCGTCGGCGGCGTTGAGCGTGAGGGCGGCAAAGTCGCGCGGGTTTGATTTCACCTCGAAATCCGCGCCATCGAGCTTCGTCGTTTTGCCGGTGCAGCGACCCACCACGGCCTTCGCGGCGGGCGCATTGACGGTGTAGAGCGCGGCGGCGGCATCCCAGGCGAGTTGTGAGCCGCTGGTGGCGGGCTTGTCGGCTTTGAGGGTGCCGTTTTCCGTGAAGCGCACGGCGAGTTGATGCGTGAGGCAGTCCTGCTGCGTGACTCCGGTGCGCTGCCAGGCCTCGGACATGGTGACGCCGTCGGCGGTGAGTTTTTCGGCTTCATCACCGGTCAGGTCGAGTCGTGTGGTGCCGCGGGCGGGCGCGACATCGCCACGGCGGAGCATCAGCGCGGCGGCGGGCAGGAAGGCGAGCTTTCCGGGATGCTGCTGGAGGGAGAAGTAGCTGCTGATTTTCCCCTCGTCCCAGCCCGTGCCGCCCCAGTCGAACTGAAACAGCCCGTCCCAATCCTGCGCGGCGGCGAAGCTGGCGATCATGGGAAACATCTCAGCCGCGTAGTGGCTCGGGGCGGCGTGGTCGTATTCGCTGACGGTGAAGGGCCGCCCGGCCACGCGGTAGATGGCGAGCTGCCAGAGGTTGCCCGTGTCGCGGTCGGCGACCATGGGGGTGTTGGCGATGTTCCAGTTGCTGCCGTCCCAGGCGTGGCCGGGGAAGCGCGGGTGCTGCCAGTAGATGTGCATGTCCACGAAGTCGTTGAACGACTCGCGGTAGCATCCGGCGATGCCGCCGAAGCTGGCCTGGCTGTCGATGATGCTCGCGCGCACGCCGAGATCCTTTTTCAAAAACTCGCGCATCCCATCGGTGTAGCCGCGCTCCGTCTGCGCGAGGAAGCGCGTCCAGTCCTGCCCGCGTGCTGTGCCCGCGCCTCCTTCGCAGCTGCCGATGCTGCCTGCGGCGAGGGATTCCCCCCGCTTCAGCCCCAGCGTGCCGCCGGGGCGCAGGGTGATGTCTTTGATGGCAAAATCTCCGAGCGGGCCAAAGCCGAGCACCATGTCAAAGCGCACGATGCCCGGCACGACTCGCGTGGCGCGGAAGGTGTGCGTGAAGGTCTGCCATTGCGGCGTGAGCCGGGCGCTGCTGCGCAGGCCGCAGTTGTGGTAGTCGCCCGTCTCGATGCGTGTGCTCAGCGGCAGCTCGCGCGGCACATCGGAGCGGCCGGTGAACTCCAGCGTGTAGAGCTGGCCCTCCTCCAGCGTCATGCTGTTCCAGAGCAGTTGCGCGTCCCAGCTCACGCGGGGCAGTTGCTTGATGCTCACGCGGGTCTCGCCCGTCGCGGCATCGGTGGTGATTTGGATGTTCTCCCCGCCCTGGCGGGTGATTTTGGCGGGCAAAACATTCTCCCCGAGCGGTGTGGAGCCGCCCCACGCGGCGGCGAGCTGCTCCTCGCTGCCATGCCGCTTCAGCAGCCAGGCGTTCCATTTTTTCAAGATGTCATCGCGGTAGTAGGCGGGCAGTTCATCCAGCTTTAGCAGCAGCAGCGAGTTTTCGTTGTTGATCTCGACGATGGCCACGCACGGCTCGCTGGCATACGCGGTCTTGGTGTGGGGATTGACGTGGGTCAGCAGCGCGCGGGCGTAGTCGCGCTGCATGCGGATCATCTGCTCGTTGACCTTGTCGATGCCTTTGCCGTAGTGCGAGAGCTGCTCGCGCCGCTCGTGGGCGGTGAGGCCGTCGGCGAAGTCCTCGCCCTCCCAGTAGTTGCGCGAGACGTGCAGATTGAGGTTCGCGTAGATGCCGCGTTTCTTGAGCGCGGCGATGAAGTAATCCAGCCGGTCGAGCTGCTGCGGATCGAACTCATTCTTCTTCGGCGTGCCCGCCTTCCAGATGCCGCGCGGCGCGGTTTGATTGTCCATGTGGTGAAAACGCACGCAGTTCATGCCCAGGCTGGCGAGCCGCGCCGCGAGCGCGTCCGCCGCCGCGTGATCGGGAAAGCAACTGCCGAAGGTGAAGTTCGTGGCGAGGAATTTCACGCGCTTGCCCGCGCCATCCACGAAATGATCGCCGCGCACGGTGACGGGGCCGTTCTTGCCCGCCGGCATCTCATTGAGCCACGCCATGTCCACCACGGAATCCTTCGCCGCCGCCCCGAGGCCGGGGATGACGAAGGGGAACATCTCCTCTGCGCGGGAAGCAGGGGCAGTGAGAGCAACCGCCGCCGCGAAAGCAGCGACACGGAAAGGGCGGGCGGAAGAACAAAGCGGAAACAGCAGTGCGGGTTTCGATGACAAGGAGAGCATGAAGGGGATTTGGTTGCGGATGCGAAGGGGATGGAACCACCCAACAAGGGCGCGGAATACCGCCTCACAAGCGGAACATGGGTGTGAAACCGAAGTCAGGTCCAGCCCGCATTGACCTGCCGCATTCATGCCGCGCATCCAAGCGTGGGTGCTTACGGTTCCATCTCCTCGGCGCGGCGAACCCTCCCCGCCGATAGCGCACTGGCCGATTGCTGCCCGCCTGCCGTAGGGCGTTGATTTCACTCAGGGTATCTTTCAGGCGCTCGGCGTGGGTTCGCTGGTGAACCTTCTGACTGACACGGCTGGGAGCTTCATCGTTGAGCGTGGATTCGCTGGTGGCCGTCCCATTGAGCGCGGGCTGCTGATCTCGATGTGTGGAAGGCGTCGGTGCTGTGCTTGCTGGCATCAAAGGCGTCGTGACGAACTGGGCGACATCTTGGATCGTCAAGCAGTCGGCGCTGAGTTTGGAAAGCAGTTGCTCGACTCGCGGCTCGTAGCATTCGACATCGACGCGGGCGGCGGGTGGACTTCATTCTACAGCTTCTGCTTTAAGCTTAAATTTTCGAAGAAGCCAGTCGAGCACGACCTTCTGATCATCAATCGTAGCTCTTCTGATTTGGGCGAGAAGTTGCAATCTGTCCGGCTTGATTGGCGCGGCATTTTGCAGCCCTTCGTTGCAGTTGCTGCACACGGCACGCAGATTGGAGGGAATGTCCTCTCCGCCCTTGGACTTATCCACGATGTGCCCAATCGTCAGACGAATGGTGCGGTTTGAATTGTATGGGTCTGGATCGCCTGCTGCGCAGCCACACATTTGGCATGTGTAGCCGTTGCGCTCCAAAACGATGGCACGGGTCTCTTTCGAGATGCCACGCTTGAATGCGGGTCGGCGCTTCGTGCTCGACAAGATGTATTCACCCGGTTTCAGATCACTCTGATCTTTGTGGGACAAGATGTCGTATCCTTGTTCATCCCGAAGCTCTCGAACCCGCCGCGCCCACTCAGAGGCACCACCAGATGCCTCTTGAAGCTCTTTGCTGGAAACAACCTGCCCTTTGTGGGCGAGTAAATAATCGAGGATTAGTGCTTTTGAGCCTTTTTTCTTGTCCATGATTTGTGTTTAGCGGGTTCCTCACAAAGTCTCAATTGAGCTTCAACTGGGTCGCTACCCTCCGTTATTTGCCTGCGATTAAAAGCGGCCACAATCCGACGGCCTACAGCCTTAGCCACGGGTGGGGGAAATGCGTTTCCAACCTGACGATAAGCAGCTGTTTTCTTCCCACTGAACTGCCACTCGTCAGGAAAACCTTGGATTCTCGCAACCATTCGCACCGTCAGACGCGGACGTTTGTCTGCTGGGAAAGCCACGTCAGGAGCGTCATCTGCGATCCCCATACCATCGACGCCCAACTCGTTCCATTGCCGTTTGGCTCGTGTTGGACCAAGGTCCGGTCCACCGTGCTTCTTTGAGCCGCCGACTAGGGTTGGTGCAATCTTATTAGCTATCTCGACCCAGTCTTCGGTTCCAAGCCAACCGTTGGCTCCCATCAAGTCCACAAGCGTTTCGCCAACGGTCGGCGGAAACGTAGAACCGCGAGGCCACATGAAGTGCATCATGTCATCTGGCCGCAAGGCAACAAGTATGAAGCGAGGGCGAAGCTGGGGCACTCCGAAGTCGGAAGCCTGCATGACCCGCCACTCGGCTTCGTAACCCATCTTTGAGAAGCGCTTGAGTAGATCATCCCGATACTCTTTAAACTTCGCTGAGGCCAATCCCTGGACGTTCTCAAGCATCACCGCACGGGGCCTGATCTTGGAAATGATGTTTAGCGCTGTCGGGAACATGTCGCGCTCATCATCCCCACCGAGTTGTTTACCAGCAATGCTAAATGGCGGGCATGGCACACCACCAGCGATCAGATCAACGTCTCCAAACGCATTCGGCTGGAAGTCTCGAATGTCTTGCTGAAGGACATTCCAGTGAGGGCGATTCAGTCTGAGTGTGGTGCAATACTGCGGCTCATACTCCACGACACCGACATGATGGAATCCGGCACCTTCCAAGCCAAGGGCTTGGCCGCCGCCACCGGCACAAAGTTCGAGAGAGAAGAAGCTCATTGGTTTTGATTGTGACGAAGTATGTAGCTGTTGTCTAGCTCAGGTGCAGAGTCTTGATTTGCGTTGCGCGGCGGGTGCCACCCCGGAGGAAATGGGATGGTTCCCCGTGCGGAATGGTATCGCGCCCGCGCCACGGACCTCCGAACCCGCGCCGTGCGGTATGACGGGGAGGGCGGCTTGTCCTCACGCCGCCGCCCCCCGGCGCAGTGAGGCCCCAGCCCCCCCCCTCAGCCCCAGCGCCTCATCCGGATGGGTAGCCTGTGGTGTGTGAATAGTGTGCGCTCCATCATCGCACCGTGGCTGACTCTCCAATCCTTCGCTTGCTGCCAAAACTCGCTCCTCTTTTGAGCGGAGGCATTCTTGTCTTCGCCTTTCCCGGATGGGACTTCAGCCTAGCTGCCTGGCTGTGGCTGCTCCCATTGCTGGCGGTGCTCTGGTCGGCTTCCTCCGTCAGGGGAAAAGGATCAGGATTCATACGAGGCTATCTGGCCGGGCTGGCGTTCTTCCTGCCGAACCTTTGGTGGGTGCGGCACTCCTCGCGCATTTTTGGCGGAGCGCGGGATGATGCTTGGGCGGGCCTGGGACCGGAGCTGATGGGATTGGGTGCGGTGATCGGGCTTTCCGCGTACTGCGCGGTTTATTTCGGGCTGTGGGGCTGGTTTGTGCAGCGCTTCGTACGGCCAAATCGGGACACGCTGACCAAGGGCACCTGGCAGGCCAGCACGCTGCATTCGCTAAGGTGCTCATTCCTCGCAGCGGCGGCGTGGGTGGCGTGCGAGTGGCTGCGCAGCACGACGGTCTTCACCGGCTTCGGCTGGAACGGCCTCGGGGTGTCGATGTACCGCAATCCCGTGCTGATTCAAGCCGCTGATCTCGTGGGCGTCATGGGGTTGTCATTTCTGCCGGTGTTCACGGCCTGCGCGGGCTGGAATACACTCACGCGGCTCGTGTCCGCCTATCGCGGGGAGGGCACCTGCAAGACGCGGCTGGATTTCACGGCGGCGCTGGTGCTGCTGCTGGTGACTGCTGGCTACGGGGCGCTCAAGCTCACCGCAAAGCCAGCAGAAAGCATCAAAGTGCGCACCGTGCTGGTGCAGCCGAATGTGGCACAGGTGGACGCCTGGTCTGGCCGACTCGCGGAGCAGATCTACGAACGTCTGCAACAGTTCACGCGCATGTATGCCGCTGCGCGTGGTGGCAAAAGCTCCGCTGACCTCGTGATCTGGCCAGAGAGCGCACTGCCGGTGAATCTGAACGACAAGTTTCACCAACTCCCCACAGGCTGGCATGAGCGCTACTTTGACGACCTGCTGCATGCTGGAGAGTTCAGCCTGCTCACCGGCACCGAGCTGCATGATCCTGACGGCAGGGCGCATGTCTCCGCCGTCTTGTTCCGGGACAACTTCGGCAACCGGCAGGACTACCACAAAGTCCACCTCGTCCCGTTCGGCGAATATCTGCCACTGGGGGATTACTTCCCGTTCTCCCTGCTGCGTGGCGTGATTCCCGGAGATTTCGCCGCCGGGAGGAGTACCGAGCCACTGCGCATGGCCCGGCCCGATGTGCAGCTCATCCCGCTCATCTGTTTTGAAGACACCGTGGGCAGAGTCGCGCGAAAATTCGCACGCCCAGCGCCGCAGATGATCGTGAACATCAGCAACGACGGCTGGTTCCTGCAAAGCGCAGAGACTGAAGTACATCTAGCCAACGCGATCTTCCGTGCGGTCGAGCTGCGCCGCCCGATGGTGCGCGCTACGAACACCGGCGTGACGTGCTTCATCGACACGCATGGCCGTATCACCTCGCGACTGGATGATCCCGATACGCACAAGTCATTCGTCGAAGGCGTGCTGCCCGGCGAGGTGAACGTGCCGCTGCAAGGCGAGATGACGCTGTATGCGCGGCACGGGGACTGGTTCGCCATCACGCTACTGGTGATCTGCGCCGGAGTCTGGCTGGCAGCACGTTTTGCGAGCCGGGCTACCGCGTGATTTGAATCAAACCCGCGCCCACCGCCGCGCTTGAAGCACCGAGTGGTTTCGCGGTGCGCGTGAGAAGAGGAATGATGTTCGGAGCCTGATAACCACGACCGAGGAGGTAGGCCACGACACCAGTGGTGATGGCAGTGGATTGCGAGGTACCGCTGCCGATGACGAGTTTGCCACCGGTGTAGCCGGAAACGATGCCGACACCAGGCGCAGCGAGCGTGAGGCCACTGCCGGAGTTGGAGAAATACGCCTGCGCGCCATTCGCATCGACCGCGCCGACGCTGAGTACGCCCGGCAGGCCCGCAGGCATGGAGAGCGCGTCTTGCTGCTCATTGCCAGCAGCGGCGGCGATGACGACATTGCGGCTTTGCGCGTAGCGCACCGCTTCTTCGAGCATGGGCGCGGAGCCGGAGCTGCCGAGACTGATGTTGATGACACGAGCACCGAGATCAGCAGCTTTGACAATGGCGCTGGAGAGCAGCGCAGTGTTGCTGTCTCCGCTCGCGTCAGCGACGCGGATATCGAGCAGCCTTACCGCCGGAGCGACGCCGCCAACGCCGTCCGCGTGGCCAGCGATGAGCGAGGCCATCGCGGTGCCGTGGCCGTTCATGGTGCTGCCATCGTTCACGAGGTCGATGTGAGTGATCTGGGTGTTTTGTAAAGAAGGGTGGCTCGAAATGCCCGAGTCAATGACCGCAACGGTGACTCCCCTGCCCCAACCGGTGCGATCTCCCGCCGCGCCGATCATTTCGAGACCCTGGCTGCGGAATGGCTCGCGTCCTCCAGCGTTCGCGGTGTCGGTTTGAGGTTCCGATGGCAGACCGGGTACGCGCACGAGATAATTCGGGCCGACGTGCGTGTAATCGTCCGCGTGCTCCTTCAAATCATGCTCCAGCCCCTTCGTATCGCGGAAGCGCACGCGTGCGGAGCGCAGCCTCGGATCGTGGCCGAGCACTTCGAGGCCGAGCGCCGCCGCACGATCGCGAAAGGCCGCGAGCGCCTCCGGCGTGCGGAAGGTGAGCAGCGCCTCATTCGGGAGGGAGCCTGGGACATTGAGCGCCGCCATCTGCGGCGATGAGGCTGCGGCACTTTTCACTGCCGCTGGCAGTTCCGGCGCAGGTGTCGGCTGCGGCATGTCCATTGGCTCTGCCGCCACCTTCTTCTTTGTCGAGGCGGGCAAGACGAGCTGCGGTGCCTGACTCTCCTCCAAAACAAGCCAGCCAAGCGTCATCGCCATCAAGATGAACGCTGCGGTGAAAAGAAGGACTGGCAGCCGACTGGGACGCATGAGTAGTGGAAAAAGTCGCACATGACAGCACAGGTGCGAGGCCTGCTTTTCGCGGCGGCATAACTTTTCAAACTACCGTGTTGTCGCCACGCGGCGGCCTGCCATAACCTCGCCGCCATGTCGCAGAAAAAAGAAGCCTGGGGATCGCGCCTCGGAGTCATCATGGCCGTCGCAGGCAGCGCGGTCGGCCTGGGCAATTTCCTGCGTTTTCCCGGCCTCGCGGCGCAATACGGCGGCGGGGCGTTCATGCTGGCCTACGCGATTTCTTTCCTCATCATCGGCCTGCCGATCGGCTTGGCGGAGTGGACGATGGGACGCCATGCAGGCGCACGCGGCTACCATTCCTCTCCCGGTGCCTTCGCCGTGATCCTGAACAAGCGCTGGGCGAAATACGTCGGCATCATCGGCGTGCTCGTGCCGGTGGTGATCTACATGTATTACGTCTTCATCGAATCATGGTGCCTCGGCTACGCGGTAAAGTTCTGGGCGGGGGGAGTGCATCTGGCCACACCCAAGCAGACGCGGGCGATGTTCGAGACGATGAGCGGGCAGGCGTTTGATGGCGCGGCGCTGGCGCTGTCTTGGGACGTGGCGCTGCCGTGGCTTATCATCGTGTTCGTCTTTAACTTCTGGCTGATTTATCGCGGCCTCTCCGGCGGCATTGAGAAGATGTGCAACTACGGCATGCCCATGCTCATCGTGCTGGCTCTCGTCGTGCTCGCACGCGTGCTGACGCTGGGCACACCTGATCCGGAGCGCCCACATGACAATGTCCTCAATGGCCTCGGCTACATGTGGAATCCCAGCAAGGTGCAAGTCGTGTCCGGTTCGGACATGAGCATCAAACCACGCGAAATCGTCGGCGTGGCGGCTATCGCCGGGGCGAAAGCGGAAGTCGCTGCCAGCAACGGCGCTCTCAAGCTCCAGACGGTGTCGCCGTGGGGGCAATTGCTCAATCCGGCGTTGTGGCTTGCTGCGGCAGGGCAGATTTGCTTCAGCCTGGCGGTGGGCTTTGGCATCATCATCGTCTATTCAAGCTACCTGGGGAAAAAAGACGACGTGGTGCTCAGCGGCCTCACGGCGGCGAGCGCGAACGAATTTTGCGAGGTGGCGCTGGGCGGACTCATCACCGTGCCTGCAGCGGTCGCGTTTCTCGGCCTCGCCTCGGTGGCGGGACAAGGCACTTTCGGCCTCGGCTTCACGGTATTGCCACTGGTCTTTGCCAAGATGCCCTTCGGCGCGTTCTTTGGCGGCGCGTTCTTCTTCATGCTGTTTCTCGCCGCCATCACCAGCTCCATCGCGATGCTGCAGCCGGGCATCGCCTTTCTGGAGGAGGCGCTGGATGTGGAGCGGCGTGTTTCCGTGGCGCTGCTGAGTCTGCTGACGGTTTTCGGCACAGGCGTGGTGGTTTACTTCACCGGCGGGCAGATGAAAGCGCTCGACACGCTCGACTTCTGGATCGGCACGCTGCTCATCTTCGTGCTCGCCACCATCCAGATCATTGTCTTTGGCTGGCACTGGGGCGTCGAGCGTGGCTTTGCAGAAATGCACCAAGGCGCGGCGATGCGTGTGCCGTCCCTGTTCCGTCCGGTCATGAAATGGATCAGCCCTGCCTTCATGCTGCTCATCTTTGCCATGTGGATCCTGAAGGAAATTCTCGGCTTTGACCTCGCCACCTTCCAGGCGGGCCAGGTTTCCAATTATGTCAGCGATCTCTTTGGAGCCGAGCCGAGCCTGCCAGCCCGGATCAGCGTGGCGATGACATTGCTGCTGTCTGTGATTTTCATCCTCATCACCGCACGATCCCCAGCTTTCAAACAGGCCGAACTCGGTCTCGCCAAAACAGAAAACACCGAACCAGAGATTCAAGGATGACCTCCAGCGGCCTTTTCATCATGCTTCTCTCCGTCGGCAGCGTCACCGTGCTCTTCGGCTGGTGCGTTTATCAAGTGCTCACCACGCCGCAGGAGACGGAAAAAGTCCACGGCGTCGAGGTTCACACGCCGGACATGGACGCGGACAAGTGAGCACCCCCCGCTTCCGTTCCCACCCGCCTCCGCCCCCCCTGGGAGCCTGCCCCCTTGAACGTGAGCCATTGACGGCACCCCACCGCCGGTTTCCAGCGCAGTTCTGTCAAAGCACAGCGCGGCGTTGTTCCTTTGCAGCGCTGTTTTGTCAAAGCGCAACGCGACGTTGTTCCTTTGCAGCGCGGTTCTGTCAAAGCGCAGCGCGGCGTTGCGCCTTTGCAGCGCGGTTTTGTCAAAGCACAGCGCGGCGTTGTTCCTTTGCAGCGCGGTTCTGTCAAAGCGCAACGCGGCGTTGTTCCTTTGCAGCGCGGTTCT
>CAYQWE010000005.1:0-117785 GCA_964421275.1 uncultured Prosthecobacter sp.
AACGGGGAAACGGGGAAACGGGGAAACGGGGAAACGGGGAAACGGGGAAACGGGGTTGGCTTGGATCACACCGGCCAGCGGAAGCACTGACCTGCGGCCAGCTTCCCGCGTGAATATGCGGAGAGGCGCACACGGTTGGCGCTGTTGCCGCTGAGCAGCCAGACGTTCGCCTGGTCCATCGCGTGCAGGAAGCCCACATGGCCGCTGGCTCCGGCAGAAAGTGGCTGCAACACGACGATGCAACCATAAGCGGGCGCAATCCCCCGCCCGTAGCTGATCCAGCGGCCCGCGAGGCCGGTGCCGTGGCCGCGAAACCCCGAGCGCATGATGCACCAGTTCACGAAGGCGGCGCACCAGCTCGTTTCATCACCACCACGCACGCCCACGCTGGCGAGGTATTCGATGATGCGCGGATTGTCGCCGGGGCTCCATTCCGCCACGCCTTGTTCACGCAACGCCACTTCCATCCACGGCGGCGCTTTGGGCACAAAACCGGCGGCCGGCTGCGTGGGATTGGCTGGAGCGGCGGGAGCATCGACTTGCAGCACTTGGCCGGGAAACAGCACGCGGCAGTGGTTGCTCGCGTCGCAGAGGCCAGGGTTGACCGCTTTGAACGCGTCAAAGCTCATGCCGAATTTACGGGCGATGCCCATCGGCGTGTCGCCGGGCTGGATGACGTAGGCTGCCATGGACGCTGATTTTACGAGGACGGAGAAAAATGCCAAACGCGAAATCGCATTGCCCAATTCCACCGTCTGCGCTCTAAATGGAAGCCGTCCCCCTCTGCATGTCCGAACCTGCCGCCGCCACCCCCACCGCGCCAAGCAAGCGCCGTGTCTTCGCGTCGCGCCTGTTCAGCACGCTGCTGCTGTGGGCCGTTCTGGCTGCGGCGTTTCATTGGAAAAGCAACTGGCTGGTCATCGCCGTCACCGGCTTCTTCGGAGTCGCCGGTGGGGTGGAATACTACCGCCTGCTACGCGGCGATCCGCTGGCTCGTCCGTTCAACATGCTCGGCTCGGTGATCTGCGTGGCTTATTGGACCTTGGTGTTCTGGTGGGCGTCTACACGCCTCACAGAACCGCCGATGTGGCTGGATCTCGCTGCGCTGACCGCCAGCGTTCACGGATCCTTCCTGCTGTGCTTTCGTCATCAGCTCGAAGGCGTGCAGACCTTGCAGCGCATCTTCAACACCGTCTTCGGCACTGTGTACACGGTGGTCTTCTTCGGCTTCATCGCACGGCTGCTATTCTTCCGCTCCGATGGCAGCAGCCTCTCCGGACTTTTCCTGGTGTTGTTCCTCATCATGGTCACCAAATTCAGCGACATGGGTGCCTACGCGTTCGGCGTGGTGTTCGGAAGGCACAAGATGATCCCGCACATCAGCCCGGCGAAATCGTGGGAGGGCTTTGTGGGCGCGTTTGTCGGCTCGTTTGCCGCCGCGATCATACTGCTGCTCGTCATTCCCGGACAAATCGCACCCATAGGCTGGTTGCACGGAATGATCCTCGCCCCTCTACTCTGCATCACGGCAGTCACAGGAGATCTCGCCGAATCGGTGCTGAAGCGCTGCGTAGCCCTCAAGGACAGCGGCCACACGCTGCCCGGCATCGGCGGCATCCTCGATCTCACCGACAGCCTCCTCTTCACCGCGCCGGTGTTTTATTTCTACTTGTCCGCCATCGCGCGTTGAGCCAAACCAAGTCCCGTGATGCGCAAAGTCCTCCTCCTCGGCTCCACCGGCTCCATTGGCACCAGTGCGCTCAAAGTCGCACGCGACATCCCGGAGCGGATGCAGATCGTTGGACTCGCGGCCAACAGCAGCATCGAATCGCTCGTCGAGCAGGTGCGTGAAACGGGAGTGAAACAGGTCGCGCTCACCGATGCCGCCGCTGCAGCCAAAGCGCGTGCGCTGCTGCCTACAGATGTCGTTTTGCACACCGGAGCGCAAGGATTAGTCGATCTCGTGAGCGAATCCGACGCCGACATGGTGCTCGTCGCCATCGTCGGCACCGCCGGACTCGCTCCGGCGCTCACCGCGATCGAGTGTGGCATGCATCTCGCCGTCGCAAGCAAGGAAATCCTCGTCATGGCCGGCGAGGCTGTCACCGAGGCCGCCAAACGCAAGGGCGTGAATATCCTGCCTGTGGACAGCGAACACAACGCCATCTTCCAGTGCCTCGAAGGCCATCGCCACAGCGACGTGCAGCGCATTCTCCTCACCGCCAGCGGCGGCCCGTTCCGCACCCTGCCTGCGGATCAACTGCCCGCCGTCACCGTCGCGCAGGCGCTGAAGCATCCGACGTGGAACATGGGCCGCAAGATCACCATCGACAGCGCCACGCTCTTCAACAAGGGCCTCGAAATGATCGAAGCAAAGTGGCTCTTCGACGTGCCGATGGAGAAGATCGAGGTCGTCGTGCATCCCCAGAGCATTGTGCATAGCATGGTCGAGTTCGCCGATAACAGCGTCATCGCCCAGCTCAGCCACAGCGACATGTGTTTTCCGATTCAATACGCCGTGACGTGGCCGGATCGTGTGCCTAACAATTTAAAGCCGCTCGACTTCGCTAAAGTCGGCGCACTGCACTTCGAAGCGCCGCGTGTGGGCGATTTCCCCGCGCTCAATCTCGCTCGCCACGCCGGAACCGTCGGCGGCACGCTGCCCGCCGTGCTCAATGCGGCCAACGAAGTCGCCGTCGATGCCTTCCTAAACGGCAAAATCCAATTCCCGGGCATCTGGCAGACCGTCGAACGCGTCATGACCGCGCATCAGGTCATCTCGCATCCGAATCTCGAATCGCTCATCCAGGCGGATGCGTGGGCGCGGCGGACGGCAGGCGAATCGCTCTGAATCGCGACGCGATTTCAGCCGTGCGCAGACGTTTCAGCCCGCGCATGAAATCCGCACGTTTCTTTTTCTTTCTCACTGCCATCAGCATCGCCACAGCGGCTGTCATGGACATCATCATCACGGGTTGTGTTCCGGTTCGTGGGAATGGAGACCGTCACGCTCACCCAAAGATGCGCCGCTCCTCTGCCATCATCCGCGCTTGGTCGTCCGCCCAGCGGGTCATCATCTTATGGCAGGGTTTTCCGCCTGCCCGCAGGGCTTCGACCATGTGCTCGTGGCGGTGGATTGCCTCGGTCAGATCGATTTTGATGTAAACGGGCAGCGGGACGATGCCGGTGTAAGGCCGTCGGAAGCGGTCGAGCACGGCATACTCCGGAGCGAACATGAGGCTGTCCGTCTGTGCCTTGACCTCGGCGATCTGCTCTTTGAGCACGGCGCAATACACCTTCAGCTTTTCATCCGTAGCGACTGCCAGATTGGAGGATTCCTCGCCCAGCCACTCCATCTCGATGGCTAGCAGCTCGCGTAAATCGCCACTCGCATGAGCTGTGGTGAGGCGCTTCATCCACTCCTCCTTGTGCTGCCTACGCACCGGATCGCTCTCCAGGTCGGGGTGCAGCACCTTAGCGAGCTGTTTGTAGAGCGATTTGAGGTCACGCCGTTTCGCTTCCTCCGTCTCCTGCTTGCGTTTTTCTTTCTCAAGCTGCGCCTTCGTCGACTTGCGCGTCCGCCGACCTGGAGAGGCTGCACGGCTTTCATACTCCGCCGTCGCGGCATCGAGTTTGGCTCTGAACTTCCGCTCCATCTCGACAGGATCGTCCTTGATGTCGAGATCACTGAAATCGATGTCTAAGCCCGACTGGCGGGCCACGTCCTGTATCATGTCACGCATGGCATTGAAAGCCCCAGCCTGCTCATCTTCCGAGGGCTCAGGCTGCCCGGAGTTCAGTTGTTCGGCTATGTGGCGCATCTGCTCCACCTGCTCTTCGGAGAGTCCGCAGGAGTCCTCCACAAGCTCATACGCCTTCCCGCCCAGCAGATCCTCCAGCGCCTCGCGGCGGCGGGGAGTCAGCTTGAGGGACTTCAGGTGCTCCAGACTGAGGGTGACCATCTCAAAATTCAGTCGGTGAATCGTTTCCACCAGCGGCAGCAGCTCGGTTGCGCAGACCTTCACAAGATCGTCCATGCGGTTTCGTTCGCGCTTCTGCTTCGTGCGGGCGTTCTCCAGACGCTTCATCAGCTTGTTAAACTCCGCCTGCGCGGGGCTGAGCGCCACGCCCTCACGGGCCGTCACCATCAGTTCGTTCTTCTTCGCAGGCATGACCGCCGCAGGCGGAAAACCCATCTCAAACTCCAGTTCTGTGTATTCATGCCTGCTCACCTGCGAGCCATCGCCAGCAGCGATCAGGCTGTCAACCCGCAGTTCCACCACGATTCAATTCAGCCAGGACTTGCGCATGAATCGCTTCTGAAGAGCACCTTTGTACAGGGGGCGTTTTGGGGAAATCGACCTTCACATGGTTTTTATGAAATCGAAGGCCCCTGCCTCTAAGTCATCCGCATTGTGGTGCTTGTGCGTGTATCGCTGTAAAACACACGGTAAAAGTCAAAAAGCGCCATCATATGCGTTGAAACATCATGCGCCTTTTTGCCCTCTGCTTTCTCGCTGTTGCTAGTCTCGCCGCGGAAACACCGCTCGCCCTCACGTTGCAATCCCGCTCTCCCTCCGGAAAAACGATGCTCACCAAGGAGCAATGGCCGCCCTCCCGCACCGCCATCATCGTCTGCGACATGTGGGACCTGCATCACTGCAAAAACGCCGTCACGCGCGAGGGCGAGATGGCACCGCGCTTCAATGCAGTGCTCGAAAAGGCCCGCAAGGACGGTGTGCTCATCATTCATGCACCCAGCTCCTGCATGAAGCCCTACGAGGGCACTCCCGCGCGCGAACGTGCCAAGTCCGCGCCCGCCGCCGTGCGTCTGCCGGACAAGATTGCCGAGTGGTGCAAACAAATCCCCGCCGAGGAGCTGGCCGTGTATCCGCTCGATCAAACCGACGGCGGCGAAGACGATGATCCCGATCAACACGCGAAATGGGCCGCTGAATTGACCGCAAAGGGCCTCAATCCGCGTGCGCCATGGACGAAGCAGATCGACACGCTGCGCATCGACCAAGACAAGGACGCCATCAGCGACAGCGGCATCGAGATTTGGAACCTGCTGGAGTCGAGGAACATCGACAACGTCATCCTCATGGGCGTCCACACCAACATGTGCGTCTCCGGCCGCCCTTTCGGCCTGCGCCAGATGGCGAAGAACGGCAAGCACGTCGTCCTCATGCGCGACATGACCGACACGATGTACAATCCCGCCTGCTGGCCCTTCGTGAGCCACACGCGCGGCACCGATCTTTACATCCAGCACGTCGAGAAGCGCATCTGCCCCACCATCACCTCCGATCAATTCATCGGCGGCCAGCCCTTCGCCTTCAGTGATGCCACTGCCGGCAAGAAGCGCCTGCAAATCATCCTCCTCGGCGACAGCACCACCGAGGCCATCATCCCCAAGAAGACAGCGCCAGATGAGCCGCAGTTCGAGGACATGCTCCGCGTGAAACTGGCCACCGAGGGCGACCTGCCGCCGTGTGATGTGTACAATGAGGGCGTTAGCGGTGAATTCATCCGCCGCCTGCTCGATACTCGATACGACAAGGCGGTGAAAACCAAGCCGCAGGCCGACTACATCTTCATCCGCTACGGTATCAACGACCAAGCACGGCGGAAGGATTTCGAAATCAATTTTCTCCCCGACTTCCGTGAGCTCATCACCCGCCTGCGCCGAGATCATCCAAAGGCCGTGCTCATCCCCATGACCATCATCCCCTTTGGCGAGGCAGCCAAGGACGCGGCCATCAATGCACTCATCAAGCAGTTCGCCGCCGAAGCAAAGCTCACGCTATTCGACATCTACCCGCGCTACGCCGCTGAGATGAAGAAAGGCCACGACATGCTCAACTACCGCCGCTTCCCGCTCTCCAAAGTGCCGGAAAATCTCCGCCCGCTGGCCACGCCCTACATTCAACCCGAGGCGGAGCCCAAAGTCGTCGTCATGGATAACCGCCTCGACGGCCTCTTCGGCCATCTCCCCGGCTGGACCGGCGACCGCCACCCCAATCTCGCTGGCTACAACGTCATCGCCGACGAAACCGCGAAATGGCTCGCGCCGGTGATTCGCTCTGATCTGGGAAAAGGGAAGTAATGGACTCAGCGGACACCCGCAGCCGTCTTCTCACGCGTCTGAAACGTGCGTGAATGCTTCTGCGACGGCACATTCATCGTGTAGCTCTTCGCATCCGCGCCCACGGCGCAGTGGATGTGATGTGCGCCGCATTCCTCGCCTGACAGGGCCGAATTCGCGATCATCGTCTTGTCCGCCGTGTTCTCGCGGTCGGGGCGCACGTTCTCATGCACCTGATACATCGCCTGGATCGTCGGCGTGGACTTCAGCGCGTCCATGGCGCTCTTGCTCGTGCCTTTCGTCGGTCCGTTGTTCATCACCGAGACCGTCGGTTGCAGACTGCGGATGAGGATCGGATTGTTGCTCACATCGAGACCGTGGTGGTTCACTTGATACAGATCGACCACCCCGGCAAGATTACAGGGCGAAACGAGCTTCTCCTCCACATTCCAGCTCAGGTCACCACCGTCAAAGAAACGAAAGCCGCCGAATTCGAGCACCAGCACCACGCTGTTCGCATTGTCACTCGGATCAGGCTCCTTCGGCGGCACAGAGCCTTTGAGCGGATTCTCCGGCTGGCCGGGATACGGTGGGATGAATTTCTGATTCGCACCCAGGCAGCGCAAAACGAGCTTCGGACTGCCCTCGGCCTGCTGGAGCGGGATTTCGACACCTGCGGCGATGGTGGCGCGCTTTTCCACCTTCGCGTCGAGATACGGGCGGCGCATCATCGCCCAGCGCACGTCCTGCTGTCGGCCATCCGGGCTTCCCTCCGGCACACCCTTGTCATGCAGCGTGCCTACCGGCATCAGCGCCGATAACTCAGCCAGTCCGCCGAAGTGATCCGAATGAAAATGTGTGATGATGACATGATCGATGCGCTTCACGCCCGCGACCTCCGTGGCCACCTTCTGAATCCGCTGCGAATCACGCCCGCCCGGATTCCCCGTGTCGATCAGCACGGACTCCCCCGTCGGCGTCACGATCAACGTCGATCCACCGCCCTCCGAGTCGATCCAGTAAATGTCGAGCGTCTGGTCACGCGCATGGACTGCAAGTGTGACGGCAAGGAGAGCGGCGATAATTTTCTTCATGATGGGATTCAGCCAATACATGACCATATTGACAAGAAATTAGGTCTGCGCATTCGCCTTCAGCACACGCAGCATGTTTTCACCGATGATCTGCCGGATCGTGTCGTCGCTGTGGCCGCGCTGGATCATGCCGAGGGTGAAAAGCGGCCAGTTCGACCAGGCGACGCTCTGCTCCGCCTCGATGGTCGTTTTGAAATCGTCTTTCGGCCACAGATGCTCCCAGCGGTCCGCCGGACCTCCAGGTGGCTTCAGGAGCTTCGCACGCTCTTCTTTGTCGAAACGCGAGGTGTAAGCCACATCGCAGCCGATGGCGGCGTGCTTGGAGCCGAATTTCTTGATGACGTGGTCGAGATGGTCGAGCAGCGCGGTGATATCGCCCTTGCCGCCGAGGAAGCGCGGGATGCAGCAGATGCCGACGAGGCCGTCGGTGTCGCAGATGGCCTTAATCGTGTCGTCCGGCTTGCCACGGAAGTGCTCATACACACCGCAACTGGTCGTGTGGCTGGCCACCATCGGTTTGGCTGACGCCTTGGCGGCATCGAAGGCCGTTTTCCAGCCGCTGTGCGCCACATCGACGATCACGCCGATCTTGTTCATCTCCGCGACTGCCGCCTTGCCGAAATCGCTCAGCCCGCCGTCATGCGGCTCGCCCGCACCATCACCGAGCGGGTTCCGGCGGTTGTAGGTCACATGCATCATGCGCGTGCCCAGCTCGTGAAAGATGCGAATGAAGCGCAGTTCATCGCGCACGCTCTCCCAGTCCTGCATGAGCGGCACGCCGTTCGTCGTGAAGCACAGGCCCACGTTCCCGGCCTTCTTCAACGCGGTGATCTCCTCCGCCGTGGTCACTTTGGAAAGCGCGGGCTTTAGTGCATCGGTCGCCTTGGTGAAATGCGCGAGGCGTTTGATCAAGCGCATCGGATCGCTGCCCTCCTCGCCGGTATTTTGGAAGATGCAGGTCACACCAGCGGCGTGAAAGGCGTCGAGGAATTCCTTCCTCTCGCGCTCGTTCGTCGCGTTGCGGTTCATCGACATGGACTCGCGCAAATCGGCGATTTCACCCGCTGAAGCACCCGCCTTGATGGCCTCGTTCATCGCCTCCGCGTCGATGGCGCAGCGCGGGGCGAAACCATAGCTCTCAAACACCACGCTGCCGAAATGCAGCTCCCACGCGTGCTCGATCTGCGCCTGCGAGGGCTTCAGCAAGCTCAGCGCGACCTCACGCGACTTGTCGATGGCCGGATTCCCCGTGCGCCAGAGTTGTTTCACCTCTTGGGAGCGGACATGGATGTGGAAGCCACCGGCGAGGGCAGTGAAGGGAATATTTTGCAACAACCTGCGGCGGGAGATCGGAGTGTTCATGTGATGAGTCAAACGTGATTCGGCGGCAGCTTCATGAGGAAGCACTAGGTGGTGATGGTCGGCGGCGTGCGATCATTTCACTGTTCCACGATCAAGGATACGTCGGATGCCACGAGCTGGAATGAATACCTTGTCTGGACGGTTGTTGACCTCATAAACGACCTCGTAAACAGCTTTTTCGAGCAAACAGGCATCAAGCAACATGTTCAAGACATCTGGATCTGCGGGGATGAAGGACGCGCCGTCAGACGACTTCAGATAAGCTTCGACGAAGCTACGACCGACGTGGTCCACCCATGCCTCCGCCCAGGCATCGAGGCGTCCGATCTCGTCCGTGTGCAGGGCCACCTGGCGTTCCAGTGCGGTCTGCGCGGCGTAGTGAAACGAGCGCAGCATGCCAGCGACGTCACGCAGCGGCGAGCGTTTGATGCGCCGCTCGCTGATCGGACGCGCGGGCTCGCCTTCGAAGTCGATGATGACAAAATCACGGCCGGTGTTCAACACCTGGCCGAGGTGGTAGTCTCCATGATGCCGAATGCGTGTGGCGGTGATTTTGTGGTCCAGCATGCGGGCCTGGTGGGCGAGGATTTCCTGCTCCCTGCGTAGCAGCACCGCCACGTCCTCGCGGCACGCATCAGGGATGGAAGCGAGTTTATTCTCCAGGAGCTGGCACATGCGGCGTGTGCTGGCGCGCATCGACTGGTAGAGCGAGCGCTGGTGGTGTGTGGTGAACTCCTCCGGGGAAAAATTAGGATCTTCATGCTCGGAGGCCAGTGCGAGGTGCATCCGAGCGGTGAGTGCGCCGAGCTGCCGCACACGCTCGGGGTAAACGCCGCCCACAACCTCGTCGATGATGGCGGCGGACATCTCTCCTTCTCGTGCCTGGTGGGAGAGCGCCCGCTCGAAGAAGCGGCCCAGCGCGTCGAGCGTGTGGGTCCATGCGTCGCCTTCGTTGGGCACATGCGTCACCAGTAGGGCCAGCACGCGCGGCTCGGCTCCCGCTGCGTGGTGCTCGATCATGCCGCAATAGCGTGGCACATTCTCGAAATGCTGCCGTTCGCTGAGAAATCGCAGAACCTCGACGTCCGGGTTCGCGCCCGGCTCGGGCCGACGGTAGAGTTTGAGGAAAAACCGCCCATCGTAGATGGCTGCGGAGTTACTCTGCTCGGCACGCAGTGCCAGCGAGGGCAGCGGTGGCGTGAGCGCGCTCGCCAGCGTCTTGAGTGCCGCGCCGGAGCACCCGAAAATCTCCCCGGAGCCGCCGCGCAGGCGTTTTTCCTCCAGGATGATCTCAAACAGCGCGGCGCGGAAATTCTCATCATCCAGCGCGTCGAACAGCACGCCTTCACCCTCGTCTGCACTGAATCGAGCGATGACTGACTCCGAACCCCGCGCCGTCGGTGTGATCTGAAGCGGGAGGATGTAGGTCTCCGGAGGGACTTCGTAATAAGCGGCCTCAAGGAAGGCCAGGCGGCCTGCCTCGGCACAAGTGGAGGCCGTGCCGAGCGGGATGGCGTCCAGCAAACGCACGCTACGGAGCGTGTGCGCCTTGCCGCCGAACCAGCGGCAATGCCGTAGGCACTGCGGCAGCGTATGCTGCTCGAACGCGGAACTGCGCAACGCCTGCAACGCGCCCTCCCAGCTAGGAGGCTGCCGAACAATCGGCGGGGTGAAGTCCGTGCCGATGCGCAGCGGGTCCGTTTCCGGCTCAAGCGTGAGCCACAGATAGTCATGCGGGCCCATTGTGTAGAAGCACGGCTCAGCGGTAATCACAGGAAAGTGGTTGTGGCTGAAAACTTCAACCGGACGCAACCCCTGCCAACGTGAGAGGTCCAGACTCGCAGGCTGGGCAAAGCGTGAGAGGTTGGCGATGACAAGGATTTTTTCATCCTCGTACTCCTTCACAAAGGCGAGCACGCGAGGGTTGTCCGAGCTGAGGAATTCCATGCCACCGCGTCCGAATGCCTTGAACCGCTGCCGCATGGCAACGATACGGCGGGTCCACCACAAGAGGGATGAGAGGTTCTGCTCCTGCGTCTCCACATTCACCGCCTCGTAGTGGTATTCGGAATCGACGATGACAGGGAAGCAGAGCTGCTGCGCTCCCGCACGGGAGAAGCCCGCGTTGCGGTCCTTGCTCCACTGCATCGGTGTGCGCACGCCGTTACGGTCGCCTAGGTAGATATTATCGCCCATGCCGATTTCGTCGCCGTAGTAGATGACCGGCGTACCGGTGATGGAGAGCAACAGCACATTGAGCAGCTCGATCTTGCGGCGACTGTTGCGCAGCAGCGGCGCTAGACGGCGGCGGATGCCGAGGTTGATGCGCGCCCGCTGGTCGGCTGCATAGACGCGGTACATGTAGTCGCGCTCTTCATCGGTGACCATCTCGAGGGTGAGCTCATCGTGATTACGCAGGAACATGGCCCACTGTGAGTTGGCAGGGATCTCAGGAGTCTGCTCCAAGATGTCGATGATCGGGAAGCGGTCCTCCATTTGCAGCGCCATGAAGAGGCGCGGCATCACTGGGAAATGGAACGCCATGGAGCATTCGTCACCGTCATTGCCAAAATAGGCGGCGGCTTGCTCGGGCCACTGGTTGGCCTCTGCCAGCAGCATCCGGTCTGCGAATTTGCCGTCAACATGTGCACGCAACCGACGCAGGACGGCGTGTGTCTCTGGCAGGTTCTCGCAATTTGTGCCTTCGCGTTCGATGAGGTAAGGCACGGCGTCGAGCCGTAGGCCGTCCACACCCATGCCTAGCCAGAAGTCGATGGCCTCGAACATGGCCTTTTCGACCTCCGGATTGTCCCAGTTCAAGTCCGGCTGGTGCGCGTAGAAACGGTGCCAGAAATAAGCGCCGGCAACCGGATCCCAGGTCCAGTTTGACTGCTCGAAATCTTTGAAGATGACGCGTGCCTCGTGGTAGCGATCTGGCGTGTCGCTCCACACATAAAACTCACGCTCCGCCGAACCGGGTGCAGCCCTGCGTGCGCGCTGGAACCACTGATGCTGGTCGCTTGTGTGGTTGAGCACTAGCTCGGTGATCACGCGCATCCCGCGTGAATGCGCCCCGTCGAGAAACTCCTGAAAATCCGCCAACGTGCCATAGGTTGGATTCACAGCCATGTAGTCAGCCGTGTCGTAGCCGTCATCACGTAGGGGTGATGGATAAAATGGCAACAGCCAAAGCGCGGTGACGCCGAGCTGCCTCAAGTAGTCGAGTTTGGTCGCGAGTCCGCGGAAATCACCGGTGCCATCACCATCCCCGTCACAGTAAGCGCGGACATGCAGTTGATAAATGACGGCGTCCTTGAACCACAGCGAATCATTCATGCTGACGAGTGCCGCTCATCTCGTGCAGATGCAAGCCTGTGCGTCACTCACCTCACAGCCGCCACAAGCCTGTGGCGTCAGAGGCTCTAGCCCTCGTCTGACCCTGCACGCAGTAGCGAGAGCACCACGCTGGACATGGCTTTCACCCCGGTCTCAATGCTGGGTTCAGGAATCGGTTTGAAGTAAGGCGAGTGTAGCGATGGCAGCGTGGTGCCCTTCGTCTTCGCCTCTGCGACAGCCTCCGGCGGCTGCGTGCCGAGCCAGAACATGCACAGCGGCACCTTGTCCTTGGTGAGGCCGTATTCGGAGAAGTCCTCGGCACCCATGACGGGTTCACGAGTGAGCACATTGTCAGCTCCAATGGCCGCTCCGATATATTTGCGTACATCAGCACAGAGTTCAGGCTGGTTGTAGAGCGCATGGGCACTGTCTTCAGAGACGATGATCTCAGGCATCTTATCCGCAGGCATACTGGCAGACTCGGCCTGCGCTTTGACGATGCGTTTGATGGATTCGACGAGGTGTTTGCGCGTTTCAGTCTTGTAGCTGCGCAGCGTGAGTTGGAGGCGTACCTCGTCGGGGATGATGTTGCTCTTCGTGCCGCCGTGGATGCTGCCGACGGTCACCACGGCAGGATCACCGGGTTTCACCTCCCGGCTGACGATGGTCTGCAAGGCCAGCACGATCTGCGAGGCGAGCATGATGGGGTCTTTGCACAAATGTGGCATCGAGCCATGGCCACCGAGGCCTTTAACGACGATCTCGGCGCTGTCCACATTCGCCAGCGCGAAGCCTTCGACAATGCCGACCTGCCCGTGGGCGATGTCCGAGGCGCAGTGCAGCGCCACGGCCTTGTCAGGCTTCGGAAACTTGGTGAACAAGCCATCGCGCAACATGAACCGCGCCCCAAGCACACGTTCCTCCGCCGGCTGGCCGATCATGACGACCGTGCCTTTCCATTGGCCCTTCGTTTTCGCCAAAACGCGCGCTGTGCCGATGAAACTGGCCATGTGAATGTCGTGGCCACAGGCGTGCATGACATTCACCTCGCGGCCTAGGTCGTCCTTCACGATCTTCGTGCTCGCATAAGGCGCACCTGTCTGCTCTTTGACCGGCAATGCGTCCAGATCCGTGCGCACGAGGATCACCGGGCCGTCACCATTCTTCAAAACGCCGACGACGCCATGCCCGCCGACATTCTCAGTGACCTCCAGACCTGCTGCACGCAGCTCTTTGGCGACTTGCGCCGCCGTTTCGACCTCATGCAACGACAGCTCGGGATTCGCATGTAGTTCCTTGTAAAGTGTGATCAGTGACGGCAGCTCTTGTTTCGTGAGCGTGGCCACATCTGCGGCGAAAAGCGGCGAAGTGAGGAGGAGTGATGCAAGGAGGATTTTCATGAGAGTTAGCTGCAGAGGGTGAAACCGGCTGTCGTGGCATGGCTCCCGTCTTTGAGGATCAGGAGTGCGTCAGTGCCCGGCTGGCCGCGCAGGAAATCTATCCCGCGCTGTGCGCCGAGCACGAAGAGCGTGGTGGAGAGTGCGTCTGCCATTATCGCAGTCGGGGCGAGCACGGAGACGCTCGCTAGTTCGCCTGGTGATACGCCGGTGTGCGGATCGAGGATGTGATGGTGGCTGAAGTCGTCGCTGAAGGTTGTCTCGTAATCGCCGGAAGTCGCGAGGCAGCGATTTTCGAGCTGTGTGAGCGCAGCAAAGGCGTCTCGCCGACGTGGGTGTTGGATGCCGATGCGCCACGGTGCATTATTTGCGTTGGTGCCATGCGCGCTGAACTCTCCCGCGTCGATCAGCGCGTGCTCCACCCCATGCGCACGCATGACGCGCATCGCCGCGTCCGCTGCGAAGCCTTGCGCAATGCCATTGAGCGTGATCGCCATGCCGGGAGCGAGTTTGATGTGTTTTTCATCGAACTCGATCTTCTGCCAGTCCACAAGCGCCAGGGTCGCCGCATCGGGTTTCATGCCTTTGAGCGCCCAAAGCGGCTGCACGCTCACATCGAAGGCTCCACCGGATTTTTCGGACACATCGGCGGCATGACGCAGAACCTCGATGAGTGACGCATCTGGTTTTTCGAGCATACCATCACGATTCAGCCGAGAAACCTGACTCTCTGGCCGGTAAAGGCTCATTACGTCCTCGATGCGCTCCAACTCCGCGAAGGCCGCATTGAGAGCGGCATCGGCGGCGCTTTCATCCGCGTGCAACGCCGTCATCGTCACGGACGCGCCGAGTGCCTTGGACTGCCGCGACATGCGGCGGAGCCCAACGGCACGTCCGCAGCCAGTCATCCAAGCACCACAGGCACCTGATGCGGTAACGAGAAAACGGCGGCGGTTTAGCATGATCTTGGACGACGCTTTGAGCATGGTGGTAAACGTCAACGTTCCGTAGGCGTCAAATCCATCTCCCGCAGCCACTCCGCGCAGCGCTGCGGCCAATCGTTGATGGGGTTTCCGGCTTTGCGCATGCCGAAGCCGTGGCCGCCCTTGGTGAAGAGATGAAGCTCGCAGGGTATGTTGCGCTTCTTGTATTCGAGATAAAGCATGGTGGTGGCGGTCGGATTCTGGCCGTCGTCGTGGGCGCAGGCGAGAAACATGGGCGGTGCGTTGGCAGGCACGGTGAAACCATCTTTGAGCTTCACCGGTTCTTTGAAATCTACAAAACCGCCGCCGTAGATCATGATACCGAAGTCTGGCAGCGCGGATGCCGCAGGGCGATCGCAGGCGATGTGTGCGAGAAGATTTCCTCCAGCACTAAAGCCGAGCAGACCGACACGAGCCGGATTAAGCCCCCATTCTCCGGAGCGCGCACGAACGAGCAAGATGGCCTTGGCGGCATCTTGAACGGGTTTTTCGTGCGGGGCAGATTCGTCGCGGGTCGGCGTGCGGTATTTGAGCAGGATGCCAGTGACACCGATCGAGTTGAGCCACTCGCAGACCTGCGTGCCCTCATGAACCGCTGAGAGGAAGACGTAACCGCCGCCGGGAGCAACGATGACGCTTGTGCCATTGGGCTTTTCCGGTCGATACACCGTGATCGTGGGATCGTGGATGTCGGTGATGGTGCTTTTACCAGCCTTGGTGCGGATGAAGTCGTCAGTGGCCTTGGAATGCGGCTGCATTTTGCCCGGAGCACCGTCGGGCCAGAGTTTCAGTTCGACCGGTTCGGCGGCCTGCAGGCCGATGGCGAGGAGAATCAAGGGCAGCAGTTTCATGCGGAATGGCATCATGATGATGGAAAGGCGCGGGTTTGTCACCCGTAGAGATCAGAGTCCATGCATCCGCTCGACGCCAACCGCCTGCACTTGACCCGCCGTGCCCTATTCGGGCAGACGGCGCTGGGTCTTGGGGGCGCGGCGCTGGGATCGCTGCTGACGCGGGAAGGTTTCGCGGCGCAGTTGGCAGATGCGCTGGCTCCGGCGCTGCCGCATTTCGCACCGAAGGCGAAACGGGTCATCTACCTGCTGCAAAACGGCGCGCCGTCGCATGTGGACCTGTTTGATCACAAGCCGATGCTCAAGAAAATGCACGGCACGCAGATCCCCGATAGCGTGGCGGGCGGGAAGCGTTTCAGCACAATGACGGGCGGCCAGACGGCGCGACCGGTGCTCAGCGAGATCACGAAGTTCTCACGCCACGGCCACAGCGGTGCGTTGGTGAGCGATTTCATGCCGCACACGGCGGAGATCGCGGACGAGCTGTGCTTCATCAAGTCGATGCACACGACGCAGGTGAACCACGCGCCGGCGATCACGTTTTTCATGACTGGCAGCGAGCAGGCGGGACGTCCGGCGATTGGTTCGTGGCTGAGCTACGGTCTGGGCAGTGAGTGCGACGACTTGCCGTCGTTTGTGGTAATGACCTCGCGTGACAAGGAGGCGAGCTGCGGCCAGATTTTTTATGACTTCTACTGGGGCAGCGGTTTCCTGCCGTCGAAGTATCAGGGCGTGAAGTTCCGCGGCAGCGGCGACCCCGTTTTGTATCTGAGCAATCCCGACGGCATGAGCCGCGAGGTGAAGCGCACGATTCTCGATGGCATCGCGGGGCTGAACGAGATGCGGTTGCGCGAGTTCGGTGATCCCGAGATCGCCACACGCGTCGCGCAATACGAGATGGCCTACAGGATGCAGGCCAGCGTGCCGGAGCTGACAGATTTCTCAAAGGAGCCGCAGCACATCCTCGACATGTACGGCCCGGACGTGATGCGGCAGGGCAGCTACGCCTACAATTGCCTCATGGCGCGGCGTCTGGCAGAGCGAGGCGTGCGCTTTGTGCAGCTCATGCACGCCGGCTGGGACCAGCACCGCAATCTGAACACGCAGCTCAAGATTCAAGCCACCGACACCGACGCGCCGAGCGCTGCATTGGTGAAGGATTTGAAGCAACGCGGCCTGCTGGAGGACACGCTCGTCATCTGGGGCGGTGAATTTGGCCGCACGCCGTTTTTGCAGGGCAAGATCGAGGACACGAAGCAATGGGGCCGCGATCATCATCCGTATGTGTTCACGATCTGGATGGCCGGTGGTGGCGTGAAGCCGGGAATAACCCACGGCGAGAGCGATGAGTTCGGTTTCAATGTGGCGAGGGACGGTGTCCATGTGCATGACTTCCAGGCGACGTTAATGCACCTGCTCGGCATCGATCACGAACGCTTCACCTTCCGCTTCCAGGGCCGTCAGTTCCGCCTGACGGACGTGCATGGCAGTGTGGTGAAGCCAGTGCTGGCTTGAACAGGCGTGTGTTGCTGTGGTAAAACAGCCGCATGAGCGACGCACAGGCCACGAGACGGCTGCACTACGGGTGGGTGGTGGTGCTGGCGTTCGTGATGCTGATGGGCGGATTTTATCTCGGCCTCGTGCAGGAAACGGCTGGTCCAGGTTATGGAGGAAAATACTTTATCAGCGGCATGCTGATGATAGTCGCCTGTGTCTTCTGCCCATTGCTGCTGACCTGGCTGCTGGTGATCCTGGGACTGTCTTGCCTTCCTCTGCTGCGGCGATGGCGCACCTGGCTTGCACTGTCACCGGCTCTGTTGCTCTTTGGATATGGATTGGTGACGTTGATCCTCAATCCACCATCCCCTCAGCGAAAATTTCAGCGAATGTTTCATGCAACACTGCCGACAGATGCCCGAAACATCCAAGTGGCCCAGGGAGGCGTTGCAGATTCAGGAGGAGATTTGGATTTCGCCTTTGTTTGTTCAACGCAGAGCACGCAATCGCTCATTCATGAACTTGGATTGAAACCCATCGAAACCAAAGAAGTCGCACTGTGGAGCAGTACCCGCATCGTGCCGGAATGGTCGATCAATGACTGGAAAGGCGTGCAACGATTCTCCAAAGTCGAACATGTTGGCGAGCCAAGCAGAGCCGGCACAGGCTTCATCCTCATCACTGATTCTTTGATGGAGCGTGTATTCGTGCGTCGCCGCCCCTTATTCGACCCCGTTGATGTTGACGCATGGGACAACTAGCGTGCCCACGCTTCAAGGCAATAGAATCCCATATCCCGGTTGCATCCCACTCATGGTGCGTGTTTGAATCGCCGATGCCTTTGCTCCGCCTAGTCTCCGCCTTCGCACTCGTTGTGTGTGCGATGGCGTGCAAACGCGGGGAAAAACAGGATGCGGCTACCTTCATCCCCGATGGCGATGGCGACGGCAGCGTATGGGTGGTGGATGGGCCGAATGGCGGACGCTTGTATCTATGCGGCACGATTCACATTTTGCGCGAGGAGGACTATCCGCTAGCGCCGGGTTACGAGGCAGCGTACACGAACTCAAACAAGCTCGTGCTGGAGCTGCCACCGGGAGCAGCGTCCGGGCCGGAGCTGAGCAGCCGGATGTCGCAGCTAGGCATGTATCCGGCGGGTTCCACCCTGGAGGCGAAGGTAGGCGTGGAGACGTGGGAGAAAGTGCGAAAATGGTGCGAGAAGCGCGGGCAGGACGCAGCGGCGTTCAATCACTTCCGCCCGTGGTTCGTGTCTCTAATCATCACCTCGACAGAATATGAGGAGCTGGGTGCCAAGGCAAAACGGGGAGTGGATTCTTTTTTCGAAGAGCGGGCGAAGAAAGACAACAAGCCCGCCGAGGGGCTGGAGTCTGTGGAGTTCCAAATCCAGCTCTTCGCCTCGCTCAGCGAGAAGCAGCAGGGGGAACTGCTCGACCAGACGCTCGGGGAGATCAGTAGCGTGGCGGAGGAATTCGAGAGAATGATCCAGGCATGGCGTCAAGGCGACCTGAAGGTGCTGCAGGAAATGCTCTTCCGCGAAGCGGAGAAATATCCCGACCTCATGAATTTGTTCCTGATCAATCGCAACCTAGCGTGGATGGACAAGCTGGAGCCCATGCTCAAGAGGGGGGAGAAGGTGATGGTGCTCGTCGGCACTGGGCACTTCATCTCAGACACCGGCTTGATCGAGCTGATGCGTAAGCGCGGTTACCGCGTGCGGCATTACCGCGAAGTCACCGATTTCTGAAGTCCAAGTTTCAGGTTTAATGTCTCAAGTTGTCCCAGCACCCACCTGAAACATTCAACTTGTAACTTTAAACTCAAACAAGCCGCAGGCGCGTGAGATCCTGCGTGTCCACCATGCCGACGGGTCTGCCTGCGTCATCAATGACGACGATGTCATCGACGCGGCATTTTTCGAGCGTGGCGAGCACCTCTGCGGCGAGCTTGCTGGCTTGGATGCTGACCGGGTGCGGCGTCATGAACTCGCGCACCGCCTTGTCCGCGATGGCGTTGTCCTGCTGGAAGGCGCGGACGAAGTCGCCATGCGTGAAGACGCCGGCGAGCGTGCCGTCAGAGTTCGTGACCACGGCGGCACCACTGCGAGCCTGGGTCATGGCCTGGAGCGCCTCGCGCACAGGGGTTTCCGGTGTGATCGTAGCGAGCTGCCCGCCCTTGCGCATGACGTCACTCACACGCGTGAGCAGGGCGCGGCCGAGCGAGCCGCCGGGGTGCAGCCTAGCAAAATCTCCAGCCTGGATTCCGCGGGCCTCCAGCAGCGCCATCGCCAGTGCATCACAGAGGACGAGCATGGTCGTGGTGCTGGAGGTGGGTGCGAGATTGAGCGGGCAGGCCTCCTGGGTGACGTGCGCGTCGAGCACGACGTCGGAGTTTTTCGCGAGCGTGGACTGCATACCGCCAGTGATAGCGATGATCGGGATGCCGAATCGTTTTAGATGCGGCAGGAGATCCAGCAACTCCGACGTCTCCCCACTGTAGCTGAGCATGATCGCCAAGTCGCCGGGATCGACGACGCCGAGGTCGCCGTGCAGCGCGTCTCCGACATTGAGCAGAACGGTGGTAGCACCTGTGCTGTTGAGCGTGGCGGCCAGCTTGCGGCCGATGTTGCCACTTTTGCCCACACCACAGACCACCAGCTTTTTTTTGTCGTGCAAGCAAGAGAGCAGCATCTCGATGGCTTGGGAAAAGGCACCGTCGATGCGCGCATGCAGCCGCTGCAGTTCCTCGATTTCGAGCTGGATAACGCGGCGGGCTTTCTCAGGGTAGTTCATGGTATGCCAAAATGTAGGCAGCGTGGGGGGGGCGGCAACCAAGTGCTTGAGTCCGAGACGTTTCCCCATCATTATCAACAGTTCAGGTTTATTTCACGACTTTGCCAATGACATCCGGCTCCATCGGTCCACATCGCGCCTTCATGGGTGTGAGTTCCGTCGTGTGTGTTTGCTTGGGACTGACTCTATTGGTGGGGTGGAGGTGGTATTTCGAGACACTGGCCGACCGCCAGATCTTGATCGAAGAGGCAAAGCGGGCGGAGACGCGCGCAAAGGAATTGGAGATGCTGGGCCTCACCCCAAGCATCTCGAAGGTTGAGAACGCTCAGGTCGCAGCCGCGCAAACAACAGCGGTCAAAGGCACAGCAGCCATCCTGCGGCTGGACGCCAGTGACAGCGCCTATCCAGCAGAGTCGCACGTGAAATCCCTCCCCTTGGGGGAATCCAGCGTGGAAGTGACTGACGCCATCGCGCTGCTGGATCGCTACTGGAAGACCGAAGGATGGAGGGACCGCGTGCCCATGGTGGCCGACGCAGGCCGGGTGGCTCCGCTGATGCAGGACTTTTACGAGAAGCAGAATGCCACGGACCCGGCCCCAGGCGGCTTAGTGGGCAAGGCTCGTTATCAAATAGACGGCACGGAAATCCTCTACTTCAGCTACACCAGCAGCCGCCCCACCGGCTTTCTCGAAGTCGCGATGGTGCGCGGCCCTGACGGGAAATTTCTCATCGACTGGGAAAGTCTCACGGGATACGGCGGGATGTCCTTCACAGACTTCCGGGCGCAGCGTCTCACCAAGCCCGTGAAGTTGAGAGCCTATGTGCGCTTGTTCGAGTACTACAATTTTGAGTTCAATGACTCGAAGAAATACCTCTGCGTCAAAATGACAGCGGAGAACGGCTCCAACTCCATCTACGCCTACTGCCTGCGTGACAGCGGGCTGGGCCGCTGGATCGAGGCTGACCTTGCCACCACGGGCCCATCGGATTTTAAGGGCTACACCATGCTGGTCTCCTTCCCACCGAATGCAAAGTCCAGCCAGTGCGTGAACTTGGACAAGGTGGTCGCCTCGCGCTGGCTCGGGGCGCATTGACCATGAAAAAAAACCGCCTGACAGAAAACCTGACTCGGGCGGGGATACTTACCACACACTGGTGTTATTCGCCGTCGCGGCCAATCGCCTCCACCGGGCAGCCGGTTAGCGCTTCTTCGCAAAGATTGCGCTCATCATCGTTCTCCGGCTGCTTGTAGAGGAAAGAATGGCCGCCGTCATCATCACGCTTGAAGTTCGCCGGAGCCGTTTCGCGGCACAGGTCGCAGTCGATGCACTGGTCATCGACATAATAGGCTCCGGGGGCGTTCTGGGAATACTTGTTTGCAGCGTCAGCCATGTGGGTCTGGGGTGAGGGCCGCGACAGTAGTGCCCGCCCCCCCTGTTTCAATCGTTTTTTTGCCTCCCTCACTGTCGCCCGGAACTTCTCCGAAACCGACGATTGACAGTCTCTTTACAATAAAAGCTCGCGTCAGCCGTGATGCTCGCCGCATCATCTCCTCCAACCGCCCATGGCCATGAAAACACTCGCTCTTGCCCTTCTCCTGCCCCTCGCGGCCCTCGCCGAAAACGAAATCGGCTTCATCGAGCGCTTCGCCCTCGCCGCGGACCGTGAAAAGGCCCTCGGCGAGCTCGTGCCCGGCTCGGAGGAGTATTACTTCTTCCACGCCCTCCATTACCAAAACGTCCGCGATACCGCCAAGCTCAACAACCTGCTCAACGAGTGGCGCAAACGCACGCCGGACGAAAACGCGGCGCGCCGCGTCATTTTGAACCGTGAGGCCATCCTCGGTTACGAGAAGGACCCGCAGGGCACGCTGAAATACCTCATCGAGCGCCTCGGCATCCGCCACGATCATCAGCGCCAGGTGCCGGATGCAAAGCCGGACCTGCCCACCAGCCTCGATCCGGCCAAAATCAGCCGCGAGGTCTTCCTCCGCGATGCTTTGAGCAACGACCGCGGCCTGCAAAGCCTCTCGCAGGGCGCCCTCGCCTCGCTCATTCGCGATCATGTGCCGCTCACGCCGGATCAACGCCGCGCCGTGCTGCAAAAACTCCAGCGCCCCGACGTGCCAAACCTCGTCGCGGCGCTGAATGCGGACTTCAAAGCGGAGCCGGGCATCGGTTTCGGCGATTTGCCGATTCATCGCCAGCTTTTGATCTCGCAGCTCGATGAACTGAAAGCCGAGCACGGCCAGAGCACCAACTTCATCTACACCTACCTGCGCAAACTGGCCCCCAGCGCCGATGTGAGCCTCGAATACGATGAAGCCGAGCGCGAGGCCTGGCTCGACCGCGTGTGGGCCTTCGCGCAGGGTGTCAATTCTCACAAAACCCTCAAGGCACGCATCCTCTACCTCCGACTCGATCACGACCGCAAAAAGGGCGTCTATGATCGCGAGCGCTTCCTCGCCTACCTGCAGCTCCCGCGCCGCATGGCCTATATTAACGAGGAGTTCCTCCGCACCTACAACTCCGACTGGTGCGACCTCGACGCCGACCTCAGCGATCCGCTCATCAGCTCCCCGCCCGTCCACAACGACGAAGAACTCGTCCGCGACTACTTCCTCCATCTTTTCGCCATCGAGGCCGCCTTGCTCGGTGATGCGAACAACGCACCCGGCCTCCTCAAACCCTGGATCGAACACGTCAGCGACAAATGGCTCCGTCCCATCCTCGCCGAGGCGCTTATCACGAACGGCATCGGCAATCCCGAGCGCTGGGCCTCGCTCATCACGCCCACGGAGTTTCAGGCGCTCAAAGACCGCGTGGACATCGAATTCCCCGCCACGAACTCCACGGCGTTCCTGCCGGGCGATGACATCGCGTTCGATGTGGTCGTCAAAAACACGCCGAAGCTCATCGTGAAGATTTTCGAGCTCAACACGCTCAACTTTTTCCAGACGCAGCAGCGCCAGCTCAACACCGACCTCAATCTCGACGGCCTCGTCGCCAACAGCGAGCAGACGCACAGCTTCGATGGCGGCCCGTTCACGCGCACACGGCAAAAATTCGCCTTCCCCGACCTCAAAGGCAAACGCGGGGCCTGGATCATCGAATTCATCGGCGGCGGCCGCAGCAGCCGTGCGCTCATCCGCACCGGCCAGTGGCACCTTTTGCAGCAAACCGGCCCCGCGGGCGATTTGATCCTCGTGCTCGATGAAAAGCACCAGCCCGTCAAAGACGCCGTCGCATGGTTTGAAGGCCGCAAACTCACCGCAGACGAAAAACTCGGCCGCATCGCCATTCCGTTCACGAACCAGCCCGGCACGAAAAACCTCATCATCGGCGATGCCGCGGGCACTTTCGCCACACTCACGCAGTTCAACCACCACGCCGAGGAATACCGCCTCGACGCGCAATTCCACATCGAGCGCGAGCAACTCCTCGCCCGTCGCGAGGCCACGCTGGCCGTGCGCACCGCCTTGATGCTCGGCGAGACTCATCTCGCCCCCGAACTGCTCACCGAGCCAAAGCTGACCATCACCAGCACCACGCACGACGGCATTTCGACGACGCGTGAAGTCAAAGACCTCAAACTCAGCGCCGGCAGCGTCCTCACGCACACGCTCAGCGTGCCCGAGCGCCTCGCCAGCCTCAGCGTCACGCTCAGCGGCAAGGTGGATGTCCTCAGCGCCGGTGGCACAAAGCGCGATCTGAACGCCAGCCACACCTGGACGCTCAACGGCATCGACAAAACCGAGGCCACCAACGACGGCCACCTCAGCACCTTCGACGGCAGCCGCGTCTTTGAGCTTCTCGGCAAAAACGGCGAACCCGTCGCCGACCAGCAAATCATCTTCACCTTCAAGCATCGCGACTTCACCCGCGTGCGGACCCACGCCCTGAAAACCGACGACAAAGGCCGCGTCGCCCTCGGCAAACTCGGCGGCATCGAGCAACTTAACGCCAAAATCCCGAACGGCCGCCAAAGCACCTGGCCTCTCGAAGAAGCCGAAACCGCCACCAATACGGTCATTCATGTCACCGAAGGCGAGACCGTGCGCATTCCGCAGAGTAGTCCCGGGCTTCAGCCCGCCTCACTCCTCTCCACGTCTGCCGCCACCTTCATCCAAGACCACGCCGCCGCGATTAAACCCGAAATTGGCTTCGTCAGCGTGAGCGGCCTAAAGGCCGGGGACTACTCTCTGCAACTCGGCACCGAAACCATCTCGATCAAAGTCACCGCAGGCACCCAAATCGGCGGCTGGGCCCTCGGCAAGCACCGCCAGCTCGAACTCAAAGGCAACTCGCCACTCCAGATCACCGAGACCACCACCGACAAAGACTTCATCACCGTCAAACTCGCGAACAGCAACCATTTCGCCCGCGTACATGTCGCCGCCTCGCGATTCGATCCTGACCGCAGCCTCTTCGACGCTCTCAGCGGCTTCGCACGCTTCGGCGCGGCCTCCGGCACGCCTGCGCGCAATCCCAATCTCTACTCCGCCGGACGCGAAATCGGCGATGAATACCGCTACATCCTCGAACGCCGTTACGCGAAACTCTTCCCCGGCAACATGCTCACCCGCCCCGGCCTGCTGCTCAATCCGTGGGAGATTCGCAGCACCGATCTCGATGCGCTCGGGAATCAAGCGGGTGAAGGTGCATCCATGACTCGCGGCGGAGCCGCTGGAGCACTCGAAGCTCCCAGGGCCATGCCCGCGAAGAAGATGAAGGCCCAAGCTGGCCCGCAAGGCGGCACGAACCTCGACTTCCTCGCCAGCGCCGCGCCGGTCATCTACAACCTCGTTCCCGACAAAGACGGCGTCGTGCGCATCGAGCGCAAGATGCTTGGCGACCGCCAGCACATTCAAATCTACGCCGAGGACCTGCAAAACGCCTCGTGGCGCACGCTCACGCTGCCGGAGGTGCCGACCAAATTTGCCGACCAGCGCCTCGCGCGAAATCTCGATCCCGCAAAGCCCTTCACGCAGAAAAAAGAGATCACCGTGCTCGACACCGGCAAGCCGCTCACACTCGCCGACATCCTCACCAGCGAGCTGGAGACCTACGACACGCTCGGCAGCATCCACAGCCTCTTCACCACGCTCAGCGGCAACGGCCACCTCGCCGAGTTCGCCTTCGTGCTGAACTGGCCGAAGCTCAAAGACGACGAAAAGCTCGCCAAATACGGCGAATACGCCTGCCACGAGCTGAACCTCTTCCTCCAGCGCAAGGACAAGCCCTTCTTCGACAAAGTCGTGAAGCCCTACCTCGCCCACAAGAAGGACAAGACCTTCATGGACGAGTATCTGCTCGGCCTCGATCTCTCGACGCACCTCGAACCCTGGGCCTACGCCCGCCTCAACATCGTCGAGCGCATCCTGCTGGGCTCACGCATCCAAAACGAAGCCCCGAATGCCGCACGGCATGTCCGCGAGTTGTGGGAAATGATCCCGCCGAATCCCGAGGAGGCGGATCGTCTGTTTGAAACGGCGCTGCGTGGGCGGGCGATGGAGAGTGGGTATGGCGACGATAAGTCTGCGCTTGGAGACTTGAAAAAAGCGAAGGAACAAGCTGCCGCCGCCACTCCACCGCCTGCGCCGATGGCTGCCGCCATGCCTGCGGCACCCAGAGACAATTTCGCGGCCGAGGCTCCGGCGGGTGGCGGTTTTGGTGGTGCCAACGCCAGCTCAAGCCTGCGGCGCTCCGTGACCGTGGACGAACTACGCGGGCTCCCGATGTTGAAGGATGCCGATGGTGACCGCATGGCTGGCCGCAAAGAACTCGAAGAACTCGGAGCGGAGCGGCAACTGGCGCTCACGAAATCGGGATCGGGCACATTCAAACTAGAAGGAGCGACCACCTACACCGGCAGCACGACGATCAACGGTGGCGTTCTCTACTTTGGCACGGAGGTCTCAGGCAGAGCGCGTCAGCAGGTGCGCGCTCTTTACCGCGCTCTCGGTCCGACGAAGGAATGGGCGGAGAACAATTACTACAAGCTGCGCACCACCGAGCAGAACGCTGAACTCGTCACCGTGAACGCGTTCTGGCGCGATTACGCCGCGTGGGTGGCGGCGGGATCGAAGGGCGGCTTTGTTTCGGCGAATGTGGCGGAGGCGCATCGGAACTTCCCGGAGATGATGCTGGCGCTGGCGGTGCTCGATCTGCCGTTTGAGGCGGCGAAACACACAACGAAGGCCGATAACGGCCAGTTCACCTTCACTGCGGGCGGACCGTGCATTCTTTTCCACAAGGAGATCAAGCCCGTGGACGGAGACAAGTCGGCTCAGGGCCAGCTGCTCGTCTCGCAGAGCTTCTTCCGGCATGGCGACCGCTACCGCATGGAGGGCAACGAGAAGTTCGAGAAGTATGTGACGGACGAATTCCTCACTGGCGTGACTTACGGCGCGAATGTCGTCGTCACGAACCCGACGAGCAGCCGCGTGAAGGCCGCCGTGCTGCTGCAAATCCCACAGGGCGCACTGCCCATCCTCGGCAGCAAGGCCACCGACTCGAAACAGGTGCGTCTGGAGCCCTACACGACGCAGACCTTTGAGTATCACTTCTACTTCCCGGCCGTGTCGGCGAAGGCAGGTGTGAAGTTCGCGCACTTCCCCGTGAACGTCGGCGGCGCGGCGGCGAAGCCGATGGAATTCAACGTCGTGGCCAAGCTCACGCAGATGGACAAGGCCTCGTGGGATTACGTCTCGCAAAACAGCACCGAGGCGGAGGTCTTCGCGTTCCTGGAGCAGAACAACCTCGAAGCCCTCGACCTCGAACGCGTCGCCTGGCGCTGCAAGCAGGCGGATTTCTACCGGAAGCTCGTCGGCTTCATGAACCAGCATCATGTGGTGGACGGGGAGATTTTCAGCTACGCCTTCCTGCACAATGACGCGGGCACGCTGGGACAAGGTTTGAAGGACGATGCGCTGGACTTCGGCCCCTATTTCGCCAGCAAGCTCGTGAGCATCGACCCCATCGAGCTGCGCAGCTACGAGCACCTCGAATACTCGCCGCTCGTCAATCAACGTGCGCATCGACTCGGCAGCGAGTGGCGCATCGCGAATCCCGCCGTGCTCCAGCAATACACGCAGCTCCTCACCGCGCTGGCGCACAAGCCGCAGCTCGCTGCCATGGACAGCATGAGCGTGGTTTATTACCTCTTCCTCCAGGACCGCGTCGAAGAGGCGCTGACACGCTTCAAGGCCATCGATGCCACGAAACTGCCCACGCGACTGCAACACGACTACTTCCAGTGCTACGCGGCCTTTTATGAGGGCGATGTGGCGGCGGCGCGCGGCATCGCCACCAAACGGCTCGCTCCGTCAATCGGGTCAACACAGTCAGAACTGCCACCGAGGTGGAAAACGCTCTTTTCGGAGGTTTTGACCCAAACCGACGAAATCGAAGGCAAAGCCACGAAACCCGAAAAAGCCGACAAACCCGACCGCGAGGCCCAGCAGGCCGCTTTGGCCTCAACGGAGCCCGGTTTTGACTTCAAAGTCGAAAAACAGACCATCTCACTCAATTGGAAAAACCTCTCCGAGGTCACGCTGAACTACTACCTGATGGATCCCGAGTTCAGTTTTAGCAGCAATCCCTTCGTCAGCCAGGACGCGGGCCGGTTCAGCATCATCAAGCCGAACAAAACCGCCACGCAGGCCCTTCCCAAAGACGCCACGAAGCTCGACGTGCCGCTGCCGGGCGAGTTCGCCAAGGCGAACGTGCTCGTGGAGGTCATCGGAGCCGGAAAACGCCAGACGCAGGCCTACCACGCGAACACGCTCAAGCTCGCGCTCACCGAAAACTACGGCCGTCTCGAAACGCGTGACGTTTCCACCGACAAACCGCTGCCGAAGGCCTACGTGAAGGTCTATGCGAAGCTCAACAACGGCACCGTCCGCTTCTTCAAAGACGGCTACACCGACCTCCGCGGCCGCTTTGACTACGCCAGCCTCAATGCGCCTGAGAATGCCGCTGCTCCGTCCGGAGCCGAAATGCCCGCGAACGGTCTCGACTACCCAATGCTGAAGCCCGCCGAGCTCAACAACGTCTCGAAGCTGGCTGTGCTGGTGCTCAGCGACACGCACGGCGCCACCGTGAAGGAAATCGACCCGCCGGGGCGGTGATCTCGCTCAGCACATCGAAAGACAACTTTCGCCTGTTGAGCGTGCTTTGATCCGGCGTATGTGGAGGCAGCCCCTACCACAGACCGACCATGCTCATTCCGACCACCTTCCCCACATCCAACGGCCCCGCCGAATCAAAACCGCTCATCGCACAGGAAGGCTGGGTCGTACAGCACTTGTTCTTCAACATCGACCACGGTTACTGGGCGGCGTTAACGCCGGAGGAACGACAGGAGCGCCGCGAGAACTTCATGCGCACCGTCGAGGCGATCCGCAAACATCCGGGCACGCAGTTGCTCGCGTTCGCGATGGTATCGCCGAAGTCGGAGCTAGGCTTCATGCTGCTCACGCCCGATTTGCACGATTCGCAGAAGTTTGAGAAGCAGCTCAGCCTTGCCCTTGGCCCGGATGTGCTCACACCGGCCTACAGCTACCTTTCGATGACGGAGTGGACCGAGTACTCGCAGAGCGAGGAGGAGTTCAGGGCACAGATCGAGAAGGCAGAAAACCTCACACCGGGTAGTGAGGCATTCGAGAAGCGCGTGGCGGAGTGGAAGGGGCACATGACGAAGTATTTCAACGACCGCCTCTATCCGAACATGCCGGACTGGCAAGTGTTCTGCTTCTATCCGATGAACAAACGCCGCAGCGTGGGCGCGAACTGGTATGCGAACGATTTCGCCAAACGCCGCGAACTCATGGGCGGCCACGCCAAGACCGGCCGCAAATACGCTGGTAAGGTGCGCCAGCTCATCACCGGCTCCACCGGGCTCGACAGCCATGAATGGGGCGTGACACTCTTCGCGCACGACATGTTTCAGATCAAAAGCATCGTCTATGAGATGCGCTTTGACGAGGTGACAGCGCAATACGGCGATTTCGGAGACTTCTACATCGGCGTCCAGACGCCGACGGCGGAGCTGCTGCAACGGGTGATGCTTGCGTGAGGCGAGATTTGGTTCATTGCTCACGCCCCGTGCCAAATCAGCCCCTCACCATCGCCAATCGTCAGTTCAGCTCCCGCCTCATGCTGGGGACAGGGAAGTTTGCGAGCGGTGAACTGATGCGCGAGGCGATCGTCGCCTCTGAGACGGAGATAGTGACCGTAGCGCTGCGGCGCGCGGATTTGACTGGCAAGGGCGATCCATTTGCCAACATCCTCGACTTCATTCCCAAAAGCGTGTTGCTGCTACCGAACACCAGCGGCGCGATGAACGCGGAGGAGGCTGTGAGACTAGCGAGACTCGCCGTCGCTGCCGGGCTGCCGAACTGGGTGAAACTCGAAATCCATCCTGACCCGCGCTACCTGCTGCCGGACCCGATTGAGACGCTCAAAGCCGCCGAAATCCTTGTGAAGGAGGGCTTCACCGTGTTGCCTTATATCAATGCCGACCCCGTTTTGGCCCGACGGCTCCAGGATATTGGCACGGCGACGGTCATGCCGCTCGGCTCGCCCATCGGCTCGCATCAGGGCATCACCACGCGTCGGCAGATCGAGATCATTCTCACCCAGGCCACCGTCCCGGTCGTGGTGGACGCTGGCATCGGCGCGCCGAGCCATGCAGCGGAGGCCTTTGAGATGGGCGCAGACGCTGTGCTGGTGAACACCGCCATCGCTGTGGCCTCCGATCCCGTGCGCATGGCGCAAGCTTTCAAAATGACCGTCGAGGCCGGACGCAGCGCCTACGAAGTCGGTTTGGGGCAGAGCGCACACGAGGCATCAGCCACCAGTCCACTGACGACCTTCCTTTACAAGTAAACTGCTGCTACCTGCCGGATCAACCCTTCGCTAAGTAGGTGAAAGCGAGGACGCCGCAGAACAGGAGAGAGACGGCGAGAACCATTCCAGAAAAGATAACCATAGTGACCGGTCATTTAGCGTGGAAAGCCCTCTACGCCAGCGGAAATTTAACTTGCCAATCAGGGGCTTTGGGGCAGACTCCGCGCCCCTATGGCAAAAACATGCTGGCTCGAGCGCGAAAAGCGCAAACGTAAATCCGTCGAAAAGTACGCGAAGCTTCGCGCTGAACTCAAGGCGAAGGGCGACTACGTCGGCCTCTCCCTCCTCCCACGCGATGCAAGCCCAACGCGCCTCACCAATCGCTGCCGCGTCTCCGGTCGCCGCCGCGCCTACATCCGCCGTTTCCAGATGTCCCGTCTGACCTTCCGCGAACTCGCCTCACAGGGTATGATTCCTGGCGTGACGAAGTCGAGTTGGTAGCATTCGTTGTCCGAACTGGCGGCCCGGCTCCTGCATCGCCGGCCGCCTGGAGAGGCGGAGCATTGATCATCTTTCATGCCTACCTACTCCTACATCGCGGAAGATTCCGAAAAAGGCTGTCCTGCCTGCCGCAGAGGTTTTGACCTGCGGCGCCCCATGAGTAGGCCAGCGCTGGAAGTCTGCCCGCTATGCAAGCAGCCGGTCAAAAAGCTGATCTCCGCTTTCAGTACACCGAAGCTCACCAAACCCCTGTCCGTCTCCGATGCCAAGGCCGCCGGGTTCACCATCCTCGAAAAACGCAGCGATGGGAACTACGAGAAGCTATGAGGCCCGCCGCATCCCCGCATGATCCTCCTGCTAGCCAACGCCTCTGCTGAACTCGTCCGTGAGTGGAATTTCACTCCGAGCGAGCTGTTCTGGCAGTCGCTCATCGTACTGGCCATCGTACTGCTCAACGCCTTCTTTGTCGCAGCCGAGTTCGCCATCGTCAAAGTGCGCGACAGTCAGCTTACCGCCGCCATCGACGACGGCGTGCGAGGGGCGAAGTTCGCGCGGCACGTCACACGCAACCTCGACGCTTATCTTTCCGCCGGGCAGCTCGGCATCACTCTCACCAGCATCGCACTCGGCATCTTCGGCGAGCCCTTTGTCTCCATCGTCATCCAGCCGCTTCTCTTCAAAGCAGGCATCACCAGCGAGGCAGTGGTGCGCTGGACATCCATCGGTGCAGCCTATGCCTTCGTGACCTACCTGCATGTCGTCTTTGGCGAGCAGGCACCGAAGGTCCTCGCCATCCGCAAGTCGGTGGCCGTCACGCTGCTCATCGCACGCCCGCTGCATCTATTCTACGTCCTCTTGAAGCCCGCTATCTGGATCCTGAGCGCCAGCACAAACTTGGTGCTGCGGCTTTTCGGCATCACTGCTGTCTCTGGGCACGAGATCGCCCACTCTGAAGAGGAGCTCCGCCACATCGTCGCCGAAAGTCAGAAGTCGAAGGAGGTGACCGAGACGGAGAAAGACATCCTCCTCAACGCCCTGGCACTCAACGACCGCTGCGTGCGTGATGTGATGACACCGCGCAATTCGGTCGTCTCCCTCGATGCCAGCGACAGCTTCGAGGTCAATCTCAAGGTCGCCATCGACAGCAAACACACACGTTATCCGCTAGTCGAAGGGCACCTCGACCACGCCGTCGGCCTCATCCACATCAAGGACGTGCTCGCCCTTGTCGGAAAGCCTCAGCCCGACCTCCGCAAGATCAAACGCGAGATGCACATGGTCCCAGAGCTGATGCCCATCGACAAGCTGCTGCGCTTCTGCCTAGACAAGCATGTCCATTTCGTGCTCGCCGTCGATGAGTTCGGTGGTGCCGTCGGCGTCGTCACGCTCGACAACGTGATCGAGGAAATCGTCGGTGACATTCAAGACGAATTTGACCACGAAGTGAGCGAGTTCAAACGCATCAACGACAATGAATTTGTCGTCGAGGGAACGCTCAATTTGTATGAGCTGGCGGAGCAGGCCGGCATCAAGCTTGAGAGTGACGAGGTCACCACTATCGGCGGCTACGTCACCCATTTGCTCGGTCACCTCCCCAAGGTCGGTGAGAAAGTGATCATCGAAGACTACGAGGTCACTACCACCAAGTCGGACCAGAGGCGCGTGCAGCAGTTGAACTTCAAACGCGTCAGCAAAGTGGAAGCCGAAGCCTTGGAAGCGTGATCCGCATCACACGCACATCTTCGCATCCGCAACAAACGCATCCACATCCGCCTCTGTCGTGCGCCAGGAGCACATCAGGCGCGAACCGCCGCCGATGAAGCTGTAAAACACCCAGCCGCGGTCTTTGAGGCCGTCTTTCATCTTGTCCGGCAGCTTCGTGAAGACGGCGTTCGCATCGACGGGATACAGAATCTGCACGCCGGGCAGGTATCCGAGCGCGTCGGAGAGTTTTTTGGCGAGCGTGTTGCCATTCTGCGCATGCCTGTGCCACGTTTCACCCGTCAGCATGCGCAGCCACTGCGCGGAGATGAAGCGCATCTTCGAGCAGAGCTGCCCGGCTTGCTTGCAGCGATACTGAAAATCTTGTGACAGCTCACGGTTGAAGAACACCATGGCCTCCGTCACTGCCATGCCCAGCTTCGTACCGCCACAGCACAGCACATCCACTCCGGCGCGCCAGGTGATGTCGGCTGGAGAGCAGTTAGAGCCTGCCAGCGCATTGAAGAAACGCGCTCCGTCCATGTGAATCCCCAGTCCATGCTGTTTCGCCACGGCACCGAGTCCTTTGATCCCGAACGCCGCTTTTGACTGAAGTATGGCGGAGGTGGGCGAGGTTAAATCCCCGCGCCGCCGGGTGACAGGGTGTCCCAATCGAGCTGCGGTCTTCGCGCTCGCGGCAAAAGCGGCGCGATGGCGTTTTTGACCTTCATTGCCTTGTTGATCAAGGCGCGGTGCTTCGCGAGCCCACCCCCATTTTGCGAGAAGCGCAGCACCAGTTTCCGTCCGGCTCTGCCCAGCACCGCTCCGCACACGAACACGGCGGCCCGCAGCGTCGAGGACTTCCTCCAGCCCTCCTTCGCGGTTACCTGCGCCTGATACACCGCCAGCAGGTTATAGGCGAGGATGGTTCCGAGGAACGCGGCCTCGGTGGTGTAAAATGCCTTCGCGCAAAACGACCTTTTTCAATAGCGGCGTTCGGGTTTAATGGACTGATGGAGGCTCTCATTAGCGCGGCCAACGGGCTGGGCTGTGGTGGCGCTGGGCGCTGTAACCGAGCTCATTGCCTCAAGATGACTAGGCGGAGTCGCAGCGCTTATGACCAAAGTCAGCCGACCAAACTACCCAAACCTAGGCGGCATCGCTACCACGATCAGGTGTCAGGCTTTTTTGGAAGCAGTTTTCTTTTTCGTGCCCGCCTTGGCCTTCTTTTCCTTGGGGGCGTCTGCCTTCTTTACATTGGAGATGGCGATGGATGCCTCTTTCTCCTGGAAGCCTCCGTTCTGGTTCTGCTGGGTGGGCTTGATTGCCTTCTTGATCATGTTGACTCCCTCGACGATGACACGGCCTTTGGCCGGGAATACTTCGAGGACGGTGCCCTGGGAACCTTTGTTCTCTCCGGTGATCACGACGACGGTGTCGCCTTTTTTGACGTGGGTTTTGGCGCGGCTCATGATATTACAGCACTTCGGGGGCGAGGGAGACGATCTTCATGAAGTTCTTGTCGCGCAGTTCGCGCGCCACGGGGCCGAAGATGCGGGTGCCACGGGGGTTGTTGTCTTTGTCGATGATGACAATGGCGTTTTTGTCAAAGCGGAGGACGGAGCCATCGGTGCGGCGGATGGGGTGCGCGGTGCGCACGACGACAGCACGCACGACTTCGCCCTTCTTCACGGCGGCGGTAGGTGTGGACTCGCGGACGTGAGCGGTGATGATGTCGCCGACGTAGGCGAAGCGGGTGTTTTTCTTGCCGAGCACACCGATCATCTCGGCCACACGGGCACCGGTGTTATCAGCCACCGGGATTGAGGATTCCATTTGCAACATAAGCGTGTCTCCTGTTTGGGGTTCGCGGATTGGACGTTTAGTGCTTCTGCACTTCGACGAGCTCCCAGCGCTTGAGCTTGGAGAGCGGGCGGGTTTCTGCGATGAGAACTTTGTCGCCTTCGTGAGCCTGCTCCTTCTCGTCGTGGGCGTAAAATTTGGAGGTCTTGCGCACGATCTTCTTGAACTGAGGATGCGGTACGCGGCGCTCGACTTCAACGACGATGGTCTTCGTCATCTTGTCGGACACCACGACGCCGACGCGGGTCTTGCGCACTGGTTTCTTCTCGGGGGCTGCTGCGGTCTCGCTCATTGGGATAAGGTGGCTTTAAGTTTCTGCGGCGTGGATCAAGCGGCCTTGTTGGCGGCGGCGAGGGAGCGCTCGGTGATGATGGTTTCGATACGTGCGATCTCTCTGCGAATGTGGGTGAGGCGAGCGGAATTTTCAAGCTGGCCGCCGCCAGTGCTCTGCTGGATGCGGAGGTTGAGTGCCTCCTGCTTCAGCTCGCGACGGCGTGAGGAGAGCTCTTCCACGGTGGATTCACGGAGTTCTTTGATCTTCATAAGTCGAGTCTAGGTTCGCGGTTCTCAGCGGCAGGTTTATTTGTGCATGCTTTCACGGCTGACGAAGCGGCAGCGGATGCCGAGCTTCGTGGCAGCGAGACGGCATGCCTCGCGGGCGGTCGCCTCGTTGACGCCGGAGATTTCAAAGAGCATGTGTCCTGGGAGAACGACGGCGACCCAAAATTCTGGAGCACCCTTACCTTTACCCATGCGGACTTCCGGCGGACGCTGGGTGACGGGCTTGTGTGGGAAGATGCGGCAGAAGACCTTGCCTTTACGCTTGAGAAAGCGTGTGATAGCAACGCGGCAGGCCTCAATGTGGATGTTCTTCACCCAGCCACGTTCGAGGGTCTGGAGTCCGAACTCACCGAAGTCGAGCTTATTGCCACTGGTGGCGTTGCCGCCGCGGTTGCCACGCTGCGATTTGCGATATTTAACTCTGCTGGGAAGGAGGGCCATGACTGTCTATATTTGAAATTTGAAACGGAGATTTGAAATCACTCTGCTGCGGGGGCTGGAGCGGGAGCACTCTGGCCTTGGTAGCCACCACGTCCGCGATCACCCCCGCGGGAGCCGGGGCCGCCCGGGCCGCGGCGATCGCCTTCACGGCGAGGGCGGCGCTCGCCTCCTGGGCGAGAGACGCCGTTCTCTGGGGCGTTGCCGCGATTAAGCCAGCACTTCACGCCGATGATGCCATAGACGGTCTTGGCTTCGGCGAAGCCGTAGTCGATGGGGATGCGCAGGGTCTGGAGTGGTACCTTGCCTTGGCGGTACCATTCCGCACGGGCAATGTCAGCACCGCCTAGGCGACCGGCGCAGCGGAGTCGGATGCCATCAGCACCCATTTCCATGGCGGTCTGCACAGAGCGTTTCATGGCACGGCGGAAGGAGATACGCCGTTCAAGCTGGACGGCAACAGCCTCAGCGACGAGCTGGGCGTCGAGTTCCGGTTGCTTGATCTCAAAAATGTCGATCTTCACCTGCTTGCCACCGCACATCTCAGAAATCTTCTGGCTCATCACTTCGATCTCCTGGCCTTTGCGTCCGATAACGAGGCCGGGGCGAGCAGTGTGGAGTGTCACGCGGACTTGGTTCCATGCACGCTCAATGACGATCTTGGCGATGGCGGCCTGCATGAGCTTCTCCTTGAGATAGGCGCGGATGGTAAGGTCGCTGTGGAGAGAATCTGCATATTCTTTCTCTGGGGCATACCACTTGGAGCGCCAGTCTTTGGAAACTGCGAGGCGGAAGCCGATCGGATTTACTTTCTGTCCCATAAAGTGAGGAGGTGCGGTTCGGTGGCGTTGGCGTTTATTCTTCGGAAGCTTTCGCGGCCTTGGCGGCCTTCTTTTTGGCAGGAGCACTGCGGCGGGCAGACTTCGGCGCTTTTTTCTGGCCTTCATCCTTCTGTTCATCAGCCTTTGGGGCACCGATGACAACCGTGATATGCGTCATGCGCTTCTTGATCGGAGCGGCAGAGCCACGGGCGCGCGGCATGATGCGGGCGAGGGCCGGCCCAGGAGTGGCAGTGGCGGACTGGACGATGAACTCAGAGGCGTCCTGCTCGTGATTGTTCTCAGCGTTGGCAATAGCGGAGCGCAGCGTCTTGCCAACGAGAAAGGCAGCCTTCTTTGGAGTGAAGTCGAGGACGCTCAACGCCTGGGAGACGGGCATGCCGGTGATGGCGCGCGTGACCTGGCGGGCTTTCTGCGAGGAGATCCTGGCGTATTTGAGGACAGAGCGGACGGACATAAAACGGTGGGTTCTGGGCTGCTTGGTTTAAAGAGATTTGGAGAGATCGACGCGGCCACGATCGCCGACACGGACGGGGTCGCTGGCACTGGCGAGTTCCTGGACGACCGCTCCGCAGACGGTGTTGCGGACTTCGGTGACGAGGATTTTTGCGATGGGCTTGTCCTCGCGGAAAATCTCAAATGGCATGCCGGGTTTCACGCCGTCTCTGGCACCGACGGAGAGCACGGCGATGCCGATCTCTGCCTTCAAGCTAACGATGCGTGCGTTCTGCAGATCGCCTGCTGGGATGCTGGCATCTTGGGTGCCTCCTGCTTTTACCAGAGCGGCATCAGCCTTGGTGATGGCTTTGTTCACACGGTCCGCCGCTGATGGGTCGGCATTGGGGGAGGCTTTCATGAGCGCCATGCTCGACTCTGCCATCTCGATCAGCGATTCGGCGAGGGAGTCCCGCTGTTCTTTGAGGATGCGCATGTCGCCCAGGGCAGCAAGGAGGCGCTCCTGAGTCTGGTCCTTGGCATTTTCTAGGGCACCGACGCCGAGACCTTCCAGAAGGCCGCGCAGTTTTTCGTAGCGCTCTTTCAACTCGCCGCTCTCAGCATTAGCGGCTGCGGCACTCTGTGCGAGTGCGTCGCTCTTGTCCTTCGCTGCAGCGGCAGCGGCCTCAAGAGCCTGGACTTTTGCTGCGGCGACTTGGAGGGAGAGGAGGAGTTCCTGGTTTTCCAGCCTGTCATCCGCACGCACGCCGACCATGCCGACTGCAAGAAGCAGCAGGCTGATCGAACGATAGGTGGCGCGGAAGGACATGATCGAGTGTGAGTGGAAAACGAGAACGGAAGAGATTACTTGGCAGCCTTTACGGTGACGGCACCGTGGGACTTGAAAATGCGGGTCAGTGCGAATTCACCGAGGCGATGGCCGACCATGTTTTCGGTCACATACACGGACACGAAGTCCTTACCATTATGAACGAGGAAAGTGTGGCCGACGAGGTCAGGAGTGACCATGGAGGAGCGGGCCCAGGTCTTGATGGGGCGCTTCTGCTTGGCGTCGTTGAGCTTGTCCACCTTTTCAAGGAGGGCTTGCTGGACGAAGGGGCCTTTTTTGAGGGAACGAGGCATGGGAAAGCGTGAGTGAGGAGTGGATTACTTCTTCGCGTGGCGGGACTGTACGATGAGCTTGCCCGAGGCCTTCTTCGGCTGACGGGTCTTCTCACCCTTCGCGTGGCCCCACGGACTGAGAAGGTGCTGGCGGCCACCACCGGACTTGGAGCGGCCTTCACCACCACCGTTCGGATGGTCGATGGGGTTCATGCACATGCCGCGCACGGTCGGGCGGGTGCCCTGCCAGCGGGTGCGCCCGGCCTTGGCGCTGACGACGTTCATGTGCTCCACATTGCCGACCTGACCGATCGTGGCGTAGCAGTCGGCGAGGATCTTGCGGATTTCACCGGAGGGCATGCGCACGAGGGCAAAGTCGCCTTCGCGGTTGGAGAGGACGGCGGCTTGGCCGGCGGCGCGGGCGACGACACCACCGCGACCAGGGGTCAGCTCGATGTTGTGGATGAAGGTGCCGAGCGGGATCTTGCGCAGTGGGAGGGCGTTGCCGACTTCCGGGGCGGCTTTCTCGCCAGCCATCACAGAAGAGCCGACTGCAAGCTGGTTCGGAGCGAGGATATAGGCGCGTGTGCCGTCCTTGTATTCCACGAGAGCGATGCGGGCGGAACGATTTGGATCGTATTCAATACCGACGACCTTGGCCGCTTCATCACGACGCACACGTTTGAAGTCGATGAGTCGATAGCGCTGGACGTGACCACCGCCGATGTGACGGGTGGTGATACGGCCCGTGTTATTGCGGCCACCAGTCTTGCGGAGTGCCACGGTGAGGCTCTTCTCCGGGGTATGCTTGGTGATCTCGTCAAACGAGTTCCACTCTTTGTAGCGGTTGGTGGGCGTGGTGGGCTTGAATGTTTTCAGCGCCATGACGGTGATGTAAGTTAAAGATTTCTACCTTTGGGCGGGGAGCCCGGGTTATGCGAGATCGAGTTTTTCGCCCTCCTTGAGGCGGACGATGGCCTTCTTCCAGTGATTGGTGCGGCCGTAGTCAGCACGGCGCTCACGACGGGCCTTGCCGTCAAAGTTAGCAGTGCGCACACCGGTAACTTTCTTGCCGAGGAGCTTCTCAACGGCCTGCTTGATGTCGATCTTGGTAGCCTCGACATCGACGGAGAAGACATATTCATTGTTCTTCTCGCCGAGCAGGGTGGCTTTTTCGCTCAGGCGGATGTTTTTGATGACTTTGTGAAGGTCTTTCATGATCAGGCGGTCCTCTTGGCAAGGGTTTCAAGGGCGTCGCCGGTGACGACCACGCTGCGGTAGCGCAGGAGGTGCTCGGCGTTCACTTCGTCAGCGCAGATGAGCTGGACGTTCTGGACATTGCGCGCGGCGCGGAAAGTGAGTTCGTCGAATTTAGAGCCGATGAGCAACACGTTCTTGGCAGTGGTGAGGCCGTTGACGGCGGCGATGAAGCTCTTCGTCTTGCCGTCGGCTACCGCGAAGGTTTTCGTCGTGAGAACCTCGCCATCGAGGATGCGTGCAGTCAAAGCGGCCCGCAGTGCGAGCTTCCGGGTGCCTTTGGTGAGTGTCTTTTTGTAGTTGCGCGTGTTGCGCGGGCCGAAGACGACGCCGCCACCAGTCCAGATCGGCGAGCGCTTGGAGCCCATGCGGGCGTTGCCAGTGCCTTTCTGGTTCCAGAGCTTCTTACCGGAGCCAGAGACTTCGGAGCGGTTCTTGGAATGGGCGTTGCCTTGACGGCGGTTGGAGCGGTAGGCGACAACGGCGTCATTCAGCGCCTGGGAGCCTTTGTAGCCCTCAGTGAGTTGAATGTTCGCCTGCTTGGCGGCTTCAGCGGAAAGAATGGTCGCGGACATGATTCAAATCCTCCTGGTTATTTCTTGGGGGCCTTCTTGCCCGGGCGGACGACGACGATACTGCCGGTGTTACCGGGGATCGCGCCTTTGATGAGCAGCACGCCTTCTTCAGGACGGCACTGAATGACAACGAGATTCTGCATGGTGCGGCGGGAGACGCCGTCATGACCGGGCATCTTCTGATTCTTCCACACGAGGCCGGGGGTGAGGCGGCAGCCGATGGAACCAGAACGACGATGCATCATGTGACCGTGCGTGGCCGGCTGGCCGGCGAAACCGTGACGCTTTACGACTCCCTGGAAGCCCTTGCCCTTGGTGGTTCCGATGACATCGACGATCTGGCCTGCGCTGAAGATGCTGGCGTCGATCTTGGCGTCGGCGGCGGGGAGTTGGTCATCACTGACAAAGCGGAATTCTTTCACGATGCGCTTCGGCTTTTCGCAGCCGTGCTTCTTGAAATGGCCGAGCAGTGGCTTAGTGACGCGCTCAGGCTTGTTCTGCTCGCCGTAACCGACTTGGACGGCGCTGTACTTGTCCTTGCCGTCGCCGCGCTTCACCTGGATGAGGGTGTTGCCGCTGACGTCCACGACGGTCACGGCGACGGCGTCGCCCTTGTCCGTATAGACTTTCGTCATGCCGAGTTTTTTACCGATCAATCCGAGACTCATGAGTGTGTCCTCCTGTGAAAAATGGTTGAGAGCGCGTTAGATCTTGATGGTGATGTCCACGCCGGAAGGGAGGTTGAGCTTCTTCAGCTCGTCCACGGTGCGTGCGGTGGGGTCCACGATGTCCAGTAGGCGCTTGTGCGTGCGGATTTCGAACTGATCCATGGACTTCTTGTCCACATGCGGGGAGCGGTTCACGGTGTACTTCTCGATGCGCGTGGGCAGAGGGATGGGGCCTGCGACGCGGGCACCAGTGCGCTTCGCGGTTTCGACGATGTCCGCAGTGCTCTTGTCGAGCACGCGATAGTCATACGCGCGGAGGCGGATGCGGATGCGTTGATTAGTCATGACTGTGGGTCCGTGGGTGAGTGGTTCAATGCGCGCGGGCGTTATGCCTTGGAGCCTCCGCGCTGCTCGACGATCTGGTCAACGATCTGTTGCGGCACCTGCTCGAAGTGCGAGGGCTGCATGCTGTAGCTGGCTCGGCCAGAGGAAAGGGTGCGGATAGCAGTGGAGTAACCGAACATCTCAGCAAGCGGCACCTCGGCGCGCAGCACGGCTGTGGCACCGCGGCTATCCATGCCTTGGATCTTGCCACGGCGGCGATTGAGGTCGCCCATGATGTCCCCCTGGTAATCTTCCGGCGTGGTGCATTCAACGGCCATGATCGGCTCAAGCAGGATACACTTGGCTTTCTTCAGCGCGTCTTTGACAGCGAAGATACCTGCCATCTTGAAGGCGTTTTCATTGGAATCGACTTCGTGGCTGGAGCCATCGATGAGGTCGATGTGCATGTCGATCACCGGGTAGCCGGCGATGATGCCGTTGAGCGCGGCTTCGATGCAGCCTGCCTTCGCAGGGTTAATGAATTCCTTCGGGATGGTGCCGCCGACAACCTTGTTTTCGACTACAATGCCGGAACCTTTCTCACCAGGGCGCACCTTGATGATAACGTGGCCATACTGGCCGCGCCCGCCGGACTGCTTGACGAGCTTGCCTTCGCCGTCTGCTTCCTTGGTGAGGGTTTCACGGTAAGCGATCTGCGGCTTGCCAGTGTTGGTCTCCACCTTGTGCTCGCGCTTAAGACGGTCGCAGAGAATTTCCAAATGAAGTTCTCCCATGCCGGCGATAATGACCTGACCAGTCTCCTCATCGGTCTTGACGAAGAAGGTGGGGTCTTCTTCCGAAAGGCGCTGGAGGGCATTGCCCATCTTTTCCTGGTCGCCCTTGGTCTTCGGTTCGACAGCCATCGAGATGACCGGTTCCGGGAAGGTTGGCGGCTCAAGCTGCACTTCGAGGCTCTCGTCACAGAAGGTGTCACCCGTGCGAACATCCTTTACACCCACGAGGGCGGCGATGTCGCCAGAGTAGCAAGTATCGATGTCCTTGTGGACAGCAGCCTGGATCTGAATCAGGCGGCCCACGCGCTCAGACTTGCGTGTGCGCGGATTGTAGATGGTGTCGCCTTTGGAGACTTTACCAGAATACACACGGAAGAAGACGAGACGTCCGAATTTGTCTGACCACAGCTTAAAGCCGAGAGCGATGAATTTTCCGTTATCGTCAGGCTTGGCTTCGACGACGTTTTCCGGCTCATCAACGACAGAACCTTTCTGCGGCTCGATGTCGAGCGGGCCGGGAAGATAGTCGATCACGGCGTCGATGAGATACTGCACACCCTTATTCTTAAAGGCGGAGCCGCCAGCCATCGGAATGATCTTATTGGCGATTACGGCACGACGCAGGCCAGCCTTGAGCTCCTTCGGGCCGATTGGCTGCTCTTCGAGGAACATCATGCCCAACTCATCGTCGGCGCTGCAAACCGCGTCGAGCAACTCGTCATAGGCAGCCTTGGCCTTCGCCACTTCGTCACCCTGCAGGTCACGCACGCTGTACTTGGAGCCAAATTTCTCGTCATCGGAGTAGATGATGGCCTTTTGGTTCACCACGTCGATCTGACCTGAGAGGTTGTCTTCAGCACCAATCGGAATGAGCACTGGGAAAGCAGGAGCACCCAGCTTCTTGCGGACATCATCCACCACGCGCTCAAAATTCGCGCCAGTGCGGTCCATCTTGTTCACGAAAGCGATACGAGGCACGCCATACTTCTCAGCTTGGCGGTAAACCGTCTCGGATTGAGGCTGCACACCAGCAACGCCGCAGAGCACGAAAATCGCGCCATCCAGCACACGCAGTGAGCGCTCTACCTCGGCGGTAAAGTCCACGTGACCAGGTGTGTCGATAATGTTGACGCGAATGTCCTCCAATTCGCGGGATTTGTACACGCCAGCCTCTTTGAGCTGCTTCCACTTCGCCGTCACGGCGGCGGAGGTGATGGTGATGCCGCGCTCCTTCTCCTGCTCCATCCAGTCCGTAGTAGCCGCGCCATCATGCACCTCGCCGATCTTATGGATCATGCCGGTGTAGAACAGGATACGCTCGGTCAACGTCGTCTTGCCCGCGTCGATGTGTGCGCAGATCCCGATGTTTCGGGTGCGCTCAAGTGGGAATTCGCGACTGGGGGAGTTGGGGTTCGACATGGAGTCTGAAAAATGGCGTTAAGGGGTCAAAAGACGATTAGAAGCGGAAGTGGGCGAAGGCGCGGTTGGCCTGGGCCTGCTTATGAACGTCGTCACGCTTGCGGACGGTATTCCCCTGCCCTTGTGAGGCGTCTTTCAATTCATTGGCTAGGGCACGGTGCATCGGCTGCCCCTTGCGACCGCGGGCAAATCCCACAATCCAGCGCAGCGCGAGTGCCTCCTGGCGGCGCGGCGAGACCTCAAGCGGAACCTGATAGGTGGCACCGCCGACGCGGCGGGCTTTCACTTCGACCTTGGGCTTCGAGTTCTCGATAGCGCGATTGAAGAGCTCCAACGGATCAACGCTATCAGCCTTGTCATTGAGCATGTCGATCGCAGTGTAAACAATGCGCTCGGCGAGAGCCTTCTTGCCGCTGAGCATGATGCTGCTGATGAGACGGGCGACAATCTCGCTATCATAGCGGCTGTCCTTGTGAACCTCTTTGTTATAGACGCGTTTTCTGCGGGCCATGGCGTGATGAGAGTGAGGATTGAGTCGGCAAAATTATTTCTTCTTCGCGGCGGCAGCGGCGGCACCAGCCTTCGGACGCTTCGCGCCGTACTTCGAACGGCCACGACGACGCGCCTCCACACCAAGGCAGTCAAGCGTGCCGCGAACAATGTGGTAACGCACACCCGGCAAGTCCTTCACACGACCACCACGCACGAGGACAATCGAGTGCTCCTGTAGGTTATGCCCTTCACCGCCGATGTAAGCGATCACTTCATACCCATTGGTCAGACGGACCTTGGCAACTTTACGAAGAGCAGAGTTCGGCTTCTTCGGCGTGCGAGTCATCACCTGGAGGCAGACGCCACGACGCTGAGGGCACTTGGCGAGCGCAGGAGACTTCGACTTCACCGCCTTGTCTTTGCGGCCGTGTCTGACGAGTTGATTGATGGTGGGCATGGTGGGAAAGAACTGTGATCCGTGGTTTTACCGTAACCATTTCGGAAGGACAGCGAACCATGCTCTCAACGAGCAGGCTCAGACTTTTCCGGTTCTGGCTCCGATAAGTAAGGCCCGCCGTGGCGGGCCTAGTTAAAACCCGGTCTCGTGGGGGGAGGGGCCGGGCGGCGGGAGCGCGGATATTGGCGAGTCCCCCCATGTCCGCAAGCAGTATTTCAGGCTTTTTTAAAATACCCGCTCCTAGCTCGTACAACGAGGCCAAAAACACGGTGGGAGGTAGATGAAACCGCCTCCTCCCCAGCCGTCCGCTCAAATGGTGCCCAGAAAATCCAGCAGTTGCCGCACCTGTGCAGGTGTGAGCCGCTCATAGCGCTGTCGGGTGGCCTTTGCCTCCCCGTCGTGAGCCTTGATCGCCTCGTCCACGGTCTGCGCACGGCCATCATGAAGGTACGGGGCGCTGGCACGCAGCCCCCACAACGGGGCCGTCTTCATCTCCGCCGTTCCAGCCTCCCCTTGGGCGATGCCATCACCGAGCGCACCCATGTCATGCAGCAGGAGGTCGGAGTAGAGCCAGACCTCCTTGTTTCGCAGGGCTCCTGAACGGTTCTGCCCCGTGAACATCACAGGAACGTGGCACACAGCACAGCCTAGGCTTTGGAATAAAATGCGACCGCCTGTGGATGAATGATCGAGCGGCAGTCGCGGTGGTGCCCCCAGCCAACGCATAAAACCGGCCAGCCTGTCGATGTCAGACCTGCCATTTACATCCGGCATGTCCTCAGGATCAGCCACGTTGTCGTACTGACTCAATAGCTGAGCGTTACCGTTCGGCGCGTTCTCCACGGGGAACAACCGATTGGTGATGCCCATCTCATTGAGATACGCATCTCCGGCGAACGCCAGCAGCGTCGCCTGCTGGGCCTTCCAGCCGAAACGTCCGATCTGCACCTTCCCCGTCGCCGGATCAGGCACATGGGAGATCTTTCCATGCACACCATCCACCGGACGCCGCCGCACGTTGCGCAGAATCTGGGCATCCGGGATGGCCTCGATCAATCCCAGACCAAAGAGCGGCGTCGTGTTGCGACGGGCCACCACATTCGCCTCTGGCGGGATGACTTCGTGCAGCACCGAGTTGATTTCGTGGTCTTGTAGCAACGAACCGCCAAGTGAGGACAGCGGATTGAATACACCATTCGACATCTGGCCGAAACGCGTCGTGTTCACCGGCCCCGCACCGCCGGACACCGGGGAGGAATGACAGGCAGCGCAGGACACATTGTTAAAAATCGGCCCCAGGCCGCTGGCCTCCGTCTCCGTGTCCTCGAAGTCCTCCCTGCCATCGATAAATTCCTTCTGCTCACGATGGGACAGGCCCGGCAGGGGAACACCAAATTCAGGGGGAGCCATTTTCGACCTCTGATTCATGGGAGACTGCGGCGGTGGTGGATGCTGGGGGCGGTGAGCAGGTGGCCTATTGGAGACCTGCGCGGTCGCACCGATACCGGCAAAACCAGCCAGCGTGAGAATGATGAGTCTGATGTTGTGGAGCGCTTTCATTTCAGAGTAGGTTGGGGCTGTGATCACGCCCGGGCTGCATGATCTAGTTGCTTTGGGAAAGCCCATGCGCCGCCCGTCGTTACCCGTTTTTTCCATCCTCCATGCCATGACACTCAAGCTCCTCCTCAAATACCTCCTCAGCGCCGGCGTCATCACCCTGGTGAGCGAGATCGTGAAACGCAACGACAAGGCGGGCGCGTTGCTCGCGGCGCTTCCTTTCGTGAGCATCATCACGCTCTTCTGGGTGCAGTTCGAAAGCACCCCCGAAGCCCGTGCGCAGAAAACCTCCGACCACATGTGGTACATCTTCTGGTATGTGCTCCCCACCCTACCGATGTTCCTCCTCTTCCCCACATTCCAACGTTGGTGGGGCTTTTATGGCGCGCTTGGCGGCGGTTGCGTACTCACCCTCGCGCTCTTTGCAGTGTTGCGCGCCATCAGCGCGCGCTTCGGCATGATGCTCTGAGCTTCACTGCCTCGTCAGTCGGCTAGGACAACGACCCTCGATCCCTCCCGTGCCGATCTCATGCACGCATCGAGCACGCGCTGCGTCAGCAGGCTGATCTTTGGCCATTCCGGGTCAATTTTTCCGGTTAGCACGAGCTTTGAAAAAGCCTGGAACATGGCGGATTCTTGAGAGCCAGGCGCGTTGCTCGCAGGCTCATCGATCTCCGTCGTATGCCGCCCTTCGTGCATGTCAAAGCGGCAGCCTTTGATCACAAATTCGGAGCGCGTGAAATCAAAGCGCGTCCGCTGGCCGGAGAACGGCAGCACGAAGTCCGGGACATGCAGCAGGCCCTTTCTGCCGCTGATCACCGCCCACTGCGCTGTCTCCGTGGTGAAGGAGCAGTAAAACGACGCGCTGGCGTTGTCCGCGAAGGTCAGCGTGCCGGAAAACTCTAGCGGCACAGCGGGCGTTTCCCCAGCCTGCCGCGTCTCGGAGTGGATGCGACCCGTCACATGTACAGGCTCAGCATCATTCATCGCCCACAACGTGAACCGCAGACAGTACCAGCCGAGGTCGCCTAGGCAACCGAGTGGTTCAAGCAGACCGTTGGCGCGAATGTTTGAGCGCATGAATTCATCATCGCTCAAAAAACTGAACTGCGACGCGATATGGCGCACACGGCCAACCTCCCTGTCCACCGCGCGGCGTAGGCGCTGCAGACGCCGTCCGTGCATGAACATCACGCCGTCCATGAACTGCACGCCATGCTTCTCACAAGCCGTGATCATCTCCGCCACGTCCTCCGCATGTGCGCCCACAGGTTTCTCGGAGAGCACATGCTTCCCGGCAGCCGCCGCACGCAGCACCCACTCTTTGCGCAGTCCAGTCGGCAGTGGAATGTACACTGCGTCGATGTCCGAACGGGCCAACAGCGCCTCATAGCTGTCCATGGCCTCCGGGACAGTTGGATACGCCGCACTGGCCTGACACTCCTTGATGAATTTACGGGCGCGTTTGAGATCTCGGCTCGCTACGGCGACAAGAGTGGCGTTCCCAGCATCCCGAATGGCTTGCCAGTTCTTGCGGGCGATGAACGCCGCCCCAAGGATGCCCCAGCGGCAAAATTTGCTCTTCATGGCGCGGATGAAGCCCGCGCCTCCATCACTCGTCAAGCCCCGCCGTCACTTCCTGATACCGATCTTCTCCACAGGGATCGCTTCAAAGCCGAGTTTGAAGGCCGGTGATTCGGGCTTGAGACGGAAGTCGTCGTTTTTCCAGTCCACGAAGAGCGGATCGGCCACGAGGCTGTGCTTGTCCCAGCCTTCGGCTTGCCAGGAGGTCCATTCATCGAGAGGCTCACATTCGGTGAGGCGGATGTCGTCGATGTCGATGTGCCCTTTCGGCTCGTGGCAGTCGATACGGAGCCAGAAGTGCTTCATCCATGGTTTCCAGTTCGTTTCGTTTTCACGCAGCATGCGGCCGGTGGCTTCGACTTCAGTCCACGCATTCGTGGCGGTGACGCTGGTGCTGGATGTCTGCCAGTAGCCTTCTCCACTTTTGAAAGAAGCGAGAGCGAGGCTGAGCTTCGCAGTTGGATCACTACTTTTGACGCGCAAACGCACACGGAATGACGCACCGGGCTTGATGGGGATGTCGGGGCCGTGGAAGACAGTTTTGGGATTGCCGGGATCCGCACCGAGAGCGCAATCGGCACGCAGCGCACCGTCAACAACAACAATCTGCACGTCTTTGTTTGGCCGGTGGTTGAAACCCCAGCCTTTCGGCGTCTTGCCAGACTCGGCGCTATCGAAGTTTTCGCTGAGGATGGGTGCGCCGGGTTTATCGGGACCGGCTTTGTTGATGCCGGTGATCAGGGTGTGGCCGTTGGCCCAAGCAAGGTTGTAATCGATGGTGTTCCACTTCGGCGAGACATGCCGTAGATCGCCGTATTTCACACCGGGCTGGTCGCTAAACATAATGTTCCGGCGCACGACATTGCCGCTCATCATGGTGCCGTCTTCGTGGAAAGCGTCTTTGGGGTGCAGCTCCATGCCGCGCATTCCTTTCCACGCGGGCTGGCCGCTGACGGACTCGTAACCGGCGATCATGGTGTGGCTGTGATTGATCCAGTAGCGCTGCTCCTTCGTCCAGCCGTGCAGGTCGAACTGAAACCTCCCGCCGAGGGCGAAGATGTTGTTTTCCACGAGGCAATCGCGGGAGTTGTGCATGTGAATCGGCGTGTAGGCGATGCGGAAGACGATGTTGCCGATGATGTCGAGTCCGCCGGAGTTGTCGTCCGGGTAGAGGCCGAAGGTGAACCACGGATGTTTCAGCCCACCGGCCTCCTGGCCGCAGCCGACGACGTCGTGGATCAAATTATAGCGCCACTTGCTGCCACGACTGCTGATCCAGTCGCGACCGCCTGTGTAAATCGCGCCGCCATCCTGCGTCTCCAGACAGAGGTGATGCAGGTGGTTGAATTCAACTGCGAGGTTGTTCCCGCTCATCTGCACACCCATGCGCGGGCCGTCGTGGATGTGGCAATGCCGCACGGCATTGTCCACGCCGTAGAGGCCCACACCGCAGGCGTTTTTGTTGAAGACCCCCATGTGATGAATATGGCAGTCCTCGACGACATGACCGGGGCCGGTGAGTGTTTTGCGATCTCCCCCGCTGAGACTGGCTCCGTTGCTGCCGGTGAAACTGATCTCGCAGCGAGAGATGCGTACGTTCTTTCCCTCACTGGCACTGACACCACTGCCATGGAAGGCACCGGTCTTCGTAATGGTACATTTTTCGACGAGGCAGTCCTCCGCACGCTCGAAGGTGATCGCCGAACCGTGACAGCCGGTGAGCGTGAGGTTGCTGATAATGATGTTTTTCGCCCCTTTGATTTTGAAGAAGGAGTCGGCGAGCGGGATCCGCACCTGGCATTCAGCGATGGGTTTCACGGGCCAGAAATAAATCACGCCTATGTGCCGGTCGTAAAACCACTCACCAGGAGCATCGAGCTCTTCGAGGGCGTTTTGGAAGTGGTAGCGGTTGTGCGGATGGAGATCGTAGGAGCAGTCTTTTTTCAGCGTGAGCAACCGCGTGGCGGGATCGAGCGAGGCGACGGGCTCGATGAAATTCCACCAGCCGTATTGCGCGAAAATGTCGATCTCCACGTCCTCAGGATGCGCCCATTTTCGCAGGTCCTCGGGCTTCACAAAGAGCGTTCGTTTCCACTGATGCCCTTCGGGAGCGCCCGCAGGCGGAAACGGGGCAACGAAAGCCCAGCCACCGTAGAGAGGGTCCTTTGCATCGAAGTTTGGATAGCGAGCCAAAATCTGCCGTTCGCCATCGCAGAGTAGTTGGCGCGGGAGAAAGCCCTTCGGTAGCAGCTTCGAGACATCCGCTTTGATGATCTCACCGCTGTGTTTTCCCCAATCGGTAACCACCGGGCCACCGATGAGCGTACTGTTCTTGCCGGTGATGGTGAGATTCGAATCCTGCGCTTCGAGTATGAGCGGCGTGAGCAACTCGGTGGTGCCTTCGGGGAAGATGATCACCGCTGGAGATTTGTCTCCGGCCTTGCGAGCCGCTCTTACCTGCTGGAGCGCCTGAGCGGTTGTGAGCGCTGGTGAGATGTGAACTTCCAGTGCGTGAGAAACGGATAGAACCGACAAAAAGGCCGCGAAGAACTGAGAATGGCGCAAAAACATGGGCGGAAGCGATACGCCACTCACGCACGACGGCAACCATCTCTGACAAACTCATTCGTGCGCGTCCGTGTTCATCGCCGAATCCAGTACCGAAGGTGAAACAAGCAGGAAAACGAGGACGGACACGCTGCCGCCCACGGCTGTCCTCCGCCCTTGCCTACCGCCCCCTCCGCGCTAGGCTCGCCCTCCTTTTTCCCAGACCATGAGCGCCCCCGACACCGCCAAGAACTACAAAGACACCGTCCTCCTGCCGAAGACCGACTTCCCAATGAAGGCCGATCTCGTCACGCGGGAGCCGCAGCGTCTGGCGAAGTGGCAGGAAGGGAAGCTCTACCAGCGCATCGCGGCACAGTCGAAGGGCAAACCCACCTTCATCCTGCATGACGGCCCGCCCTTCGCAAACGGCGACGTACACATGGGCACCGCGCTCAACAAGGTGCTCAAGGACCTCATCGTGAAATCGAAGACGATGGCCGGCTTCCACACGCCCTTCGTGCCCGGCTGGGACTGCCACGGCCTGCCCATCGAGTTCAAAGTCGTCAAATCCGCCGCCGGACTCACCCCGGTGGAGGTGCGCACGCGTTCCGAGGCCGAGGCGCGCAAGTACATCGACATCCAGCGCGCCAGCTTCAAGCGCCTCGGCGTCTTCGGCGACTGGGAGCACCCGTATCTCACGCTCGATCCCGGTTACGAGTCCGGCATCCTGCGCACCTTTGGCAAGGCCGTCGAAAAGGGCCTCGTCTATCGCATGAAGCGGCCTGTGCTGTGGAGCTACGGCGCGCAAACCGCGCTCGCCGAGGCCGAGGTCGAGTACAAGGAGAAAACCTCGCCCGCGATCTTTGTGAAGTTCGCGTTGCTCAATCCACCTGCCGGTTGCGAAGGCACATCGCTCGTTATCTGGACCACCACGCCGTGGACGCTGCCCGCGAACCTCGCCATCGCCCTGCATCCCGAGTTCGACTACACCGCTGGCACTTTCACGCACGCCGATGGCCGCAGCGAGCAGCTCATCCTCGCGAACTCACGCATCGCCGCGTTTGAGGCCGCCACGGGCTTCAAACTCGTCGAAACGACCGCCAAATTGAAGGGCAAAGACCTCGCGGACGGCGCGGCGCAGCATCCCTTCCTCCCGCGCACCTCAAAGCTCATCAACACGCTCTTCGTCACCGACGACACCGGCACGGGCATGGTTCACATCGCCCCCGGTCACGGCGCGGACGACTACCAGGCCGGGCGCGAGCACGGGCTCGAGATCCTCTCGCCCGTCGATGGCGAAGGCAAATTCACCACCGAGTGCGGCCTGCCGGACTTCGTCGGCAAGCACGTCTTCCAGAGCAACGACGGCATCATCGAATTGCTCACCGCAAAGGGCGCACTGCTCGGCAGCGAGAAATATGTGCATCAGTATCCGCATTGCTGGCGCTCAAAGACGCCGATCATCTTCCGCGCCGTCGAGCAGTTCTTCATCAAGATCGACGCCATCCGCGCGAAGGCGCTCGCGGAGATTGACAAAGTCACCTGGCTGCCCGCCTGGGGCCTCAATCGCATCCACGGAACCGTTGAGAGCCGTCCCGACTGGTGCATCAGCCGCCAGCGCACCTGGGGCGTGCCGCTGCCTGTTTTCTATTCGGCGAACGGCGAGATCCTCATGCAGCCCGACATCATCGGCAAAGTGGCCGACATCGTCGCGCAGCACGGCAGCAACCTGTGGTTCGAAAAAGACGACGCATGGTGGGCGAATGAAGTCGGCCTGCCCGCCGGCACGAAACGCGGCAACGACACGCTCGACGTGTGGATCGACTCCGGTTGCAGCCACGTCAGCGTCTTGGACCTGCATCCCGAACTTCACGCGCCTGCCGATCTCTACATCGAGGCCACCGACCAGCATCGCGGCTGGTTCCAGAGCAGCCTCATGATGAGCATCGTCGCCCGCGACACCGCTCCATACAAGAGCGTCATCACCCACGGCTTCGTCGTGGACACCAGCGGCAAGAAGATCAGCAAGAGTGACCAGGGCAACGCCAGCAAAAACGCCAAGCCCATGACCGCCGACCACTACTACAACACCTACGGCGCCGACATGGTGCGCCTCTGGGTGGCCAGCGTGGACTATCAAAACGAAGTGCCGTTCTCCGAGGACCTCTTCAAACAAAACGGCGAAAACTACCGCCGCATCCGCAACACCTTCCGCGTGCTGCTCGGCAATCTTCACGATGAGCCGAAGACCAATTCATCATCCACAGATTTCGCAGATTCCGCAGATAAGATCTCAGAGGACAAATCTGAGAAATCTGTGTCGTCTGTGGATTACACGTTGATCGACCGCTGGATTTTGGAGCGTCTCCACGCCGTCACCAAGGAATGCGTCGATGCCTATGCCGCCTACGACTTCCGCAAGGTCTTCAGCGTCATCAACAGCTTCATCACCGGCGACCTCAGCGCCCTCTACATCGACATCACCAAGGACCGCATGTACTGCGACGCCGCCGGCAGCCCGCGCCGCCGTGCCACCCAGGCCGCCATCCGTGAGATCACCGAAACGCTGTGCAAACTGCTCGCCCCCATCCTCGCCTTCACTGCCGATGAAACGTGGGAACACCTCGGCCACGGCGATAGTGTGCATATGGAGCAGTTCCCGCAGCCGAATGCCGCCTTCGCAGACACGGAAGCCACCACCGCCGTCGAAGAACTGCTCAAAGTGCGCGGCGTCATCCAGCAGGCCATCGAAAAAGCCCGCCAGGAAAAAAAGATCGGCTCCAACCTCGAAGCCACCGTCGCACTGACCCTTCCCGCTGAGGGCTTCACCCACGCCGTCTTCAGCGATCCCGCCACGCTCCACGAATTCCTCATCTTGAGCGAGCTCAATATCACGCGTGGCACCGAACTCAACGCTATCGTCCAGGAATCCTCCCACCAGAAGTGCGCCCGCTGCTGGAAGCATCTCCCTGATGTCGGAACGCATGCGGAGCATTCGACGCTATGCGGGAGGTGTGTGGAAGCGGTGTCAGCTTAGACACAGAGTCTATCCGATACTGGAGGACTACGTCTTTCTCGGCTCCGTTTCCTTTTTCTGATTCATCGGCTGTGGAACCTTCGGCGGCGGGATGAAGCCTCCGCCTGAGTTGCCGGACCAACGACCTGCGGCATTTTGATTCTTGAAGGGGCGGGGGGAGCGGTTGTTCTGTTTTTGGCTGCGCATGGTCTTCGCGACCACTTTGCCACCGCTTCAACCAACAGCAACTGGCTGGCCCGTTGTGCAGCGCTCTGGACGAAGCACTGCGAGCCGGAGCCTAACGACGCTCGATCACATCCTCCGTTTTGAAGCGGATTTTTGGCAAGACGGCATATTTGTCGTCGCCGTGACGATAACCAGCAGGGCAGAGCACAGCGGTGGTAAGTCCGCGGGCCTCAAGACTGAGGATCTCGTCGTATTTCTCCGGAACGAATCCCTCCATCGGACAGGTATCGATGCCTAGCAGAGCGCAGGCGGTCATGAACTGACCAAGCGCGATGTATGCCTGCATCTTGGCCCAGTCTTTTGACATGTAGCCTTGTGACTGAATACCTGCGATCATCTTGCGAAAACCGGCGAGCGAGTCGGCGGTGCCGCCGCGCACCTCAGCCATGCGAGTGACAAATGCGTCCACGTCTCCAATATCGAGGGACTTTTTTACGGTCATGACGACTAGGTGGGAGCAGTCGGCGACCTGGCGCTGCATCCAGGTGTGCGGCACGAGCTTCTCGCGCAACTCTTGGTCCTGCACGATGAGAAATTTCCACGGCTGCAGGCCGAAGCTCGACGGTGTGAGCACGAGTGACTCTTCCAACGCAGCCCAGGTGTCAGCGGGGATTTTTTTCGCCGGGTCGAAAACCTTGGTGGCATAGCGCCTGTTGAGGGCGGTGATGAGTTCGGACGTGGTCATGGGGTGGTGCTGCGCTTCCTGCCCGCAGTAGGAAGCAGCCGTTGTGGCACGAACATGCGGCCTCTGCAAATGGGGAACCTAGCCGCCAGCCGGTGCAGGATAAAACTCAGTCCAACTCGGGCGCGACGTTGCCGTAACGCCAAGGCATGCTGAAGGGCGGAGCCTTGGGTGGCTCGGGCTTGGGCTCGGCGGCCATCTGGTTGGCGAGTTGGATGCCTTTCCCGGCCATCTGAGTGCCAGCGGTGATTTCGAGATTTGAGTAGGAGGTGAGGCGCGTCTCATAGCCGCCGCCGTGCGGGCCGAATGCCTCCTCTGTGGGAACATAACCAACGATGCCGTTGGAAAGCTCGCAGGGGAAGGTGAAGGCATGGTGGCTGCTTTTTTTGATTTGGAGTCCGTACTGCACAAAGTACTCGGCGGGATTGGAGACAAAACAGGCGGGGCCGATTTTGACGCACTGCACCTCACAATCGACGACAGGTGTGGTTTTGTTGAGGAAGTCGAGCATGACGGTTTCCTTGGCGAAAAGCCAGTCTGTGATGTCGCCTTTCGGTTTGGGCTGTGAGACCATGACGGTGGCTTTTTCGACATGTTGAGCGGACGGCGGGCGGCGCTTGATCTTCAAAATCTCCTGGCGTGTGTCGATGGGGGCTGCGGTGGTCTTCGGCATCGTGAGCAGCACACGCACTGCCTCCGCGCCGACGCGCCCGCCGACTAGGCGGCTCCACTCCTCTGGCTTCGGGCGCTGATAAGGGCTGAGATTGTCCACCTGGGTGACATCCCCACATGCACCCTGCATGAAGACGACCGGGGCATGCGTGCCGAGGCCGCCACGGATGGTGCTTTCGAGATACTGGATCCAGTTCGCGGAGATGCCGCCAGGATTGGTCGTGCCGTGGCAGGCATAATTGACCACGACGCCGACAAGCTGTCCCTGCATGTCCCACGCGCCGATCACGCCGACCTGCGGGTCGATGGGGCCAGCGTATTCGAGAACATCAGGATTCCCCGCGCCAGGATGGCTCCAACTCTGCCCGTTCTTCATACGCAGACGGCGGTTGAAGGCGACCTTGTCCTCGTGGCCGAAGCCGAAGCCGAGCTGCACAGGCACCTTGTTCTGGTTTGCGGCCACGACTCCAGCCACGATCTCATGCGTCAGCCGCAGCAGATAGCCGGCGTCGGCACAGGAAGACTCCTCATAGGCGAGCTTTTTTACGAGCTCCGGTGCCGCGTCGTATTCTCCAGGCATCACCATGCCGACAGGACCTGAGCTGTGAGAGTGCGAGGCGCAGATGAGCACGGCGTCCGGTTTGATGCCGGTGGCTTTCGCAATCTGTCCGCGCGCATCGAGCACTACCTTGCGTGGCACCACGAGTGAATCGAGCCCGATCACGACAGCGGTCTTCTTCCCGTCATCAAACAGCGCCACCCGCGCCTTGCACGCGTCGTGGAAAGTCCGGTGGAAAACCTTTCCGTAACCTCCGGGCTGCTCCATGCCAATCTCCGGTGTGATGTCGCGCTCGGCAAAGCCCGCCTTGATGCTGGATGCGGGGACGATGGTCTGCGCGTGAAGAAGCGCAGTGGAAGAGATGAAGGAGAGGAACGTGAGCAGGCGCATGGGAGATCAACGCAGCGATGCCCAAAATTGTTTCCAGGTGGAGGCAGCGGGGGCCACCCGAGTGAGAAAAAACTTACAACATACCCCAGCGCGGGCATTGCATGCAAAGGGGCGGTGGGTTTATCTTGCTACCTGTCACTCCCCTCCTGTGGTGCAAGCTCTCTATTACATCGCCAAAGGCCAGAAGACGCTGGGTCCTTGTTCGAAGGACGATCTGCGCAACTTCCTCGCCTACGGGTCGATCCGAGACAGCGATCTGGTGCGCCGTGAGGATGACGAGCAGTGGCGGCCCGTATCCACGCTCCTCGAACTCAGCGGCACTGGTGAGGTGCTCGCAGACGGTCTCACGGTGAAGCCTGGCCGACGTCGTGTAGCGCGTTACCGCGATTACGACCGCGTGCCCTACAATCAGCGTGGCGGCGTGGTGCTACGGCGGATGTTTTTTGGCTTTCTCCTCGTGCCACCGTTGCTGTGGTGGGCGGCCGTTTCGCTGTATTCGGATCACATTTTCCGAAAAAAGAAGGATGAGAACGGCTACCTCATCACATGGGGACGCTGGGTGGAGGTGCTGGTGACGGTGCTGATCATCCTCAATGCCTTCGCGTGGTGGATGGGCATCACCTATGCCTCGTGGTTCATCGGACCGTGTCTCAAGGAATTGCGCGGAGGCTTCGGCGAAGCATGGGGCACCATTCGCAGCCTAATACACGACACGGGGCTGTGAAGTCAGAGCGATGAAGCCTTGGCAAGACATGGATTGTCTTTTCTTGTGCTGAACTTGTCATCCTGACCGCCTCCTGACACTGCGGAGGAGACGCCCGCGTTGGTTCCTGCATGAAAGCCACGCATTTCATCCAGATCGCCGCCGCCTGCATCACCGCAACTGCCCACGCCTCGCAGCCAGACACCGCGCCTGCCTCCCGGCAGATCGACGCCTTGCTCGCCCAAAGCTGGCAGAAGCACAAGATCACGCCGAATCCGCTCGTCGATGACGCCACCTTCTTACGCCGTGCGTATTTGACCGTGTCAGGCCGTGTCCCAAGCTACGATGAGGCGAAGGCGTTCAACGCCTGCCAGGCACCGGACAAACGTGAGAAGCTGATCGACAGCTTGCTGGCCGGTGATGGCTACGCGCAGAACTTCTTCAACTACTGGGCAGACGTCCTGCGTGCGCAAAGCCAGGGAGTGGCAGGCAGCACCACCGCGCTGAACTACCTGAATTTCCTGCGCGAGTCTCTCCGCACGAACAAACCATGGGATCAGATGGCCCGCGAGTTGGTTTCCAGCAGCGGCTCCTGCTTCGACACTGGTGCCATCGGCTACTACATGCGCGACCGCGGCATGCCGCTGGATAACCTTTCGAATACGACGCGGATCTTCCTCGGCACGCGTATGGAATGCGCCCAGTGCCACGACCATCCGTTCGACGAGTGGACGCAGAAGCAGTTCTACGAGATGGCAGCCTTCACACACAACATGACGGCCACGAGCTACCGCTCCAAAGGCAACGATGAGGCGGCACGGATGATCCGGCAAGACAAGTCACTCGACAAGGAAACGCAGGATCTCATGCGCCAAGCACTGACAGAGGTATTCCGCCCGCTGCGCGACACGCTCGTCGTTGAAAACAAGGGAAAACTCCGCCTCCCGCACGATTACAAATATCATGACGCGAAACCGAAGGATCTCGTGCAGGCATCGGTGATGTTCGGCAAGCCGGTCGTGCTGACGAAGGAGTCCGATCCCATCGGCGAATTTGGCAGATGGATGACCTCGCCGGAGAATCCGCGCTTCACCACCGTCATCGCCAATCGCTTGTGGAAGCGCGTTTTTGGCGTGGGCATCTATGAGCAGGTGGATGAGATGACGGGCACTAGCGTGGCCTCCAACCCCGAACTCATGCGCTACTTGGAGAAGCAAATGATCGCCCTCAAGTACGACATGAAGGCATACCTCCGCATGCTGTTAAACACACAAGCATTCTCGCGCACCAGCGAGAAGGAGGCACCTCCGGGCACACCCTATTATTTCCAGGGGCCAGTGTTCCGCCGCATGAGCGCTGAGCAAGTCTGGGACTCGCTTGTCACATTGGTGAGCCTCGCCCCTGACCAGCAGAACTGGAGCGCCCGTGAACGTGAGCACCGCGATCTCGAAAACCGCCGCCAGCTCGCCGCCATGCTCGACAAGACGGAGGCCCCTCTACTTTTTGACGCCGCAAAGATGGTCGCCTCCGCCATGCGGGAACAGAACAAGGAATTTGACAGCCTGCGCAAGGATCTCGACGAGGCCCGCGCCAAAGACGACAAGGAGAAGGCCAGGGAAATCCAGCGCCGCCTAGGTGAAAGCCAACGCATTCTCCGTCAGACTGTCTCCAGATGCTTCAATGAGGCAGCCGCCAAATCCAACAACAAGGAAGTGAAGGCTGCGCTCGCCGCCTCGGCCGCAGGCGGGTCGATGGAGATGGCCATGATGAGCATGATGGAAGATAGCCGCGTGGACGCCAAGGACGCGCCGCTCAACCCACAAATCATGCAACGCGTCAAGGCGGCTGAGACCTCTCTCGGCCTCAAGGACCCGAAGAGTATCAAGAACTTTGAAAACTACCAGCGGACGCTGCACCAAACGTGGAGCCGCGCATCAGAACTGCCTTCACCTGCCCCGCGCGGTCATTTCCTCCGTGAATTCGGCCAGAGCGACCGTGATGTGATCGAAAACGCGAGCGACGAGGCCAGCGTGCCACAGGCGCTCAGCATTTTGAACGGCTCTCTGCTCAGCCAAGTCACCAGTGGCTGGTCCGCGCTCAGCATCAACCTGCGCAAGGCGGCCACCAACGAGGACAAGATTAACACCTTCTTCCTCAGCCTCTACTCCCGTGCGCCCTCGGCGGAGGAGAAGGCACGGATGTTGCAGACGCTGGAATCCTACATCTCGAACAAAAACATATGGGAGGACATCACTGTGGCCGCACTGAGCACGCAGCGCTTCATCTTCGTCGAGTGAAATCGCCCACCTGAAACTTCAAACCTGAAACTGAAACTCCTATGAACTCCGACCTTTCCCGCCGCTGCATGATGACCCGCATGGCGCAATCCTGCCTCGGCGTGGGCCTACTACCATCGGTGGAGCACCTCTTCTCAACTAAGGCGCTCGCCGCAGGCGAGGGGTCTGCCACCGCGAAGCAAGTCGCCACCGCCCGCAGCGTCATCTACCTCTACATGAATGGTGGCCAGAGCCATCTCGACACCTGGGATCCGAAACCAGACAACAAAGAAGTCGCGGGACCGGTCAAGGCCATCAAAACCAGCGCGGATGGTGTGCGAATCAGCGAATACCTTCCGCGTATCGCCAGGAAAATGCACCACGCATGTGTCATCAACTCCATGGCCACCAACACTGCCGCCCACGAGCAGGGGAACTACTACATGCACACCAGCTTCGGCCTGCGTAGCACCATCAAGCATCCCGGCCTAGGGGCGTGGCTGAGTTTTTTCCAGGGTCCGGGCAACCCTGCGCTACCGCCCTATGTCTATGTGGGCAATGACAGCCGTCATCCCGGAGCTGGATTCTTCGCGAAGAAACACGGGCCGCTGATGGTGAACAACCCCGAGGCCGGCCTGCAAAACGTGCGCCCGCAAAGAGGCGTGAACGAAGAACGCTTTGCCATGCGGCGCGAGTTCGCCGACGCGCTGGACGCTGACTTCCAGCGCAAGTGGGACACGCGTAATGTGAAAGCATACGCCGATGTGTATGACGACGCGGTCAGACTCATGCGGAGCGAGGACTTGGTGGCTTTCGATCTGACCAAGGAGCCGGACACCATGCGCCAAGCCTACGGCAAGGACACCTTCGGCCAAGGTTGCCTACTAGCCCGCCGCCTCGTAGAGCACGGAGTGCGTTTTATTGAGGTCAGTCTCGGTAGTTGGGACACGCACACCGCGAATTTCCTCAATACGCCACGCCTTTGCAGCACGCTCGACACCGCGCTCAACGCATTGATCACCGACCTCGAGGCCCGTGGCATGCTGGATAGCACGATGGTCGTCATCAGCTCCGAGTTTGGGCGCACGCCGAAAATCAACCAGAACCAGGGACGCGACCATTATCCAGTCTTCAGCGCCGTGCTCTTCGGCGGCGGCATCAAGGGTGGCATCACCTATGGAGCCACCGACAAGGATGGTGCTCAGGTCGCTGCCGACAAAGTCGGCCCGCCGGACCTCAATGCCACCATCGGCTACGCGCTCGGACTTCCGCTCGACCAGGTGATCTACTCGCCGAGCAAGCGCCCTTTCACCGTCGCCGACAAAGGACAGCCGCTCACGCAGTTGTTTGCCTGAGCGCGAGGGAATGAAATAAAACCGCCCGGCAGAAATCCCTGCCGGGCGACTTCGTGTTTGGACGATGTCAGACAGACGATGAATCAGATGCTCGCGGCGCTGTAGTCCCAGCCCTGACGGACTGCGGCACGCTTGAGTAGCTTGTTGGCCTCGGCGCTGTCAGTCTCCTGCTTGGCACTGTCCCAGTGGATGACCTTACCAGGGTTGCCGATGGCAAGGTTGCCGAACAAGCAGAGCTTGGTGAGAGGGACGGAGTAGTCGAAGTGACTGCCGCATTCCTTGTTCTGCTCGATGGCCTTGATGAGTTCGAGCTGCGGCTTGCCGGGGGCGAGGCTGCGTTCGAGGGTCTTCGGCGTCTCCTTGAAGAACTTGGCCAACTTCGGACGATTGCCGATGATTTCGAGAGCCTCGCAGTAATCGCCCGGATTGAGGATGCTGTCCTCGTCGCCGACGATGATGAAGCCGCCCTTCATCTTGTCAAAGTCACGCTCGGCCTCCAGCTTCGCCGGACGCTCAGGCTTCATCGGTTTGCCGTCCTTCGTGCCTTCGTACCAGTGCAGCTTGATGTCACCGTATTTGGCATGCTTGAAAGAGCAGATCACATGCGACCATGCAGGCCAGCTCAGATCAGTGAGCTCGCCGACTTCGGCCTCGATTTGATACGGCTCGCCAAGGTCACAAGACCAGAAGGGGCCATCCATGATGTGGCAACCCATGTCACCCATGGCTCCGGCACCGAACTCGCGGTGGCCGCGCCAGGCGAAGGGATGCAGGCCGGGAATGTACGGATGATCCGGCACCTGAGCGAGCCACTGATCCCAATGCACATAAGGAGGCGCGCTGCCGACGCCTTCCGGGGCGCTAGCCGCTTCGTTCTTGTTGCGCGGCTTCGGTGTCGTCTTGCCGGTGTAGATGTCCTTGGCAGCATTTCCTTGCGGCCAGATGGGGCGGTTCGTCCAAACGTGGATTTCCTTCACGTTGCCGACGACTCCGGCGTTCATCCACTCCTTGAGCTGGCGGATCTGTTCACCGGTGTGGCCTTGGTTGCCCATGTTGGTCTTCACCCCCTTCTTCTTGGCTGCTTCGTGGAGCTGATTGGCCTCCCAGATGCGGTTCACGAGGGGTTTCTGCACGCACACATGCTTGCCACGCTTAATGGCTTCCATCGCAGCGGGGTAATGCGCGTGGTCGGGCGTGGAGACGGTACACACGTCGATCTTGTCCCCCATCGTGTCGAACATCTCCTTGAAGGAGGTGAACATCTTCGCGCCAGGATATTTTTTCTGGGCGGCGGCGAGACGATTACCATCGATGTCGCAGATGGCGACGATGTTGGCCCCCTCGGCGGCGATGCCGACGTCGGAGGCACCCTTGCCACCTGCGCCGCCGATACCGGCGACGTTTAGTTTTTTCACCCCGCCCTCCTGGCCGAGCAGCAGGTTGGGGAAAAAGATACCACCGGCGGTGGCTGCGGATCCGCGCAGGAATGCGCGACGGCTGGGGAAGAGTGTGGGTTTCATGTGTTTGATTCGCGGGCCGCGAAAGTAGCGGCACGGCATGAATGAACGCAACGAAAAAGGCGATTCACACGCTGGAATGCCTGGAGGCACAGAATGTGAGCGGACTTTAGAGTCCTGTCATCAAGAAGACTGCTGCAGACGGCTGTGCCGGCGGCCATAGAGAAAGTAAACCACCAGCCCCAATCCCATCCAAACAATGAGGCGCAACCAAGTGTCACCTGGTAACAGCGCCGTCTGTAGGATGCAGAGGCTCGCGCCGAGAATCGGTACCAGCGGCACCCAGGGGGTGCGGTAGGGACGCGGCATGTCCGGCCTAGTCTTGCGCAAAACGATGATACCCACGCACACAACGGCGAAAGCCAGAAGCGTACCTATGGAAACCAACTCCCCTAGTAAGTTCAGCGGCAGGAAACCGGCCAAGATGGAACACAAGATGCCCGTGATGATGGTCGTGACATGTGGCGTGCCAAACTTCGGATGCACCTTCGCAAACACGGCAGGCAGCAGGCCGTCCTTGGCCATGCTAAAGAACACTCGCGGCTGCCCCATGAGCAGCACAAGAATCACCGAGCTCAGCCCAGCCAGCACCGCGAGCTCCACTGCTAGGCGCAACCACTTCAAGCCGTCCCCACCTGCTTTCTCGAAGGCATACACCACCGGCGCATCCACATGCAGCTCCTTGTAGCTGACCATACCGCAGACAACGATGGAGACGCCGACAAACAACACCCCACAGATGGCCAGCGAGCCGATCATGCCCCAGAACATGTCCTTCTGTGGGTTCTTCGTCTCCTGTGCTGCCGTCGAGACAGCATCAAAGCCGATGTAGGCGAAGAAAATCACCGCTGCGCCCTTGCCCACGCCGCTCCAGCCATATTTACCCAGTTCACCCGTGTTTTCCGGGATGAAGGGCGTGAGGTTGTCCCAGTTGATGTAGCCCCAGCCAATGCCGATGATCATGAGGATAATCAGCACCTTGATGACGACCATGATGTTGTTAAAGCGCGCACTCTCCTTGATGCCGATGACCAGCAACACCGTGATCACCCACACCAGCAGCATGGCCGGGATGTTCACGACGTGCGCCGTCTGCACAATGTGACCATCCACATAGTCCAGCGGCGCACGACACAGGTGCTCAGGCAGATGGATGCCGAAGGCATCCTTCATGAAGTAGATGAAATACTTCGACCAGCCCACTGCCACCGTGGAGGCGGCGAAGAGATACTCCAAGATCAGATCCCAGCCAATGATCCAGGCCATGAGCTCTCCCAGAGTCGCATAAGTGTAAGTGTAAGCGCTGCCGGCGATCGGGATCGACGCCGCATATTCCGCATAACAAAGGCCAGCGAAAAGACAACCAATGCCGGATAGCACATACGACAAAGCCACCGCCGGCCCGGCGAAATCCGCCGCCGCGTGCCCCGTCAGCACGAAAATCCCCGTGCCAATGACCGCACCGATGCCCAGCGAGATCAGGCTCATGCGAGACAGCACACGTTTCAGTCCATGGGAGTCATCACCAGCCTCAGATTGGAGACGCTCGATCGATTTGGTGCGGAAAAGATGTTTCATGCAGATGAAGATGTGGAGGCTAGCGGCTGACTTCTTCGCTGGGAAGCATTTTTTGCGTCGGCACTGTCTGCCCATGGCAGCAACGCGGAGACGGGATGAAAAAAGCCCCTCACATCACTTGAAAGCCACGCCAAAGCCTCTACAATCGCGCCCCTCCGACCACTGCCTCATGGTGTAATGGTAACACAGCAGATTCTGAATCTGTTATTCAAGGTTCGAATCCTTGTGAGGCAACCATCCTAAAGGGATGTGTCTGCGAAGGTTGGCGCGCTGGAAGCCTGGTAAATTAAGGGTTTTACGTGCGCAGGCGCGATTCCGGCATTGGTTTGGACCGGATGAGGTGCGAGTTTATTTATTTGGAATTATGTTGAATTATTTACTTGGATACGGTAGCGATTGCGGTAGCCATGAAAAACTATCTCGGTTCGTTCACGCTCCGCCGCCAGCCACGGTCTGCCAAACGTCAAGCCGCGCCGGGGGCGGCTCGATTTGAGCCCAATTGGACGGTGAGGTTCTACTTGCAGGGCAAGGAAATGCTGCGCTCTGCGAAGCTCTACCCGGTGTGCGACAAGTGTCTGGCCTGTGATGACGACCCGCTGACGAAGCGGCCAGGCTGTGAGTGCCACAAGGGAGCGTCAAGGTGGGCTGAGTCTTGGCTCATCACTCAGACCGCGCTGCTGCAGGCGGGTGAAATGGAGAAGCTGGCGCAACTGCGCAGTCCCGTGAAATGGACGCCGCTGGCCGAGGTGTTGAAGGTTTACAGGGAGCGGGGGCCGGGGGATCGAGTTCAGCGTTTGAACTACCTCGATAGCATCTTTGTGCAAACGACAGGCAGGGATGCGCGCCGTATGCAGTGGGAGGATTTGACGGGAGATCTGCTGAGGGACTGGGCGGAGCTAAGGCAGGAGGCTGGGCGGCGTGGGTGGCTGGGCGCGGGGGCGGGCAAGAACATGCCTGAGAATGGATGGGAGAAGCTGCGGGCCTTGAAGGCTCAAAACCGCCTGCCTGCGCTGGACACAGAGACTGAGGCGGAGTGGAACACCACGATTGTGAGCTATCTCACGTCGGTGAAGTCTGTCTTCGGTGAGAATGCGCGTGCGAGGTCGCTGCGTGGGCTGCGCGTTCCGCCGCTGGAGGACTTTTTGGCCGTGAAGCTCAAGAAGGATCTGAACACACCGGAGGGGCACAAGGAGATACCGCCGAAGGTCATGGCGGCGATTGAGAAAGGGCTGGCGAAGCTGCTGCTGGATGATCCGCGTGCGTGGACGTTCTTTAGCATCTGCGATGAGAGCGGCCTGCGGCCGGTGAGTGTGTGCCGTCTGGGCAGGGATGATCTCCGGATGTTGGATGCTGGTGAGGCATCTGAGGTGAAGCGCAAGATGGCCCAGGAGTGGAATGTCAAAGAGGAGGCTTTGTGTGATTTTGGGGCGCTGCTGACGGTGGGCTCCACGAAGCGGGGGAACCCCATCACCACACCGCTGTCTGCCGAGGTTGCCGGGCGGGCGCTGCAATTGCGCGAAGCTGATGATGTGGTGTGGGAAGCTGAAGCAAGGCTGCAAGAGGTGAGGCGCCGGATCCAGCAGCACCAGGCTGAGCACGGTGAGGCTGATACGTCGGTGGACTGGCGGATTGTGCTGTCCCGTGCGGAGAGGCGCCTGCGGAGGGCGCGTGCGCTGCTGGGAATTGACGTGGACAAGGCCTACAAGCGGCTGAATGCCTGGCTGAGGCTGCAAGGGCTGGACGGCACGCAGGCGGCGTATTTGCTGCGGCACCGCAAAGGCCAGGCGATGCGGCAATTCGGGGGCAGAACGGCTGTCTCTGCCGCCCTGGGGCACAAGGGCGAGGCGATGGCGGACCGCTACAGCGAGGACCGGCGCGTGGTGCCGGCTGTGTTCCCGGGCCGGAAAGCCGTGGCTTGAGAAAAGCCAGTGTCACAGCAGAGGAGGCCGGTTTCGATGCTCTGTGCGCCCTGTTTGAAAGCGTGGAGCGATGATGACCCGCGCTGAGGCGAGGAAGTTTTATGAGTTGATGCCTTGAATCTCTGAACAAGTCCTCCCGCTGTGGATAACCTTTGGCCTGCTGGGTGCGTTTTATGCTTGCAGACTGTGTGTCTCATTCGATAGCATGGCCGTCCATGATCCGCCCCATCCCAGAAGGTCTCCTTATTGCCATCGAAGGCATCGACGGCGCAGGTAAAACGAGTGTCGCCTCGGCGCTGAGCCAGTGGTGTGGTGAGCGTGGTCTCGCCTGCCACATGAGCAAGGAGCCCACGGGGGTGGATTTCGGGGAGACGCTGAGAAAATCGGCCCAGGGCGGCCGATTGAGTCTGGATGATGAGCTGGATTTGTTCATCTTGGATCGTCGAGAGCATGTGAGGCGTTCGATCAAGCCGGGTCTGGAAAATGATTCGATCATCATCCGGCGGTCTGCAAAAAGCGCGCGACATTTTTCTTGAGCTTGCCGGGAGGCATCCTTCTGAGATCCACGTCATCGATGCGGGTAAAAGCCTGCGTGAGGTGATCAACGAAGCTCTCAATCAGGTGCTGGCTTTTTTGGGGGCTCCTCCCATTGAGGGGGCGGCTGGCTTGGTGCCCGCGTGATTCCAGCCGTGTTTCAAGCCGCCGCTAAACCGGTGGCTTGACCGGGCGGGGGTTCCGTGGTGTGATTAGGGAATGTCTCCCGCTGTTTCAAAGGTATTGCTGGTTGCGGCCGCCATCATGGCGGTTGTGGCCATGATGGCGGGCATGCCTTACAGTTTCTTCATGCTGCTGCGTGTGGTGATGTGCGGTGTGATGCTGCTGGCGGCGTGGCAGTGCTTTGAATCGAAACGTGGCGCGCATGCATGGGGTTGTGTGGCTGTGGCGGTGCTGTTCAATCCGGTGTTGAAGGTGCATCTGACGCGTGATTTGTGGTGGTTTATCGATGGCACTGCCGCTGTGTGGTGTTTGGTGCTGGTGAAACAAACGGGAGAATCCAAAGCATGAGCCTTTACCTTGACCATGATGAATTTGTGCGGCGCTACCATGCGAAGGAGGTGCGCTGTTTGATCGACCGGAGCGCGGCGATGCATGTCGCTGATCAGGTGAAGGAGGTGGGAGGCTGCGCGCACCAGGGCTGCAAAGTGATGGGCTGCCTGCTGCCTTTGGCCGGGTTGGTGCTGTTGATTTTTGTGTGGCCGCTGGGTTTGCTGTTCATCGTGCTGGGGTCGTTTTTGATCCAGGGATTAAGGAAGACCGCCTGCCAAAACGTGATCGCGCTGGCGCTGAAGGATCCGGTGTTTTACAAAAGCGTGATCGAGAGCGGGGTGATGCAACTGCGATGAATGATTTCTGGGATGCTTTTGGAACGGTGCTGGGATGGGGGTTGGCGGTTTCGCTGGTCTGGATGAGCGCTGTGCCTGGCGATGTGCGCCAGGCGGAGTGGTGGATGCTGGCGAGCGGGCCGTTCAAGGATTATCGCCCGAAGACGATGCGGTGGCAGATGGTGCTGTTTGTGTGCGGGGTGTGCGCCTGGTGTGTGTGGGGTGCGACGGACATGCGCAACCGGGAGAGGCTGGAACGCTACGAGAATGCGCGCGGTGCGGGCGAATTGGTGAGCGCGCCGGTGCTGGAGTCTGGCTTTGCGCGTGCGGCGGCGAGTTTTCTGGGCCTGCTGTTGTTTGGAGCTGTGGCGATCCACAAACTGGACAGGCCGCGCGCGGATGATGAGCACTGAATGCGTGCGCGATGGCTTCACCACGGGCCGGGGATGATGTTGTGGGGCGACGCTGGATGACTGCCGGGCCAGGGGCCGGGGATTATGACGCTTTTTGGACAGGCGGCGGGATGGCGGCCTGGTGACCGCTGGTGATGCTGAGTGATTCGGTGGCGGCGGCGGTGAGCTCGTCTATGGCCCATTCTTCTATGGTCTGCCGGGCCTGCGCTGAGGCGCGGTTGAAGAGGGTGAAGGTGTCCCGATCGACCTCGAGGCTGAAGAGGTGATTGGCTGGGTGGTGGAGCTTCTGGCGCATGGTCTCGGCGGCGGCGTCGTCCTCCATGAGGCGGCCGATGAGGGCGAGTTTGTTCCCCGGGATGACTTTGGGGCTGGAGAGCCAGTTGTCGACGGTTCTCTTCGTTACGAAGAGTTGTTGAGCTAGCCATTCACGGTCGCGCCCGCTTTGTTTGAGCCACGATTTTATCTCGTCTTTCATGTGTGAAAGTGCATTCACGGTGCATTTTTGCAACATTGTTCATACAAAAGTGCATTTTTGTGTTGATTAGCGCACTGTAGAGTGCATTTTAGGTGCGTTATGAACGCACTAACCATTCCCTTCGCGGCGTTGCCGCCTGTGGCGCGGGATCACATCCTGAGCCTGTCTCTGCGTGATGGCTGTGACCCGCTGACGACGGTGACTGAGCTGCTGCGCACGGCGGCGCAACGCCGCCTGGCACCGCTGTCAGCCGGGAACGGCGAGGCGGGAGCGGCGAACTCTCAGACTCCGGAGGGCGCGGGCCGCGAGGCTGCGCGGGCGGCGTGAGGGTGAAGACCTCTCGTGCCGCGCTGGCGCGGCTGCGCCGGGCGCTGGTGGCGTGGCGGTGCTCAGACTCCAGCCGGACGCGGGTGCGTGTCGTGGCCGGTGCCGTAGCGGTGATGGAGGCTGCCAAGCACGGCGACGCTGACCTCATTGCAGGTGGTCTCAAGGGCCTTGCGACTGAGCTGGCCGCCGCAGAGCGGGCATTCCGGCGCGGCCTGGCGCGCGAGAACACGAAGGGCAACGGCGGTGGCCTGCCGACAGGCCGGGCAGGTGGTGCCGATCATCTGGGTGTCAAGTGCGTCAGGAGTGGCCATGAGGGCAAGCGTGCCACGCGCAAGGGCAAAGGCAAGACTCAACCGGAGGGCGCGGGCCGCGAGGCTGCGCGGGCGGCGTGAGGGTGGCGGAACTTACTCCAACGGGAAGCTCAGGCTTGAAGCTGAAAGCTGACTGCGCAGGCGTGCTGCCAGTGCTGGCTCTGTGTGCTCTAGCAGGAGCAGCAGGGTTCGTAGCCTGTCGTTTCTTCCGGCGTGAAACCGCTGGCTCCATTCATCGGCCTGGGTTGAGTCTTTTGGACGTAGGAGAGCTAGCAAGGACTGTGTCTCTGCTGACTGGGCGTAAAGTGCCGCCTGGAGGTATTGAAGCTGCTGTTCAAGCTTCTCAAGGCGCTGCTCCGGTGTCATGCGGCGATGATGGCACGGTGGTGGCTGAATCTGGTGAGCCTCGAACGCTGGAGCACGGGTTGTCCCCTGCTGACTGAATCACGTTCCGCCACTGCACCACACAGCGGCGGGCTTTCTTTTTTTTCGTGGTGCCAAAGCCCACCGGCTCAGCGCGGGCGCCCTTCTTTTTTTCATGCTCACGATGGACGATCCCGCTCCACCAATGGCGGCAGCTTGCCCGGAACTCTGCACGGTTACCGCTGAGGAAGTCTTTGAAGCCGCTCGCTACGGTGCTGTGGCCGGCTGGGCGCTGCCCTCGGGTCATTTGCCTGTTGCTGCGGGCTCCCTGGGCATTGTGAATGTCACCCGCGCCGAGTGGGACCGCTACGTGAGACGTTGCGCCGATGAGCGCGATCTAGACAAGATTTTCGGACCTGCCCTCGCCCAGCCTTGCCACGGCCTTCATTTCAAGCCCCGGTTCGGCTGAACCGCCGCGCTCTTTTCTTTTTTTTCGTGGACGCTGTAGCCCCCAAACGCGGACGTGGACGGCCTGCTGGCCCTGGCCAGATGTGGCAGGTGCAGGAAGTGGCTGCGATGCTCTCTGTGCCGCTCCAGACGGTCTACACGTGGACGCGACAGAGCTTTGCTACGATGGCAAGCCTGTGCTGCCCAAGGTCAAGCTAGGCCGCCTCGTGCGCATCAAGCAATGCGACCTGGACAAGCTTCAGGAGCGCCTGGCCGCCCGCCGCCCATCTTCTTTTTTTTGCGAGCGAAATTGACCCTCTCACACTCGCCTTGGTTCGGACACGAACGCAGGCGGTCGAAGTCACCCCATGGGTAAGCGAAAACAGGCCGATGACGATTACGGCGAGGAAGGCAAGCCAGAGGTGCAGCTGGTTGATTTGCGCCCAGGCCAAGACGCTCTCGAATGGAGGCTCGCGCAGCCTGAATTTGGCTTTGAGCTCGCCATAGCTGAAAAGCTCGAAGAGCGCGGCATCTACGACACCACGCGCTTGAAGGCGCGGAAGCCTGAGATCTACAAGGCCGCCCGAAAGTGCCTTATGATGGGCGTCTCGCCCGGCATGTCAGCGGAGCTTTTGAGCATCGACATCCGGACGGTGAACGCCGTCATGGGCGAGCTGGAGAAAGAAGGTTCTATCACACCTTATAAAGAAAGGACTGTCTGGCAGCTTCGCGGAGTTGTGACGCTGGCCATCGACGGCTTGATGGAGCGGGCGAAAGCCGGGGAACTGTCGCCTTTGGACGTGGCCGTGCTGATCGACAAGATTGAGCTTCTGAGCGGTGGCGTTACCCAGCGCATCGAGAGCAGGGAGAGCGAGGAAGAGAAGGAGAGCCGCCGCTACTTTGCCGCCGCCCGTCAGCAGCTACAGGCCGCTACAGGCCAGCCCCTCCCCATCCCTCAGCCAATGGTATTTGAGGCGGAAATTTTGCCGCCAACCCCGGTTTCGCCCCTCCCGGTTGCCGCTGACACTGTTCAAGAGAACGCATAATGCACGAAAACAGATTTAGTATCTGCGTCATGTTCCGCTTACTGTGCTGTATATCAGTCGTTTATTATGGTGCTACGGGCATTGCTACCGGTTTTGCTTGTGAAGTGACCTTTGAAAAGCAGGGGGGAGGGGGTCGGCTCTGAGTTTGGTCCCCGTTCCGCACGTTTCATTTTGGGCCAGAAAAAATTTTGCAAAAGGAGCTTCGTTCCTGCCGTCCGTCGGCCGCGCCGAGGACTTCACTCCCACGACCGGACGGGGAGAAAAAAAAGAAAGGGGGCCGCCCGGGCGCGAGGCCGCCAACCCGGGAATGACCCTCACTGATTTCGCCCGACTGGGCACCCCGCCGCCGATGGCGGCGGCATCCCTGTCCGTCGCCACGAGCGACGGCTCACCCCAAACAGACATGAAACCATACTCCATCCTCATTCACGGCTCTGGCCCTTGCGGCGAGGGCTCAGAGCAAAGCGCAGACATCGCCCTGAACGGGCTGCTTCAGCATCTGCAAACAGCCGGTCACAAGTTCGAGTCGGTCTCGATGGTCATCGACGGCGGCGCGGTGCCGATCATCGGCGCGCTGAAAGAGCATCCCGGCCTCGCTGACTCTGCATCTCCCGATGCTGTGACGCTCGTGTCCATCAGCAAGCTGCTTGCCAACATCGACGGCAAGCTCACACGCTTCATCTCTTACGAGAAGAAGGACGATGCCGCGAAAAAAGAATCGGAGGGCAGCGCGGCCGATCAACAGGCCGAGGCTGCTCCGAAGCCCTGAAGGCAGGCAAACGCGTCTGCCGCGCAGGCTGGAACGGCAAAGGCATGTTCATCTTCCTGCAGGTGCCTGCCACCATCCCGAACGACGTCATCCCCAACATGCAGTCCTTGCCCGACAGCGTGAAGGCGGAATTTGCGAAGCGTGGGGACTCTATACGTTACTCGAATCAGATCGCGCTCGTGGAGCCGAACAACCACATCAACGGCTGGTCACCCTCCGCTGCCGACGCTCTCGCCGACGACTGGCAGATTCTAAACTGAGACCCCTTTGCCCGCCCGGTGGCGCTGTCTGCCCTTGTCCAGTCGGGGGCGACACAAACGGGGCAGATCACCGGGCGGGCATTTCACCACACCAGCAATGATCCTCCAACCCAATTCCATGAAAAGCAACCTGCCCACGATTGAAGAGATCAATCGCCTGGAGCTCCGGATCCCCAAGGACAGCCAGCGCAAAAAAAAAGGCGCGCCGTCAACGCTGGGCCGCGGGTGATCGCAAAGCCTTCAAACCTTGATCACCATGCACCACACCGATTTCATCGCTCTGGACACCGAGACCGGCGGCACGCGCCCCGGCGCACACGCTCTGCTCACCATTGCCGCCGTCCGCTCATGGGACAGCGAGCACGACACCTTCCTCCGCCACATCTCACCCGAGAGCCAGCCGGGAAAGCACGTCGAACCTGACGCCGCCCGCATCAATGGCTACACGCCAGCTCTGTGGTCGGAGCGCGGAGCCAGCACGCTCCGTCACGCCATGCTCGACCTGGAGGCATTCCTCGCCGAGTCCTTCCGGCAGCGGCGCGGCGCACTCATGCTGGCGCACAATGCAGGTTTCGACCGCATGTTTCTCGATGAGTCCGCTCACTGCACCGGCATCCGCCTCCCCATCCGCCATGCCTGGCGGTGCAGTATGGACAAGCTCGGCACGCTGATGGATCGCGGGTTGATCGAGCCGGGCACTGCAAAGCTCGACCGCCTCGGCGAGCTGTCCGGCCAATGGCCCGCAGGCCAGCGCCCAGCGGTGCATGACGCGCTCCACGACGCCCTCGCCTGCTTGCGCGGCTACCAGTGGCTGTTGAAAAAAGAGCGCGCGCCCGAGGCCACGGTGAAGCACCTCTACGACCTCTCTCTGCAGGATCGCCGCCGTCTCGAAAACTTCATCATCGAGTGCGACGAATGGATGAACAGCGACACGCGCCCTCCCGAATCGTGGGCTCGTGCCGACGAGATAGCGCGGCGAATGGGTGAACTCGCCGCTGAAATCCAAAAGGAGGGCCGCGCCGATGGCTGAGAACTCCAAAATTGAATGGAGCGACCACACCTTCAACACTGGGCGCGTTCGCTGCGCGACCAATGCAGCGCAGCCAGTGTGCCGTTCATCTTCAAGCAGTGGGGTGAGTTTTTGCCCTTCGATGCCAATGAGTGCCGAGCAGATTTAACTCGTGACATCATGGTCTCGGGGGATTTGAAGACTGGCTTTCTGCGAGTCGGCAAAAAAAAGGCGGGGCGGCAGCTCGATGGTGTCGAGCACAATGAGTTTCCGAAGCTGATCTGTTCTGTGGCGCGGTGGCAGATGAGAACCGCATGAAGTCTCTGCCCCAGCACGCGCTCGAAACTTCCGAGGGCTTCATGCAGGCGCTCAACGAGCTGCAGGCCAAGCTGCTGCAGTTCACCACGGCGGACAAGCTGGCGGAGCTGCGCGGCCTCTTCGCCGACGTGAAGACGCGGGCCTGCCAGCTCAAGGGCTACATCTCGGTCGTCTGCCTGGACGCGCAGGTGCCGGGGGAGGAGACACCGACCGGCCCCGCCAGCACACCGGCCCCGCTACTGGTCAGTCCGTTTCCGGCCCGGCCCGTGAGACCGCCGCCGCCACACATCATTGAAGCCGCCAACCGTTGAACGCTGACAACTCACACTGAACGCATGACCTCAGAACTCAAACCCCCGACACCTGCCAGCATCGTCGTCTATGTCGCGGAGCGGCGGGCGGATGGCTCGCTCTGGCCGCTGGTGACGCTGGAGGGCGTGTGCGGCGAGAGTCCGCGCTTCACGGGGCGGAAGGCGGCGCAGATCGCGCTGCCGCACCTGGAGGCCGCTTTGGTGCGCGTGCGGGCGCAGGCGGCGGTGAACCTGGGCCAGGCCAGCGCGGCGCATTTGAGGCATCTGCTGGAGAGCGCAGAAGAAGGAGAATTGTGAACCCTAAACAACATGAGCAAGACATACCACATCATTTCCATGAAGCAGTGGACCTTTGACGAGGCGCGGCGGCGCGGCGTGACGGAGCGCACGATCCGCAACCTGCTGAGCAAGAAGAAAATCCCGATGCCGGAGCACCGGCGCGTCAATGCGCGGGTCATCGAGGTCTTCGCACCCATGGAAGGGAGGGCGGACGACTGATGGACTACTTCAACTTTAAGCTCAACGAGCTGCGGGCGCAGGAGCTCTCCGGCGCGACGGCCTTCGAGGCCGGGGTGTGGTTCAAGCTCATGCTGCATTCCCTGGCCACGGAGAATTCCGGCGTGCTTCGCGGGGCGAAAAAATGGAGGCCGCTCCAGTGGCTTGCCGTGGTGGGCATCGAGGCGCAAAACATTGAGCTGGAAACCGATCTTTGGACTTGGGAGGGCGAGGATCTGCACGTCTGGGGCTACCCGGTGCAGACGCAGCAGAAGCTCGAAATCCAGCGCGGGCAAGGGCATCATGGCCTCAAGGGAGGGCGGCCCAAAAAACAGCCAGAAACCCTACCAGAAACCCATAAAGGAAAGGAAAGGAAAGGAAAGGAAGATAAAGGAAAGGAAGATAAAGGAAAGGAACTCTTGGCGGACAAGCCGCCGGGCGAGGGCGGGCAAATCGCAGCATCCTACGTCCATCCAGCGGAGCCTGAGACCCCGGTTCCCGCGCAAAAAAAGAAGGGCGGGCGGCCGCGTAATGAGTTGTTCGACGCGCTGGCGCGTGTGTGCGGCATCGCCGAGGTGACGAAATCGGCGGGAGGGCGCATCGCGAAGGCGCTGGCGGAGATCAGGGCGGCCACGCCGGGGGTGACTGTGGCGGAGATCGAGGCGCGGGCGCGTCGTTACCGCGCCCAATGGCCGAATGCGGAGCTGAGTGCGACGGCGCTGAGCGCCAACTGGGGCCGGTTTGCGTCGGCAAAAAAAGAAAATGGCGGGCTGCGCGGCGATGCGATCAGGGAGCCGCACTGGGACTGGCGTGAAACGGCGGCGGCGCTGCAAATCCCCGTGGCTCCGGGTGAGCATTGGTCGCGGCTGGAGCGGGCGTGGCAGGTGAGGATCTGGCGGGCGGCGAATTTCAAGCAACCGGAGGGAACGGAGCAATCGTGATGACAACGACGGAGCAGGATTTGCAGGAGCAGGAGAGGCGTGAGCACGCGGCGGCGGCGGCTGATCCGCGCTTGAACCACGCGCTGCCGTGCTCTCCGGAGTCGGAGCAGTGGATGCTGGGCATGCTGCTCAACGCGCTGGAGGCCGGGCAGACCGGCGACATCTGGCAGCAGCACGGCCCGAAGCTGCGCAGTGACCTCTTCCAGCACGAGCAACGGCGCACGATCTTCATGCTCATCAAGGAGCTGGTGGTGAGCGGACGTTCGGCGGATGTGGTGACGTTTACCGGCATGTTGCGCAGTCGTAATGAGCTGGACCTGGTGGGCGGCGCGGCGGCGATTTCGGAGCTGTATTCGAGCGTGGTTTATTCGCCTGCTTTTGTGGCGCATCATCTCGGTGTCCTGGAGGAGATGCGGGCGCGGTGCGGGATGATGCGCGCGGCGTGGGGCATGGCGGCTTCCGCGCATGACACGACTCTGCCGTGGAAGGCGGCGCTGGAGAAGGCGGAGGGTGACTTGTTCAACCTGCATGAGCAGACCTCTCGCCGTGGCACGCAGCACATCAGCAAGGCGATGCAGCCTGTGCTGCTGGAGATCCAGCGGCAGTATGAGAACAAGGGCCACGTCGCCTCCGGTGTGCAACTGGGGCTGACGGATCTGGACCGGCTGATGAACGGTTTGAAAACAGGGTTGTTTGTCATCGCGGCGCGTCCGTCGAAGGGGAAGACGGTGCTGGGCTGCCAGCTCGCCCTGAACGTGGGTTGCGCCTTCGGGCAATACAAGCAGTTCCGCCAGGAGAAGCTGCCGGTGCTGTTCTTCAGCCTGGAGACGACGACGCACGCGCTGGCGCGGCGCATGCTGTTCAACCGCTGGACGGTGCCCATCAGCCAGGCGCGCACCGGGCTGATGTCGCGACAGCAGCAGGACGATTTGAAACGTGCGACGAGCGAGCTGGCCGAGTCGCAAATCTACCTGCATGAGTCGTTCGGCATGTCGATCCAGGAGCTGCGGGCCACGGCGCGCATGGACATCGCCCGGCACGGGATCAAGCTGATCATCGTGGACTACCTGCAACTGCTGACGAGCAGCAGCAAGGCGGCACAGTATTCGCGGCAGGCGATGATCGCGGAGGTGAGCACAGGTTTGAAGCACCTGGCGCATGAGTTCGACATCCCGGTGATCGCGCTGGCGCAGCTCAACCGTGAGGGTGACAGCGCGCGCCCGAGCATGGCAGACCTGCGTGAGAGCGGGCAGATCGAGCAGGACGCCGACTACATCGCCATGATCTGTGACGCGCCGGAGGCTCTGACGGCGGGTGAGGACGATGAGGGCATCCCGTGTGAGCACCAGTTCATGGGACTGGATCTGGTGAAGCAGAAGGACGGCCCGACGACTTCGGACGGGCCGCCGGTCGTGCTTTATTTCGACAAGAGCATCTTCCGCCTGCGGAGCTGGACGGATGACCTGCTGAGCAACAACACCGCGAAGTATCAGGCCGGTTACGACCGCCAGACCAAGGCGCGGCAGAAGCAGGGGGCGAGAAACAAGGCGAACCGGCAAGGTGACTGGCACGCAGAGTTCACTCAGGGCGACGACGACTGAGCAACACCACTGATTTTCAACCTCAACACACACACACCATGACAATACTCGAACTCAAAGACAAAGTGGATGCGACGATCGAACGCGTGATTGAGTGCGGACAGTCGCCGGATGACATTCCGGTCACGCTGCAACTGGAGAGCGGATCACGCACTGCCTGCGGAGGTCTCTCAATGGATGTTGTCTGGGACAACAACGCCCAAGCCACCGGCTGCGTGATCGTTGCCGACATGGAGGACGATGATGACCGACGCTGAACTGCACACGCCAGGAATTCAGCGATGCGTGCTGCCCGAAATGTGGCAAGCCGCTGGAGGAGGAGCCGAAGTTTCCGATCGCGTGCCTGCGGCACTGGCAGAAACTTCATCGGCGTGGAACGCGACCAGCACCATTACGCAACGGCGCTCCGCCGCATCCGCGCCGAACTAGAGGGGGCGTTGCTATGAGAGACTACAACCAACCAAAAAACAACAACTGAACCAACATGGACCCGATTGACCTGAAACCATTCTGCTCCACCGACCCGACGCGACTCGCACTCAATGAGCCGCATGTCTGCGGCGGGTGGAAATACGCGACCGATGGGCGCGTGCTGGTATGTTTGAAAACCACCGAGCCGGATTCCGTTCGTGACAACGGTTTCAAATTCCCCTTGGAGTCCTGTGTTGAGTTGCTGACTAAGGCCCGTTCGAGTTTGGGAAATCTCACTGCGGCGGTCATTACTCCGTTCCCGCCGCCGAAGACCATGAACTGCGGGAAATGTGACGGGCTCGGCGGGTTTGCAAAATGTAAGGACTGCCATGGGGAGGGCAGCAACACCTGCGGGTGCCATGGCAGAGGGATTGTGGCGTATGCGGGAGAGGACAGGAAGCCATGCGATGAATGTGATGGAACGGGAGAAATCCAGATCGCCGTCGCGGTGAAAATTGGCGCATCCTGGTTCAGCAACGTGCTGCTCGCCAAGCTGCTCACTCTGCCAAGGCTGACGTTCTACCCCGACTGTCCGAACCCTTCTGGGCCCAGGCTTGCGCCGCACATCGGCTACTTCACCTTCGGGGAAAACGGGGACGGACTGCTGATGCCGATGCGGGAATGGAGGGAGCAGAACGCATGAGTGACGAGATCAAGAACGCGGTGCGGAAGTATCTGGAGCCGTTGCTGGCGGGGCAGGAGGCGCATCCGGTGCATCCGCGTGTTGAGGTTCTTTGGGATCAGCCCTACGACCTCTCGCAATGCACGATCCGCGTGGGCGGCATCATTGAGCAGGTGGCACCGGAGATGGTGGCGCGGCGGGTGCATGAGCGGTTTCGGCTTATAGCGAAGGAAAAGCGCGATCCTCTGCGCAATGCCTGCGAGCCGGACATCTGGCGGCAGATCGACCTGGCGATGTGCAACAAGCGACTGGAGATGCCGGGCATGGTGCTGGAGTTACTAGTGACCGGGGGCATCCGGTCGGGGAAGACGGAGGGTGCCACGCGGCGGATCAATGCCTCCTTCTTCTACACGCCGCGCAGCTGGTGCGTGGGGTTGCATGAGACAGACATAACGAGCCGGTCGATCCAGCAGGTGCGTGTGCACCGCTTCCTGCCGCCGGAGCTGGACACGAGCAGCGGAAAACATAAGCGCGACAAGCGGACGAGGTTCAGCTACTCGGAGGCGACGGGCTTCACGGGGAGCGAGTTCAACATCTACTGGGAATGCTTTGATGAAAACGACCGGCAAATGGAATGCGGCGGACGCTTTGAGTTCCGTTTTTACAAGCAAGAGCTCTCGACCTTGCAGGGGATGGAGCTGACCTGTGCGACGAGTGACGAGCTGGTGCCGGTGAACATCGTGAAGACGATCCGCGAGCGTCTGGCGACGCGTGCGGCTGACACGGCGACGCCGGAGTTTCTGGCGCGCATCCGGCTGGCTAAGGAGATGCTGGAGCGTGGCGAGCCGCTGCCGGCGGCGCTGCTTGGGGCGATCTACCACAGCGTTCACCTCATCACCTTCACGCCGAAGGAGGGCTGGAGCCCGACGGTGAGCAGCTTCCTACAAGGGGCGGTGAAGTTTGGCTGGGAGGTTTCCGAATTGCTGGAGGGCAAGCCGGGTGTGACTGATCCACGGGTGCCGAGGTTTTCGCAGCCGGTGGAAAGGACACGCCTGGTGGCCTACCTGCAAACGAGGGACAACGTGATGAAGCCTGGCTATGCAGCAGTCAAAGAGATGCTGGTGGGCAAGAGCGAAACCGAAATCCGGCTGACTGCCTATGGCGACGTGGACAAGAGCTGGATGAGCACCTTCAGCGACTACGACGAAAGCTACCACGTCAAAGGCTGGAAGGACTGGCCTACGGACGCCACGGTCTATGAAATCTGCGACCCTGCCGGAGCGAAGCCTTGGGTGATCGTGTGGCTGATGGTTGATCCTGCCGGCCGCCGCTGGTATACTCAGGAATGGCCGTCGCCGAAATGGGAGATCGAGGGGCATGGGTTCCCAGGAGCGTGGGCTGAGCCGAGCGAGACGGGGAAGCACAACGGCGATCCGGGGCCGGCTCAGCGGTTGCGGTTGAAGCGATGGAACCGGGCGCGCTACACCCGGCTCATTTGGGAAGGGCGCCAGCGCATCTTGAAGAAGCTGCAGGAACATGGGGTGCAGTGGCAGGGCCGCTTCGTTGAGAAAACGCTGACTTGGAAGAACCGCGAAACGTGGACGCTCGAAGGCAGCTTCCTCCATGTGGAAGAAAGCTGGATGGACAGCCGCTTTGCCTCAACCAAAACGGAGAATGAGGACAAGGAAGTTGTGACGCTCCTTGAGGCCATGTGGGGAGAGGAAAATGCCATCGACTTCCGGCCCGCGCCAGGGGACCGGCTTGTCGAAGGTGACCAGATGATTCAGGAGGCCTTGGCCGATGAGGTCATGGGTCTGCCCAGGCTCATCGTGAATGAGGAGTGCGAGAACCTGCGCTTCATGTTCGCCACCTACAGCCTGCCTGAGCACCGCGACACGACGAAAGCGACAGACGAGGCGTGCAAAGATTTTCGAGATCCACCGGCCTACGCTGAACTGAAGAACCCGCAGTATGTGGGGGACGTCGAGTTGGTCAGTGGTGGCAGATAAATCCGTTCCTCCCATGAGCAAGACACAGATTCCTTTCCCTCCCGGCCTCAGCTTCCTTGGAAGCGAGGCGACACGCCCTCTATTCATCAAAAGCGGCTGCGTGGCCGCCTTGATGGAGTATTGGGGCTTTACGGATGATGGGGCGCAGTTCGTGAAGAAGCTGGCCCAAAGCGACCTTCTCCGCTGGCGCAAATTTGCCCACCAGCGCACGCGGCGTTACTGCGTGGCCAGCGTGCTCGAATACTACCAGCGGGAGATGCGGGCTTGACTGTGACGCGCTTTCCCGCATCCTCTGCACCGTCTAGGCCGGGCAACGATCTCTTTGGGAGAGGGGTCGAAGAGCCATGAACCAAGACACCCAAGACCGAATCAAAACGCTGGAGCCAGGCGACGAGCCAACGGCGGCCCAGCTCATCGCGGAGATCCGCGAGGCCATTGTCGCGGCCAGCGCCATGAACGTGTTTGCGCGGCTTTCCAACTGCCACAACACGCGGCGCTGCCTGTGGGCAAACAAGATGCCAGACGGCCGCCTGCCTGATCTGAGCAGAGATCCAGAGCGGCGTCAGGAAAAGCAGGTCTGGCGCTGGCCTGGAGCGCCTGACGTGAGCGTGCCGTTGTGCGACAAAATTGTGCGCTGGCTGATGCTCATCCGCTCGACCGTGGTCAGTCGTGGCGATGTGCGCATCGCTCCCCGGCATGTGGCTGAGGGCGCCCCTGATGACCTCGATGATGTCTGGCAAAACGCGCTGGAATATTTCATGGACGTGGGCCAGGCGAACATCGGATATCAAACCGATTTGTTTTCCACCTGCGTTGAGGAGTTTGGCTACGGAATGATGCTTGTGGAGGTCGAACGGCGGGAGAGAAACGAGCGCTTGGAAATGGACCTGCAGGCCATCACAGACGAGCTTGTGAGGCAAGAGCAAGACGCACTGATGGTGAAGGCTCAACAGGAGGCCGATGGAGCCGAGGTAGATCCAGCCGAGGTGCTGACTGAGGAGGTGCAAGAGGGCATCGCTCAGAAAGTAAACGTCGAACTTGAAATGATGCTGGCCACCAGCGGCGTTCCGCAGCCTGCGCACCTGCAGTTGATCCAAGGGGTTGACCCACGGATTTCAGACCGGGAGGCAAAGTCGGTGCTTCAGCAACTCCGCAAAGAGCCGGTCAAGCCTGCTGAGTACACCGCTCCCCGTGATGACGGCTGCATGTTCCGTGCTGAGGTGGTGGTGCCGTGGGTGAACTGCATCCATCCGAGCACTATGACTGGCGAGGGCAAGACTGACATGGTGGCGTTTCTCCGCTACTATTCCGAGAGCCAAGTCAACGAAAAGGCACGCCTCGAAGGGTGGGACAAAGCATCCACCAAAAAGCTGCTCGAAGAGCAGAAGAACAAATTCTTCACTGAGATGTGCCAGGGCGTCGAAGTGCCTGAATGGTCTCTGAATGGGATGGGCGTAGGTCTGCTGATTGACACCACGTCTCTGGAGAAAATGCCTCGCTGGCTGGTCATTTATATTTACCGCAAGATCACCAATAAGGCTGGCCTGCCGATGGTCTATCGCGGTGCCTTGCATCCCAACATGCCGGACAATCTTCTGTTGTGGGAAATCACCGACCTGACCGAACTGCCGCTGGTGGTGGACACGGCGGAGCCGGTCACCTACGCCATGCTGGCCCGTGGGGTCGCGGACATCGTGGTGGATAAGCAGAACTTCATCAAAGACACGCTCGATGGCGAAGGGGCCAGAGGGCAGCTTGGCAGCAACCCGCCTTTGCTCCGCACTGCCGGACAGCATGTTGGCATCCGTCCAGGCATTGAAATGTATGCCAAGCGCTCCGGCAACAGCTTCGACGGTTCGCAGTTCATGAACGTCCCGCAGATCGACCAGGGTGCCATGAAGGTCATGGAGTATCTGGACAAGCTGGTGGATGATTATTATTGCCGTGGGACGCAGGCCGATCCGGACGACAAGCGAATGTTCCGAGAGTGGAAAGTGTTCCAGGCCCGCCGCTGCCATATTGCCTTGCTCCGGCTCATTTGGATGCTGGTGCAGGAGAACATCGGCAATCTGCAGGTGTCCAACATCAACGGGCGTGCCGTGAAGCTAGACGCCCACAGAGACCAGCTCAAGGGCGAGGCTGCTATTTCCATCGGAGTTCACGTCGATGGCTATGGCGAAAACGCGGCAGAGAAATTTGCCAAGGTGCTCACCATGATGATGCAGAGCGACCGCTCAGGGAATGTGAACTGGGCGGAGGGCACTACCATCCTCGCACGTCTGATGTCCCCAACCTATGCGCGGCGGCTCGTGATGAGCCAGGACGCGGCCAGTGGCAAAATCCTCGATGACCAGGAATCCCGCATAGCCAAGATCATGGCCGGCATCGGTGTGCGCTATGACGACAAGGCCAGCAACCCGGGCCTGCGCATGCAGGTGCTGCAGCAATGGGCCGCGAACCCTGCGAACGTCCAGCGAGCGGGCGGGGATGAGAACATTGCTCAGCTCATCCAGAAAGAGCAGGAGTATCTGCAGTTCCAGATCCAGCAGACCGAAAATGCCGCCATCGGCCGCACTGGCGTCAAACCCAACGATCAAGCTGAATGAACCTCATTCGTAGCATCTTCCGCCGCCGCCGCAAGGTGATTAACATCCCCGAAATCTGCGGCCCTCGTTTGTGCCGATCGGAGGTTGTGGCCGCCATGCGAGGCGGACTCGAAGATCCGAAAGTTAGGGCGGTGCTGCAGATCCTAGCCGCTCAACGAACGCTTTGCCTGGATGCTGCCAGCAAGGATGCCTACAAGGGGCAAGACAGCCGGTATCAGCTTGGCGGCATGGAGGCCCTTGATGACGTATTCGAGATGCTGGCCTTGCTCGTGGTGGACGGCAAAGTTCACGACGGCCTAGCCCATTTCTTCGACGCCTAGGTGTTGTTGGCAGAAGGGAAACCGTCCGGCGCATTCGTGCGTTGGGCGGTTTTTGCGTTTCGGGTATTCTGGGTATTCCGGGTATTCTGGAATGCACCCTGTTGGGGTTTGATACGAGGGCGTGGATTATCGGCGCACTTGCCCGATGACCGCCAGGAGGCTGCCGTGGGCATGCACTGATATGAACACGGCTGCAACATCACCCGCCGCCCCTGCCAGCGGCTCCGCGTCTCCAGGGAAAGCAACTCCGGCCGCCACCGCTGCTGGCGCTGCGTCCAGCCCTGGAGCCGCCAAGCCAGCGCCAGCGATGCCGCTGACTCCAGGACTCGAACAGCTTGACGCGAGCCAGATCATGGACGCGTTCATGGGTTTGCCTGTGCAGTCGCCATCGAAGGAGCCCAAAAAGGAAGCCAAAACGAACGACAATCCCAAGGAAGGTGAGGGCAAGGGCAAGGAGTCTGAATCTGAAGAAGAGGCCAAGGATGATGAATCCGAAGCTTCCGAACAGGAAGAAGGCGAAGAGTCTGAATCCGAAGAAGAAGCCAAGGATGATGAATCCGAAGCTTCCGAACAGGAAGAAGGCGAAGAGTCTGAATCCAAGGAGGAAGGCAAGGAAGATCCATTGAAAGAACACCCTGGACTGCGGAAGCGGTTCAACGCGCTTTTGAGGGAGAATCCGCAGCTCAAGCGCCAGGTCAAAACGCTGACAGAACAACTGGAGGCGCGCAATCAGCAACCGGAGATTGTCTCCGCTGCCGACGCATCCAACCCGTTGGCGGAAGCCCGGACGGATGCCGAGGTGGACAGGCTTGCTGGTGACATGCTGGCCGACGCCAAGGCCAAGCTTCGCTGGCTCAACAAGCATTTCGATGGAGGGGTCTGGCAGGAAGGCACGGCCAATGAGCGCCAAATGTCACCCCAGCAGGTCGAGGAAGCGATTGAGTATTACGAAGACCTGACCGGCAAACTCGACACGGCCAAGACAGACCGCAAGGCCTGGCTGAAGACGTATGGAGAAACCGCCAAGGTTCTCGGAGCGGAGAAGGTGACTGCATTGGTGAAGCCCACCGTGGCAACTCGTGAGAGCGAGCTGTTCGCGAAGGTTCCTGAGCTGATGCGTGATCCGTCTTTCCTCATGCTGCTGGCCGACGCGCAAGCGGGTCGGGAGAACCGAGAAAAGGCCGCCAAGGGAATCAAGTTCGTGGAGGTGAAGGCCGCGCAACAGGTGAACAAGCCCAAGGGCGATACACCCAAGCCGGGCGAAGGTGGCAGCAAACCTGGCGGCGACGGGAAGCCCGCGCCGAAACAGGAGCAAGGCAAAGGCGCTCCCCTCACTCAAGCCGCGCTGGACAAGCTGCGCACTGATGCGGCCGGGGGAGACAAGAGAGCCCAAGCGGAAATCGACAAGTATTTCCTGGGTCTCTGATCAGCAGCTCAACACCCACCCCAATTTCAATTTATGATCGTTCATCAAGGAACACAGCTCACCATCAAGCCCGACGTCTATGACGTGCTCATGGGTGACTTCGACGTGGCGGAAGCGCCGCTTTACAACCGCATGAAGAAGCTGCCTGACAGCCCGAATGCGGCCCTCTACGACTGGCCTTTTGACGTGGCCGACAATCCTAGCAACGCGGGCGCTCCTGAAGGCCGCCGCTTCGCTCAGGTCAACGCCGTGACCTATGGCGCGCGGGCCTTGATGTATGGCCGCATGCACTACCACAAGGAGGAGTTCGGTGCAGGTGAGGTCAGCGAGGGCAACCAGGTCCTCGGCACTGGCGGCGCGGCTGAATATGCCTACCAAGCCAAGCGAGCCCTGAAGAAGACGCTGAAGAGCGCGGAGTATACCATTGTCGGGGGGCAGGAAAGCCAGGCTGGCAGCAACTCCGCCAACTTCATCACCCGTGGTTTGGAGCGCCTGATCGTGGACACGGCGGGCATCGCGGTGCAGACCGACACGCCCACGGTCATTCCCGCCGCCTTCCGTCCCGACGCCGCCCAAATCAAAACTTTGACCGTCACTGGCAACGATTATCCGCTGGCGGAGACGGACATCACCGATCCATTCGAGAGCATTTACAACGCGCTCAAGAGCAAGATCGACCTCGATCTGTTCTGCACGACGGCGTTCAAGAAGAAGGTGAGCAAGTTCGGCCTTCTGACCCCGACCGTCACGGACATGACGGTGGTGCGCCGTGTGAACCAGGATGCCAAGGACATGAAGGTCGTGGCTACCATCGACACATATGTCGGCGATTGCGGCATTGCCCGCCTGGACCTGCACCCCTGGCTGCGGCACGACACGGGCACGCAGCTCGCGGAGGCATTCGGACTCGACCTGCGCTACGGCGGACTGCGCATGCGCACGCCTCCAAGCGTGAAGCAGCTCCCCGACCAGGCGGCTGGCAGGGAAGGCTACACCCAGCACATGTTCGGCCTCCAACTCACGCCGAAGTTCCAGGCCAAGTGGAAGCGCAGCGCCTGATCCGATTCCCTCTCCCAGAGGATCAACGCCCGGCAAGCCTCACACCACCGTCATGCTCAAAGTCAGAGTTCCAACCGCCGTGTTCGAGCAAGCTGTCACCCTTCTGGGTGGCGACGCGAAACTCGCCGCCTGGTTTGTGTCTGAGATGGAAGAGCGTGCGGAGTGTGAGCTTGCCGTGGCCATTGCTGACCAGGCGGTGGTCAGTTCTGACAACTTCAAAGCTACCCACAGGCCTATTGATGGGCTGGGGCAATGCGTCATGCGCATGGCGAAGACGTTGCATGACTGGATCATCAAATGGGTGGGGCCGGAATACGTCTACGATTCCGCCTTCATCGGGCAGCTCATCAAGGACAATTCCCACATGTGCCTGAGGCCCGCCTACCAGCGGAGAGCTGCCATCATCGTCAACAAACCGTGGGAGAAGAAAGCAGCATAAGCCATGGGAGCAGATCAAAGACTTCAAGGCCGGAGCTCTGTGAGCCCGGCTGTCGGCATCCTCGATGACAGGAGCGGCGCCATCGCGGCGGCAGACACCAGCCAGGTGCTGATGCCGGCCAATGCGGAGCGCTGTTACTGGTTTCTGCAAAACCAGTCTGAGACCACAGACATGTGGATCCAGTATGGCGCGGCGGCTGTGAAGTCGCAGCCGAGCATTCGCGTGGGGCCGCTTGAGACCTACACGCCCTCATTCATCGACCGGCGTGAAATCCAAATCATCTGCGCCTCGATCAACGCGCCGTTCACCTGCAAGGAGGCCTGATTCGTGTCACGCACTCCCGCCACCTTTGAGAACGTTTTCAGGGACTTCGTCGTCAGTCTGGGCGGGGTCTATGAAACGACCGTTGATCCCGAGCGGGCTACACTTCTACGGCACTTCAACGCAGGGTATCGCGCTGCGTGGGCTTATGAAGGTGTGCCGTGGGAAGACTCATGGGATGAGGGGGCGCTCACTGTCACCGATGGCGTGATTGCCTACAGCGAAGTGGATGACGCGCATGTGTTCAACCTCTGGACGGCAGATCCACGAAGCGCCGCTGCCTGCTGGGTGGATGCCAGCACGGCCAAGTCTGGGATCTTTGTGGGAGCCGGCTACACTCAAGTGTTCGGCTTCTGGCGCCCGCCGTGTCCTCAGTTCGACGGAACGGACGCGAATGCGCCAGTCGTCGCGATTTTGGCGGATGCCGCCATTGCCTTTGCCCAGGCGGAGCATTGGCGCGGCGCTGGCCAGTTTGAAACGGGAGGTGCCAGGCGGAAAGACGCGAAGGCCCTCTGTGAAGAGCTGGCGTCCGTCGAGTTCACCCGCCTGCAGTCTAAATGGTGGCTGCGCAGAAAGGACTAAATATGGGAGAGATCAGCACATCCATTCTCAAAGCATCCCAGGCCCAGGCGGAGGCCGGGACTGACAATGCCGCCCTCATGACGCCGCTGCGCGTGAAGCAGGCGATGGATGCTCTGGGCGGCGGCGGCGGCTCCGCCATCTCACTCCCACTTCAAGCCTGGATCGAGACGGGCACGAACACCGGCAACGACACGACCGGCACGGTCGGCGATCCCTCCAAGCCTTACGCCAACATCGCCGCCGCGCTCACCGCTGGCGCACGCATGCTGCACATCGGCGCAGGCACCTTCGCGGGCTACGATGGCGATTTTGGCGCGGCACTCGACCTTGCGTTCAGGGGTCTTGGCCCGACGCGGAGCATTGTTACGACGCTACGCAACCGGGGACGTGCGCTGACGGTGCGTGACTTGGGTGTCGAGTCGGTCATGTTCACTACTCTCTCCACTGAACCCTCTCCTGGAGGGACTGGTGAGAGTGGACACTCCGCGGCTGCACTCACTGTGCAGAACGTGGTGGCGGGCACGGTTTCTGCGAAGGGGGGAACCGCCGGGAATGGAGCGGAGCCCGTTTCAGACGGCCCGCCCGGAGGGAATGCGGGCACTGTCAATATTATAGGCAGCCTGCGGGCCACAGCCGTTCAGGCGAACGGCGGCGATGCAGGACAGGCAGTGACAGACGGCTTCTCCAGTCCGTCAGGAGGCAACGGCGGCAACGCTGGCAGCGTGACTAGCTCTGTCATGGCCCGACTCATTGCCGGTAGCGTCGATTGCAGTACTGGCTCGCCGAGTTCAGGGCAAATGGGCGGAAGCGATGGTTCTTATGGAGCGCCCGGCAACGTGACCAACCTGACTGTGGACGTAGCCTCAATGTCCATCTGTGGAGCGGACGGGGGTTATCTCAGTGTGGTCTCCGGTAGTATAGGCAGTTGCAGTATGCAGCCAAGTTCATCTTCTGGCAACAATGGCAACCTGACCGCCTGCCACTTCTTGAGCATTGGTAATCTATCCGCCTCGGAAACGGCGATGACTCCTTCATCGGAAGGCTCCCACATTTACATCGGCTCGACCAGTGGCCCAGCACCCTCCGGCACGCTGCCGTGCAGCGTCATTAATGGCGTCCCAACTTAACCCATGTCATGCTACTCATGAGTGACGAAATGATGGAGGAATTTGAGTCACGGCTCAAAGCGCTGGATGTCGTCGTGCGGCTGGGCCGCTGGCTATTGGTCGGCGCGTTCGCCATAGGCGTTTGGGTTGCGACTCTCGAAATACGCCAGAATGCTGCCGTGGCTGCGCTGGAGGATCACGAGGAAGGACTCAAGCAGCATGAGGTGGAGCTGCACAAGTTGACCGTGCTCAATGCTGAGAGCCTCGCGAGCCGCTACACCGCGCAGCAGGCTGCGTTGGACAAGTCGCTGGTTCAGGCACAGCTCAACGGGAATGACAAGCGTATAGCGCTGCTTGAGGAGGGCTTGAAATACATCCGCCATGGCCTCGATCGAGTGGAGGAGAAACTGGGCACACAACCAAAATGAACTTCATCCGCCGTCTTTTCAGCAAGCCGCGCCCGGAGCCATCACGTCGCATTCTGGACGTGGCGACCATGCAATCCTTGCTGGTGAACTGCCTCGCGGGGAGAACGCAGCCTAACTACCGTCCCGTGTGGACGAAGGAGAAAGCCGCGTGCATTACCAGTGCTGACATCGAGGACGCAGGACGCAAGAGCTTCGCCCCGTGGGCCAAGAACCGCTGGGAGTGCGAAGACCAAGCCCGCAGCCTCATCGAACACGCGCAACGTCGCGGGGCCAATGAGGGCCACACGCTGGCTCTCGGCATGGTATTTGGCGATCCGCCTGGACAGTTCCAGGACGCGCAGCGGCATGTCTATGTCTTTGGCATCTACCACGACGGCAGCGTGGGCTACTACGACCCAACCGCGCAGGAGTTCTGTGACTCTCCTTCCAACATTTATTTCTCTTTGTTGTGACCCCGCTACCTGCTGAATTTATAACCCGGTTTGAAGCTCTCGACGTGAGCGAGGGAACGGAAACGCATGCGTTCAAGCTGCTCAAGCCGTTCAAGGTTTATAGCGCCGTCTTGGGCGCGATCATCATAGTGCCTGCGAACTTCCGCTTTGACGGGGAGAGCATTCCTGAATCCCTCCGCTGGCTGGTGCCGCCGTTCGGTTTGAGCAAGCGTGGAGCCTGCGTGCATGACTACCTCTACCGTAACCACGGCTATGTGGCCTACGGGCTTTTTCACGCAGTGACACGCTCGCAGGCGGATGCGGTTTACCACGAGCTGGTGCTCGCCAAGGGGCTGCCTGCATGGCGTGCCACGGTGCGCTGGGCTGTGCTGCGGGCTGTGGGCTGGTGGAGCTGGAACCGTGAATGAATTTGAAACCGAAAATGAAAACCACTCTACTTTCTCTCTTTGCCCTTCTCTGCCTAACCTCGTGCGCTAACGACATTGGCGGTCTTACTCGTGACCAACGTCTGCGTCTCTACGAACTGGCCGCAGACGCCAGCGGGCACCCAGAGGTGGGGCTATTATTTACGGCACGCGACGCGTCGTCACGGCGGCGAAGAACCCGGTGGAAGTGAACCCTTAAACCACTCAAAATTTATGACCATCTGCCTCGATCCAGGACACGGCATGAGCAACCGCAGGCGCGGCGTGTATGACTGCGGCGCGAGTGTGCGCGTGGCGGGGAAGACCATAGCGGAGGCGGAGATCGTCATGGCCTGGGCGAATGAACTGCGGGCGATGCTCATGGCCTGCGGTCACAAGGTCATACGCACGCGCAAGGACGCGCTGGATCCCGCGCCGGTGGTGGAGCGGGCGCATGTGGCCATGACCTACGGCTGCGAGGTCTATATCTCCCTTCACTGCAACGCAGCGGATGGCACGGCGCATGGCACGGAGACGTTTTATCGAGGCGACAAGAACAAGTCGCTGGCGAGGGCCTGCAATGAGGCCGTGGTGACGGCGCTTGGCACGAAGGATCGCGGCGTGAAAACTGAGAACCAGAGCCAGCACAGCAAGCTGGCCGTGCTGAACTTCCCCCGTTCCGTGCTGATCGAACTCGGCTTCATCGACCACGCGGGCGACCGCGCCGCGATGCTTGACCCGATCAAACGCGCCGCCGCGTGTGCTGCGCTGGCAGAGGCGATCACGAGCTGAGCTTCAAACCTTAAACCTGCAACCACGTCATGCCTGCGAATTATGAAATACGCGACCGCGCCGGGCGTCTGCTGTGCACGGTGCCGTCCGTGCTGGACGCCGTTGAGTTGAGCGGTGTGAGCACCGCTGCGGGGAGCAACATCCTGACCGTGACTAGCACCACTGGGGTGTATCCGGGCCTGGCGGTTTTCTGCGCGGGTATCCCGCGTGGCGCATTCATAAATGCGGTGCGCTCCGCCACGGAGCTGGAGCTCTACGCTAGCGTGTTCAATGCGACGACCGGCGTCTGGACGACGAGCGCGGCCAACGCGCAAGCCACCGCGAGCGCTACCGGACTCAAGGCGCAAGCGCAGGGCTTTTGCCCAGTGCCGATAACAGTGTGGTTTGCGGAGGGCTGCTGGCGAAACCTGCATTCCGCCAGCTACGCCTTGCTTGGCCCAGGTGTGGGCGTGGTGCCAACGGCAGGCACGTTCACCAATGGGGTTTACGCGCCAACAGCGGCCAACATCGTGCCCTCCGACAACCTTGCGACAACGCCGCTGAAGCGGCACGAGGGCGTGCCGCGGAGCGTGTGGCTTTTCGTTTCCACGGGTGGGCACCAAACCACTCATGTCATTTCACAAGGCGAAAGATGCGTTTACGCCGGACCTTCCTCCTGACCCCAACAACACGCGGGCTGCCGCGCCCGCACCCTGAACCACTCTCATGCGTGAAGCTCGTGAACCAACTGTCTTTGAGACCCGGCCCACCGATGACGTGGCGGAGGTCGTGGCGGTGCTGTGGGTCAACGAGAGCTTCATCCGCGCCGACACGCAGATCGTGCCCGGCATCACGCTCAACGACTTCCTGCCCGGAGTGCCCAAGGACGACGCACGAGTGCGCGGCTTCGGCCCCTACCAACTGGTGACGACGGCTGGCAAGCAGGATGGCTACCACGGCTACACCTTCGCCGCGCCAAAGACGCCGCGCCAGATGGAGGATGCCCCCTTCCGCAGCACGCCCACCACCATGGAGGTGAACTGGCCTGACTGGCTGCGCAACCTATACGGTGGCATGGTGGAGCGCGTGCTGGACACTGACAGTGGCACAGAGGGGGCAAACAACACCGCAAACACGCGCACGAGGCATGAGTTTGTGGACAGGTATGAACTCATCCCCGGCGGCAGTCTCCGCACGGAGGTTGTTATTGAGGAGTTTCTTAGCCCTAAGCCATGGGCCCAACTGGAGTGCGACGCCCCGCTGCCGACCCAGGTGCGCTACTCCTACAAAGGCACACAGCTAAGCCTCGTCTGCCTGCATGAAGATGTGTTCGTGCCTGAACTCACCAGCGGCTTTGTGAGGGAGGAGGCATTCGGCACGCCCGACAGCCAAGAGCTTCCCCCTGGGCAGTTTTTCCCGCGAACGAACCATGTGGGCTGGCAGATCCACACTCTTTCAGACACCCAGGAGCTCACCGCAGCCGGACTCTACAAGCGCACCCGCGTGCGCATCCTGCGCCTGCCGCCGCTGCCGGAGGCGATCAGATTTTAACCCACACAAGGAGGAAATAACCATATGGCGACATCATCCATTTTTAATCGCGGCTACAGTGGCGGTCTGGCGGCAGGGAGGAGGCCCGGCGGTGGGTTTGGCCCGTCGTTTGCCAGCAGCTTCCAGCCCGCGCCCGCAAGCCCCACCGGCGGACGCTTTGTGCCGGGGAATAACGGCAGCCAGGTGTGGCTGAAGGATGAGTCGATTAGCCCGCAAGTTAGCCCGCAAGTTAGCCCGCCATTCGTGCCAAAGAATTCATTCGGCTTTGGGCCTCCTCAGCCCAAGGCGCGCATCGCGCCGCCTGGAGGAGACGCACCGTGGGACCTGCCGCAGAGCATGCAGGGGAAGCAACCCTGGGAGATGCCCTTTGGCGGCGCCTTTGCCGCAGGCGGCATCGCGCCACCTAATGCGGCCTCTCTGGTGGGTGAGGAGGGGCCGGAACTCATCGTGCCGCGTGTGCCGGTGCAGGTGATCCCAGCGCCGCAGACGCGGCAGATGCTAGACGCGGGACCCTTGAGCATGCGGCCCGCCACGCCGGTGGGCCGTGGCGGCATGACGCCTGAGCGCCGCATGCAGATGTTTGCGCGCCGGATGTGGACACGCGGAGACGAGGCAGGCGCGGCGCAGATGCAGGGACATCTGGCGCAGCTAGCACAGCAGCGTGAAATGCAGCGCAGCGGGCAGGACTTTAGCCGTGAGATGAACGCTGCGAACTTCCAGCAGGGGCTGCTCATGAACAGCAGGCAGCAGCAGGCGCAAGCGGCGCGAGACGCGCAGATGCGGCGGGACCGCATGGACGACTGGACCCGTGGCGAGCAGTCCCAGACGCGGCGGGATGAGGCCCAGCGCAACTGGGAGCTGACACGCATCGGCCTGGAACAAGGCCAGCGCGCGATGGAGGCGGAGCGTGAACGCCGTGAACGCGAGGCGGAACGCAGCCGCGTGCCACGCGTCGGCACCATCCCGGTGCCCGGCACCGATTATGTCATGCCCACGGCGGACGGCCGCGTGCTGGGGACTGTGCCCACGACACGGAGGGAGGCACCGCTGCCGCCGGGCTTCGCGCCCAGGAGCGCGCAACGTGACGGCATCCTCTACGCGCCGCAGCAGGACTCACAGGCAGCCTATGAAATGCCGAAGATCTACCAGGGCGACCGCTCCTCCATGGATCCCAAGCAGCGCCGGGACTACTACTACCAGCCGCATCCGCAGACCGGCAGGCCGGTGAAGGTCTTCATCGACGAGGATGGGGACCAGGGGAGCCTGAGCACGCGGCCTGCGCAGCCAACGAGGCAGCCCAGCAAATTTGTTGAATTCTAATCACGCGCCATCTCCTTCGTTATGCCTCTTCCTCTTCCTAATGGGAATCAAGACGTCCAGGCGCGGCGCAAGCGCACTTGGAAAGAGGCGCTGTTGGAGGACACTTTACTCTCGACCGTTGAAGGCGGTTCACAGATCACGCGTGGCCTGGCGGGAGCCGTGGCACGCGCTAGCAGCTTTATCGAGCGCAACGCAGCGAAGCCGATTGCGCCTCCACCCGTGCCGGAAGAATCGATTCCGGCGCGGGTCTGGCGCGCATTGACCACGCCTGGAGTTGAGCTGGAGAAAAAGGCTCTGGAAAACAGCTCGGCGCACTCGCGTCAGTTGCTGCCGCTGGCGTCCCCTCTACAGCGTGTGGCACAACAGACAGTTCTCGATGCCCAGCGCACTTCGGCGCACATCAGGCCGATGCTCAGCGGCCCAGGCAAGGTCGCGGCGGATGTCATCGGCATCATGCCAGATCTGCTACTGAGCGGGTCGACCAAAGGCTACGCCGCGGCCAATAAGCTCCAGCAGGCAGTGCGTGACTATGGTGAAAACCAAAGTTTGGCTGGAGCGGTGACGGGTCTGCTCATTCCTGGAAACTCGAAGCTGGCGAACATGGCCCAAGATAAGGTCACAGAAATGTTCGGCGGAGCGCGTGCTGATGGTGGGCCGGTAGAAGCTGGTAAAACCTATCTGACCGGCGAAGAAGGCCCGGAGATATTGGCGACTGAGAAGGGGGCGGAAATCGTGGGTGCTGACGGCCCCGAATTGGTGAAGCCAAGAGCGGACGGTGTTGTCATCCCGAACCCCGGCTACACCGACGAGCAGCTTCAGACCGATCTCGACCATCTGACGAGCCGACCGGAGTGGGAGGATGAGGCGAAGCGGCCTGATTACATCCGTGGCATCGCGCAGAAGATCGCCGACAAGACAGATGCGCAGACTCAGGGCAGGCTGCTCAGCGGACTCTGGCAGCGTGCCGAGCCGGGCATGATCAGGCGCACACTGATGTTCCCCGTGCGCGGGGTGGAGGAAGTAGTCAAGTCCATCCCTGCGCCGATCGCAGGCGGCGTGTTCGCGGCGGAGGATGCGCTGGGCATCACCGACAGCGGCAGCGGCACGCGCTTGAAACGCGGAGTGGCAGACCTGTGGGACACGACGGGGCAGAGGCTCAAACAGATCGGCCACGGTGAGATTGTGGGCATGAACCTCTGGCCGGGCGAGAGCAAGCAAGCCCTGCGCGACCGTGCTCTCGACGCGCTGAAGACCGACCTGGATGCCGGTGCGCAGCCGGAGGGGCTGGAGCGCTGGCTGGCGGGTGAGTTTGACGACGGCTCCACGCCTGATGCAGAGACCCAGCAATGGGTGGACAAGCTGACCAACGGCCTGGCGCGGAAGTCCGTGGAGGCCGACCACATGGGCAAGGCGGATCCCAAGAAGGTCCGCGCCTGGCTGGAGAGCGACCGCAACCCGCTCTTTGCCCACAGCGATACTGGCGGACCCGGTCCGCGTGAGCTGCTGGCGGACTACGTGGCCACGCGCGACCCACGAAGCTGGGAGGCATTCAAGGCACGTGTGTCCGAGACCGACAGCGCGCACACGACGCGGCTGCGGCGCTGGGCGTCTGAGCAAAGCTCCGATGCCAAGGCAATTGCGACGGCTCCTGACAGCCTCGGCAAAGAAATGATCCAGCGCAGCATGGACATGCAGACCAGCCCGATCGACATGGCGACGGCGCTGATGCCGGTCTTTCGCGGGCGTCATGCCCTGCGTGCCGTGCGTGGCGGTGAGAACGCGTGGAAGACGGTGGCCCGAGGGGTGCGGGACGAGGCGGCACAGGAAGGCATGACGGAATACCTGAGTGATCCGAATGCCTCCGCCAGTCAGGTGCTCGAAGCGGCGGCTCTTGGCGGTGTGGGGCAGGGGGTGATCTCCACCGCCGCCGCCGGTGTGGGGCATCTCATGCGCGGCCCGCAAGAGGCGGAACAGCCGGAGGCAGCATCGCAGGCGCCGGAACCGCCCGCGACACAACCTCGCAAACCCAGCGATGATCTGCCGCCGCAGAGCTGGACGCCGCGCGGCCAGACCATGGCCGACATGCCGCCGGGCGCGGAACTCACTTACGACGACCAGGGACGGGTGAGCGGGTGGCAGACACCGCAGGCGGAACCGCCCGTGACACAACCGCGCAAACCCAGCGATGATCTGCCACCGCAGCGCTGGACGCCGCGCGGCCAGACCATGTCCGACATGCCGCCGGGCGCGGAGCTCACTTACGACGATCAGGGACGGGTGAGCGGGTGGCAGACACCGCAGGCGGAGACGCCAGCGGAGCGGGTGCTCATGAGCAGGTCGGCTCCAGCCGGGCCCAATGTCGGCTTCTGGCGGATGCTCGCCGATGAGCCGGAGAGCTTCCAGCTCGGTGGAGAACCCAAGACATCCTCCCTGGTGGATCTGGGAGGTTTCTACAGCCGTCCCGGCCAGGCGATCACTGTCACCGATGCCGATCCCATGGATGAGCGGGCCACCGAGGCATGGGACATCCAGGTAGGCAATGGCGGCACCGCGCATCTGATGCGCGATGCCAATCATGTCTGGATCAACACCGCAGGTCTGGACAGCAACCGAACACAGTCAGGCGGCGGAGCCCCTGTTTATCAGATGGCGCTCTCTTTTGCGCGCAACAAGGGTCTCAAGTTTCGCGCGGATCCGCGCGGCGTGAAACCGGTGGCGCGGCTGCGCCGCATCAGCCAGATGATCAGCAGCGTGCTGAGGCATGGCACCGCAGGGCACCTCGACCCCCTCGCGGCCACGGATGACGGCTATGTGGAGATGCCGGACTGGCGGCCCGGCGAAGTGGATGGAAACCTGGCCTCCCTGCTGAACCGTGAGTATCACGAGGTCAAGGCGGCCGGATTGGACCGCGGCATCGACATTGACAGCTTGACCGTCGATCCCGAAACCAATACGTTGAGGGATGGAAGGACTGGACAGCCCGTTACCCGAGGCTTTTACAAAGCTCTCACCGCACGATTTGACGCCCGCAATAGTGGAGTCGGTGCGACGACACTTCTTAGGTCCCTGGTTGTGGGATCGCAGAGACGCGCACAGGAGTCCGGAGGCGGTGCTCAGTGGAATGTCCTGCTATCGCGACTACACTCCGCAGGAGGAGGCGCTGTCGGAAATGGTGCTCTCCTGGATGGAGCAGCACGGACGTCTGCCAGTCCTACCGCTGCCAGGCGATCCCCCTCTGCTCCGGGAGTGGCTGGAGATGCCGCGCGAAACACGCAAACAGATACTCAAGACAACGAGCTGTTTCGACCTTTCGCGACCGCTCGCAAGCTGCTCTACAGCAAGCCAGATCGCGCTGCCACAGGCCGCGTAAGCGCCGCACAGGCAGGCGAGGCATTGGGCAGGCTGCAACGCGCGGCCCCCGCGCTGGCGGCCCAGGTGCGCATCGTGCCCAATCGTGACTCGCTGCGCGAGAGCGACTTCCACCCGGATGACTGGGCAGCGCTGGCTGGGGATGGTGCCACGGAGGCATTCTTTGACCCGCGCACCGGCGGCGTGGTGGTCCTCTCCGAGAACCTGCGTGTGCGCGCGGGAGAGACGACGATGCGCGCCGCCCTGCGCGCCATCCTGTATGAGCGCATCGGCCACGCCGGCCTGGCCGCCCTGCGCCAGGGGGATGCCGCATTCGCGGCGCGCTGGGCGGCGCTGGTGAATGCCGCGCTGCAAGACCCCGCCGCCGCCCGCGCGCTGGCGGCGCTGCGTGCGGAGGGCTATGCGCATCTCGATGAGAGCCAGCTGGTGGAAGAATGGTTTGCCCGCGAAGTGGAAGCGATGCCCGCGGCGCTGCTCGCCACGCTGAAACCCACCAGTCTGCTGGGCAGGCTGTGGCAGTGGCTCGGCGATGCGCTGAAGAAAACCACCGGCACCTTCAAGCGCGCCGAATGGACCGTCCGTGAAATGAGGGAGATCATGGCGCTGAGCCGCCAGGCTCTCGAGCGCGGTGGTCCCGCCCCCCGTGCCGCGAGGCGTGGAAATGCAGCGCCGGATGGCGGCTCTGCAGGCACGCCTGCGTCACTGCCCGTCCAGGCGGATGCGGCGTCCGCCCAGAAGAGTCAAGAAAATCTGACTGCCAGGCAACGGGCGAGGGAACTGCTCGCCCAGCCTGCTCTCGAAGCCTCCACAGCCCTTGCCGCAGATCGTGGCTCTGCTCTGCGTGAGAAGGCCAAGGCCATTTTCGCCAACATCCTGACTAGGCTCAAAGGTGTGGAGCTGCCGGTGACGCGGGATGGCCGCCAGGTGCGCTTCACCATGAGCGGCTTTCGTGAGAGTGCCCAGCACAGTGCCGACCCCCGTGTCTTGCAGCTCGTTCCGGATCTGCCTGCCCTCATCCGGCGCGCCGTGCCGCTCTGGAGCGAGCCTTCCACCAAGGCGGACAAGCCCAACATCCTCGCCTTCCATCACTACGGCACGCGTGTGAGGCAGAATGGAGCGGAGTTCTTGATTCGTATCACGCTGAGGCAGGACACGGATGGACACATCTACTATGACAACCATCCGACTGATTTTGCCCTGGTAAACGAAGCTGGCGGCGCCACGCCCTCCCAACCTGGTCGCAAGGCAAATGCGAGGGAAGGGACGGCGGACGCCGCCAAAGACAGGCTACTGCAATGGCTGGCGAAAGTCAATGCAGCGCCGGATGGCGGCTCTGCAGGCACGCCTGCGGGTAAAGCGCCATCCGCCGCCCCACAGACTCCGACACAGAATGCACCCGGCCAGCCTGCGGAGCAAGCCCAAAGCAGTGAAGGCAACGGAGGCCCCGGTGCGAGCTCCCTCAAAGAATGGGGCAAGACCACCTTCGGGCAGCGGCTCAAGAGTGACGAGCGCCTGCGTGCCTCCTGGCGCGCGACCATCGGCGGCCAATACCGCGTCGAGTCCGAGGCCGAATGGCAGCAGCGCGCCAATGACTTCATCGAGCAGAACGGCCTGGAGGGTGCCTTCACACTGCTGATGGACCCGGAGGCCGGCCTGAGCGACACGGACGAAGTAGCCCTCGCGGGCCAGCTCGTGCTGAGTCTCGACGCGGCGATCCGCGTGGCGGAGCAAAGCGGCGACTCCGCGCGCGCGGAGATGCTGGACGACCTGATGCATGAGACGGGCGAGTTCATCGAGAAGCGTCTCACCCAGCACGGCCAGGCGGTGCGCTGGGCCGGGATGTGGACGCGCATGAGCGCGGAGGGCGTGCTGCGCGCCTTTGAACGCAAGGTCCATGCCGCGCGCGAAGAACAGATGTCCCTGCAACTGGGGAAGGATCCGGCGAAGATCGCCGAGGAAGTGAGCGCCACGGCGGCGGAGGAACGCGCGGACGTGGCCGCCGAGGCGCTGGGGGAAACCACCACCGACCAGCTCGCGGAGCTGCAACGACAAGTCGCCGCGCTCCGCCAGCAGCTCGCCCAGGCCACGCAGGAGGCCTCAGCAGCGCAACAGGAGGCTGCGCAGGCTCCGACTCCAGCCGACGCCGCCCAGGCCCAGGAACGTGCGCAAAGCGCGGAGAAGCGCCGCCAGCGTGCCCAGCGCGCCCTCGCCAGCGCGGAGGCGCGCCAGCAGCGCAAGGCAGCGGCAGCAGGCAAGCCGCGCGCGCCGGGGCAGTCGAAGCCCCGGCGGCTCAATCCGGACGAACTCGCCGCCCGCCTCATCGCCCGCCTGTCACGCATGCCAGGCCAGCAATCCCCCCAGCGCGCCCGCAACGAGGTCAAGCAGGCCGCCGCAGACTACACGGCCGGCCGCATCGACGCCGCGACGCTTCAATCTGCGCTTCAAGCTTTGGGCGTCGATCCGGCCCAGGTCGCCACGCTGCTGAGCCACCTTGACATGGCGAAGATGACCGCCACCCAGCCCGAAGCACGCGGCCAGAAACGCCAGCCGGGCGCATCCCGTCTTTCCAGGCAGGCCTTCGCCTGGATCGACCGGCTCACGTTCCGCCACGTCTTCGGCGGCCCGTCCGCCCCACAGACCACCAGCGCCTTGAGCAAGCTCATTCGAGACTATCTCAAGACCGCCGATGCAGCCAGCCTGCCCGATTTCCACGCGCAGGCCTGCGCCATCGGCCTGCCTGCTGCCGAGGCAGTGGAACTGCAGCGGCTGCTGGACCTGGAGCGCAAGGCCCACGCCGAGATCGCCCGCGAACGTGCCATCGCGCGGCTGGTGGACCAGCTCATGCCGAAGACGGCCACAGCGAAGACGCGCGGGAGCATGCCGCGCTTTTTGAAGAAGCTCTTCGAGGCGCATGAGCTCGGCGCGCTCGATCGCGCGGCCTTCCTCAAGGCGTATGCCGAGGCCTTCGAGATGCCGGTGCTGGATGCTGCGCAGCGCAAGCGCATCAAAGAACTCATCGACGCGCAGAAGGCCGCGCCCGAGGGCTTCCTCAAGCAGGAAGCCACGACCAAGCTGATGAGCGAGCTGGCGATGTTCAAAGGCATTCCAGCGATGGATGTGTGGACAGCCTTCTGGTATGCCAACATTCTCTCTGGGATCACCGCCCAGGGTGTCAATATTTGGGTCAATGCTATGCACCTCATGTTGAAGATGCTGACGGTCGGAGCCACGCACAATCCACGCGAGACGTGGCACTTCATCCGTGGCATGTATGAGGGGGCCAAGCGCGGGACGGCTGAAGCGGTTAACTCATTGAAGACCGGCAACGTGCCGTTCAAAGGAGACCTCCAATTTGGCAGCGGGCAAACGCTCGAGCTGATTCATAGTGACAACCCGCAGACCTGGGGGCAGCGCCTCAAAAACGGCATGTCGTATGGCAAGTTTGTGTTCCGTGCTCTTGCGGCGGGCGACGGCTTTTTCTACCACACAGCAAAGGAGGGACGCTCATGGCTGGAGGCGGCAAGGTATGCCAGTGAGCAGACCAAGGCCAATGGTGGGAACTTCTCTGACTACCTCGCTGAACAACTGCAAAACGGGCAAACTCAATACCAGCAGGCGCTCGCGCAGGCCAAGGCGGAACTCGCTGCATCTGGGCGGTCATCGAGCTACGGGCACGTTGACCGCAGGGCATGGGAAATCATGGAGGCGTTGCGGCCGGTGGATCTCAAAGCGAAAGCCTCGCGGTTCGGCGACTTGACCACCTTTACCCAGCCTCCAGAGGGGTCGATGGGGGCCGTTGCGGGTCTGATCAATGATGCACACAAGCGGTTCTCATTGCCGAGTCCCTGGGGACCTATCCGTGTGCTGACGCCCTTCATTCCCTTCGTTAACATTGTCGCGAATGTCACCAGCACCGCGTTGGACTTCACCCCTGTGGGCATCCTTCGAGGATCGATGGGGCGCTTTTCCATACACGTATTGGATCGCAGCAAAGTGGACTTTGATCCCTGGGAGTCGAAGCAGCGGATTGCCTCCGGCATCCTTGGGACATTGGGCGCAGGCCTGAGCTTTGCGTGGGCTCTGGCTCTGCGCGATCGGGACGATGATGAAACCCCATTCATGATCTATGGAATGGGGCCAGGGACCAAAGCCCGACGCGATCAAATGCCCAAGGGATGGCGGCCCTTCACGATCAAGATCGGGGACAGCTACGTCTCCTATGCAGAAACACCGCTTTCGCTGGTTTTTGCCGTGGCGGGCTCCGCGCTCGACTACCTCCGTTATACTCCGAAGGGAAGGGAAGAGCACGCCCTGGGTGCCACCGCCTACGCTCTCAGCACCTCGCCTCAAGCGCTGCTGAAAACTGGCGTGCTGTCGAGCATCAATGACCTGTTCAACCTGCTCGAAGGACAGCGCAGCGGAACGCAGGTCCTGACACGGACCGCCAGCGGCTTCATTCCTGGGCAGGGATTGCTACGCGACATCAGCGAATTGTTTCACGGGGACAAGGTGGACGACACCACCTTGGCCGCTGCCATGCTCAAAGACGTGCCTGTCCTGCGTGAACTCGCTGGCAAGCCATCGCTGAATATCTTCGGGGAACCGGTGGAACTCGACGTGCTGCAGCGTCTGCCGATCATCAAGCGGATGGTCACGGGGCAGGGGGAAGATCCTCAGACCCTTTGGCTGGCGCGTAACAAGCTCTGGCTGCCAGGACTGGACAACCAAATCGACGTGGGAACCTACCTCGGGAAGGATGAGAAGAAGGCCCTGACAGGTGGAGCATGGAGAGAGGCCCGGGAACGGCAACTGGGGAGGGCTGGCGCCGATGTGCTGACTAGTGAAGAGAGATATTCACTGGTCAAAGCTGCGGGGCCGGGCATTCGTCAAGCTGTGAAGGAAATGGAAATCATCAAAGAACAGTTCCCCGAAGCGACAACCAAACAGCTGCAGGACCGCTTAAGTGCCAAGGTGGTAGCCCAGCGGCGTCGGGCCATGCGTAAAGTCCTGGGGCTTGACCGGTAGCTAAACCGGTAGTAATTGTATTTTTGCTCTGGAAGCCTTGTGAAATCGACATGCCATCACGCAGTTCATATAGTTCTGAATGCACCCGGCCAGCCTGCGGAGCAAGCCCAAAGCAGTGAAGGCAACGGAGGCCCCGGTGCGAGCTCCCTCAAAGAATGGGGCAAGACCACCTTCGGGCAGCGGCTCAAGAGTGACGAGCGCCTGCGTGCCTCCTGGCGCGCGACCATCGGCGGCCAATACCGCGTCGAGTCCGAGGCCGAATGGCAGCAGCGCGCCAATGACTTCATCGAGCAGAACGGCCTGGAGGGTGCCTTCACACTGCTGATGGACCCGGAGGCCGGCCTGAGCGACACGGACGAAGTAGCCCTCGCGGGCCAGCTCGTGCTGAGTCTCGACGCGGCGATCCGCGTGGCGGAGCAAAGCGGCGACTCCGCGCGCGCGGAGATGCTGGACGACCTGATGCATGAGACGGGCGAGTTCATCGAGAAGCGTCTCACCCAGCACGGCCAGGCGGTGCGCTGGGCCGGGATGTGGACGCGCATGAGCGCGGAGGGCGTGCTGCGCGCCTTTGAACGCAAGGTCCATGCCGCGCGCGAAGAACAGATGTCCCTGCAACTGGGGAAGGATCCGGCGAAGATCGCCGAGGAAGTGAGCGCCACGGCGGCGGAGGAACGCGCGGACGTGGCCGCCGAGGCGCTGGGGGAAACCACCACCGACCAGCTCGCGGAGCTGCAACGACAAGTCGCCGCGCTCCGCCAGCAGCTCGCCCAGGCCACGCAGGAGGCCTCAGCAGCGCAACAGGAGGCTGCGCAGGCTCCGACTCCAGCCGACGCCGCCCAGGCCCAGGAACGTGCGCAAAGCGCGGAGAAGCGCCGCCAGCGTGCCCAGCGCGCCCTCGCCAGCGCGGAGGCGCGCCAGCAGCGCAAGGCAGCGGCAGCAGGCAAGCCGCGCGCGCCGGGGCAGTCGAAGCCCCGGCGGCTCAATCCGGACGAACTCGCCGCCCGCCTCATCGCCCGCCTGTCACGCATGCCAGGCCAGCAATCCCCCCAGCGCGCCCGCAACGAGGTCAAGCAGGCCGCCGCAGACTACACGGCCGGCCGCATCGACGCCGCGACGCTTCAATCTGCGCTTCAAGCTTTGGGCGTCGATCCGGCCCAGGTCGCCACGCTGCTGAGCCACCTTGACATGGCGAAGATGACCGCCACCCAGCCCGAAGCACGCGGCCAGAAACGCCAGCCGGGCGCATCCCGTCTTTCCAGGCAGGCCTTCGCCTGGATCGACCGGCTCACGTTCCGCCACGTCTTCGGCGGCCCGTCCGCCCCACAGACCACCAGCGCCTTGAGCAAGCTCATTCGAGACTATCTCAAGACCGCCGATGCAGCCAGCCTGCCCGATTTCCACGCGCAGGCCTGCGCCATCGGCCTGCCTGCTGCCGAGGCAGTGGAACTGCAGCGGCTGCTGGACCTGGAGCGCAAGGCCCACGCCGAGATCGCCCGCGAACGTGCCATCGCGCGGCTGGTGGACCAGCTCATGCCGAAGACGGCCACAGCGAAGACGCGCGGGAGCATGCCGCGCTTTTTGAAGAAGCTCTTCGAGGCGCATGAGCTCGGCGCGCTCGATCGCGCGGCCTTCCTCAAGGCGTATGCCGAGGCCTTCGAGATGCCGGTGCTGGATGCTGCGCAGCGCAAGCGCATCAAAGAACTCATCGACGCGCAGAAGGCCGCGCCCGAGGGCTTCCTCAAGCAGGAAGCCACGACCAAGCTGATGAGCGAGCTGGCGATGTTCAAAGGCATTCCAGCGATGGATGTGTGGACAGCCTTCTGGTATGCCAACATTCTCTCTGGGATCACCGCCCAGGGTGTCAATATTTGGGTCAATGCTATGCACCTCATGTTGAAGATGCTGACGGTCGGAGCCACGCACAATCCACGCGAGACGTGGCACTTCATCCGTGGCATGTATGAGGGGGCCAAGCGCGGGACGGCTGAAGCGGTTAACTCATTGAAGACCGGCAACGTGCCGTTCAAAGGAGACCTCCAATTTGGCAGCGGGCAAACGCTCGAGCTGATTCATAGTGACAACCCGCAGACCTGGGGGCAGCGCCTCAAAAACGGCATGTCGTATGGCAAGTTTGTGTTCCGTGCTCTTGCGGCGGGCGACGGCTTTTTCTACCACACAGCAAAGGAGGGACGCTCATGGCTGGAGGCGGCAAGGTATGCCAGTGAGCAGACCAAGGCCAATGGTGGGAACTTCTCTGACTACCTCGCTGAACAACTGCAAAACGGGCAAACTCAATACCAGCAGGCGCTCGCGCAGGCCAAGGCGGAACTCGCTGCATCTGGGCGGTCATCGAGCTACGGGCACGTTGACCGCAGGGCATGGGAAATCATGGAGGCGTTGCGGCCGGTGGATCTCAAAGCGAAAGCCTCGCGGTTCGGCGACTTGACCACCTTTACCCAGCCTCCAGAGGGGTCGATGGGGGCCGTTGCGGGTCTGATCAATGATGCACACAAGCGGTTCTCATTGCCGAGTCCCTGGGGACCTATCCGTGTGCTGACGCCCTTCATTCCCTTCGTTAACATTGTCGCGAATGTCACCAGCACCGCGTTGGACTTCACCCCTGTGGGCATCCTTCGAGGATCGATGGGGCGCTTTTCCATACACGTATTGGATCGCAGCAAAGTGGACTTTGATCCCTGGGAGTCGAAGCAGCGGATTGCCTCCGGCATCCTTGGGACATTGGGCGCAGGCCTGAGCTTTGCGTGGGCTCTGGCTCTGCGCGATCGGGACGATGATGAAACCCCATTCATGATCTATGGAATGGGGCCAGGGACCAAAGCCCGACGCGATCAAATGCCCAAGGGATGGCGGCCCTTCACGATCAAGATCGGGGACAGCTACGTCTCCTATGCAGAAACACCGCTTTCGCTGGTTTTTGCCGTGGCGGGCTCCGCGCTCGACTACCTCCGTTATACTCCGAAGGGAAGGGAAGAGCACGCCCTGGGTGCCACCGCCTACGCTCTCAGCACCTCGCCTCAAGCGCTGCTGAAAACTGGCGTGCTGTCGAGCATCAATGACCTGTTCAACCTGCTCGAAGGACAGCGCAGCGGAACGCAGGTCCTGACACGGACCGCCAGCGGCTTCATTCCTGGGCAGGGATTGCTACGCGACATCAGCGAATTGTTTCACGGGGACAAGGTGGACGACACCACCTTGGCCGCTGCCATGCTCAAAGACGTGCCTGTCCTGCGTGAACTCGCTGGCAAGCCATCGCTGAATATCTTCGGGGAACCGGTGGAACTCGACGTGCTGCAGCGTCTGCCGATCATCAAGCGGATGGTCACGGGGCAGGGGGAAGATCCTCAGACCCTTTGGCTGGCGCGTAACAAGCTCTGGCTGCCAGGACTGGACAACCAAATCGACGTGGGAACCTACCTCGGGAAGGATGAGAAGAAGGCCCTGACAGGTGGAGCATGGAGAGAGGCCCGGGAACGGCAACTGGGGAGGGCTGGCGCCGATGTGCTGACTAGTGAAGAGAGATATTCACTGGTCAAAGCTGCGGGGCCGGGCATTCGTCAAGCTGTGAAGGAAATGGAAATCATCAAAGAACAGTTCCCCGAAGCGACAACCAAACAGCTGCAGGACCGCTTAAGTGCCAAGGTGGTAGCCCAGCGGCGTCGGGCCATGCGTAAAGTCCTGGGGCTTGACCGGTAGCTAAACCGGTAGTAATTGTATTTTTGCTCTGGAAGCCTTGTGAAATCGACATGCCATCACGCAGTTCATATAGTTCTGAATCTGTTATTCAAGGTTCGAATCCTTGTGAGGCAACCATCCCAACGGAGCGTGTTTTCGTGCGTAATATGAAAACCGCAGCGCAAAGAAGCTGCCGATGGCATAGTCGCTCAGCAGGAATACTGGCACCTCAAAACCCACACGCAGGCTGACGGCATCCTTCTGGCCAAAATTGCAGTCGGCAGGAACGCCTAGAAAAGCCAGCACCTCCTTCTCGTGGCAGTAAGCGAGATAGTCGGCGTCACCGGAATGAAAGGATGTGTGGCGAGGTTCATGTGATCCACCTCCACTCTCGTTGTGATCAGCGCCAAGTGAGCTTCCGTAGGGTGCCCCCTGGGTGGTGCAACTTTTCCGACAACGTCGTGTTTCACCGCGCTGTCATGAAAACAATCGCTCTCCTTCTTCTCATCAGTTGCCCCGGCTACGGCGCAGGGATGGCTCCGCTCACACCGCTGAACGAACTCGGGGACCACGATTACCTGGGATTCAAAGGTGGACTCTATGCCGATGGTAAAAACGAGCCGTCTGGCGTCCATGCAGAGGCATTGCGGACGCGCTGCGCACAGATTCAACCATTGGATGGAACTGGGAAGCCCGCCGCAGACGGTCGCATCGTCGTGGCAGGAATCGGCGCGTCCGTGTGCCGACAGATCTTTGCCCAACTGGAGCAGACCGGAGCGCAGACAAGCGGCATGAACTCCGCAGTGAAGTTTGTGAACTGTGCCGTCGGCGGTGCGGACGTGAACAAGCTCGCGGATGACCGCTATTGGGCGAAAGCGCAGCAGGCGCTCACCGCGCAAGGTGTGACCGCCGCGCAGGTGCAGGTGGTCTGGTATCAAAGCGACGACCTACGCGACCAGCGCGATGATTTCCCCGGCAGGCCACAGCGTCTTCAGGCAGCGTTCGCGCAGCAGATGAAGCTCATCTCCACGCACTTCCCGAACGCACGGCTCTGCTACCACAGCGCTAGGCACACAACTGCTTTCATGCCCGACGGGGAAGGTAAGACGAAGCACGCGGAGCCAAGACCCTATCAGGCGGGCTGGGCCGTGAAATGGCTTATCGAGTCTCCAGACAACGGCAAGAACAACACTCTGCTGGCGGCATGGGCCGGTTACTTCTGGACCGACGGCGCGAAACCGCGCAGCGATGGCTACGCATGGTCTGCCACAATGAATGTACAAGATGGCGTGCATCTCAGCGAAGCGGGGCAGCAGCGTGTGGCCAAGGAGTTGTGCGGCTTCTGGAGCCATGATGCTTTTGCCAAAACCTGGTTCACCAGCGCGGGGGCAGCAGCCATAACCGCGAAACCAGCCCCAGCAGACAACCGGCGGATGAAGCCCCAATTCGCCGCCGCGCAGGCGCTCAAGCCCGGCGAGCCCGCCCTCCTCATCAACGGCAGAAGTAAATTCGCCAAGCTGGAGCGCTTACTGTCCGCTGCCACCGCAGAGCCGGTGAGGATGGTCGTCTATGATGTGACTGGAGACAAAGAGCTGCTCCGCGTGGAGGATGTCTTCCACAAGCGCACTGATCTGAACGAAAAGCTCGGCGCAGGCGAATTTCGCATCCACTTCCTCGGCAAGGACGAAAAACTCCTGCCGATGACGCTGGATGTCCCGCATGTGACGCGGTTAAAGTAACGCCCGCCCCTGCCTGTCTCGTGCAAGCTCTGCCACTCAAACCATCCGCCAGGCCAGATCAACCAGTTTTTGAATAATCCAAACGTCCCTCAGCTCCCAAACGCTTGGGTAAAGCAAACCTCCAGCGCGAGGGACTCGTTCACATTCGTGTGCAGGTGGCTTTCGAGCTGACGCAGGATGCGGATGCGTTTCGCCACCTCGGCAGGCTCCCATTTGGCCGCCAGTGGAGCCGTCATGGTCTGATGCTTCGGCAGATCGAGATTTTCGGCACCTGCCTGCTGGCGGGCGACATCGCCGAACCACGAAAGCAACAGATCCATCAAAGCACTGCGCTGCTGGATATAGTCGGCCTCGATGGCAGCTTCGACCTGCTCTTCGCGTTGTTTGAGCCACGAGCCATCAGTCGTTTTGCCGTAGTGCTCGGTTTCGCGCTCAAACTCCTCCTCATGCCTCTTTTTGAGGTCGTCGCGCAACTCTTCCAGGATGCCTTCAAAGTCGGCCTTCAACGCCAGCGCCCCGGAATGCGTGCCGGAGCCGCGTGACGCATGCTTGCCCAGCACGATGAGCAGTTTGTTCTCATGCTCGGTGAAAATACGAGCACCAGATGGCGGCATGAGGCCGATCTCGATGACTCGTGATCTCGTTGTGGCCAACAATCGTTCTGGATGCGATGTCAACAGCAGTAGGAGAGTGCGTGGCGGGGGTTCCTCCAATGTCTTGAGAAACGCGTTCTGCGCCTGAACATTCATGCACTCAGCATCAACAATCACTCCCAGCTTCATGCCGATGCTATCAGAAGCCGTCTGATACATGCTCCTCAAAAAGTGCCTCATTGTCCCTGGGCCGTCGTCGTCAATCTTGCCAATTTTGATTTGTCTGCTTTTGCTCTGCGGACGCAGGACATAGGCTCCCTGCCCTTCCCATCCTTCGAGATTGCGCTGTTTCTGACCCGTGACAAGATCGAGCACGCTGGAGGCAAACTCCTCATGCCGCGCTTCCTTCGGTCCAGTGATGAGGTAAGCATGCCCGAGGCGGCCGTTGTCACGGGCGCGTCCGAGGAGTCGCAGGGCGTGGTCGCTTTTGAAGGGCATGAGAGGAAATGACGAAATCCGAATGGCGAATGATGAACGGACCGAAGTTGAAATTCCGGCCGCGGTTCGTGATGCGCCGTTGGGGTGTGTCGATTACTCGACATCCGTGCCAGTGCAACTGGCAGCTCGTGCCCGGCTACGGAACTTTGCCGGTCAGTTTGATCTCCTGCGGCTGCCGGGCGTCGTTCGCGATGCTCACACGCTCCCTGTGCTCGGTCTTGGTCTGCGGATCCGTCCATTTCACCTCGCAACCGGTGGTGCCGTAAGGAATGTCGAGCTGATTGCGCAGCACGACGAGTCCTTCGGCATCAGCGATGGCGCTGTGTCCAGGAATGCGCAGCTTCTTGTAACGAGCGTAGGCATCGGCATCTACTTGCTCGACGGCATGACCACGAGTGGTCAATACGAGCGGCGCGGCGTTGCTGGTCGTCACCAACGAAACTTTGGCACCGGAAGCCGGGCTGCCATCCGGGCGCAGCAGTCTCACGCGACGCTCGACACAAGGAGCCGTGTCGATGACGAGTTCGATCGGCGACTGCTCACCGACCATGCTCAGCGACAAAACGCCCGCCGTTTGAGAAGACGAGAGCGTGCTCCAGCCTTCGCCAAATCCCTGCAAGGTCAGGCTGCCGCGTGGCAGGGCGGGAAATGCAAACCTGCCCTCCCGCGACACCGATGCCCAGGCATACCACCAAGCCTGTGGCACCGCCCCTTTGATGACTTCCCCGGGCTTCACGCTGGCGCGCACGGCAACACCGGCGATGACCCAGCCGCTGCCATCGTAGGTAGAGGGCAGACCACGCAGCCGACCTTTCACCGCGACAGCGGGCGCAAGGCTGACTGGTTTGTCGAAAACTGCATCCTTCTTTTCATCAGCAACCTGGGCCGAAGAGAAATACTTGGAGCCATCCACCTTCGTGGCGCGAAGCAGGAAACGCCGGTTCGAGTCGAGCGACCCTTCACCGACTGCACGACCGTCCGTGAATTTTTGCTCCAGGCCGGCGCCGCGGCCGTTGCTCGCGACCCAAGTGGCAAACACAGCCGCATCGCCCACCGGTGCGCTCAGCTTCATGGTCTGCCACGGTGCCGGACCCTGAGGAGCCGAGGAGCGAAAGGCGAAATCGGACTCCTCCAGCTTGAACTCCCCAAGATCGAGCGGCTTCCGCGCGGCATCGGACTCGAGTTTGAAAGCCAGGGAGAAGCCGCTGTTGAGCGCATGCATTAGTTTGCGATCCTTCGGCGAAACCCAGATGGAGAGCAGGTAGTCTCCTTCCGGCAATGAACGTGTCTCAAAGCGTCCGCTCTTGTCGTCGAGGTCAAACTGGTCATTGACGCCGCCTTTGCTGAGCGCCGTGATGCTCATGTGCGTGGTCCAATCCTTGCCCATCACGCTGCGACCTGGCGGCGGGAGCACACGTCCATGCACCTGGCGTGTCTTTTCCGCAGGCACCGGAGCTTCGGCCTTTTTGGGCGCTGGCAGGCGGATGTCCACGGACTTCGTCACTCCCGGCTCGAATTCGCTGCGGCGCAGCGGAACGGGTTTGCCGTTCACCATCACGTAATCACTGGTGGAATGCGGCGGAACGCGATCCTGCTTGTAGTTCCCCTGCGCATCAGTTTTCGTCACCGCCCGGATGTTCAGGGAGAACACAATCGTGCCATCCGCGCCTTTCTCACGCACACCGGACGAAAACAGGATCTCAGCGCCAGCCACGGGTTGACCATTCTGATCCACCAATCTACCCTGCGCTGAACTCCAGCGCTCCAGCGTCAGCGTGTCGCCGGGCTTCCAATCCCGCAGCCTGGCGTAACGAATGCCTGCGGTCGGATGCTGCACCACGAGCCATTGGTCCGCCACATCACCAGTCACGAGCACACGGCTGGAAAAATTTCCCTTCTCGTCCGTCACCGGCTCTCCCATCCAGTAACCCGAACCGACGTTGTAATAGCCGGACTCAGGGCTTTTGATGCGATTGATGCCGTCGGAATAAAGCCGGCCATTCAACGACAACGATGCGTCCTTCACCGGCTTGCCATCTGCGTCCACCACTCTCCCGACAAGCAGCTTTTCGGGCTCAAGCACATGATCGACAGTCTGCTCGCCCTCCTTCCAGGTGAACTGAACGACGTTGAGCGCCATCCCGGGGGAGTCCACCCAGATATGTCCCTTCTCTTTGTCGAAAGACGATTTCGCCACACGGAACTGCCCCTTGGCATCCGTTCTGGCCTTCGACCGTCCGCCGATCAGGCCAATGAGGCTGCTGCTGTCATACGCCACGCTGACATACACCGCCGCGCCCGCCACCGGCGTTCCGCCGGGCTTCCTTGTCACCGTGCCGGTCACCCAGCTGGTGGCTCTGCTCAGCACTAGGCGGTGTTCTTTTTGATCCTGACTGGAGAACTCGGGATAGGCCTCCTTCGGCGGCACATGGTCGGGATGCAGAGCACGCAACTGCAGAGAGTTTGATTCTGGAACTGCCTCAAAACGGAAGCGCCCTTCGGCATCGCTCGTCGTCTTGCGCACCTCGGGATCATCCTCCACTCCAATGCGTAGTGAGCATGAGACTCCAACGACCGGCTTTCCATGATCATCGACAACGATGCCAGCCACCGTCGTCCCCCCCACTGTGGCATTCGTGGTGGTGGTCGTTGTCGTCGTGGTCACCACCGTGGTGGTCGTCCTCGACGGCGTCTGGGTCAGTCCGCTGACAGCGAGCAGCGCGAACGCCAGGAATCCGATCATCCAGCGCGTACGGCGGCGGCTGGCCACGTCCTTCAGCGCCTCGATCCGGCGTTTCAGGTCGTGTTTGTTCTCCGAAATGCCCAGCAGCGTGGCGGATGAAAGCCATAGCAGCCAGCCCGCCATCGCACGATTGGCAAAACCAAGCAGCATGGAGCCAAAACGATGTGCTTCCGCGGCGTCCGTGCAACGCAGCGCACGGGCGTCGGCTGCCATCTCCGCCTCCACCCGCAGCCTGCGCCCGGCCCACCACACCAGCGGATTGAACCACTGCACCACCAGGATCAACGAGGCGAAAATCTGCGTCCACAGATCACGTCGCTGCAAATGGGCGATCTCATGCAGGAGTATCAACTTCAGTGACGCACTGTCACATTCCTTTGCCACTTCCCGCGGCAGCAGGATCATCGGCCGCCACGCGCCAAACAACGCCGGAGCACGCACAGCGTCCGTGACCCGCAAACGCGGCATACGACCCGCCTTGGCCATGTCGCAGGCTTCCCGCAAAAGGGCCTGAACCCACGGCGACGGTGCTTCACCATCCGCACGCACTCGCCGAAGCAGCCGCACATGCAGGATCAGCATCGTGCCAAGCATGGCCACTACTCCCGCCAGCCAGCCGAGCGTCAGTTTCTTCCAGAGCGTCCAGGACGAAACTCCACTGATTGTGCTGATGGCCGAAGCGTCCACGACAGGCGACGGCACTTCTACCAAGGTGAACTCCTCAGGTTCGGTCATTTGAATGGGTGCCTCGATGATTTCAACCTGCTGCGCTGCCTGCACCGACGGAATATCGAAGACGCGTGCCATCGACAGCCGCGACTCGCCCATGTCTGGAAGCGTGAAACGCAGCAACACCAGCAGCCACAATCCATGCCGCCAACCGGGGGAAAGCTGCCGACGCAGCAGCACGAGAAGCAAACCAACGATCAGAGCGAAGATCGCCCCCTTCGACGACAACACAGTGATGTCGCGAAACCAGACTTCAGCAGATTCAAGCAGAGAGTTCATGGCGGTTCAGGATTTGGGTTGGATTTCTTCAAGGAGCGCTTTCAACTCGGCGATGTCCGCCTTGGTGAGGGAATGATGCTCGGCCACATGGGCCACCAGCGGTTGCAGCGCTCCCCCGAACAACCGGTCCAGAAAACTGCGTGTCTCCTCCGCCACACAGGCAGAACGCGGAATCGCCGGCGTGTAGAGGAAGCGATTGCCCTGCGGCTCCGTCTCCAGCGCTCCTTTGGAGGCGAGTCTAGCTAGCAGCGTCACCGTCGTGGCGCGCTTCCAGCCCTTTTGCTCCTCCAGCAGTCCCGCGATTTCCTGGGACGTTCGTGGTGAACGCTCCCACAAGAGTTCCATGATGTCCCACTCGGCCTCGGTGATGGCGACGGACTTGGGAGCAGGCCGCCCAGCTCTGGCGATTCGTTTTTTGCTCATATGTTTACAAGTGTAATCAGATTCGACTACATGTGTAAACAAAAAAATCTTGCTTGAGAAGGCGAGGATTCTCCGTGAACTCCAAGAGTTTTATGGAGAGAGTCGGTCACTTTGACCGCTTATACAAGCCGTGCAACGAGCCGTGCCCACACCGCCTCGTGTACACCTTCGGGCGAGGCGCTGGCATCAATAATCTGGATGCGTTCCGGCTCGGTGGCGGCAATCTGCAGGTAACCTTGGCGTACTTTCTCGAAGAAGGCGAGCGGCTGGCTTTCCATGCGGTCGAGTTCGCGACCGGTGGCGTGGATGCGCTGCCAGGCGGTGTGGATGTCCATATCGAGAACGATGGTGAGCTGCGGCAACGTGTCGCCGATGGCGAAGGCGTTGATGGCGCGGACGCTTTCGAGCGGAAGGCCGCGAGCGTGGCCCTGATAAACCGTGGTGGAGTCAAGGAAGCGGTCGAGAATGACAAACGTGCCAGATTCAAGCAACGGGCGGATTTTTTCGCGCACGATTTGGGCGCGGCTGGCGGCGAAGAGAAGCAGCTCCGCCTCCGGTGTCATGCCGTGGCCTTCTTTCGCATGCTGGAGGAGATGGCGGATGCTTTCACCAACCTCCGTGCCGCCGGGTTCGCGCAAAATCTCGACTCTGCGGCCGGATTTTTCGAGCCGTTCACGCAGCAACCGAATCTGCGTGGATTTGCCGCAGCCTTCGGAGCCTTCGAACGAAAGAAGAAAACCCGCGCTCATGGCATCACTCCCACTCGATGCTGGCAGGCGGCTTGGTGCTGATGTCGTAAAGGACACGGTTCACGCCTTTGACGCTGTTGAGGATCTTGTTGGAGGCGTTGCGCAGCACGGAATAGGGCAGCTCCACCCAATCGGCGGTCATGGCATCTTCGCTGATGACAGCGCGGAGAGAAATGGCCTGCTCGTAGCTGCGTTCGTCGCCTTTGACGCCGACGGTTTTGACGGGAAGCAACGCGGCGTAAGCCTGCCAGGTCTGCTCATACCAGCCGCTGCGGCGCAGTTCGGTGATGAAGATGGCATCGGCCTGCTGCGTGGTGGCGACGCGCTCGGGCGTGATCTCTCCCGGAATGCGCACGGCGAGGCCTGGGCCGGGGAACGGATGACGCCACAACGCACGATGCGGGATGCCGAGGCTGGCACCGAGGGCGCGGACTTCATCTTTGAAGAGTTCGGCGAGCGGTTCGAGCACCTTGCCCTGCTCCTTGAGCTCCATGATGCGATCGACACGGTTGTGATGCGTCTTGATCTTGCTGGCGATACTGCCGCTGGTGGCGCTCTCGATCACATCGGGATACAAGGTGCCCTGCGCGAGCAGTTCGACGTTGTCGGCCACTTTCCAGAACTCCTCGACGAAGAGCGTGCCGATGATGCGGCGCTTCTGCTCGGGATCGGTGACACCTTTGAGCGCACCGAGGAAGGTGGCGCTGGCGTCGATCTGCTCGATGGGCACGCCGACCTCATCAAAGAGTGTTTTGACCTCGGCGGCCTCGTTGAGGCGCATCATGCCGGTGTCGATGAAGATGCAGCGCACCTTCACGCCAGCCTTGGCGAGCAACACTGCAAGCACGGTGCTGTCCACGCCGCCGGAGACGCCGCAGATGACCTCGCGCGTGCCGACCTCGGCCTTGATGCGCTCTAGCATCTGCGCCTTGAAGGCGTTGATGTCGAATCTGGCAAGCTGCGCGCCGCTTTTGGTGAGGAAGTTTCGCAGGATGGCCGTGCCTTCGTGCGAGTGCGTGACTTCAGGATGAAACTGGATGCCCCAGCAGCGCTCCGACCATTTGAGGGCGACGGGAACGGCGTCTTCATTCGTGGCGATGACTTTGGTCGTGCTGGCGAGATTCGCGCAGGTATCGCTATGGCTCATCCACACTAGGGATTCGTGCGAGATATTGTTGAAGAGATCCTCGTGGTCGGTGACGACGAGCTTGGCGGGTCCATACTCACGAGTGACGCCGGGCTTCACCGTGCCGCCGTGTTTGATATTGAGGAGCTGCATGCCGTAGCACACGCCGAGCACGGGAACGCCGAAGGACATCAGTTTGTCGTAATCGACATCCGGCGCGTCTTTCTCCGAGGTGCTGCGTGGGCCACCGCTGAGGATGATGGCACCGGGATTCTGCAAATTCGCGAGCTCAGCAGGCGGATACAGGTGTGAGGCGAATCCGAGTTCGCGTACGCGACGGACGATGAGCTGGGAATACTGGGAGCCGTAATCGAGAACGGCGACTTCTTGGGGAGTCATGGGAGAATGAAATGACGAATGTCGAAAGCGCCCGGTCAGGTCGGCTCGTAGTTCACCGGCTCCTCGGTGATGACGACATCATGCGGATGGCTTTCCTTGAGGCCGCCAGCAGTGATGCGGACGAAGCGGGCTTTGGAGCGGAGTTCACCGAGGGTGTTCGCGCCGACATATCCCATGCCGCTGCGCAGGCCGCCGATGAGCTGAAAAACGACATCTGCAAGCGGGCCTTTGTAGGGCACGCGGGCCTCGACGCCTTCGGGAACGAGTTTTCCGGAGCTGTTCTGGCCGTAGCGGTCTCCTGCTCCTTTGCGCATGGCTTTGAGAGAACCCATGCCGCGATACTCCTTGAAGGTGCGGCCCTGCCATTTGACCATGTTGCCGGGGCTTTCGGATGTTCCAGCGAGCAAGGAGCCGAGCATGACGAGATCAGCACCACCTGCGAGGGCTTTGACGATGTCACCAGAGTAGCGAATGCCGCCGTCGGCAATGACGGTGACGCCTGCTGGGCGGCAAACCTCTGCGACCTCCTGCACGGCGCTGAACTGGGCCATGCCGACGCCGGAGATGATGCGCGTGGTGCAGATGGAACCGGGACCGACGCCGACCTTGATGGCGGAAACGCCTGCCTTCATCAAATCACGGGCACCATCCGCAGTGACAACGTTACCAGCGATGATGGGCACATTGGCACCGAGGTTTTCGCGGAGCTTCGCGATGACATTCATGACGCGGCTGGTGTGGCCGGTGGCGGCGTCGATGAAGATGGCATCCGCGCCTGCGGCGAGCAGCGCCTTGCCGCGGTCGATGCAATCATCGCCGACGCCGACAGCGGCACCTACGCGAAGCTGGCCATTGGCGGCCTTCGCGGCATTCTTGAAGGTCTGGCGCTTGATGATGTCTTGCTTGGTGATAAGCCCTGCGAGCTTTCCGTTGGCGTCGATGAGCGGGAGTTTTTCGATGCGATGGGTGTAGATGATCTTCAGCGCGTCCTCGAAGCTGGTTTGCGGCGTGCCGGTGGCGAGACGCGGCCCGGGTGTCATCACGGCGGAGACCGGAGTATTCTCGTCCTCGATATACCAAAGGTCGCGGCTGGTAACCATGCCGACGAGCTTTCCATCCTTGTCCACGACCGGGAAGCCGCTCACGCCTTTTTCGAACATGAGGCGATGGAGTTCCCCAAGTCGTGTCTCCGGAGTGACGGTGTGCGGGTTCTGGATGACAGTGTTCTCGCTGCGCTTCACACGGGCGACCTGATCGGCCTGCTGGTCGATCGGCATATTCCGGTGGATGACGCCTAGGCCACCCTCGCGGGCTAGTGCGATGGCAAGCTCGGACTCGGTCACTGTGTCCATCGCGGACGACAAAACCGGCACATTGAGGCCGATGGAGGCCAGTTTGGTGGAGACATTGACGTCACCGGGCAGCACAGCGCTGTGCGCCGGCAGAAGAAGGACATCGTCGAAGCTTAATGCGAGAGAAGGCAGATCACCCATGTCGCAGGTAAGCGGTGATCAGGCGACTGTCATGCGGAAATTTGACAACAAACAAACTCCAGAGCGCGCCGCTCAAAAGCCTGGGCGGTAATTGCGTGCCCTACCGGTGAATGGATCGATCTGGATGGTATAGAAGTTAGCCGGTAGATTTTGGGCGGTGACGGCCCTCCCTTCATCGGATGTCAATGTAACAAAACTGGTGGGGAGCGAAGAATAGGTGAGCGAGGCGAAGCCAGTGCTGGAGACTCCTACCTTGCGGCAGGAGCCATCTGTCATGAATCGGATCGCGTTGTACTCGGCATTGGAAACACCTGAATAGCCGACAGAATTGCCGCCGGGCTTGGTGTCTGGAAGCCCCTGGCCGGACAACAGCGGAGACAATGAGACATCCGGGACAATGATGATGCTGTCAGGCAGGCGGTTCAGGTTGTTCACTGGGATCAATTCCTCTTTTGTCGTGCCACTGGTGTCCGTCGTCATGGTGACTTTGAACATCTGATAGGAATGAAAATTGGGAGTGGTGTCGAGACCACCTACCTCTGCATGCTTGAAAAAGCGAACTTCAACCGGCACGTTCTGTGCATAGGCAATTTGCTGCGCCTCGGAGATGGCACCTAACAACGTATCCCCAGCGGATGCTAGCCTGCTCGACTGCATGGTGCGCATCAAGGCGGGTGTGGTGAATGCAAGCAAAAGGACAATGATCGTCACCACGACCAGCATCTCGATCAGAGAGAACCCCTGTGTTCCCCGGAATCCGTCCGTCTTTGTTTGTTTGAAGTTCATACCGTCAAATTGGAAATACGGGTGATCAAAGACTCCAGCGAGCCTGCTTGAGGACAATGGTCGTGGTGAAAACTCGGTAATTGAGCTTCTTGGCGACCAGCAATTTCTGCAAATCGCCTCCACTGCCATCTGCATCCCCGAGCTCCTGTGGCAGTTTGTTCGCGGTCTGGAACATGCTGCCAATCTGGTTGAGCACGTCTTTACGCACCTGTTCGTCCCGCGACAGCTCCTCTCCGCTCATCTGGTCTAGGGCAATCATGCTGACCTTGAGCAGAGGAGGAAGCAGATGCTGAGTTCCCTGCGGATTGGAGGCGTTGCTTGCCGCTCCTTGCTGAGTGACCAAGGTGGAATCCCAGCGGTAATTGGGGGCGATCGCGTATGGCAACACGGTGCCATTGCCCGTGACCTCCTGCTGAGGGGAGATGATCAGAGCCAGGATATTCTCAGCGACAGGGCGAGTGAAGGCCCGCGTGGCAACCGTCTCCCCCGCGCTCACGATGTTTGTAAGCACCGCGTTCTGGCCCTCGTTGAACCACCGTTTTCCGTTATTGACTCCTGTCTCACTGTCCACCAAGGGGCGCAGCGTTGAATCATAGATTCTGTTCATCTCGGCCGTGGGACTGTATTCCATCAGGCGCATGCGGTTGCGCACCGGCACCGAGCTCATGGATGACAAAAAGGGAGGGCGGAAAGACTCGTCACTCCCCCATTCGACAAAGTAACCGCGCCCGCACATTAGATTCACCATGTTCTCGGTGTTCGCCTGGTTACCACCCGTTGACGCGACCAAGTTTGTGATACCCAAGGGAGCTTGGAAGAACACCGCGTGCCCAGGGAAATTCGATGAGCCGGACGCTGCTCCGGAGAGCACTGAGGTGGTGGGGCCGCAGATGAATTGCAGTTCCGAACGCCTGACATAATTCTTTGCCTTCTGAAGCTTTTGCCCAGCCGCATCCGTCCCCAGAGGGTCGAACTGGTTCTCCCAATAGGTGTTTAAGGTGGCCTGGCTCAGATTGCGCGAGATGATGTCAAAAGCCATGCGAGCCTCACGAAACTGTGAAACGCGCGAGTTTGCCCGCACCCACGAACGCTGGACCACGCCGATCACCTGAGTGACCACCAACATGAGGATCACAACAAATGTCATCGAAACCAAGAGCTCCACCAAAGTGAACCCCGTGAGCTTGCGAAGGCGGGCGTGCGCAGACTGCGGCAGGCTGTTTCTGTTTGAGGAAAGGTTCATCTCGGCGAGTTGGCACGGGTTTTGGCCACCAGATGGCTGTAGGTGGCATAGGTGTAGCTTCTGTCCGGGCTGAAATCGAATCTGGGATTGCTCGTGTTGGCAACCCGTACCACGACACGGCGCAGGAAGTTTTGAAGCGCCTCGGTCTGGGGGAGTGAGGCCGGATTGGAAAAGCTGAGTTGAGCGACGGTGGAGATCAGTGTGGAATTTGACGACACCTCCACTCCTTGGTCATCAAAGTACCTCAACTGCGTCCCGGTTGAAGGCAGCATATCCCACTTCGCGCTCTCTAAATCCCGCACGATCTGCTCGACCACATTGCTGTTTGTCGTCATCAGCGCTGTTTTGCGTGATATTTCGAGCCCCTGGGGAAGTAGCCCCAGGAAGGTGATAAGGGCGAGGGCGGCAATGGCGACCGCCAGCGTCACCTCCACGAGGGAGAAGCCTGCCGGACAGGCGATGGTTTGTTTTGATTTCATGCGGTGAGTCAACATAACCGATGCAAATAGATGAGATCACGGGCTGAAACGTTTGCTTTCAAGCACACGGAACCGGTAGTAGGCCTCCAAGGGCGTCTTGCTCAAAGGATTGCCAGAACCGTCCGCGTAATCCGGCATGGTCGCGGAATCATTGGGGTCGATGTAGCGTTCGATCAGGGTTGAACCACGGTACTCGCCCATGATGGCGTCTTTTGTCGGATCAAAGGAGCCAGGGGCCGTTGAGCGCGCCTTTTTCACCAACTGAGCGCGCATGTGGACCCGGAAAGTGTTGCTGCGCGTGGTCAGACGGCTGTAGAGGTTGGAGTAGGGGCGCTCACGGACGTTGTCTCCGGTCACCCGGTTGTTTCTCCAGAAAGTGTCCATCTGGGTGGCACGGGTATTTGGGTTGGAAAGCGGCTTGTTCACGTTATAGATGCCGGTCCCGTTCCTGGTTTCGGGAATCAAGTAAAGTTCACAAATCTGGCTTGCGGAGCGGAATAGGCCGCGGGCCAGAGTGTTGAGCGAGCCGTTGTTGTTGAAGCGCTCCTCAAACTGCCGGAGCGTCTCAGTGACGTCGATCGGGCGATGCCAGAAGAGTCGATCATTGCTGTCGTCCCAATAAGAGTCCCAACTGCCTGGGACGCTCCGTTTGAAATCCTTGGCCTTCCATGCGTGTTCATTTGGCACCGCAGTCATGAACTCTCCTTTGAGCACCGCGTGCATGCCCGTGGCACGGGTGATGTTGGTGAACGGCATGATCTGGTAATTCATGTTGATCCTGCCAGCGACGGAGAGGGGCTCGCTGATGGCGTAGGGCTCGACCACCGGCATGAAGAACATGTCCAGCAGGAAGTGGTCCTTGGGATTGTACTCGCCAGGGTGGCTGGCCTTGCTATTGGGGACTCCCGTGTACTGAGAATGCGGGCGGAACAACAGCGTCTGCCATGGCTTGTAGGAGTTCGAACCCGAAACCGGACTGGCGCTGGAAGGCACCGAGCCGCCAGGATACACCCCAGTCGGCAGCGAACCAAACATCACCGGGGAGCTGATCATCCGGTTCGGAGTCATGTAGATGCCGCTGCGCCAGTCATCTGCATTCCGCCAGGATTCAGAAAAGTAGGCGGAGCGGTAATAGTGCGTGGTGTTCCAACGCGTGTCGTTCGTCGCAAAATAATTGCCTTCGTCCGGTTTGTTGATGTACGGCCCCTCACGCGCCGAGGTGATACCGGTGTCGAAGTCACCAAAGCTTTGGGCCGCCGCCGCATAGATCGGATCGCCAGGCAGGTCGGGCTGGCGCTGGTTGTAATATAAATCCGTAGGGCCAAGTAGGACTCCAAGACGATTGGTGTTGTACTTGGCACCATTGACCAACTGGTAAGCATCCATGGAGGGTGGGGCGATGCTCGTGTTGCTCTTGTCATTGGCGAGCCGCGCTCCAGCCACCGTGTCACCTGAATAATTGGTGAAGCTGTGGATGCTGCGTACATTTGAGGTACTGCCGTTCCAGCTTGGGTGTGGCTGCCAGTAGGAGCTGGGCACATCCGCCATGGCCGCCACGATGCGGTAATCTCCCATCGTCGGCACAAAGGTCCGTGTCACGTCGCTGACCGCATCAGGGATCAGCGGAACACCCTGAGCGGAACCAAAACCACCCTGATGCCCATAAACATTCACTGTAGTATCCAACCGCCCGCGCGTTTCCTGCCTTTCACGCGAATCGGCGGTGCCTGGCGGAATGAGCTGGGGACTGGTAATCCAGAAGCCAGCCGAGGGATCAACGCCAAAGGCAGGATTGACACGACCCATCATTAAATTCACGCAGCCTTCGTAGTTGTAGCACCAGAAATGGGGGCCTTGCAAGGAACGCGTATATCTCTTGCGTCCCTGCGAGTCTGTCGACGTATGATACAAGGGCTGGGTAACGCCAGATTTAGTTTCCCCAAACGAGCCCACCAAAATCGGGCATGGCACGGTGGTCGAAGTGGCGTCAGAGAAACGGATGCGATGAGTTTGGACAGGCTGCACATTTCCCGAATCCCAGAAGTGGGTGTCGTAAATTTTGATCACGAACTCACCCGAGGGAAAGGTGATGTTCAGTGGCTGGGTGTGGTCCACCGTGATGAAGTTACTGGTCAGCGCGTAATTCGCCAAGGCATTGTGGCCCGTGGTGTTGTTGGTGTTGTAATTACGGTCTGAAGGCATCATCGTGTTGCCACCACTCACCGGACGCGCACCACGCCCCCCCGCCATCGCTGTGGGACCAGCATGCCCTCCTGTGGAATAAACACCGGATGACTCAAAAAGATTGCCGTCGGATTTGACGGGGATACTCCCCGCAGTGTCAAAGAGACGCTGCCCCTGGATTTGGATCTGGTTGATGTAGTTCCCATCCAGTACGATGGTGTACTCGGGGAAAAACTTGGTCCAGCCGAGGCTCGGGCAGAAACTTTCCAACAGGACGACTGCCTGAATTCTCGTCTGGTTCGGCAGCAACGGCGTGTTGGGGGAAAGTGTCAGGTTCCAGTTAGACGGATTGTAGCCTACATGCCTCGCGGGATGCAATTCGGGATGGGCCGGATCAATACGGCAACCATACAGAAGTCCGCCTTGAGTGAAAGCGGCAGGATCGGTGATGGGAGGGAAATTTGAGTACCACCGGGCCTGGCCAGCGATGGCAGGGGGAGGGGGGGGGGGGCGTGGATTTACCAGAGGTGGGGGGTTTTAACAGGGATATAGATATTGAATTGA
>CAYQWE010000005.1:117795-187887 GCA_964421275.1 uncultured Prosthecobacter sp.
CCCCCCCCCCCCCCCCCCCCCCGCCCCCGCCCGCCCCCCCCCCCCCCCCCCCTTTGCGTGAACCCATAGTAGGCGGTGTTCCAAGGGTAGATAGCTAGAGATTGCTCCGCATCCTGCTGTGGATTGACACGCACTGCTGTGCCCCCTCCGCTGAGCGTGCCGCCGAAATTGATCGCGTAGGGGTCTGTGATGCCCGTCGCCGTGGCGATGATCTGCAATCCGACTTCGGACAGGGTGAACATACGGCCGAAGCCCTTGTAACTGCTACCACCATTCTGCCAGATGGCCGGGGTCACCTGGCCATGGCCGGGCATAACATACATATCATCACTCTTGGTTTTGTCAACGGCCCCGAGCGAGGTGGCCTGTGGCGAGATGCGTTGGTCCGTATAGGTCTTAGCACTGGGGCGCATGGTGTCGCGGGTGGTATAGCGCGCACTGCCAGACTGGTTGTTGCCCGCCATGCCGTTGTTGCCACGGGCCAAGACGCCATCATAGAGGTTGGTGCAGCGGATGTAGTCAAAGAACTGCACCGCGAGCTGGTTGACGTTGTTCGAGCCATACTTGGTCAAATAGTTGGAACTGCTGCCGAGGCTGCTGTCGGTCCTTGGCCAAGTCAGACTCGACATCTGAGAGACAAGGTAATTGAGCAGATTCGTATTCCGCTGAAGACTGAAGGAAGTGCCGTAACCGGCTGCGGAACCGGAGACGTCGAAAAACGCGTTATGCGCAGCGGAGCGTCGAAAGATATAGGTCTTTGCCGTCAGGCCGCCCGTGGACGTAGCGCTCCCGCGGAGGGAGGCGCAGAGGGCGATCATGTTGTCGAAATTCGTGCGCTTGCCATTGCTGGAGGTGTCATCGGCATCCACCGGCCACATGCAGACACGCGGCAGGCCGTACATGGTGAATTCAGGGGCACGGCTCTGCGCCGTGAGGAAAAAGCGGGAGCGCTCCAAGGTGTCGTGGTCAAACAAGACCTGTCCGGTACCGGAAATCTGGTACCTAGCGGCCTGCCTGCCCGTGGACGCACTGAAAGCCGAATCTTTGAAGAGCATCTCATCCACGCTGGCATAAAGCCGCTCCGACCTTGCGGTGGTGGTGTCAATGATCTGTGACTCTGTTTCACTGCCGCTGAAATCATCCGTCACGAACGGCCGCGTGCCCGCCTCCGAGCCACCCATCGCGATCTTGGGTGCCATGTCATAAATGTAATCCTTGATGGTGACCATCTGACTGGTGGAGAGGCCCGCTTCCGGATAGTAGGGGTCCATGCGATACCCTGGAGCCAGCACTGAACTGAGGGCCACCGTGGCAGGATGCCCTGGGTAGCGCTGATATTCACCGCTAGACGCCGGGTAATGCGCCCACTTCCGATCACGGTCATGGAAGTAATACGGAGTGCCCATGAAGGTGGGCTCGGCGGCGGTGTTGATGTTGACCTTGCACGATTCATCATCCGTCCAGAAGGCCACCCGACCGACGATGGGATTGTCCGCAGATGCCTGACTGGTGCCGGAACTCACGAAGGTGCCTGAGCTGTTCAAGGCACCGGTGGTTCCGTCCTGCAGCACATAAAGCCATTCCACCGGCATGGGCAGGCGCAGCTTTGAGGGGTCTGAGGCATTCGACGGCATGACAACCTCGTTGTAGCTCACCGAGGTGCCCGCGCCCGAAGGCGTGGTTTTGGAATAGGAAAAGCCCTCCACCTGGGTCGTAGGCTGCCCGGTGGAAGGATTTTGCGAGCCGAGAAAGTTCCAAGCCGCCCGGGGATCGATCACGGGGAAATAAGTGGCTAAACTTCCTGCAGCGATCCCTGGACGCACAACTGGCTCATTCAAATCCACATAGCGGGCGGGTTGGCTTTTCCAACTGGAGGGAATCTGATGGTCAGCACTGAACAGAACTGTCTCGGAGCCGCCGGAAACCTTCATCTGGGAGGCGGAATACAGCTTGTATGCCTCTTTGAATGAGCCATTGGCATTGTAAACCCGGACCATGCCCGGCTGGGTGGCGTGGAATGTCCTGTTCGAGTAAGAACTGCCGGGATTGTTGATCGGGTCGAAGTGCGCGTTTTGAATCTGCGCTTCAACGATGGCAACTGCCGCATCTCCAAGCTGCTTGGATGAACGGCCCGCCACAAAGCTTTGAGTCGCTTTGTATTCAGTCTGGGTGAGCGAGAAAATCGCCACCATCAAAACAGTGATCAGCGCCACTGCGGTGATCACCATGACCAAGGCCATGGCTTGGCGACGCCTTGAGCGTGAATTAACGAGAGTCTTTGCGTTCATAAAGGAATTCTGAATTCAATTTCACGAATTAACACCATGTTATGAATTTCCCGGAAAAGGATCAAGGTATTTATTTTGTGATTACAAAGAATGCACGGGCATCTTCTGTTCAAAAAAACCTTACTTCCTCCTGCGGCGCCTCCAACCCAAGGCCAAGATGCCCAGAATCAAGAGGGCAAACCGGCCCGGCTCCGGCACGGCTACAATGATCGTGCCCGCCGTGTAGAGCTGGCTGATGTCCCAGTATTTCCCGGAGCCAAGATTAGGCAGATTCACAAAGTCCGAGGTGTAGTTGCCATTGAGATCGTTAAATGTGAACGTGCCAGTGGGGGTGATGCCAGCCCAGTCGATGAGTTTCCATGTGTCACCCACGTTGAAGTTCGCAGGAACCAGTGAGCTGCCTTGCCCGATACCGACTTGCAGCACCGCGCTATTGAGGGCAACGACCGAGGATCCTGTGTTGCTGAACACGAGGCGGTCAGATTCAGCCAGCGGCGTGGCACCCTGATTGTCAAACAAGTCGAGCTTCAGCGTGCCTCCCAAGGTAAACACGCTCTGGGTCGGAGGCGTCACGCCGCTGGACTGAAGCGCGATGGTGAGCGTCTGGGGAGAGCTGCTGCCAGGAGTCCCGACCAGGAGTTCCGCACCGCTGTTGATGGTGATGTCGTTGCCAGAGGCGGGCGCGATGATGCCAGAGCCACCCAAGGCACCTCCAGACTGGACGACCACATCTCCCGTCCCGGTACCAGAGCCGGTGCTGTTAGTCACCAAGAGCGTTCCAGCGGAAACGGTGGTGCCACCATGATAGGTATTGCCCTGTGCAAGGGTCACAACTCCTGTGCCGGTTTTGAGCAACGACAGGATGTCATCCGTGGGGCCTGTGCCGCCGGAAACCTCACCAATCACTCCGCTGAAGGCCATGCCAGCGCCGGATGTGGTGCTCGAATTCAGAGTCAGCGTCTTCGTCTCCTGGGCACCCGGATTCAAATCCTGGAGTGTTACGGAGCCAGTGAAGGTGACCGGAGTGGCGGAAACGATGGAGGTCGTACCGGAGCCATTGGCATTCACATCAATGTTCTGAGACACGCTAGTGACCGCAGCATTGCTGACCTGCAAGGTGACGTTCGCGTTTGGAGCGTCAGCGAGCCAGTTGACCGGATCCGTATCGGTGCCGTTGACCGAGGTGACATTGGGGGCGGCCATGAAATAAGTGCCACCGCCGCCACTGACTGTGACTTGGCTGCCGTAGAGCATCTCGCCCGTGGTGTCAAAGTCCGCCGCACGCACCATGTTCATCGTCCCATCAGGATTGATCTGGGAGACTTGGTAGATGCCGTTGCGCTCAGGGTTGGCCACCTCGTCCTTCACCAGAATCCGCACGCCGATGTCCGCAGAGGTGAAGGTATGACCGGCAAGCGTGGCACTAATGTTGAAGAAAGCCCCCGGCCCTGCTCCCGCATTGCCTGAAGTGAGGATTCCGTCCCCGTTCTCGAGGAAGACACCACCGAGCGCACTGCGATTGTCCGCCGCGAAGTCATAAGTGTGCTCAAAGCCGAGGACAGAAGCTCCATTCGTCGCGTAACTCACATTTGCCAAGGTGCGCGTTGTGTCTCCTAGCTCAATGGTGCTTCCTCCCAGCGAAGTATTGTTGTTGATCTGCACTGTCCCGTTGCGGATCACCGTCCCGCCATTGACAGCCGCGCCGCTAGCGCCGGTGGAGGAGCCATAGGTGTTGGCTCCCAGCAAGTTGGTCGTGCCACCACCGATCACGGTGAATCCTCCCACACCGGTGAGCTGGGTATAAGCAACCGTTGTCCCAGCGGGTGTGGAGAAGAATACGTTCCGGTCAACAGGTCGGTTCAAGGAAACCGTGCCAGAGACGGATGAGAGCGCCACGCCGGCCTGGAAGACCGAGATGCCCTCGCGATTGACCGTTCCGAAGACGAGATTGTTGGCCAGCGTGCTGCCACCGAATTGAAGCATCAGCGCCTCCTGCTGCGAGCGGGTGTCCGTTGTCGTGCCCACCTGTACCACGCCAGTTCCGAAAGCACTATTGGAGGTCCCGGTCAGAGTCCCTTCCGCTAGGACTGTCCCACCGGTGTATGTGTTCGCGCCCGTCAGCGAGAGAGAACCCACACCACCTTTGATAAAGCTGCCCCCGACGCCTTGAAGAACACCACTCATCACCGCATCAGCAAACACTGATCCTTTCCCGCTGGCGACTTCGACCATCCGCGACATGCCACCGAGATCGATCCCGTTGGCAAACGTCACCGTCCTGTCCGCATCCTGAGCCCCAAGCAGAAGCGAGTCATTGTCAGGCACGAAGCCATCGGCTCCCCACACCAGCGTGACACCGCTTCCGCCGATGTTGACCAAGCGGTCCGAGCTGTAAGCGGCGAAACCACCACTGCTAGTCCAGTCAACATTGGAGCTACCGGCCCCCAGGCTGCGGGTGAAATCCCCCGCATTCAAGCCCAGCACACCGCCGTCGAGGCGCAGATGACTACCCGAAGGCAGGGCTGTGGCGGAATCCAAGCGCAAAACACCGCCGAGAACATAGGTGGTGCCGGAATAGGTGTTAGCACCCGATATGGCCGTAGTGCCATTCCCGGACTGCACTAGATTCACAACACGCCCTGCCGCAGTGTTGTCAGCAATGATGGAGCCGATGCTGAAAGCCCTGAGCGGATTCCAGTTGTGGACGATCAAATCGGCGCTCGTGCCGTCCGTGTTCAGCAGCCCGCTAGTCAGCAAGCCACCAACGATCGAGTTCTGATGATTGCCAGCATGCGTGGTCTGGAGGATGGCACCTTGATTAATCGTGAGAATTCCGCCGACATTAACCGTGCTCGCCGCCAAGGCATCCACATAGAAGGTCGCGCCGGTGGCAGTCGTCGAGACTGGATTGCTCAAGGTGATCGTCCCGGCCACGCCATCCACTGCCGTGATGGTGGTGCCTTCCGGGATGGTGCTGCCACGGATCACCTGGCCGACCGCAAGGCGAGTGACATTAATGTTGGCCACCACATTACTGGCTGCCGTGGTGTCCCCCGTGGTGGCAGAACTGCTGTTGTAGAAGCGGATGGTGTTAACAGAGGCTGTGTCCGCCGTGGTGCCGTTGAACGCATCCACACTGAGCGTGCTGTCCATCACATGCTGTGTGGCGGTCCAGGTACCCGGGTCCGGCTGGATGGTGTGAGCAGCGGTGCCGCCGATGGCGATGTTGTCGGAAGCGATGACGTTGTAGGCCGACTGATTGAAATCGACGAACGCGAAGTAGTTCACCCCTGGGTTTTGAGTGTCAATGGATGTCCTGTAAACAGCGCGGGAGATGATCACCTGCTGGTCCACCCCGAACTGGCCGGCCAGCGTGATGATGGCGCTTCCAGCTCCACTCGGATCCTCAGCGAACAACACGGTGCTGCCCTTGTTGAAGGCCACCGCCTGCGGGCTATTGACGTCCTGCAGATTCAAAGTGGCATTATTGGTGCCAGTGGCGGTGACACGAATTTCAGACGCCCCCTCATTGAGCACCAACTGGCCGGGCATATTCTGCGTGAGGCTGGCGGAGCTGGAGCCGATCACTTCCAGTGTCCCGCCGGAGAGAGTCAGTGAGCCGACATCATTGCGCACAAATTGATCGTTAAATCCGGGGCTCAGCCGCAGAGTGCCATCCTCGACACGGAGTTCCTCAACACCATAGCTGCCTGAGTTCGGGGTGATGGTGCCGAGCAGCTCAAGTGTGCCCGCCCCCAGCTTGCGCAGCACATAATGATCTTCTGCAGAAGGCGTGGTGTAAGTGCCACCAACAGACAACGTGGAGAACGCGTTGCCAACATCCCAAGTGGCGTCCGCGTTGATCGTGTAACCGCGGTCCGTCCTAGCCGACAGTCCGTTGAACTGTAGGATGCCGCCATTGAACACAAGATTTGCAGCGGCATTTGTCGAGGCTCCCAGATTGCTCCGGTTGTCCGCAAACACCAGGTTGCTACTGCCAGTAAGCACAGCGGGCACCGACAACACAATCGTGTTCGACGCGCTATAAATCGCCGCCACTGTGGCTCCTTCCGGGATGCCCGTTCCGGTAACAGCCTGGCCCACGCTGATTCCAGTCGTGGAGGACACGGCCACCGTGGTGCTGCCAGAGGTCGTTGTGGCATTGCTGACCGATGCCCCGATGGTGGAGAGGCCGAATGTACGGTTGTTCTGATTGGTGTTGGTGACAGGGTTTGAAATCTCGATCAAATGATCGTCCAAGATACTCACGATGACGGAACCAGCGACGATGCCGTCGCCCGAAATGGTCTGCCCCACATTGAGTCCCAATGTGCTGCCGAGCCGCACCAGCGCACCACTCTGGGTCGTGGAGCTCATCGAACCTGAGAAGAGGGCCGGTGAGCCATAAGTCAATGCCAGCGTGCCAGAAGCCGTCGCCGGCTGATTGATGGTGAGGGTGGTGCCGTTCGCAATGGATGCGATGACTGATCCGGGAACAATCCCTGTACCGCTCACGGTCTGGCCCGGTGAGAGGCCTACCGTGCTGGCTACGGTAATCGTGGCGCTGCCATTCGTAGTTGTGGAGGAGATGTTGCCGCTCTGAGCTGTGGCCGTGCCATAAGTCAGGTTATTGGTGGCCGTGATTACAGCGCCATTGGAAACAGTGAATGTATTCTGATTAGATCCCGCCTGCGGGCCATTGATGGAAATGATGGTCACTGGACTGAGGAAACCCGGGCCGCTCACGGTCTGGCCGATGGTCAGGCCCGTGGTGTCAGCGACAGAGATCGTTCGACCCAGGGAGACGTTCACGGATGTCAGCACTGAGTTCGCCGCATACCCCTCGACGGCCAACTGTCCGATGGTCAGCGTACCCGCATCAATGATGTTGGTTCCGGTGTAAGTGTTCAGCCCGGAAAGCACCAGTGTTCCAACTCCGAGTTTGTCGAGGCCATTGCCGCCTCCTGTCCCGTTTGCGATCACCGCAGAAATGTTCAGCAGCCCGGATCCCGTATTGTTTTGGATGATAGTCAGGTTCTGTCCTGCCCCGGCACCCGAAGCAATGGTTCCCGCACCAGCGATGATGCCACTGTGATCCGCCATGTTCGATGTGAAGAGGATGCCCCCGGTTTGGATCACATTGGTTCCAGTCAAGGTCGCCGTGTAGGCGGCGTTGCCGCCGAGGTTCGGCGTGTTGTTGAACCGCAAGGTGTTCGTCGTACGCGCTGTCTGCGTGCTGTTGCCCACGATGTCCATGTTGGAGTTGGTGATCCAGTCGTTGCTCGTCGGCCCGGGCATTGCACCGCTGTTGGTGTAGGATGCTAGGGCGCGGATCAATCCATTCTGGTTTGCCACCACCGCACCGCCCGTGTCATTCGTCGTGCTCTTGGTGGCCCATGAGTTGCCCCCCACCGTCGCCCAACCTCCAAGGATACCATTGGTGTTGTTGCGGTCCGTGCTAGCGATGTCGTCCGCACTGAAATTGATGGTCGCGCCCGCCTGCTGGGTAAGGCCATTCATGCGTAAGATCGCATTGCCGCTGATCCGACTGATGTTGTTGGCACCTGCGGCTAGGATCACACTAGCGACTTCCTCCACATGCTCGGCTAACGGGACACCTCCCACACCGTCACCGGCAAGTTCCAAGGTGCCGCCGAGGCGGCTCCCACCTAATGTGAGCACCCCCACTTGGGAGAGCTTGGCCAGATCATTGGCCGTAAAGTCGAGTCGCAATGTTCCCGCCTGCACGGTATAGTTTGGCGGAGCCACTGCCGCCGTGACGGTGTTCCTTGTGGTCTGATCCACATGCCCACTCAAAATCACGGTGCCCGCTCCGAGCTGGGTGATGCCCCCCGCTCCGCCGATAGTGCTCTTTAGATTTAGCGTAGCACCTGAGCCGATGTTGAGAACGGAGTTGGCCGTGACAAACACCGAGCCGGACCAAGTGCTGGCACCAGTGGTGGCCGCGAGCGTCCCGCCTGAGAGGAACATCTGGTCAACCTTCGTGTAGTTCACATTCCTCAAATCCACCGTGGCGTTCTGGTTGCCCAGCACATTGCTGCCATTGGTGCCGCCGCCAATGATCACTCCTGCCCCACCCTGCTGACCGAACGCACCATCGACCGTCACTGCAAGAATGCCAGCTAGTACCGTTGTTTCACCGGAATAGCCATTATCCTTGCTCAGCACCCAGGTGCCGTTGCCGGTCTTGATGAGCGAGGTCGCTCCCCCCGTGCCATCACCAAGTACTAGATTGAACAAGTTATCACCTCGATTGGCACCACCCAGTGTCAGCGTGCGCGAGCCGCTGCCGGTAAATTCAACAGCAGGAGAAAGCCCATTGACTCCCATCACCATGCGGGCACTCAGACGACCACCGTCCGCCACGATCAAACCAGCATTATCCCCCGTCCCGAGTGTGAAAGAACGGTCTGTGACCGTGAACGCATTGCCAAAGAAGCGCAAGCCGCCCCCGTTGAGCACCAAATTAGACGCAGCGTTGGAAGCGGATCCTAGGCTGCTGCTAAATCCACTAATGTCGAGCTCCACTACGTTGATCACACCGTCATTGATCACCGTGGAGCCGCTGTATGTGTTGGCTGTGGAGGACAGGGTCAGATTTCCACCCCCGTTCTTAACCAAGGAAGTGGTCCCTCCATTGTTCCCATTGGCAATGGTGCCGGCAAACAACGTGGAAACCGCCTGGTTGACCACCAGTGTTCCTCCTCCGACCCCTTGGTTGGCCACGCTACCGCCGCCTGTAAGGCTGGAGACGGTTGTGGTGTGGTCGTTGAGGTTCAGCACACCTGAAGTCAGGATCAAATCATAACCTCCAGCCTTATCCAATGCGGTATCGCTCAAGAGGTTAAATGTCCCACCCAGCATAGTCAGCGAACCGGTGAAGGCGTTGTCTCCACCGATGTTCAGAATGCCAGTATTCAGCACGATGTCGCCTGTCAGATTGTTGTTCCCCGTCAATGTGATGGCCGAGCCAAGCACACGAATGAACCCGATGGTATTGTCCCCCGTCAGCTTGATCGCGTTAAACCCGCTATAAGTCAGATTTCGAGTCGCATCCGAAAGCGCTGCGTTAGACATGACGAAATGCGTGTCATCGATGATGCTGACGATGGTCGTGCCGACGGGGATGTCGTCAGGGGTGCCGTCCAAATCCAGATCATTGCCCGTCACAGTAGCTCCTACTTCAAGGCCTGCGGTCGTGCCCACTGTGACGGTGGTGCTGCCGACGGCGAAAGTGGAACTCAATGCCCCAGTGGTGGAGAGATTGGAGCCCAAGGTCTCAAGTCCTCCTGACAGATTGTTGTTTCCACCGACCAAGAGGACACCCGTGGTGCCAGCACCAGCGGAGAAGATGAGCCTACCTGCGGCACCATTGATGGCAGCAGCCCCCATCGTGAAGGTTCTATTGCTGCTCACGCTGATCAAGGCATCCCCGGGATTGATGGTGACTCCGCGGTTCGGATCATCCATGGCGAAATCGCCCGTCGCAAGAAGCCTGCCGCCATTGAAGGTCAACTGGTCTGCGGTGAAGGCTGCCGCTCCGATACCCAGATCATTCTGGGAGCCGATCTGCACCGTCCCTTCATTCAGGTAGGTTTTGCCCGAGTAGAGGTTGTTCTGGGTGACGGTGATGTTCCCCGAAGCGCTTGCCGTGGGCACGTTGGAAAGGGTGATGGTGTTGCTCACCGTGTTGATGCTCACGATGGTGGTGCCTGCCGGGATGTTCGGCCCGGTGACCACGGCTCCCACCTGGAAGTCAGCCACTCCGCCGCTACCGGTGACGGTGACGGTGGCCACACTGCCCGTGATGGATGCTCCACGAACGATGCTCGGATTAAGTACCAGAGTGTTATTGCCTGACTTGACGACCGAGGTCGGGGTCTGGATGAAATCCAGCACCATGTTGCTTGTGGCATCGACCGTTTGGTCCAAGGTGACTTGGCTGCCGGAATCCACTGATACGATAGTGGCAACTCCAGCAAAACCGGTGGAGGTCACCCGCATCCCCACAGAGAGACTGCCCGTGCTCGACAAGCCTGTGATGACGCCATTGCCACCGCTCGCGTTGCCGGAAAGCTTGACGGTCGTGTCCATGATGGTGGAGGAGACAGTCAGGGTGTTGGTGGGAAGTTGGAAAATCAGCTCGTTGGGAGAAAGGGAGCCGACATAAGTGCCTGCAACAAGACGTCCGCCGCTGATCACATGGTTGGCACGTGTGGAGAGAATGCCGCCGCTGTTAATGGTCAGAGCTAAGCCCGGATTGATTGCCAACGTCCGGGCCGTGACGTCCTGAATGTTGAGCGAGTGGATCGCCTTGCTGGTGGTGAGCGTCTGGGACGAACTCATCTTCACGTTGCTCGTAGTTACCCAAGAGTTTGCCCCGCTGACATCATAACTATTCAAGGCGACAACCTGCCCAGAGGAAATAGTCGCCCATTCGCGCAACTGCACAGTATTGCCGCCGTCACTGGTGGATCTGACGGCCCAGCCACCAATCATGCCGTTGAAGGTTGCCGGCGCACCACCGGAGAACACCATGCTGCCACCAGAGTCCGTGGTCAGAAGTGATGGATTGACAGCATCAAAGGTCACGGTGGCACCCACCGCACGGGAGCCGAAGCCAGAGAAGGTCAGGACGTTGCTCGTGGCATTGCTGCGCACGCTGCTGATGTAACTCGAACCACCGAGCAGGTTCAAGGTGCCCACCGTCTCGGCAAAAGTATCGGAGCCACTTCCGGTGCCAGTGAATGTAAACCGCCCTGAATGAAGATTGATGGCCGTGGAATTGCCGATGCGATTGACATTGTTTCCTGCGCTATTGGCCAGATCAAGTCCCACTAGGTTGTTCGTCGTCGTCGTGATGCCAGTGCCGTACACATTGATCTCTGTCGTGGTGGAGCCCAAGGAGCCGGACGATCCGGAAATATTCAGATCACCGCCGCGCAGATTGACGACTCCGGACACTGAGCTGGCTGAGGTGACGTTCAAGATAGCTCCCCCTGTCGCCAAGTTTTCACCGGTGCCGGAAACAGTGAGGCCATTTAGCGCCACGACGGACGAATTCCAATTCACCGTATTCAGCACTTCGTGTCCGGAAACAAGGAAGGTGCCGTTGGTGCTGGTGGCTGAATTGAAATTCGTGACACCGCCGTCCAAGACAGAAATCCCGCCCGCAAAGTTGCCTGAGCGATAGTTAAGGCTGGCATTGTTCCCGTTCAAGGTGGGGGCGATGGAGATCTGGTAGGTTGTACCACTGAGGATCTGCTGGATCACCGCCCCATTGACAATGCCGCTGCCGGAAACCGCCATGCCAGCAACCAGCCCATCCGTGCTGGCCACCGTCACTGTCGTATTACCGCTAGTGTAGGTGGAGTTCATGGAAGGATTGATGAAGTTCAGGTTGACCGTCCCAGTACTTCCGTCACGGATGAAGGAGCCAAAGCCGGCCGCCACGCGAGCGAAATTCCAAGTGGCTCCATTGGTGTCACGCAGGACAAAGGTTCCTTGATTGGAAATGGTGCGTGGGCCGAGTTGTGACGCCGTGGCACCGCCGTTCCCGTTGCCAAAGTTGGTGGCGTTTTCGAGCACTAGGGTGGCACCGGAGTTGATTGTGGTGCTGCCGCTGTAGGAAATGTTGCCGAGAGCGAGCACCTGGGTGCCGCTTCCAGAGACCACTAGGTTCAGCGTGCCGGAGCCAGTGTTGTTAGCGCGGTCACGCAGGAAGCCATTGAAATAACTCACGCCACTGGTGTTCAGCGTCAGCGTGCTGTCGGCCATGAGATTCTCACCTTCCATGTTTTCGATGACGGCACTGGCATCGTAGTTGGAGATACCTCCCACAGTTTCATTGTACCCCATGAGCTTGAAGTAAGCATTGTTACCGCCGTTTCCAGTAGCGAAGCCGCCGACGCCAGAATCGAAGCTGATGATCGATGTGTCGGCGATCTGCTCATTACCTGCAAGCTGCGCGACTGCGGTGCCGAATCCGCCCATGCTACGGTTGCCGATCACCAAGTTTCCAAGAATGGAGCCATTGGCGATGTCCGTGCCAAAGCTTGTCACCAACCCAGTGCCAGATCCCGTGGCATTGGAGGAAATGACAAAGGTGCTGCCATTGGTGATGGAGACCACCGTGGCACCGTTGGGAATATTGGGATTGCCGCTCACTCGCATGCCCACATAGAAGCCTGCCGTGCTGCCTCCCGTCAGGGTGACGGTACTGGAGCCCGAAGTGGTGGTGGCCGAATAGGAACCAAACTTCGTGTTCACGGAAGCTCCGGTGGCAGTGGCTGCGGTCGAAATGACGAATGTCTTGTTGTCTGTGATGCTGGAGATGGTGGCATTAGCCGGAATGTTGGCGTTGCCGCTGATGCGCATGCCCACAAAGAGGCTGGACGTGTCACCAGTGGTCAAGGTGACCGCAGTGCTGCCGGACGTGGTGGACAGATTCGCCGAGGCAAGAGGCGACGCGGACTTCGCCAGCACCAACTGCGGATTACCCGCATCGCTGTATCCACGGGAGTAAACCGTGGTGTTCCCCGTGTAGGTGTTCGCGGTAAGGCCGCTAAAAGTCACACGCCCCACGCCCATGATAGAGAGATCGCGAGCTCCCCCATCTTGGGAGATTGGCCCGCTGATGTCTAACCGGGCGGCAGCACCGCCCGAGTTCACATTGATGGCAAGATTGCTGGTGAGCAGCACCGGCGCGTTGACAACATCCACTCCCACTGAGGTGGAGTTGGACAGCACCTTGCTCAGAAGCGCCCTGCCGTAATCTCCGTTGTTGAAGTTGAGCACGCCATTCGTACCAGGCAGGATTTCAAAGTGATTCGTATTGTTCTGATCCCCCACGATCATGACGCCGAGCTTCTTGGTGCCATCCAGGGTGATGGACGCCGTGGAGCTGATGTTTGAGGTGAGGTTCACAATGCCGCCGACGGAGTTCGGAGTGGTAGTTGGCCTCCAGTTGGTGGCGGTGTTCCAGGAGCCGCCGCCCGCCAGATGGTAGCTGTTCATCAGAATCGGGATCGAGGTGGGCTGTGTGATGATCGTGATGATGCCGTAGGCGGCAAACTGGCTCACGTCATACACCAGGCCGTTAGCTAGGGTCGGGAGGAGGAGATCACCACCACCGGCTCCTCCGCTGCGGTAATTGGTGCCGGCGTTGAACGAGGAAAGACCAGAAAGCTCCCCCCAGTCTCCGAGGTCAAAAACTTGGCCGCTTGCCGCCGTGGCGACGAAGCCGCCGTCCACAATCGTGAACTGCGCGTGATTGAGCACCAGATTGCCATTGATCACGATCGAGTCGTGCGCCCCTGCGGGGATCGCTGTGCCATTCCATGAACTCACACCCGTCAGGGCGACCTGAGTGTCCCTGTAGCCGCCGATGGAGTCATACTCAGCCGAGTTCAGTGCCGTGATGATCCCTGTGTCAAACTTCGTGTAGCCATGCACTTGGAAGCTGGCCAGCGAATTGTCGTTGAGTGTCAGGTTGCCATTGAAGGTCAGTGTTCCAATGCTGGAACCAAGAGTGTCACCCGGTTGCAGTGTGGCTCCGGCGTTCAATACATGGTTGGTTCCATCCACGAATCCATTCGCCAGCGTGCCTGGTGTTCCATTCACCACGCCGGAACCTGACAAGGCAGCGCCTGAATTGACCACCGTGGCTCCAGCGCCTGTCTTGCCCGCGCCGGACAGACCCACCTGAAGATTCCCGCCGTTGACCACCGTGGTGCCGGAGTAGGCATTCGAGTTGTTCGACAGCCTGAGCGCACCAGCATCTTCCTTCACCAGGCCGCCAGCACCCGTGATGGCACTGGTGACATAAGTGTCACCCGCCCCACCGAATGTGACGGTACCACCTGCGGCCACGCCATTTGTGCCGACAGTCAACGCCTGCCCGCCGGTGAGCACATTCAAGCGCCCGCCACCCGCGCTGACTGTAAAACCACGCGTGTACGTGTCCGTGCCGCCCGCGTAGGCCAGCGTACCCTGATGGGTGGCATCCCCCAGCACCACCGCAGAGGTCGCGGCGCTGCCCAGATTACTACCAGCACCGACGATGTCAGAGGCGATCAATGTCCCGTCAGCAATGGTGGTCACCCCTGAGTAACCGTTGTTACCGCTGAGTTTCCATGTGTTGGAACCTTTCTTGGTCAAGGAGGTCGCTCCACCACTGTCACCGATGGAGGCGGACAAAATGTTGACCAAGGAGGGATCACTCGTCCCGGTAAGGGTCAAGGTGCGCACACCTGGACCAGAGAACGCCATGCTGCCCGTGTTGGAGAATATAAGCGCCCCGGTACCGGATGCGTCCAGCACACCCGCCGTAGCACCTGTCCCCAGCGTGAACAACCGATCCGTGCTAGCCCCCGTGCCGGTGTAACGCAATGTGCCTCCATTCAGCACTAAGTTCGCCGCCGCGCTGCCTGATGCCCCGATGCCGCTGGCGATGCCCCCATTCTGGATGTCCGCCACGCTCAGAACACCTCCAGTGATGGAGGTCACACCGGTGTAACCATTGCCTGCTGCCGCGTCGAAAGCGATCGCACGACTGGTCTCCGCTGGCTTGGTGATGGTGACCGTGGTCCCATCGTTCGACGCCACGGTGTATTGCCCCTGCGGATCTGGATTGCCCTGATCGTCCGTAGTGTCACCGACAAGAAGCGGACTCCCCGGCAAGTCGAGGGCAATGCTCTGTGCAGGTGCCATCGGATCGGAAGCCTGATTGAGAGTGAAACTCAGGCCGTCGAGGGCCACGGCCACGATGTATGAGCCGGGCTTGATGCCTTCCCCACTCACAAACTGGTTCACGATCAGCCCAGAGGCATCCGCTTGCACGGTGGTTGTTCCATTGATGACACCGGAAACGTTGACGCGTCCGTTGGCGGGTGCCAGCACCCAGGTGTTCGAACCAGACTTCGTGAGCGAGGTCTGATTGGAGCCGTCCACTTCACCCAAGGCAATGTTCATGATGTTGTTGCCTGAGTTGGCACCAGTCAGCACGAGGGTGCGAGCCGTGCCTCCCACCAGTCCCATAGATCCGCTCGCGGAGAAGGTCAACGCTCCGCCGGATGCGTTAATCGTACCGCCATTCGTCCCCAAGGAGAAAAGACGGTCTGTGCTGGCCGCCACGGCCCCCACATAGCTCAAAGTCCCTCCATTGAGCACCAAATTGGACGCATCACTGGTTGCGGCACCGATGCTGCTGTCCTCGCCGCCATCGGCCAGCGAGCTGGCCTCAAGCACCCCGCCGGTGATCGTGGTCGCCCCGCGATAGGTGTTGGCTGTGTTCGTGAATTTTAGCGTGCCGGTGCCCGCCTTGGTTAGGGACATGCCAGCGCCGATGTCACTCACCAAAGCCGCGACGGTCAGCCCGTTCGAAGGCGCATTGTCGATCGTCCACGTCTGATTCGCAGCCAGCCTGACATTGACATTGGCATTGATAGTGTGCGCGCCCGACCCGCTCTGCACCGTGATGCCACCAGCGTTGATGGTGAGCTTGTCCGCCCCAGGAGCACCGCTGATGCTGACGGTACCAGTGCCAGCAGTGCCCGTGCCCGTGAAGGTCAAGCTACCGATCTGAATACTGGCCCCTAGTGTGGTGGCAAGATTGGAGGCCGAGTTAGCGGTGAGGAAGACATTGTCCACCACATCAGGGACAGCTCCTATCCCCGTGCCGTTTGCGTTGGGGCGCCAGTTGTTGGCGACATTCCAGATACCGTTGGTGGAACCCGTCCAGTACCAGTTATTGATCGCTGCGGTCTCCACTCCAAGCAGCAGGCTGGTGGCGTTTGATGAGAGTGTAAGTTTATACGCGTTGGTGCCGACAATAATCCCGTTGCTGCTCAGGCTCATGAGGTTCTGGGCGTTTGCCGTGATGCTGCTGCCTTGAATCAAGGTGTAATAGGTGGGGGAACCAGGTGCCCCCGCAGTGAGACTCGTCGCTGTGCTCACGGGATTGATCGTAATCTCCGCGCCGCCATTCCCGGGGCTGGTACCATTGACCACCACACCCTTAGTCACCGCAATTTTGTCGATGAACGATGTCCCTCCTTGGTTGATGTCAAAGAACATGCTCACAGGCGTGCCCGTGACAGCCCCAATGGTGAGGCCAGCGGTCACCACGCTGGAGCCTTGCTGCACATTCAGAGTGCCGATAGCATTGTTGGACAAGTTGATCGTTGAACCGGCTGCAAGTGTCAGCGACGCGCCTGCGGTAGGGACTCCGGTAGATCCAATAGTGTAGGATGTGGCAGGTGCCACAAGCGTGGCACCGTTGGCAACACTGACCGCCGTGTTGGCAAGAGAACCCGACGACAACACCATGGTGCCGCCGTTGACGTTCGTTGCCCCGGTGTAAGTATTGACGGCCGTCAGCGCCCAGGTGTTGGTGCCGCTCTTGGTCAGCGAGGTCAGGCCGGAGCCATTGTTTGCCAAGACCTTACCGAAGTTGTTCACCACGCCAGCGGCAGAAGAACCTGTAAGTGTCAGGCTGCGTGTCTGATTAGCGGTGCCATACGCGAGTGACCCCGACGTAAAGGTCAGCGCCCCCGATCCTGAAGCATCAATGGTCGCCCCATTAGTGCTGATGGTCAGCGCACGGTTGGTGGAGGATGTCACCCCCGTATATTTCAAGGTGCCGCCGTTGATCACGATGTTGCTAGCGGAATTGCTAGCAGCACCGATGCCGCTGGCACTGCCGCCGTTGCCCAGGGAACTGATACTGATCTTACCGCCATTGATCGTCGTGACGCCTTGATAGGTGCTAAGACCACTCAGTATCAGCGTGCCTGTCCCCTGTTTGACCAGCCCCAGGCGCGAGAGCGACGCGGCCGTGATGCTTCCGGAAAACTCCGTGTCATTGCCATCCCCTACCGTCAGCGTGGAAGTCAATGTCGTGATCGAGTTGGTGATCAATCCACCGCCGGTGAGCGAGGCCACCGTCTCGCTGCGACCGGCCATGTCCAGCACCCCACCCTGCGCCACCGTCAGCGCCGAGCCATTGGGGATGACCTCGTTGCCGCCCAAGCGCAGAACGCCATTGTACACCGTGGTCGCTCCGGCGTAGTTGTTTCCGCTGTTAGAGATCTGTAGGACGCCCATGCCTGACTTCGCCAGACCCGCGCCGGTGCCGCTGATAACGCCAGCGAAGTAATCCGTCACATAAGGACTATCCACTGTGATGTTCCGCATGCTTCCACTGCCCAAATTCACCGCCCCGGTGAGGAACAAGTTGTGAGAGCTGTTGGTACCCCCAAATGTGAAATCGCCATTCACATTGATGTTGTTCGCCAGCCACATGGTGTAGCTCCAATTGTTGGTGCCTGTGGCCGCGACATTGGCGGAGAGAGTGTAGCCCGTGTCCGAGATTCCAGATGCGACGTAAGTGTAGTTGCTCCCGGATGTTCCCGGAAGGTTCGTACCGCCGATGATGGGCTGTCCCACCGTCAGGAAGCGTCCATTGGTGCCAGTCAGCGTGATCGTCGACGTACCAGTCGTGGTCGCGGTGCTGATGACCGTCGCGCCGGAGGCCATCAGTGTGGTGCCATCTCCCACCGTCAGCGCACCGAGCCCGAGGGAGCTGTTCGCTACATTCAAGGTGCCAGCGGTCACTGCGGTGCTGCCCACCCCGGCGATGATGGCACCCTCTGTCAGATTGAAGCCGTTATTGAAGGTGTTGCGGCCCGTGAGGATCAATGAACCCGTTCCCGCTTTGATGATGGCCCCGCCTGCGCTGGTGATCGGAGCTTGGATGATGAACCCCGTCGGCGAAGACCCCGAGACATTGATGACGGGCGCGGCATTGGAGAACTGCACCGCAGAGTTCGTCGAAGTCGCGGCAGCGGCAATAATCGGGGTAGTGCCCAGATTATCATTGACCACCGTGATGGCGTCCGCTGCCGTCAGCACTAAGGTACTCAATGCGGAAGGGGAGTTGAATCTGAACGCTGGCTGCGCGGTGCCACCATCATTTTGGAACGTGAGACCCGCCAGCGTGGTTGTGGTGGTGCCTGTGTAGTTGAAAAGATTCAGCGTGGCTCCGCCATTGAGCGCCACATAGCTGGAAACTGGGATCTGGCCCGTGTTTGCATTGGCAAGAGTTACCGTGGCATTGTTGATGACCAGATTGCCAGGAATGACCACGGATCCCGCCGCCCCGTTGAGGTTCAGCGTGCCTTGATTCACAAAGGTACCTCCCGTGTAATCATTGGACACGCCTGCACCAGGGCTGAGCGTCAGTGCGCCACCGCCGCTCTTCACCAGATTGATGGCTCCGGTGAGCTTGGTGCCAAACGTGGTGGTCCCTCCATTGATGAAAACAAACAGGTCCGGGCCTGCACCAGTGATCGCAGAAGCCACATTTCCGGAATTGATGCTCATGGAGCCGAGCGAGTTGGTTGCAAGCAAGCCGACACCGAGTGTCAGGGTAACAGCCGTCGAGCCATTGCCCAATGTGACGGTGCCAGCTGTGCTCCTGAGAGAGTTCACTGTCTTGGACACGGTCAGGGTGCGATTGGAACTGTCGTTGATGTTCCAGGATGCTTGGGTCGAGGCTGATGACAGATCCGTGCCGTTATAGGCAGCGAAAACATTGCCGCCCGCAAAGATGTTGCCACCCACCGTAGTTCCCAACGCGCCGACACCCACTCCATCCAAGTAGGTAGCGAAGCTGTCTCCATTCACCACCGCCCAGCCGCCGATCAGATTGTTGGTCAACTGCGACTGGGAGAAACCGGCTCCATTGATGGTGGAAATCAACGCCCTAGCGTTGTTGTTGTTGCCAGTGCCGCCCATGCCGACATTGGTCGTAAAGTTCAGCGTGCCGTGATTGGCGGGATCACGCTGGATGTCACCGAGGTGCAACAGCACCGAGCTGCCGGCGTTGACGGCGGGTAGAAGGTTGATCGTGCTGGCACCGCTGCCGATGGTAACCGAGTTAAAGGCAGCGGTCGTGTCAAACGAACCCCCACCGCGCACGATGAGCGTGCCGCCTTGCAGGTAAAGAGGAACGCTGGCCGCCACACGCACCGGGTTGTCAGCTCCGAGCGGATTCAGCCCCGTGTTATCCCAGTCGAGGGTCGAGTAGTTGGCATGCACTGAGGAGGTGCCACCGAGCGTGCCCTCGCCGTTCAACACGAGGGTGTTTCCACGAATGAAGGTATCCCCCGTGTAGGAGTTCGCGTTGGACATGGTCAACACGGTGTTGCCAGACTTGTCAAAACCGAGGTTCCCCGTGAGCTGGCCGCCAAATGTCGCGGAGCCTGTGTTCAGAGTGCGCAGCGTGACAGCCGTAGCCGAGGAGTTGGTCACCACTCCCCCCACCGGAAGCGGATTGACCGTACTGAGGGTGCCGAAGATCTGGTTGTTGCCATTGAGATCGAGAGTGCCGCCGTTGACCACCAGTTGCTGGGCTGAAACCACATTGCTTGTCGGTGTGACCACGACGGTGTTGTCACCGCCATTCAAGACCAGCAGACCTTCGTTGACAGTGGTAGTCCCGGTGTAAAACGAGCGTGCATTGAGGTTCAGCGTGCCCAAGCCCGATTTCCATAGGCCTCCGCCGTTGTTGTTGCCGACATGCCCGTTGATGTCCAGCACCGTACCCGCTCCGATGGTGTGGAACACGAAATAACCACTGAAGCTGTTGAGCGCAGCCATGTTCAACCCGGCATTTCCGCTGAAGGCGATCACACCGCCCGTCCGGACGAACTCCGTCAACACAGTGCCAGAGGAATTGAATTTGCCGTAGGAGGCTAGGTTGCCATTGGAAATACCCCCACCGCTGTTCAGCATGAGGCTGTTGGCACTCCAGCTCGTGGTCAGCAGCGAGTTGCTGGTGAGGGATATGTTGGTGGTGGAGGCATTGATCAGCGTCGATTGCAGCTCGTTAGAGGCGAGCGGGCGCAGCAATTGAGTCACAGAATCCTTCGTGATGAACGAGATGCCGCTGCCATCCACCGCCGAACCGATGATGTCCGGACGAATCGTCATCGTCTTCGTTCCGTTCGCCCCGCCGCCCTGGAAGCTCACCGTGTTGAAATTCGTCGCTGTGATGTGTGAAAAACCATTCACTGTATTGGTTCCTGGGGCGTTGAAGTCGCCGTAGATCCAAAGCGTCCCTCCAGACTGTGGGAAACTCAGATTCGTCACGTTCAGAGTCAGGCCGCTCCCCGCCGCAGCATCCATGTGCAACTCACCGGCTCCGCTTGCGACCGTCAGCGTCGTGATGGTTTCCGTCACGTTGATGCTGCTGTTGGGCAGAATGGAAACCGATCCACCACTGATGTTGAGTGTGGAGTTTGGTAGCCCCGTCAACGCGGATGCAAGGCGGTTGGACGTAGCGGTAACGGCATTGTCGAGCACAATGGAGCCTCCCTCCTGCACCGTATGGGTAGGCAACAGGGATTTGCCGCCCGCCGAGTACTTCAAAACGCCATTTGAAACTGTCAGCGTGCCCGAGGAGCCACTCAATGCGTTCTGTGTCCCGGTGATGGTCATGATTCCCGTTCCTGCCTTGGTGAGGAATACCGAATTGGGCACACCGTCATTGAAGCGATTGATCTGGCCTGAGAAGGTGCTGTCGGCGTTGTTGTAACCGACCGTCAGCGTCGGGGTGTTGGCCACGCTGTTGAAAATCGATCCGCTGCCGGACAACGAACCCCAGGCGGTGGTATTCCCGTTGAGGTTCAGCGAGGTGCCCGAACCAAGAGTCAGCGAAGAGAAACGCGAACCGCTGTTGAACGCGCCTGACTGGATGTTACCAGCAGTCACATTGACCGGGCCGGTGAAGGTGGATTGATTGATTTGCAACACACCACCCCCGTTTTTAGTGAACCCGCCGGATGATCCCACTAGGCCGCCCAGTACGAGGCCAGGGGTCGTGGGCGCGAAATCAGTGAAGGTGCCGAAATCATAGGTGTTGACGGTCACCGTCGAAGGCGAGGAACCGAGATCAACACGCCCTGTCACCAATGGCGTGGACGCTGGGTTGAATGGATTGGAAATGATGCCCCCTGCCCCGATAGTCAGCAGCCCCTCGCCTGAATTGACCGTGGGCGGTGTGCTGCCGCCGCCGGAACCATTGAATACGAGACCATTCAAAGTCTGCGCACCAGCCAGCACCAAAAGCCCCATGCCGTTGATGGTTACCGTGTTGCTGGAGTCGATCACCCCACCAGCCTGTTGTGCGAGAACTGCGCTGCCGGCGTTGTAACCACCATTGATCGTGATCCCGCCTCCAGGGAGCTTCCCAGTGCTACCGACCACTAAGGTTCCGGCATTGACCACCGTGCCGCCTGAATAGGTGTTGATGGCATTGAGCGTCAAATTGCCCGAACTGTCACCCGAAGACACGATCAGGCGCACGGCTCCGGTGCCATTGTCCGCGATCACCGCATTCATGGTGAAGGTGCGTTGGTTGAAGCTGTAAGGCAGGGTATGAATGTAGAGATCGCTGGAGGTGTTCAATGTTCCGCCTGTGATCGTCCCGTTGTTGATGGAGATGTTGACGTTGTCATTGCCGATGGCCAGCAACAGACCCCCGCCCTGCAAGGTCAGTTTGTGCCCACCGAGGTCCACAGTGGTGGCTGCCGCAGTGGGATTGAGCATCGAGAACGTATTAACCGTGGTGTCCGTCACCAAGGGACCCACGCTGGCAGTGGCGCGCACGTTGTCTGTCGCGAGGGGCGTGCCCGTGAGCGCATTGACAGAATATCCGGCAAAGCCCGTTTGGCCGAGACGACCGACACCCAAATCAGGAATGTAACTGGCGAATTCACGATCCACCACGGCCCAAGGGCCGATTAGATTGTTGGTCAATCCCGCCCCGACCACATTCGTTAATGTGTTCACTCCATTGAGAGTGTTGATCATTATGCGCCCAAAGTTGCCGATCAGACCCAGCCCGTTGTCCGGGAAGCGCAGCGTGGCTGTGGAACCTCCGGCCCTAGACAGCGAACCGAGCGTGAGCGTCGCCGAATTGATGCCTGTGCCGCCATTGGCGGCCTGGATCATGTTGAATCCTTCCAGCAGCGTCACATTGCCCACCGCCTGCGATGTCTCGGTCTGCGCACGCCCGACATAGACCAAACTGCCGCCGCGCATGGAGATCGGCGCACTGAGATTCACCCGATTGGCAGTAGCAAAGTTGACGTTATCATCCAGCCTCAATGCCGCGTAATTGATGGTGATCGAGGAGGTGTTGACCAATCTGCCGCCATCGGTCAGACCGTTTGTGCCGCCGGCGAAAACCGTGGCTCCATGATAAGTGTTCGCGTTGAGCAGATTGTAAGTCTGGCTGCTGCTCTTGAAGAAATTCAAATTCCCCGCGCCGGACTCCTCCTTGAGGATACCTCCCCAATTGAAGCCACCACTGTCGGCACCAAAAATGATGGCCGCAGCCGAGACATTACTGTTGGTGATGGTGCCAGCATTACCTTGGAGAGCCGCCCCGTCTCCGCGCGTCCCGAAGGCAAGCTGTGACGTGCCATTCAAATCAAGCGTGGCTCCAGGAGCGATGATCAGGAACTGATTGGGGGTCAGGGTGTTGTTGCCCCCGCCAAGTTTGACTGTCCCCGCATCGATCGCGAAAGTGCCCGTCAAAGTCTGGGCGCTGATGTTTGCAACCCCCGCCATATTGTTCGGCGTGTTCAGAATCAACGTGCCTGGCAGGTTTTTGACAAAACCACTGGTGCCGTTGAGGATGCCGGTAACGGTAAGGGTGTGCCCGGACTCAACGGAGACAAAACCTTGGGCGTTGAACTGGAGACGCGGTACGCTGATGATGTTATCGCCCCCCACGCTCAGAAGAGCACCCGCCGTCAGCGACAAGGTGGCCCCCTGAACGGAGATGCCCTGCCCCACATTGATGCCATTACCATTGATCTTGAGAGCGTTCAGCGTGCGGTTGGCCGTCCCCAGGAAAGTGGGCGTGGCGTTGACCGACATCGTGACGTTGGTCGTGGAACCCACGCTGTCGATATTGTTGGAGAGATTGTAAGCGCTGAACGCCTGGATGTTGCCGCTGGCTCCAGCCCCGTTGTAAGTGGCGAAATCGGAACCATTGACCAACGCCCTTTGGATGATGCTGTTGGTCAAGACCGGCGTGGTGGAAAAGGCGATCCGCTGAGAGGAGTTGAGCGTACCGGTAAAGTTGATGGTGGAGTCACCATTGATCACCAGACTGGAAAAGGTCAGGACGTTGCTGCCTCCTCCTGGATTGAAGTTGATGACATTCGTCGCGCTGCGGTTCGAAGTCAGCACTCCCAGCGTCTGGGTGCTTCCGGCCCCTCCGGAGATGTTCACCGTGCCGCCATTCAGTGTGAGGGCGCGTGCACCGGACATGTGGGCCAGCCCTCCCTGGAGATCCAAAATGCCGGAAGGACCTTGTATCGTGATGGTACCGGTGCCGCCAATGGACACACCAGATGCCATGCTGAAGGTCCCTTCATTTACCACCAGCGACCCGACGAATGATCCACTGGTCACACTCAGAGTCGTGATACCTGATCCCATTTTTGTCACGGAACTGACAGCGCCGATATCGGCCCCAGTCTTGTTGATGGTGCCCGCGCCGGCAAATATCAGCGCTTGTGATCCTGAAATGGCTCCGGTCAGATTCAAAGTAGCACTGGCATCCGCGCCAATGACCGTGGTGCCAGTCAGCGTGATAGCTCCGCTGGCCGTATTCGTCGTTCCCGTCAGCGCCTGCAAGGCACCGGCATTGTTGATGCCCGAACCGCTTAAACTCAAAGGTTCAGCAACCGATACCCCGTTGAGCTGAAGAGCGGCACCAGTGCCAGTGACGACCGTGTTGCCTCCAGTCAGGCCCAAGGCTGTAGCATTGGACACCCTGACAACACCAGCCCCGATCGTGAGTGCGCCGTTCCAAGTAGAGTTGCTGGCATTCATCACCAAGGTGCCGTTGTCATTTTTACGCAATGCGTCGGTCACGCTCCCAAGGGCGAAGGTGCTGTTCAGGGTGAGTGTGTTGCCTGCGGTGACTTCGATCGCGTTGCTCGCCTTGTTCAATTTGATGGTTCGGGATGTCGCAAAGGTACCGTCCGCCCTCAAGCCGACACCGGTGGCTGCATTGACATTCAGCCAAACTTGATTGGAGGCATTGCCCAGCGCGGCATCGCTGCTCACTTCGACCACCCCGCCCTGGATGTCCACGTTTCCAGCGAAACTGTTGCTACCACCGAGGGAGAGTGTGCCGTTCCCGATCTTGACGATGCCTGATGAGCCGCCAACGGCACCTGTGAATGCTAGGCCGGAGATCTGATTGGACGCGCTGGCCGTCGAGACGCTGATGATCTGGTTGGAACCCAGAGTCGCGCCGCCCGTCAGTTGCAAGCCATGACCATTGTTGTTGGTGATCATCAGGGGGCCACCAAGTGCGAACGCCGCCATCTGGAGCGTCTTGTTCGACGCCGTCGCAAACAGCGGGGCATAAGTGGAGCCGAGCCTCCCGAGTGTCAGGTTCACCGCCCCTGTCGGCACCAGGGTGATCCCGGTGTTGATGACTTGGCGCGAGCCGGTGCCATCCCCGTCATGCAGCAGGGACAGATTCCCATCATTCAGATTCAGGGTGACGGTGTTGCCAGGGAGAAGATTCCCCAACGCCAGCGTTCCCAGTCCCGTTTTGGTGATGGTGATGGCACCCGGCCCGCCCTGGCGTGTAACCGTTCCCAAAGCGGCGGTCATCCCCGGATTGATCACACCGATGGTGACTGCGGATGGCAGCGTCACCTGCCCACTCAGTGTGAGAGTGGTGAGTGTGCCACCGCTCACCAGAGTGCTGTCGAAGCTGAAGTTACCGGCAGCGACCACGTTGTTACCCACCGTCTGGTTGGCGCTGTTAAGCAGCGTGGTGCCAGCAGACAAATTCAACACTCCGGTGCCAAGCGGGCCAGCGGTGACAACTCCGGGAGAACCGCTGTTGAACACACTGTTCGCAGCGACCAGGATGCCCCCGGACTGAAGATTGACCCCGCCGGTGAAATCATTGAGACCACCCAGTTGTAGAATGCCGTCGCCAGACTTGTTGATCGAGGCTCCCGTCCCGGTCATGTAACCACTAATATTCAAGGTGGGAAGCAAGGGGGCGAGGCTCACACCGTTGGCCTTCACCTCATCCACATTGAAGATATGCGCACCTGAGCTGAGGTTGATTTTGCCAGCTCCCGCATAGGTCAGCGAAGAGAAGCTGCTGGGAATGGAATAGGTCAGCGTGACGGAGGCTGTGGCCGTGGCGTTGCTCGATAGGGTGAAATGAGTGTCATCCACAATGCTCGCAACAGTGGCCCCGTCAGGAATGCCCGCACCACTGACCGCCGCGCCCACGCTCAACCGAGCGGTAGAACCCACGGTAACAGTCGCACTTCCATTCACCGTGGATGAACTGACATCCTCTCGATTGGTGGTCAAAATCGTTCCTGATCCTGTGACTGCGGCGGACAGGGCCAGATGTCTGCTATCCAGGATGGCGGAGATCGTCGTGCCGGCAGGAATACCGCTCCCGGACACCGCTTGCCCAACGGCCAATCCGGCTGTGGAGCCCACCAACACCACCGAGCTCCCGACCACCACATTGGAGGTCAGTGTCCCTGTGCTGATGGTGGCCGTACTGCCAAGATTATCCGAAGTGGCGGTGATGCCGCCATTCAACGTCAGTATTCCAGAACCAACATTGAGGGTGGGTGAGTTGCCGCCGGTATTTTGGATGTCCAGGGCTGCCAAAGTCTGGTTCAGGCCGTTCAAATCGAGCGTGGAGCCACCGAGCAGATGCACCGTGGCGGTGCTATTAATCTGATCTGATCTCCTAAAGAGCACAGTGGACGAGCGCTCCTGATAGGTCGTGCCATTGGTGCTGGCACCGCCGGTGATAGTCAGATCGCCCGTACCCATTGCCAGGCCCGCCGCAGAGTTGAGCACCACATAGCCCGCGTTCACAAAAGTGCCGCCGGTGTACGTGTTATTGCCGGTCAGAATCACCTCATTGGTGCCAAAGGCGGGTGAACCGCGGCCTTCCGCCCCGTTGATCACCAAAGTCAATGCGTCAGAGCCATTGTTGACGATGTTGGCGTCCACGAGCACGTCACGATTGTACACATTGCCAACGCCATTCACATATCCTAGAGCATGCAGATAGAGGTCATCCCCCACCGTGTCAGGTGTCCCTCCCGCCGTAAGTGTGCCGTTGGATATCCGGATCGGCATGTAAAGCGCGCTGAAGAGTCCCTGGTTGGAAGGCGCGGAGATATTGGCGTTGGCATTGCCTGCCAGCGTGACAGTCGTCCCGTTAATTGCCGTAACGATCGACCCCAACAAGGACGATCCCACCACGAGAGTGGAAGGAACCGCACCCAAGATCACCGTGGGGCTGCTGGTCGAACTGCTGACCACTTGAGCTGTGGCGGAGCTGAGGTCAAAGCCCTGGGATGCGATCAGGCCGCCGCTCGTGAGGTTCAACTGATGACCTCCCAGGTTCAGCGTACTGTTCCCCGACACCACCATCGCTAGGCTGTTCACATTGCGGTCCGCTGTCAGGCTGACCGTCTGCGGGATGGTCAGAGACGGATTGGCCGCGCCCATTGGCTGCGTGATGGTGAATTCGTTTCCATCAATGATCGAAGCCACCTGCGCACCTGCGGGAATGCCATTCCCCATCACCGCATCCCCCACATGAAGACCGGCGGTGCTCGCTATCGTCAAATGAGTGCTGCCAATGGTACCCGTGGACGTCACGACCGGATAGGTCATACGGACGTTTTCGTTGGGTCCCGCGGAATTGATGTCATTGGGCGAGTATCCGGCGTAACCCACACCGTTCAGCGCCCCGACTCCTGTACCAGCCGCATAGCTGGCAAATTCACGCTCGAAAACCGCCCATCCACCTATGATGTTGTTTGTCAGCGGCGGAGCAGCGGTGAAGAACACACGAGCGCGGCTGTTGTCGAGCGCCCCATCCACATTGAGGAATCTCAAGGTAGCGTGGGAGTTTGCCTGCCGAGCGAGGCTCGCGAAGGTCACTGTGGAGCTGTTGATGCCGGTGCCGGGCTCGGCCACGTCGAGGATGCTGTTTCCTTCAGCCAGTGTAAGAGCGCCGAAGTTTTCATACCCCTCCGTGCCGAAACGCGCACGGTACTGCAGCATACTGCCGCGCATCAGTACCGGCGCACTGTCGTTGATCCGGTTATTGAGGTTCTGGTCGAGGATGCTGGTGCCGTTGTTGTTGCTGAGCAGAAGAGTGGCTTGGCTGATCTCGATGGAACTGGTGTTTTCCAAGGTGCCCGCGCCGAGCAACTGTGTGCGCCCGCCATTCAGCAGCGTGCTGCCATTGTACTTGTTGGCAGAATACAAGTTCCAGTCCGTGAACCCTCCGGCCGAGGTCGAGCGCACCACGGAGATGTCGCTTTCGGACACATTAGAATTCCCGATGGAGCCAGAAAAATTCACCGATGCGGTCACAAGGCCGAGGGTGGCCATACCCCCGGCAGTATTGATAACAACTCCGCCCGCATCAGGAATATAGTTGGCGAACTGAGCGGTGGCTGTGTCCGTACGCAGACGGTTCAGCGTCTGCACCGATCCGTTCAAGTCCAGCTTCCCTCCCTCTAGCACAAAATCATTGTTGTAGAAGATCGTGTTGGTGCCTCCAGCGAGCTTGAGCGTGCCTTCATTGACTCGGGTGATGCCGTTGTAGAAGCTCTGAGCGGCCAGCGTTAGTATTCCGGCCCCTGCTTTGGTCAGCCCACCCGAGAAAGTGGTCACCGCGCTGGAAATGTTCATATCCCCCAACGCGAAAACAATCATCTCACGATTGGATGTCGTCGAAAGGCGTCCGCCGCTAATGCCAGTGTTTCCCGTAAAGGCCAGCAGGCCGCCACTGTCTAGAATCATGGTGCGTCCGGCACCAATCGAAACACCACCACCGGAGTTCAAGGTCAGCGAGTTCACCGTCATGGTGCTTCCACTGAGCGAGGCATTGGTATTCGCGGACGCCGTCAGCGAGATGTTCAAAGGAGTGGCGGTTCCACCCAAGTTGTTTGTCAGCGTTGTCACATACTCCGAGCCGCTGAGCGGACGCAGCAGACCATTGACCGTGTCTGCCGTGGCAAAGCCATCCCCCAGTCCGCTTACCGAGGAGTCTATGATAGCGTATGGAAGGATCCCCTTGTTGGCCGTCCCAATGGCACCGTTCTGACCAGTGAACACATAGCCAGCGCCCGTGGCCTGGATTGTGGCAGTGTTAGCCCCCGCCGCATTCCCAAGGTTGCTACCTCTGAACAACACCGTGCTGCCGGCTGCGCGTGACACGGCACCTGTGGTGAAATTCGCCTCTTGCCCAGTGCCTGCCGTCAGCGTGATGACACTCTGACCCGCAGTGAGAGTCAGCGCCCCGGTGGTGGTCTCGGTGGAGGCACCGCTGGAGCTTCCAGTGTAATTCAAGGTGGCTCCATAGAGATTGAGTACGCGGTTGCTCAGGCGGTTCGCTGTGTTCGAAGCTGTGTTGTCGAGGGACAACGTGCCGCCCTGAGTAACAAACACCGTGCCGCTGCCACCACCTGATCCGGGAACCCCCAGAGTACCGGCCCCCTCCAGACTCAGCACACCCTGGTTCACAAACACACTCTGTCCTGGGAACACGTTCGCCGCCGTCAGCTTCCAGGTACCCGTCCCCACTTTATCGAGGCCGAAGATGCCATTGGCTAGGTTGCCGTTATATTGCATGGCCGTGCTGATCGTGCCCGTGCCGCTGCCCGTGAGTCCGATCCATGAGCCACGCCCGGTGCCGCCAGTGCCCACACGTCCTGTGATCACCCCAGAGATATTGAGCGTGGACCCTGAGTCCACGCCGATCGTGGCCGCACGCATCTGGTTGTCCGTGCCGCTGAAACCGGAGAAGGTGATCGGACCTGACCAAGTATTCGCCCCGGAGACACTACGCAGAGCCCCCCCTCCGTTGGTACCGTTCGAGGTGATATTGTTACCCGGACTGAACACCAACTGCTCCGCCACATTGATGCCTCCCGAAATCTCCAACGCCGCTGCCACGTTCGCGATGAGTGTACCACCACTGGTCACATTGGTCCCTGCATTGAAGCTTCCAGTTGCACCGAAGGCCGCTGCGTTTGTGACACGCACCACGCCCTGCCCCACGGTCAGGTTGCCGTTCCAGCTTCCTTGAGACTGGGTGAGCACTAACGTTCCCAGATCGTTCTTCTGCAGATTGTTCGTGCTAACCGGAATCGAAAACGCTGAATTCATGGTGAGCGTGTTCCCATCCGTCACATCCACTGCGTTGTTGATCGCGTTCAGGATGATCGTACGGCTGGTGGTGACGTTCCCGATGGCGCGCAAACCGGCGTTGGAGGTGGCTGAGATGTTTAGCCTGACCTGGTTAGCGGAATTCCCAAGCGCTCCGTCACTAGCCACAGCTAGGACGCCCTGAGATACCTCGATGCTCGGCGTCACACTCACCGTGCTAGGGGCGGATGTCAGATTCTGACTGATCGCAAATGTCGTCCCGTCAATGATCGTGGTGATCACCGAGTTCGCAGGAATTCCCGTGCCGCTGACAGGCTGCCCGACCACCAGCGCGTCCGTGCTGGCCGTGGTCAGGGAATTCGTACCGGGCGAGCCTGAAGCTGTGAGGCTAAAGCCCCCCCCAAAATTGTTGCCCGCATTTGCCAGCACGAGGGTACCGTTGCCAGATTTTTGGAAGGTGTAAGCGCCGGTCAACTGGCCGTTCAATGTCAGTCCGGGGGTAACATTCGAGGTCGTGACGTTGTTAACGACAATGGTGGGAGCGCCGGTCAAAGTGGTGGTCCCGGTGACTTGAAGTCCATAGCCATTGTTGTTGGCCACAGTCAGAGTTCCCTTGTCCGCGCTGAGAGTCCCGATCTTGGAAATCTTGTTCGAGGCAGTGGTAAAATACGGCGCGTAGTCCGTCCCGAGCCGACCCGTGGTCAGCGTGCCATTTCCCTGCATGGTCACATGGAGGTTGTAATCGAAAATCTCTGCTCCCCCGGTGCCGTCCCCGTCCGTACTCAGCGACAAGCCGCCCCCGCGTCCCACATTTACATTGTTGCCATTCAAAGCCAGCGGGCCTTCCACCCTCAGTGTGGCCCCGTCCGCCACATCCACACTACCGGTGAAGCCTGAATTGTCTCCCTTGAGCGCTACAATGCCGCGTGCGGAAGTATTGAAACCAACGAAAGGAACAGGCAACGCCAGCGCTAAGGGCTGCGTGGCGGTCGCCGTCGCCGCATTGGACATGGTAAACTGCGTGGGAGTGTCGATGGAAACGATGGTGGTTCCCAATGGAATACCGCTACCGCTGACCACCACCCCCACCGTCATCCCAGTGGTGTCGCTCACGGTCACTGTGGCGCTGCCATTGGTGATGGACGCCCCAGGAATAGAACCGTTCTGACTGGCCGCCACCACTCCCAGCATGCTACCCGCATTCATCAGAGTGGAGCGCACTAGCATCTGCGTCGAGTTATCCCCCGTGATCGCTGACGCGACTGAAAGGACGGTCTGCTGATCGCTGGCGGACCTCCCAGCCGACACGGCATCCAAGGTCAATTTCAGTCCGGAGCCGATGGCAAGCGTTTTACCAGTCGCCCCCAAAGTGGCCGTACCCGCAGTCACCACGCTCTGAATTTTCGCGTCCTGTTGCAGGGTGACATTGTTAGCGAAAGAGGGGCCGGCGCCCGTGGAGGTAACTCCCTTGGAGTCGAGAATAAGTCCGCCGCCATTAAGCACCACACCCGCAGAGCCTATCGGATTGTGGGCACCGGCAGCCGAACTGCCCACGAGCACAAGATTTCCACCCTGCATCTCGATGGTGGTGCCACTCTGCATCGTGTTAGCATCGGTAGTACCAGTGAAGTACAAGCGCCCCACCCCGGACTTCACAAGGGTCATCGCGCGCGCGCCGTCTGAAACCACTCCGTCGAAAGCGAGGTTCATATTCGAGGAAAGGTTTACCGTTCCGCTGCCCCCTACGGTGTCTCCCAACAAAGTCGGCGTCCCCGTCGTGCCGCCAAAGCGTAGCGTTTGGCCGAATCCGTCGGCATTGTCCGTCACTTCCACGCCGAAGAATCCAGGCTGATCCGTTGCCTTCACCGTCAGAGTCTTGCCGGTGTCCAGCATCAATGCCCCCAGTTTGGCCGAGGTGAACTCCTGGCCGATCAAGTTGATGCTCGCGTCTCCCGTCAGATGGATGTCATTGCCGAGGTTGATTGCGTTGCTCCCCAGCGCAGCCGTGTTGGTTTCCGCCTGAAACACAGCACCGATCACTTGGCGGAGGTTGTAGTAGTTGACGAAATCGATCGTGCCATAAGTGTCTGGCCCGGAGTAACCGATGTTCGCAGATGCACCGCCGCTACCCTGTACATAGTCGATGCGGATGTCATGACGGCCCGCAGCAAGACCGATCGACGCGCTCGCCAAATCCCCCGTGCTCCCATCCTTGTTCAGCACAAGCACCCCGTCGATAAATATCCTCGATCCATCATCCGTGCTGGAAAAGAAGCTGTAATCCCCGGCAATGTTAATGTTAACTTGGCCGAGCCACTGGACACCGTAGTTCGTCGCGCGAACCACCGCGTTGTTGTTCGCGGCGTTTAGATAGTTGATGGAAGTGTCCTGCCCGCCATCGAGCACCGGGATGCTATGCGTCGGATCAATCGGCAGCGAATTGTTCACCGTCACTGGATATGGAAGTGGTTGGGTGTACCCCGTCGCGTTCTGGGTGAAGTCCACCCTGCCGGAGTCTCCAGTCCCGTTGGTTGCAAACACACGCCCGGAGAAGCCGGAAGTAGCGTTACCGCTGCCCTGCAATTCCAGTGTCGAACCGCTTTCCAATGTGATCTGGTTGTTGCCCAAAGGATTCGGATTACCTGTCGCGATCATCGCCTGGATCGTGGTCTGATCCTTGATGGTGATGCCGCCCGTCAGGTTATTGGCTTGGTAACTGCTGTTCGAGTCCAATTCCCCCAGCACAAGCCTGCCGCCGTAATTCCCCGGCGTACCGGTTTCCTCGAACTGGACGACCAGTCCCTGATTGCCTTCGAGCCGCGCCTTGAGATGCGCCGTCACATCATCGACGCTGGAGTCACCTGCCAGCGTGATCACTGGTGTACTGCCACCAGCGAGGGTGAGCTTAGTGGAAGAGTCTTGCGACTCAATGTTGACCCCCGTGGCTTCAAACCTCAGCCCTCCTGCGGTGATGTTTTCAGTGAGAGTCACCAAGCTGGGCCCGCCCAGACCCAAGCTACCAAACGCGGCAACATCGCTCCCATTGGTCCAGGTACCCGCTCCCGAATTGACATTCGCATTAGGGTACCAGGTGCTACCAATGGTGTCCCAATCACCGTCATATGCGGGATTACCGACATTGCCTGGCTCCCCCCAGTAAAACGTGGCTCCACGCAAAGGCGTGGCGATCTGAAGGATGGCCACAAGCAAAGTCATGAACCAGCCTAGCAGGATGCGGTTTTTGCGTATTTGTTTCATCAAAAGAGTGTCTTGTATGATGGCGGGAGGAGTGGACAAATGGTCTTCGCTTAACTCAATCAGCAGCCTGACTATCGATCACAAACCCTGAAACCGGTGAACTGTGCCATCCGGGAGCACATGAGCATGGCGCAGATGGAAGAAGCGACTGCGCTGTCGTTTCCATCATATGGCTGGGATGTTTTCTCATGTGTGAACAAAGGATTGTTTTGGCCTGAATAAGCATGGTGGGCTGAGACATGGCTCCGCGCTTAATGTTCACAGAATAGCGAAGACGCCGCTAGTGAGTCAATGCAAATACATCGGCCATACGAAATTCCAACTTTGCAAAGCCTCACGGCACCGCCACAGCAGCACCATCTAGGATTTCCACGCGGAATGTTGACAATTCGCCTGCATCACGTGTCACCAGCACACTGATTCGATGCGTGCCAGCGGCCAAATTCAACTCCAGCTCAGGCTTAATCTCCTTCAATTCAGACTGATCAACAGCCACAACGATCCCCTTCAGCGCACTAAACCCCAGTTTTACTTTTCCAGCGCTATCGAGCTTCAAACCAAACTGCAAAATCTTCGGAAACCACGGATACATCCGCTGCGCCGGCGGCAGTTCTGCCAACGGCAAATCGCCGTTCACCCGACTGATCGCTATCTGCCAGGGGTAGGCATACTTTTCGTCGTTCAGGGCAAAGCTGCCCACATGCCGCACATGATCGACATCCTTTTGCTCCATCTTGCCCATGACCTTCCATGTCCGCACATAACGGTTCGGCTGCGTTTTGTAGGCCCCTTCCCGGCCCAGTTCGCTCAAAAACCGCACGAGATCGACAAATTCGTCCTCCCGCAAACTCGCGGTCAATCCAGGTGGCATCATGCTCACCGGACTCATCTGGCGGCTCGCCACCGCCGATTTGGCCACCTTCACGATCTGATTGGCGGGGTCACGAATCGTCAACTCTTCCGCCCCATCGTTCACTAGGCCGCCGGAGACCACTCCACCGTCCTTTTTGCTCACGATGATCATGTGGTAGCCCTCCTTGATCTTCTTGCTCGGCTCCAGCAGGCTCTCGATGAGGTAATCCACCGGCGCACTGGCCCCGATGCTGACCAGGTTCGGCCCCAGCACGCCGCCGCTCTCGCCAATCGCGTGACACGTTGTGCAAAGAAGCTGCTGACGGCGATAAACCGCCTCCCCGCGCGCCGGATCACCGCTGGTCTTCACTTTTTCGACCAAGGCGGCCATCTCCGGCCCCGTCAGCGGCTTGTCCATCTGCTTCACATGACCGGCTGTTTTCAACGCCTCAGCCAGCGGCCCCTGAATGCCCCGGCTGCTCACCATGCGGATGCCTTCGACCGCCACGAGGTCAGGAATCGTCTTGCCCGCCAGTTCCTTCGCCAGCACGCCCGGAAGCTGCTTGTTCTTCAAAAACGCGGTCAAAACCGGCTTCGCGCCCTCCACATCGGCCTTCTCAAGAAACTCCACCGCCCGCTTCGCCGCGATCTGCGGCCCCACCGAGGTCAAGCCGTCAATCATAAGCGCTTTCAGCCCCGGATCAGCCGACTCGGCGAACAGCTTGTCGAACAAATCGCGCGTCTTCGTCCCGCCCAGCGCCGTCAGGCCGCGCATCGCCCCGTCACGGATTGGCGGGATCGTTTTCGCGTCCGTCAGCAGCGCCACCAGCTTGTCGCGGGCCGCCTCCACTTTCCAAAGGCCGGCCAGAATCGCCGTGCGATGCACCACATGCGGCTCAGGTCGCGCGAACCACGCCATCACCGTCTCCGCCGCGCCTTCCGGGATCACTTTGCGGTCCGTCGCCGCCTTAATCAGCGCATCCTGCAAGCCGATGTAATGCGCAGCCATCGCCGCGTCATTCACCATGCCAGCCATCGTCTTCGCCTGGACCGCATCAGCTGCGTCTCCGGCCATCGCCAGCACCGCCGCCGCGTCTTCCACGCCCAATTTGCCCTCTTTCAACTCCGTGAAAAGCGGCGGCAGCGCGTCACTGCGCCCCGTGCTCTTCATCGCATACACCAGATGCTTCGGGTGCTCGTCCAACTTCAATTTCCCGCTCACCACCGCCGACATCCACACGTCCGCCTGCTCGCGGCAGGTCAGCTCCAGCAAAAAATCCAAGTTCTCATCCATCGGCTTATCGAGAATCGTCAGCGCGAGACCGATGGCCCCCGGCTTGCGCATGTCCGCCAGCACTGCCAGCGCCCACAGCCGCACCTGCGCGTTTTCATCTGCCACTGCCGCCCCCAGCACCTTCATCGCATCAGGAAACTCACGCCAGCGATGGCTCAGGATGCGTAGCGCCGCCGCGCGGATGCGGTAATCGCTGTTCTCCCAAAGTTTGCGCCAGATCACCGGCGAAAACGCATTCACTCCCTCGCGCGCCCACGCCGCCTCCAGCAGAGCATGTCCTTCCGTCTGCTTCGCCGCCCACGCATCCAGCTCCGCCGTCACCTTCGCCGCGCCTTGATCGCGCAGCTCCCGCTTCGCAAAACGCCGCACATACACACGATCACTCTTCAGCATCTCCAGCAGCTCCGTCGTGCTCGCGCCCGCGATCTTCGGCTTCACGCTCAACGGACGCCCCTTCGCCGTCACACGCCAGATGCGGCCATGCACATGGTCACGGCGCGGATCGCGAAAATCCACCTCACCATGCTGGATGATCGGGTTATACCAGTCCGCGATGTATAGAGCGCCGTCCGGCCCGACCTTCACATCGATCGGGCGGAACGCCCGGTGCGTGCTCGCCAGCACATCCGGCATCTGCTTCGCGATATAACTGCTGCCACTCGGCGTCAGCTTGAAGCGGTTCACACGGTTCCCGCGGAAGTCGTTCAGCACGAACGAACCCTGCCAGTCCTCTGGGAAATGCGGTTCTTCCACGATCTCCAACCCACATTGCTTCGGCTGGCCCGGACTCAGGCCATGCAGGATGCGCTTCGCCCCTGGCGATGTGGCAAAAACGCTGCCTGGGAAGATGAAATTGATCCCTTCCCCGCCCGCGCCGTCGCAGGCAAAGCTCTGACCCCAGCGGTCAAACTCAAAACCCCACGGATTGATCAGCCCCTTGCTCAAAATCTCCGCCCGCCGCGTCTCCGGGCGGAATTCCCACACGCCTCCGCCCATCAGCCGCCGGATGCCATGCGGCGTCTCCATGTGGGTATGAATATAGATCGACTGCAAAAAGTACAGCATCCCCTCCGGCCCCCAGCGCATCGTGTGCAGTAGGTGGTGCGTGTCCTCCGTGCCGAAACCACTGAGGATGATCTTCCGCTCATCCGCCTTCAGATCACCGTCCGTGTCCTTCAAAAACAGCACCTCCGTCGAATTCGCCACATACAGGCCGCCATCGCCCGGCGCCAGCGCCGTCGGGATGTGCAACCCATCGGCGAAAGACGTCGATTTGTCCGCCTTGCCATCACCATTCGTGTCCTCCAGCACCACCACCTGATCCTTCGCCGCCTCCCCCGGCTTGATGTGCGGATACGTCGAGCTGCACACCACCCACAGCCTGCCCTGCGCGTCCCAGTTCATCTGCACCGGCTTTTGAATCAGCGGCTCCGCCGCGAACAGACTCACCTCCAGCCCCTCCGGCACCACAAACGCCTTCAACTCCGCGTCAGGATTCGCATCCGGCATGTCCGCCAGCGACAACGGCTGCGAGGCCACCGCCATTCCACTCCATCCAAGGCAAATCAGGGCAAATCGGGTCATCATAAATCGGGGACGCAGATTACGCCCGCGCCCCGCCTTTTTGGCAAGTATTCTCTCCGCGAAATCTGCATACAGCGTGTCTCGATCACAGTTCGGCAGCGGCGGCGACTCATCGCCTCCGACTCTCTCTCATCACACCGGAAAATAATGTTCACCCGATCTCGATGTGCTGCGGCAAAGTGTCGAGGGCGCGGGCGAGCGCGGGTTTGGTGCGGGCGTGAATGCGGAGCAGCACATCACCCTCATTGACCTGTGTGCCGGTTTTGGCGATTTGATCGCAGCCGACGGCGAAATCGACGGGATCGCCGACTCTGGAGCGACCTGCACCGAGTTCGAGCACAACTTGGCCGATGCCGCCGGCGTCCATGCGTTGCAGCATGCCACTGTATTCCGCTTTCAACTCGGCGATGCACGGCGCGCGATGCACGGAGGTGATTTTTTCGAGCGCTTCGACGTTTCCGCCCTGCAAGCCGACCATCTCCTGGAATTTGAGCCACGCATCGCCGCGGTGAAGCATCTTTTGTAAATCGACTCGCGGTGAAACGGCCACGGCGGAGGCGAGATCGAGCACGATGTCTTCCAAATCCTGCGGACCTTCTCCTTTGAGGCAGCGCACGGCTTCGGCGACTTCGAGGGCGTTGCCGGCGGATTCGCCGGTGGGCTCGTTCATTTCGCTCAAACGCACGCTGGAGCGCACGCCAAGAGCACGACCGACAGTGACCATGCTTTGTGCGAGCTTGTGCGCTTCCTCCTTGGTTTTCATGAACGCGCCGGAGCCGTATTTCACATCTAGCACGAGGCGGCTCAGGCCCTCGGCGAGTTTTTTGCTCATGATGCTGGCGGTGATGAGCGGAATGCTCGGCACCGTGCCGGTGACATCCCGCAAGGCGTAGAGTTTTTTGTCCGCCGGACAGATGCCTGCGGTCTGGCCGACCATGACGCAACCGACCTGATCGATGACGCTGTGGATTTCGACTTCGTTGAGCTGCGTGCGGAAGCCGGGGATGCTTTCGAGCTTGTCGAGCGTGCCACCGGTGATGCCGAGGCCGCGGCCGGAGATCATGGGCACCCATACGCCGTCACAGGCGAGTAGCGGTGCGAGGATGAGCGAGGTTTTGTCGCCGATGCCGCCGGTGCTGTGTTTGTCCACGCGCATGGGATCGTGATCATTCCAGGCGAGCATGGTTCCGCTGTGCAACATCGCCTCGGTAAGTGCGGCAGTTTCCTCCGTCGTCATGCCTTGGAAGAAAATGGCCATCGCTAGCGCGCTCATCTGATACTCCGGCATGTCCCCGCGCGTGAAGGCGTCGATAAGAGGGGTGATTTCCTGTTTGGAGAGGATGCCGCCGTCGCGCTTGCGCTCGATGAGGGACGGAATGTGCATGGGGCATGCTAGGTTCGACCATGCCTAGCTGGCAATAGGGAACCTTCCACCTTCGTATGATGCTGGCTGATGACTCGTTTTGCCGCAGCCTTCTTCGTTCTCAATGCCACGCTTTGTGCGGCGGAAATCGACTTTTCGCGCGACGTTCAGCCGGTGCTTTCGGACAAATGCTACTTCTGCCACGGGCCGGACGCGAAGGAGCGCAAGGGAGATCTGCGACTGGATGTGGAGAAAGATGCGAAAGCGGTGAAGGACGGCGTAGCCGCCGTCCGGCCAGGCAAGTCAGCAGACAGCGAGTTAGTGAAGCGTATTTTCAGCGATGATCCCGAAGACGTAATGCCGACGCCGAAGAGCCATCGAACGCTGACTGGAGAGCAGAAGGAAATGCTCAGACGGTGGATCGACCAAGGGGCAAAATGGGGCAAACACTGGGCCTTTGAACGTATCATACGCCCGAAGGTTCCGGTGAACGGGGCAAAGAATCCGATCGATGCCTTTGTACATGCTAGGCTGGCGGAGAAAGGGATGCGACCTTCCTCTCAAGCCACGCCAGAGACGCTGTTGCGGAGGGTGTCGCTCGATCTGACCGGCCTGCCACCGACGCCGGGTGAAATGCAGGAGCCGTATGGCAAGGCGGTGGAGCGGTTGTTGAGCTCGCCGCGATTTGGCGAGCGCTGGGCGTGGGACTGGCTGGATGCGGCGCGGTACGCGGACAGCAACGGTTACCAAGGCGATCCCGAGCGCACCATGTGGCCGTGGCGTGACTGGGTGGTGAAGGCGATCAATGACAATATGTCCTACGACCAGTTCACGATCTGGCAGCTCGCGGGCGACTTATTGCCAGGCGCGACGACGGAGCAGAGACTGGCGACCGGGTTCAACCGCAACCACATGATCAACGGTGAGGGCGGGCGCATCGCCGAAGAGACGCGCGTGGAGGATGTGATGGATCGTGTGGAGACGACGAGCACGGTGTGGCTGGGGTTGACGATGGGTTGCTCGAAGTGCCACGACCACAAGTTCGATCCTCTGACGATGCGGGATTACTACGCGCTCTACGATGTCTTCAACCAGACAAGCGAGGATGGCAGAGGCCGCAGCGGCCAAGCCACACCAGCGATGGACATGTCCACGCCTTCCGAGCTCCAACGTGTGAAAAAGGCTACGGAGGAGCTGCGTGGCACTGCAAAAGAGGTCGAGGAGTTTGAACTCAAAAAGTTCCCACGTCCGGCAGGCAGGCCGCTGACGGAATCCGACGCTGCCAAGTTGCCCGGCAATCTGCCGAAATACATCGCTCAGACAGAACCCGGCAGACGCGGTGTGGATCCGTTGCTGGAAGCGGTAAGTTTTTTCAAAGATAAGGACGCCGAATATTCGAAGCTGCTGCAAAAACTGCTCAGTGCTGTGCGAGCGCGGGTTTCCGCCGTCAGTAATGTCACGAAAGTCATGGTGATGGACACGCTGCCGATGCCACGGGATACCTTCATACTGGAAAAAGGCGCGTATGACAAGCCGACGGCGGAGAAGGTGCGTTTCCATGTCCCGGCGAGCCTTCCGCCGCTGCCAAAGGGAGCGCCGGAGAACCGACTCGGTCTCGCGCAATGGATCGTGAGTCGTGACAACCCGCTCACAGCCAGGGTGACGGTGAACCGCTTCTGGCAGGCGTTTTTCGGTGTTGGCTTGGTTAAATCAGCAGAAGACTTTGGCATGCAGGGCGAGTCGCCGCCACACCGCGAGCTACTGGACTGGTTGGCGGCGGAGTTCATCGAGAGCGGCTGGAATGTAAAGGCGTTGATGCGGCTGATCGTGACGAGCCAGACGTATCGGCAGAGTTCCAAGTTCGATGTTTCAAGTTTGAAGTCGGCGGAGCTTGATCCCGAGAATCGGTTTCTCAGTCGTGGGCCACGTTTCCGCATGCCGTCGTGGATGATCCGTGATCAGGCGCTGTTTCTATCGGGCTTGCTGAAGGAGGAAGTTGGTGGCCCTTCGGTGAAGCCGTATCAGCCGGAGGGTATCTGGGAGGAGGCGACGTTCGGCAAGAAGACCTATGTGCAGGATCATGGTGCCGCGCTTTACCGCCGTACGCTTTACACCTTCTGGCGGCGCATCGCGGGACCGACGATGCTGTTCGACAATTCGGCGCGGCAGACCTGCGTGATCAAGGCCACGCGCACAAACACGCCCCTGCACGCTCTGGTGACGATGAATGACACCACCTACGTCGAAGCTGCGCGCGTATTGGCACAGCGGGTGTTGCTGGCGGCCCGTGGGAATGAGGACGCGGCCTTGAGGCAGGTGTTCCGCCTAGTGACTTGCCGTGCGCCGTCAGTAGCTGAGGAGGTCTTGTTGAAGAGTCAGCTCGCCAGATTGAGGGCCCGGCAGGCCGCGGACCAAGGCGTGGTTCTGAAACTGCTTGCGGTGGGAGAGTCGAAACGAAATGCCTCGCTCGACGCAACCGAACATGCCGCGTGGACGTGCCTTAGCCTGATGCTCCTGAACCTCGACGAAGTGGTGACAAAAGAGTGAGCGGTTTCTCAGAAGCTGATGTAGCCCATGGGCACTGCGGTGCTGCTCTTGAGCTTGAAGTCACGATCCATGACGCATGGGACTTCGTTGATGGCGAGGATCTCCTTGCTGTATTTGCCGCCGCTGTCCGGGCTGGCTTCCACAAAAAGGATGTTGCCGGATGGGTCGGTGATGATGAGAACGTAGCCGTAGCTTTTCACCCCGTGGGGCGTGCCGACACCCTGGCTGTAGGTAAGACGCACCGGCGTGGTGGACCAGGCCATCTTTGACTGTGCGCGGATGCTCACGTCGAAGTGCTGTTTTTGCAGAATAACGAGGTCGCCGCTGGTTTCAGCGGCGTTTTTTCCGATCGTGATCACGATGCCTTTCGCGTTGGTGAGGTCGCGGGTCACCTCGTGATTGCTGATGTTGAAGTTGTAGGAAAGCTCGATGACACGTTCGCCACCATCCGGCGGTCCCCTGTTGCTTTTGGAGGGGAGTGTCTGGCAGGTGAGTCGGTATTTTTGCGGCGGGGCGTCCGCCTTTGTAACTGATGATGGTGCCGCCTCCGCGCCTGAGTTCTGGCCCAACCATTTTTCGATGTAGGCGTTGTCCTCTTTGCAGAGTGTTTTGCGGTCCACGACCAGTGACTGGCCGTCATCCACCCGCTTCAAGGTGACGCTGTTTCCGCTGACACTGGAGATCTCAGCCTTGAGCAGTGTCCCCGCGAGGCTGACGAACACACGCGGCTCTGCCTGCGCCAGGATGGCGGTGAGCAATGACAGGGCAACGAGCGAAAGACGCATGATCCGAATACTGTGATTTGGTCAGGATAACAATGTTAGCGGCGCAGTTCAAGCTTCACGCAGGAGGATGGCATCCACGTTGACGCTGTCGTAGAGGGCGTCGCTGAGGATGACGAGGGGGTCACCGTTTTTGATGAGGTTTTCCCGACGCAGCAGGTCGAGCGCGTCATGGATGCTCCGCTCAGGCTGGCCTTCGACGAATTGGAGGACAAAGGGATGCACGCCACGTGCGGTGACGAGTGTGCGGGAGACATGCAGGTTCGGCGTGAAGGCGAAGATGGGGGCGAAATCAGGGCGCTGGTGAGCAAGCAGGTGCGCCATGACGCCGCGAATAGTGAAGACGATGAGCTTCGCGCCCGAGATGCTGTTGGCGAGTGTGATGGCCGCCTTGACGGTCTTGTGCTTGTTCGTCTTGAGTGGTGCGTCGCTGGCGAAGCGACCGGAGGGATACTTCTGCTCGATACGGCGGATGACGGTGTCGAGCACCCCGACACACTCTACCGGATAACGGCCCACGCTGGTCTCGCCGCTGAGCATGACGCAATCGACCTGCTCAATGACGGCGTTGAAAATGTCGGTAACCTCGGCGCGGGTGGGTACGGGGTTTTCGATCATGCTTTCGAGCATCTGTGTGGCCACGATGACCTTCCGCCCGTGGTAGGAGCAGCGCTCGACGATCTGGCGCTGGATGAGGGGCAGATCCTCGATGGGGCACTCACTGCCTAGATCGCCACGGGCGATCATGATGCCGCCACTGACTTCGACAAGGGCGTCCAGGTTGTTGATGGCCTGCTGGTTCTCGATCTTGGCGATGACGCGTGCTTTGCTGTTTTTTTGTTCAAGCAGAAGCTGGAGGTGCTGGATGTGGCCTGGTTCGCGGGCGAAGCTGAGGGCGAAGAAATCGACACCCAACTCGACGCCGAGATCAAGATCGGCGTAGTCTTTCTGCGTCAGTGGCGGGAGGCGGACGGGGACACCGGGAAGATTGATGTGGCGGCGGGATTTCATCTCGCCTTGGGTCAGAACGGAGCCGGTGACGTGGGTAGTGGAGGCTTCGAGAGTCTTGAGCTGGATCATGCCGCCATCGACCATGATGATGTCACCCGCCTTGAGGTCCTTGCCTAGATCGGGGTAGTTCACATCGACAGAATAGTGCGTGCCGGGGGCCGCACTTGGTTTGCAACGGAATTCGACTGTGTCACCGACCTGGAGCTGCCAAGGCTGCTCCACATCTCCGGTGCGGATGCTGGGGCCGGTGAGGTCCATGAGCACGGCGATCTCGCGCCTAGCGGTCGTGGCGGCATCACGGACTCGGGCATGAACGGTGCGCACCCACTCATGTGAGGCGTGGCTCATGTTCAGGCGGATGACATCGGCACCTCTGGCGATGAGGGCGGAGATGACCTCTGGACTCTCAGTAGCGGGGCCGAGAGTGCAGAGAATCTTGGTTTTGCGCATGGGGGCCATGAGTGAAGTGGGTGGTAGCCAGCGGTGGCACTCGTCACGCCCGTCCGCAAGAGTTAGAAAGCAAAGAGCGCGTTGAAATTGGCCTCGATCTGATCCTCCAACTCGCCCAGGGGCATTTGGCGCGTTCGGGCGAGCAGCTCGTAGCTTACGCGCAGATTCGCCGGATGATTTAGAGACGCGCCGCCGGTGGCTTTCAAAGGATGCTGGTTCAAATCATCAGGTGGCCACATGTCCGGCGCGTCGGTCTCGGCCAGGAGGCGATTCAACGGAACATGTTTGAAAGCCTCGAGCTGCGCTGCCTTGCGTGGATGGCCGAAATACGGACTGAGGGAAAAATAGGCACCCAGGCTGACGAACGATGGAATCATCTCATGCGGGCCACTGTAAGAATGCAGGAGGAAGCCGCAGCGCGGGATCCGCGTGGAGCGCAGTGCCTGCTCCAACAGGCCGAAGGCACGCAGGCAATGGATCGTCACAGGCCGGTCGAGTTCGGCCGCGAGGGCGAGCTGGGCGCGAAAACATTCGAGCTGGGCGTCGATGTCCGGGTTTTCGATCCAGCGGTCGAGTCCCGTCTCGCCCACCATGGCTTGTGGATGGCTCTGCAGATGCCAGCGCAGCTTCGCCAGCCAGCCCTGGGCGCGTTCTTTGACATGCCACGGATGCAGGCCGAAGGCTGGACGGATCCATGTGTGATCACGGGCGAGCGTGGCCACTTGCAACCAGTCGTTCTCACACGTGCCATTTACGATCATACCGCCCAGGTCGGTCTGAGGCAGCATGGCGACGATCTGATTTCGCCACGGATCGAGCCGGTCATCCTGGAGGTGATTGTGGGCGTCGTAGAGCACGGGTGTAAAAAAGCCCGCGCATGGGGGACATGCACGGGCTTTATGGGGAGATGTGAGCGGGCAGGTTCCCGCTTGTCTGTCAATTGTTGCCGATCATGAGGAGCATCGTATCACCCTTGCGCCAAACACGCAGGAGGATGGTCTTATCGCTTCCTTTGGCCAGGGTGCGGGCTTCGGCGGCACCTGCGACGGGCTTACGATTCACATGGGAGATGACATCCCCTTCCTCGACCCCCATCGCAGCGGCGCGGCTGTCGGGATCGACTTTGGTGACGATGACACCCTCCACGTTTTTGGGGATGTCGTGGCGCTCACGCAGTGCGGGGGTGAGATTTTGTACGACGACTCCGGTGACGAGTTCGGAGCTGTTCTCTGCTTGTTTTGGGCCAGAGCGTGGAATGCCACGCTGCCCTGCACCCATTTCCGAAAGCGCCTCCTCCGGCAGCGTGTCCAGCGTGGCCGTGACGGTCACGGGCTGGCCGTTGCGCAGCAGCTCGATGGGGATCGCCGTTCCAGGCTTAGTGCCGCTGACGATGAGGCGCAGGCGGCTGCTGCTGTCCACTTTCTGGCCGTTGATCGCCGTGATGACATCTTCAAGTTGGATGCCGGCCTTCTCCGCCGGAGAACCCGCGCCTACCATCATCACGACCGCGCCGCCCTGCTCCTTCATGCGGAGTCGCGCGGCCATGCCAGAGTCGAGATCGGCGATCTGCACACCGAGGAAACCGCGGCTGACGGAGCCGTCATCGAGGAGATCCTCGACGATGTTCATGGCCATGTTGATCGGGATGGCGAAGCCGATGCCGGCGTTCATGCCGGAGCGGGAGAGGATCGCGGTGCTAATACCGATGACGCGCCCCATCGCATCGACGAGCGGGCCGCCGGAGTTGCCGGGATTGATGGACGCATCGGTCTGGATGAAGTCCTCATAGCCTTTCACATGCCCTGTACCGACGATGCCCTCGTCACTACGACCGAGTGCGCTGACGATGCCTTGGGTAACGGAGCGGCTGAGCTCCATCGGCGCACCAGCGGCGAGTACGACATCGCCTACGCGGAGTCTAGCACTGTCGCCGATTGTTGCAGGTTTAAGGCCAGTGGTGGCGATCTTGATCAATGCCACATCGGTAAGGGGATCGGTACCGATGACCTCAGCGGTGTATTTTTTCTTTGAGCCGTCGGCTTCAACCGCGACTTCGATCTTCTTCGCGTCGGCGACGACGTGGTTGTTGGTCAGGATGTAACCGTCCGCCGTGATGATCACGCCGGAGCCGACACCACGCTGCTGATTGGCCTCATCATCAGGTGCCTGCCGCGGATGCTGGGGCTGACCGCGGCGGCCTCGCGGGGCGGGTGCCTGTTCGTCATCCTCATTCATGCCGCCGAAGCCATCTGGCCCGCCGAAGAAACGGTAGAAGAATGGACGGAGCTGAGGCGGAATCTGGTCCACCTCAGGCGTCTTGATTGGAGATGAGGAGTAGATGGTTACGACACTCGGCAGGATTTTGTCCACGACCGTGGAATAGCTCATTTGCAATTGGCCGTTGTTAGGCAAGGGGGTGGCATCCTTGCTGATCTTCGTGAGAAAATCCGCCGGAGTTTTTTTTGTCTCGGGCGCTTTGGTTTCGGCGTGGCTTTGATGCCAAGCCGCTGTGAGGACGCCGACGCAAACGACGGCTGTGCAGATGCCTGTGAGAGTTTTCATGATGTGGTGTTTTGTTTTTTGAAATGCCCCGCATGACTTACGGGCACGCGCTTACAGACGGATCAACGATGGGAATGTTGAAACTATTTTAAGAGAAAGAAAGGGATGTTTTCCTTCGCAAAACTTGATATACAAAAGCGCTTGGTTGCGACGTTTTCACGCATCATCCGAAGAGATAGGCGCGGCCTATTTCCGTGCCTCGGCCAATGCTTTATCCATCACTTCCTTGAGCGTCACTTCGGCTCCGCCGCGACGTTTACTTTCATCGGCGGCCTCCATGAAGGCATAGATTTCAATCGTCTCTTCGGGCGAGACGGGGGCGACGCCGGTACGGAAGAAATGCACTGCGGCGTGCAGCAGAGGGTCATAGTCGTCGTAGGTGCCGATGGTGTTATCCTCCCCTTTTTCTCCGGTCGCCTTGCCGCCGTAGCCTTTCGCTTCGGTGTAGATGCCAGTGCGCCCGTTAGGCCATGTGCCTGTGACGGTGATCTTGCCTTCCGGCGTGGTGCCGCGTTTCACGCTCTGGCAGCCGGCGCGCATCACGGTGAAGAGTGATTCGACACCATGGATGCCATACCAGAACAGGTCAGGATGATGCGGCTCCAGGCTGGCGGGGCTGGTCGTCTCTGCATGTTTAACAGTGCCGATACTGCCTTTGCGGACGGCCTGTGTGCCTTTGCCGAAACGCAGGGACGAAGAGGAAAAGACGGGGATGCCGGTCTTTTTTGAGGCGTCGAAAATCCTGATCACATCAGCCAGTGTGGCGGCGATCGGCTTGTCGATGAATACCGGTTTGTGCGCCTCCAGGCACGGTAAGACCTGCTCGAGATGCACTCGGCCATCGTTCGATTCCAGAAACACCACGTCCACTTTGTCGAGCAGGTCGTGGATGCTCGGCACGATCTCAACGCCCAGCGCCTTGACCTTCTCCGTGTACTCCGGCACCCGCTTGGTGCTCGACTCGATGTCCTTCGAGCCCTGCGGATAGGCGGCGACCATGTGCCCGCCCATGACCTCCGGTTTTTGCGGTGTGGAATTCAACGTCTTGGTGAAGGCCAGCACATGTGAGGTGTCGAGACCGATGATACCAGCGCGGAAGTGTTGCGCGGAGACGTTGGGGGAAATAAGTGCGAGGGCACCTAGAACGGGAAGCAGTTGGCGGGTCATGGGCGATGACTACGCCGCCTGCGGAGAGGACTTTCGCTCATCTGAGGACGCTCTCATCGTCTGCCGATGCAGTATATGGCCTTCTCACTGCGCAGAAAAAGTCGGTCCCCGCTCACTGCGGGCGTAGCGTTGAAGCGCGAGAGATCGCTAGCGATCTGATTGCGAGCAAACTGCTCGAACTTCGGCTTTGCAGTGAGGATGAACGTGCCGTCACGTCGTGAGACACAGACGAGTTTGTCGCCGATGAGTACCGGGGATGCGTAAAAGGGCTTCCCGCCGCCGCGCGCACCGATGAGCACGCGCTCGCGATAGACGTCCTTGCCCGTTTTCGCGTCGATGCAAATGGCGAAGCCTTGGTCGTTGATGACATAAAGATGGCCGTCTTTGAGAATAGGTGTTGGCACATAACTGCTCGTGTTGCTATCCCACAAAACAGCGTTGGAAGAGGTATCCCCCTTGCCGCCGAGTTTGAGAGCGACGCTGCGCGTGGAGGGAAATCCGCCGAAGATGTAGGCGACATCGCCTCCAGGCACGAGGCTCGGCGAAACATTCCCGATGAGTCCATGTGCCGCATACCAACGCAGTTTGCCGTTTTTAGGGTTCAGGCTCCAAAGCTCCTGCGGCACGGCGATGACGAGGTCAGTGATGCCATCGTGCACATAAACATTCGGCGTGCCATAGGCCATGCCGAACTCGCCCTCGGCCTTCCACACGATTTTGCCATTCTTTTTATCCAGAGCCATGATGGCCTGGGATTCATCGCTGGCATTCACGATGAGCAGATCACCAACTACGATGGGGCTCGCAGCAGAACCCCAGCGCATGCGGCCAGAACCTGTGCCGCATGAGGTCTGCCACAATTGTTTGCCGTCCATGTCGAAGGCCAGCGCACCGCTTTTGCCGAAGAAGACATACACACGCTCACCATCGGTCACTGGAGTGTGGGTGGCATAACCGTGTTCGGTGATGAAGCCGCGCCAAGGGTCCTCCTCGGCAGCAGAGGGCACCTTGGCGTCCCAGAGGACTTTGCCATCCGTCTTGCTCAGACAAACAAGATGGCGGGTGAGTTTCGATATGTCATTCGCGCCTTCTTTATCTCCGTAGCCGGTCCAGCAGGTGACGAAAACCTTGTCGCCATGCACAATCGTACTCGATGAACCCGGACCTGGCAGCACAGCCTTCCATGCAATGTTTTCGGAGTCGCTCCACGTCAGCGGCACCTCCGACTCCGTGACGATCGCTGCGCCGGCGGGCCCTAAAAACCGAGGCCAGTCAGTAGAGTTGGCCGCGTGAAGCGAAACGGAGGCGAACACGAGAACGAAAAACGGTTTCATGATGGCGAAAAACCCTGCGTGTTTGAAAAAGTTACGAAAGCTTCGCTACGAGGAGCCGCTGGATGACGGCCTCATCCATCTACAAACAATCAGAAAAGACTCAAGCCGCCACGGGAGCGGTCTGGAAGCGTTCCATGCTGAAACGCTTCATCAGCGAGCCTGCGGCTACATAGCCAAAGCCGAAGAAAAAGAGCAGCAGGAACGGAATCGAACCCCACTGGCCGCGCTGGGCGGCGAGGGCGATCATCCAGCCAAAGTAACCGGTGAGGGCGACTTCGACCCACAGGGCGATGGATTTGCCGGCCTTGTAGTGTGATTTCTTCACGGCGGCCTGTGATTTGGTCTCGACGCCGTATTTCGGCGTGCGGACAAACTCGGAGGACTTGTTCAGCAGCGCCTCGAGCACAGCCTTGCCATTATTGATGCTCATGCCGATGCCGAGCGCGAGCAGCACGGGGACGTAGGGCAGTGCCTTGAGCCAGCCAAGGCGTGTCTGCGCCCCCTGCGCGGTCATGTAGAAGACGACGACGGAGAACGAGGCGAAGAAAAACACCGGCACATCGACGAACACCGCCTTGTGCCAGGAGCTGCCCATGACGAAGTTCGCCGGATACATGAGCACCAGCGTGCAGAGCGTGAGCAGGTAGGCGAAGTTCGAGGTGAGGTGCGCGGTGGCCTCCAGCTTCAGCGGCAGCGGGATGTCGCTGCGCCAGATGTCGCCGAGGATTTTTTTGCACACCTGGATGGAGCCCTTCGTCCAGCGGTGCTGCTGGCTCTTGAAGCCGTCCATGTCAGGCGGCAGCTCGGCGGGAACGACGACATCCTTGAGGTAAATGAACTTCCAGCCCTTCAACTGCGCACGGTAGCTCAGATCGAGATCCTCCGTGAGCGTGTCATGCTGCCAGCCGCCGCCGTCTTCGATCGCTTTCCGCCGCCAAATACCGGCGGTGCCATTGAAGTTCAGAAATTCGCCATGCCGACTGCGTGCGGTCTGCTCCAGCACGAGATGGCCGTCGAGAAAGAGCGCCTGGAGTCGCGTGAGGAGGGAGAAATCCTTGTTCGCATGCCCCCAGCGCGCCTGCACCATGCCGACATTCTCGTGGGTGAAGTGGTGGATGACTTTTTTCAGGTAATCCGGCTGCGGCTGGAAGTCAGCGTCAAAAATACAGATGAACTCGCCCTTCACGAACGGCATCGCCTCGTCCAGCGCGCCCGCTTTGAAGCCGTGGCGGTTCGTGCGGTGGCGGTATTCGATATCGAGCCCCTTCGCGGCGTGTTCGGCGCTGAGTTTTTCCGCGAAGGCGGCGGTCTCGTCCGTGGAATCATCCAGCACCTGGATTTGCAGACGGTCACGCGGGTAATCCAGGGCGCTGACGCAGCGCAGGAGGTTTTCGACGACATCGTATTCGTTGAAGATCGGGAGCTGGATGGTGACGACCGGCAGCTCGGCGAACTCGTGCTTCGGCTGCGGCGCGTTGTTCCGGTGCTTCCAGAATTGATACAGCACTTTGATCCGGTGCGCTCCGAAGGCGGACAGGGCGGTGAAAACGAGGATGTAGCTGGCGAACCAGAAGGGATTATCCCACACAATCATATCGGGGAACGCGGCGCGGCGCGGAGGGGCGCATCAATCCCCACCGTTCCTGAACAATCAAGCGGCAAATCAAGCGCTGGCGGTGGCGTGATTTTCTCTTGGGGTGTCGGCCTCGTCGTTACTTTCTGGCGCTGCGGCCCCGCCTCGTCATGATGTGAGCATGGCCACCGAGAAACGCGACTGGTATGACACTCCCCTTTATTACGACATCGTCTTCGACGACGGCACGCGGCAGGAGGCGGACTTTCTCGAAAGCGCGTTTGCCAAGCACGGCGGCGGGAGAGTTTGCCGCTTGATCGAGCCGGCCTGCGGCAGCGGACGTCTGGCATTGGAAATGGCCCGCCGCGGCTGGGAGGTGAGCGGATTTGACGGGAATGCAAACATGATTCGCTTCGCGAAAGAGCGCATGGCCCGCGCAGGGTTGAAGGCGCGACTCTGGGAAGACTGGATGCAGAGCTTCACGCTTCCGAAGGGAATGAAGGCCGACTTCGACATGGCGCACTGCCTCGTGAGCACCTTCAAATACCTCCGCACGGAAAAAGACGCCGCCGCGTGCCTGCGCCGCATCGCTTGTGCGCTGCGGCCTGGCGGGCTGTTCTTCCTCGGGCTGCATCTGACGGATTACGACCGTAGCGGCGTCGAGCATGAGCGCTGGGTGGCGAAGCGCGGGAAGATCGAAGTCGTGTGCAACACGCGCACTTGGCCCGCCGATCCGCAGACGCGGCTCGAAAACCTCCGCACACGCCTGAAGATCACCGATGCCGGCCGCACTCACATGCAGGAAACGCACTGGCAGTTCCGCACTTACGATGCCGCCCAGTTGAAGGCGCTGCTGCGCAAAGCCCCGGAGCTGGAGCTGATCGAGTGCTACGACTTCACCTGCGACATCCACGCGCCGCGCCGTTTTGACGACAGCTACGCCGACGTGCTACTTGTGCTGCGCAGGCACGCTTGACCTCCCCACTTTGCACACTGGACAATTCCCGCGCCTCCGCTCCAATACGCCCCGCATGAATTTCCGCCTCCTCGCCGGCCTCCTCGCGCTCAGCAGCGCGGCCAGTCTCACTGCCCAGACGGCGGATGCGCCCGCCGCACCGCTGCAACCGGCGGTCTTCGAGTTCAAAGACGGGGATCGCCTCGTCTTGATCGGCAACACCGTCATCGAGCGCGAGCAGCGCTACGGTGCCTTCGAGCCGCGCCTCGACCTCGCCCTCGGAGCCACGAAGGTCAGCGTGCGCAACCTCGCCTGGAGCGGCGACACCGTTTTCGGCCATGCGCGCTCCTATTTCGGCCCGCCGGAGGAGGGCCTGCAGCGGCTCTCCGGCCATCTTGAAATGCTCAAGCCCACCGTCGTCATGCTCTGCTACGGCTCCGAACTCGCCTTCGAGCGCCTCGGTGGCCTGCCAGACTTCCTCACCGGCTACCGCCACCTCATCGAGCTCGTCCGTGCGAAGTCCCCCGGCGCACGCATCATCATCGTATCACCACCGCCTTTAGAGACCCTGCCGCCGCCGCTGCCCGACCTCAGCGCACAGAACAGGGACCTCTCCAGCCTGCGCGACGCCTTGCGCAAGTTCGCCGCCACACAAAACGCCTTCTTCATCGACTGGTTCGGGCTCATGGGCGGCATGCCAAAGCCCGGCCTCGCCTCGAAGCCGCTCACTGAGAACGGCCTCCACTACACCCGTGCGGGTTATGAAAAGCTCGCCGCGAAGCTCATGGAAGGCCTCGGCCTGAAAGTGCCAGACGCCCCTTCCACCGCCTTCGAGAATCTCCGCCGTGCGGTCATCGCGAAGGACACGCTCTTTTTCAACCGCTGGCGTCCGCAGAACGAGACCTACCTTTTCGGCTTCCGCAAACACGAGCAAGGCCAGAATGCGAAGGAGATCCCTATGTTCGATCCCCTCATCGCCCAGGGAGACGCGGCCATCCAAAAGCTCAAGACCGAGGCGCTAGCGCAAGCACGGCAGCCGTAAAGATCTGCGGTCTGGATGCAGCGTATGGCGATGGTGAGCCTGGCGCAGTTCTATATCCAGGGCGCTGAGTTCGGGGGTGAAGCGTGCAAGCGAGGCGCGAGACGATGTCATACCCGTTTGCTCCGCAACGAGATGGATGCGTGGGAATGACAAAGCCGTGTGGTTCCTGTCCACAACTTCCAAAAACTTCCCAAAAATACCCTCGCTCCCGACGGCGGCGTGCTACTCTCGTGGTGAACCTTTTTTCACCATGAAAGCCACGTTCAGCCTCGCGCTACTGCCAGTCATGACACTGGCGTTTATCTCTGTTTCCATCGCGGCTCCATCCAAAGGCCGTGCCAATGCCCAGGAAGCCGCTCCGCCGCTCTTGCAGGCCACGATCAGCATCCATCCGGAGGAGCTTGCGCCGGAATCGACCATCGAGGTGGTGTTCCCGACGCCGATGATCGTGAAGGAACAGATCGGCAAAGCGGCGGCGGCCTCACCGCTCGTCGTCACGCCGGAACTGACGGGTACGTTTGAGTGGACGAGCACGCGCAGCGGCCACTTCCACCTCACACAGGCGCCGAAGTTCGCCAGCAGCTACGATTTCAAGTTGCGCACCGGTCTCACCGATCTCACTGGCAGGCCGCTTTCGACTGAGAAGCTCGATTCCGTCGAAAGCGCCCGTTTCCGCATCATCGACCAGCATCCGCGCTGGTTTAACGATGACGGGCAGAACCGCTCCCCGCGCTTCATGTTTGAGTTCAACGACGCCGTGACGCCTGCCGAGGCGGTGAAGCACATCAAGTTCAGCCCGGAGAACGCGCAGCCGGTCGCCGCGAAGATCCGCCACGCCACGGGCAAGGATTTCACCCGCATGAGCGCCGAGCCGCAGCCGACGTGGGCGGAGCAGATCTCGAAAGTGAAGCCTGCCGTCGCAGATGATGCCACGCGGCTCAGCGCGATCATCGTGGAGCCGGAGTCGCCGCTGCCAGTCGCGAAAGGCTGGCATTTGCAGATCGCAGAGACGCTGACGAATGCCTCTGGCCACAACGCGCTCGCCACCGGTGATGACATTCAAATTGGCGAGATCACGCCTTTCTCGGTGCGGCGAGTCGAGGCGCACACGCCTTTCGACAGCGACTACTACATCGACATCGACTTCAACAAGCGCCTCCTGCCGCCCTCCGACACCGAAGTGACGAAGGAGATGATGGATGCCTTCGAGCAGAAGATCACGCCCTTCATCACCGTGCAGCGCGTGTCGCTCGGCCAGAAGATCTCCGCAGTGGTGAACAAGGACGAGGGGCCGCTCACCGGTCTCAAGGCCGAGGTGCAAGGCAGGACGCTGCGTCTCTCCGGACCGTTCGAGGTGAACAAGAAATACCAGGTCACCGTGGCGCAGGCGCTCACCTCCGGCGACAGCCTGCCCTTGCAGGCCGCCTACAAGAGCGAAGTCTCCTTCGTGCCGAATCCGCCTTACCTTGCCGCGCCGGCCTTCATCAATGCGCAGCTCGCCAAAGGAGCGGGAGCTTACGAGTTCAGCGCCGCGAATGTGAGTCAAGTGCGTGTGCGCGCGAAGCGCCTCACCGGCCCTGATCTGCTCAAGGCGCTCGATCAATACCGCGCCTACGAGACCGCTTACTACGGCAATGAAAAACAAAAGGCCGCCTACAAGACGCAGTCCATCGACGCCTATCCCGGCACACAGGTCTATGACCGAACCTTTCCAGTGAGCAAGCCGCTCGATCAAAGCGAGATTTTGAAGCTCAACTGGCGCGAGGTGCTCGGCGATTATCCCGCCGCGCCGCTGTTCATCGAACTGGAGGGCACCGCCGCCGCCGGATTGAAGGACAAGGGTGTCATCACCCAATCCCTCGTGCAATTCACCGACCTCGGCATCATGCAAAAAAGCAACGGTCGTGAGTCCGTCTTCTTCATCACCTCGCTCGAGAGCGGCAAGCCGGTGCCCGGCGTGCGTCTCACGCTCGTGGACTCCGATTTGAAGCTCGCGGGTTATGGCGACACCGACGCCAGCGGCATCGCCACCGTGCCTGGGGCCTCGCCCGCATTTGTGCTGGCGGAAAAAGCGGGGGACTGCGCCGTGATCGAGATGAACGAAAGCGGCATCGGCATCCCGTATGACATCAGTCAGACCTACGAGAGTGTCTGGCAGCCGCAGCGCCGCACGTTTGTCTTTTCCGACCGCCCGCTCTACAAGCCCGGTGATACCGCACACTTCAAGGCGCACACACGTCTGCTCACCGGGGATGATTTGAGCCTCGATCAAGCTCCCGCGCAGGGGCGGCTCGTCATCCGTGATCCGCGTTATCGTGTCGTCATCGACAAGCCGGTCACTTTCACCGCCTCCGGTGCCTGGGCGGATGATGTCACACTGCCGACCGGCCCCGCTGGGTGGTATGATCTGTCGATCAATCTGAAGACAGAGAATACCAACAGCCAGAGCGGCGACGGCGGCCACATGAGCTTCCGCATCGACGACTACAAGCCGAACACCTTCGAGGTGAAACTTGACGCCAAGGTCCTCAAATTCCAGGCGGACCGCATCCAGCTCCCGCTCAGCGCGAACTACTTCATGGGCAAGGCGCTTTCCTCCGCCTCCATCGAATGGAGCGCGAACTCACGCCGCGACTTCATGCCGCCGGACACTTTCCGCGAATATCACTTTGGCGACGCCCCCGCGTGGGCGCACTACGCGCAGGATCGCGACGCCGACGGCGACTACATTTACGGCGAGCAGGAGGAAAACGAGGACGAGTGGTTCGTGAACGGTGATCTCTTCCTCGGCGAAGACGGCACCGCCACGCTCGAAATGCCGCGCCCGCCGCCGGATCGCGCCGCGCTGCCGCAAATGGTGCGCGTGAACGCGGAAGTGACCGACATCAACGAGCAGACCATCAGCTCCGCCGTCGAGTTCGAGGTGCCGGGCGCGGATTTCCTCGTCGGGCTGCGCGGGCCGCAGTATTTCGCCACAGCGGGCAAGCCGGTGAACCTGGAGGTCGTCGCGATTGATTCCAAAGGAGCTCCCGCCGCCGGAAATGTGCGCGTCGAGGTCAAAGTCGAGCGCCAGGAGTATCACACGTTGAAAATTGCCACCGCAGGAGGCGGCACGACCACGAAAGACCAGGTCGTGCTGCGTGAGGAATTGAAGCAGAGCGTTGATCTGAAGCCGGTGACGGCCAAATCGGCTCCGTCGACGATGGTTTCGTTCACACCAGCTCGTGGCGGCGTTTACTTCATCACCGCCGAGTCCATCGACGGCAAAGGCACGAAAGTGCTTTCGCGCATGCCGTTCTACGCAGTCGGCGGCGGTGAGTTCCCGTGGGCGATGGAGGATGGCAACCGCATGAATCTCCAGCCGGAGAAAACGACGCTCAAACCCGGCGAGGACGCCGTCATCGTGGTCAAGACGCCCATCGCCGGCACCGCGTTCGTCACGCTGGAGCGCAACAAGATCCACCGCCAGTTCGTCACCGAGCTCTCGCCTGACAATCCGATCATCCGCGTGCCGTTGGGCGAGGACGAGTTTCCAAACGCCTACGTTTCAGTCATCGTCATCCGTGGTTCCGCAGCCAGCACGAAACAGCACAAGATGCCGGAATACCGCACGGGTTACTGCGCTTTGACCGTCGAATCCGATGCGAAAGACCTGAAGCTCGCCGTGAAGCCGGATCGTGATGAAGTCCGTCCTGCGGAGGCCGTGGGCATCACCACCACGATCACGGATGCGAAGGGCGCGCCCGTTTCCGGAGCCGATGTGACGCTCTACGCCGTCGATGAAGGTGTCTTGAGTCTGATGAAGCACGAGACGCCGGACCCCTCCGCATTTTTTCATGCCGAGTTCCCGCTCGCCATCGACAGCTTCACCTCGTTCGACAGTTTGCTGCCGGAGGAGCTCGCTGCGCGTGATCGTGGCAACAAGGGCTTCCTCGTCGGCGGCGGCGATGGTGAGGAATTGAATGCGAACATCACGGTGCGCAAAAACTTCATCGCCACGCCTCTTTGGCTCGCCTCCGGTTTGACCGACGCGCAGGGCAGACTGACAGCCAGCGTCACCGCGCCGGACAATCTCACGCGCTATCGCATCATGGCCGTCGCCGCGCATGGCGTGGATCGTTTCGGCAAGGGCGAGTCCGCCTTCAAGATCAACAAGCCGCTCATGATCGAGCCTGCGGTGCCGCGTTTCGCCCGCCTGGGCGATGAATTTCTCGTCAAGGCCGTCGTTCACAACACCACGCCACATTCCGGCGCGGTCGAGGTCACGCTCGACCTCGATAGCACGGCGAGCTTCATCGCCGAGAAACGCGATTTCATTCCCGCGTCGTTGAATGCAGGCGATCGTGGCACCGCGAAGCAGCAAAAAGTGATTTTGCAGATCAAAGCTGGCGAAACCGCTGCCACCGCCTTCCCCGTGCAGTTCGTGCAGCTCGGCTCCGCGAAGTGGAAATGGACCGCGCGTGGTGTGAACTGGCCTTCCGCGGCCAGCGACGGCACCGAATCGACTTTTGACGTGAATCACCCCGTCCCTGAATTGCGCCATGTCGCTTACACACGTTTGAAAGCCGAGGAACCGATTGAAAATCTCATCAAAGACGTGAACCCCGCGCTGCTGGAAGGCGAGGGCTCGCTCTCCACCAGCATCAGCAACAGCCGTCTGTATGAGGCACGCGACGCGCTCGACTACCTGCTGCATTACCCGTATGGCTGCGCCGAGCAGACGACTTCCGCCACGATGCCCTGGCTCGCGCTCGGCAAATACGAGACGCTCTTCCCGGATCAACTCGGCGGCGGCAAGGCGAAGCAGGTCATCCAGGCGGGCGTGAACAAACTCCTGCAAATGACCACGGACGAAGGCGGTCTCGCCTACTGGCCCGGCGGACAGGAATCCAGCCTCTGGTGCAGCGCCTACGGCGGCATGCTGCTGCTGCGCGCGCGTGATCAAGGCGCGGACGTGCCTGCGGACGCGATCAACAAGCTCGTTGAGTTCCTCTCGAAGAAATTGCGCGGCCTCGATGAGGAAAAAGACTTCTACAACCTCACCGACTCTGCCCTGGCGCTCTACACTCTCGCCAAGGCTGGCAAACCCGAGCCTGCGTATCAAAACCTGCTCTTCGGTCGCCGCGACAAGCTACCTGAAATCGCACGCCTCTACCTCGCGCTGTCGATGTGCCTCAGCAACACGCCGGACCAGCAGATCAAGGACACGCTCGGCTGGAAACCGCCTGCGCCTCCCGCTCCACCAAAAACAAAAGCCAAAGTTAAGGTAGCAAAATCGAAGGCAACAACACCTGCACCTGCGCCGGTGGCTTGGAGTCACTGGGCCGGCAACGGTGCGAACAAAGCACTACGCCTGATCTGCTACACGCATCTTGGTCTGACCGAGGACGCCGAAAAACTGGCCATCTCCATCCTGCAATCGCGCAACGGCCGCGGCGAGTGGGGCAACACGTTCACGAATGCGTGGACGCTCACCGCTTTGTCCGCATATGAACGCAGCTTGAAGAAAACCGGCGAGCCGCTGGCCGCGAACGTCAAATGGGACACACAGGACCAGCCGCTGAACCTCGCCGCAGGCTTCTCCAGCGCGAAGGTGGGCTTCGCGCTCAATCAAACGCTCAGCGTCGCGCCGCTCAGCATCGCGCTGCCTGCCGGACGCGAGGCATTTGCCCGCGTCGAGGCCCGCAGCTTCCCGCCGCAACGCAATTTTGCCGGTGAGAACAAAGGCTACGCCATTGAGCGCACTTACGAGGAACTGAACATGGACGGCACCACCTCCGGCACCGACGATCTGCGTGTGGGCGACATGGTGGTCGTCACGCTCAAGATTGAAATTGGCGGCGGTGACCGCTACCTCGCCATCGACGACTCCCTGCCCGCCGTCTTTGAAGCCATCAATCCCGAGTTCGGCACCCAAAGCGAACGCGAAGGCGACCAGCTCCCCGACGGCACCCAGCCCTGGTTTTGCGACCATCGCGAAATCCGCACCGACCGCGCCCTGTTCTTCACCGACTACGCGCCTGCGAAGGGCAAGTTCAGCCTTCAATACCTCGCCCGCGTCATCGCCGAAGGCGACACCACCGCTCCGCCAGCCCACATCGAAGCCATGTATCAGCCCGACAAATACGGCCTCAGCCCGACCCAGCGCATTCGCACGCTTCCTTCTGCTGGCGCAAAAGTGGCGGAGAGGTAGAATGTGCCTGTTCACCCGCATGATTCATGGTCGCAGCACTTCAACCCGTCTCTTGGCAACGCATGAGTGACGCCGTCGCCAAAGTTCGCGAGCGTTTGCTCCGCGCCGCGCATGTGTTGGATGAGGCAGGTGTGCCGTATGCCGTTGTTGGCGGCAACGCCGTGGCCGCATGGGTTTCACGAGTCGATGAAAGCGCTGTGCGCAACACGCGTGATGTTGATCTGCTGCTACGCCGCTCCGATCTCGCCGCCGCAACCGCAGCTTTGGAGAAAACTGGTTTCGTGCATCGCCGCGTCGCCTCTATCGGCAAGGCCGGGCATATGGATGTTTTTCTCGACGGAGCCGATGCCAAGGTGCGCGATGCCTTGCACATTGTCTTCGCCTCGGAAAAAATCCTGCCCGACAGCATCGCGCCGAACGCCGATGTCACCGAAAGCGAGGACTCCGGCGACTTCCGCCTCATCCAGCTCGAAGCGCTCGTGCGCATGAAGCTGACGGCCTGGCGTGACAAAGATCGCGTGCATCTGCGTGATCTGGCCGATGTGGGTTTGATTGATGAGTCATGGGTTGATCGTTTCTCGGGAGAGCTGGCGGAACGCTTGCAAAGTGTGTTGGATTCACCCGAAGGCTGAACGGAGCATCCGCATCGAAGCCATGAATCAGGCCGACAAATACGGCCTCAGCCCGACCCAGCGCATCCGCACCTTGCCTTCGGGCAATGCGAAGGTGGCGGGGAACAGACGACACTGTATTCCCATGTCATGGCCGTTGTTTCTCGTTTACATCATCCCGATTGGTTTGCTCTACCTGGCACTGAGAGCGATCAAACAGGGACGGATCGCACATTGGTGGCGAGGCAAAGAACAAGCATTCCACCGCGAGTCTGATCCGTGGATGTTCTGGTTTCTGACCGCCACGCACATCGGCTTGTCCATCATGGCGCTCGTTTCAAGCGAGTAATCATGGCTCAGGCCAAACAACACCATGCAAAGCCCGCTTTGACGCCCGGCCCAAACCAAGTAAGCTCCGGCCATGATCACAACGAAAGCCAAAACGAAGGCTGGCACCAGGGCCAAGCCTGCCGCCCGACGCCTCCGGTCGAAGCCCGTTGTCTCCGAGGAGATTCGTGCGCTGCAAAACAACCGGCGGCTCAGTCCCGAGGAACTGGGTGAACTGACGCGGCGCCTTGCTGAAGCAAAGACCAAAGCGGTGGCGGCGAAACTGAAAGACGCCATCATGCGGGGCTTCTACGGCACATTGTGAGCAACCAGATCAGCCGAGGCACGACTTCCGGCGTATGCCCAAGATTCTCCGCCAAAATTTGCCGCACAAGCTGTTGAATCATCTACTGGACCGTGTCGAGGAGCGCAGCATCTCCCACAAAGATCTGCTGGAGTTTTACGCTTGGCTCGAGCGCAACCCCGAGGTGCCGCAGGGCCGCTGGTTCAAGAAGTTCCCAGGCATGACGGTCTGCGGCGAGGATGAGCTGGTGAAGACGTTTTTGCTGCCGCATCAGGCGGCGACTGGCGAGGAGGTGCTGTGAATTCGCCGTCTAATTCCATCGCCCGCATCCGCGCTTCGTTTCCTGAGCAAGGTTTCTTCCAGGACAAGGAGTGGGTGCTTTCGCCGGAGGCGTTTGCGCTGGATGCGGCGACGGTGGAGTTGATTCGAGCACTGGGGCCGGCATTGCGGGCGTTTCAGCGGGCGTGCAATCGTTTGTATTTCGATGAGACTTATCCGTGGGTGGCGAAACTGCTGGATCAGGGCAAGCCGCAGCGGGTGATCGAACTGGGGCGAAATCCGCGGTGGCATGAAGATCTGCCGCGCGTGCTGCGGCCGGATTTGGTGCTGGCGGAAACCGGCGTGAGTATCTCAGAGCTCGATTCGTTGCCTGGTGGCATCGGATTGACGGCATGGCTGAATGAAACCTATGCCGGACTCGATCAAAACGTACTCGGCGGCGGTTCCGGCATGCTGGATGGTTTTGCGAACACGTTTCCGGGCGAGGACATCCTCATCTCGCGTGAATCGGGCGATTACGTGCCGGAGATGCAGTGGCTGGCGGAACGACTGGGCCGCCGCGTGTTGCGGCCGTGGGAGATTCAGCCTTATGAACTGAGCGGCGCGGCGATTTACCGCTTCTTCGAACTGTTCGACCTCACGAACGTCGAAAACTCGGACGCGATGCTACGCATGGCCGAACGTGGTGAACTGAATTTCACACCGCCGATCAAAGCCTTCCTCGAAGAGAAGTTGTGGCTCGTGTTGTTCTGGTCGCCCGCTCTCGAATCCTTCTGGAACTCAGCACTGAGCACTGAGCACTTGATGCTGTTGAAGCAGTGCATCCCCATGGGCTGGGTGGTCGATCCGGTGCCGCTGCCGCCGTTCTCGGTGTGGCCGAAGCTCGACATCCAGAGCTGGCACGAGATGAAAACCTTTGGCGGCAGGAAGCGCGAGCTCGTGTTGAAGATCAGCGGCTTCTCGGAACGCGGCTGGGGATCGCGCGGTGTGTTCATCGGTCACGATTTGTCTCAGGAGCAATGGGGCGCGGCCATTGATGAGGCGCTGGCGAGTTTTCCGACGAATCCGTTCGTGTTGCAGGAGTTTCATCGCGCGAAGGTGGTCACGCATCCGGCTTGGGACGAGGACAGGCAGACCACGCGGGCGATGCAGAGCCGCGTGCGGCTGTGCCCGTATTACTTTGGCGCGGAGAATGCGGATGACCCCGTTCTGGGCGGCGTGCTGGCCACGGTGTGTCCGGCGGACAAAAAAATCCTCCACGGCATGCGGGACGCGATGATGCTGCCTTGCGTTGCGCGGTGATTTCCGCTCCATTGAGAGCACCATGAAGTTCATCCCCTTCCTTTTAATCATCACGGCCTCCGTTTTCGCCGCCGAACCGGTTGTGGTGAAACTCTGGCCCGGTGGAGCGCCGGAAAAGCCCGGGGTGAAGATCGAGGCGGAGAAGGAGGTGCCGAAAAAATCCGCCGTTGATGTGCAGCGCATCACGAACGTCACCGACCCGATGATCACGGTGTTCAAACCGGAAAAGGCAAACGGAACGGCGGTGCTCGTGTGTCCTGGTGGAGGGTACAACATTCTGGCGTATGAGCACGAGGGCTCGCAGGTGTGCGAGTTTCTCAACAAACACGGCGTGACGGGCATCCTGCTCAAATACCGTGTGCCAAGGCGCGATCCGAACGATCCGTCTCGCGAACCCTTGCAGGACGCGCAGCGTGCGATGGGCGTCATCCGTCATCACGCTGCCGAGTGGGGCCTCAAGCCAGACCGTATCGGCATTCTCGGCTTTTCGGCGGGCGGCCATCTCTCGATCATGACGACGCTGCATGCGAACGAGCGCACCTACACGTTTGATCCTGCGCTGGATGTCGAGGATGCGACGCCGGACTTCGCGATCCCGGTTTATCCCGCGTATCTGGTGAACAAGAAGGAGCCGCTGAAACTGCTACCGGGCTTTGAAGTAACCGCAAAGTCGCCGCCGATGTGCTTTGTACATGCGAATGACGATTCGTGGCCCGCCAGCGGCAGCGCACTGCTCTACCTTGAATACAAAAAACTCAACCTGCCCAGCGAGCTGCACATCTATGCCAAAGGAGGCCACGGATTCGGCATGCGTAAAAATGGCGACCCAGTGAATGACTGGCCAGACCGTGTGGCGGAGTGGATGAGGTCGGTGGGCTACATTCCTTGAGCCTGGCCATGAGCGCGTCAGAAACAGCGAATGGCACACCGAACGGGCATCGCCTGGTGGTAGAGGATATGACGGAGACGGTCTGCCGTCTCCTCCCTGACGGAACATTCACGTTTGTGAACGAGGCTTACTGCCGTCTCTTCGGCAAGACACGGGAGGAGCTACTGGGGAAAACCTGGCATCCAGTGGCGGTGGTGGACGATCTGCCGATGATAGAGGAGAAGCTGCGCCTGATCACGCCGGGCAGCCCGGTAGTAGTGATCGAGAACCGTGTTTGCGATGCCGCAGGCCAGGAGCGTTGGATGCAGTTTGTGAACCGGGGCTTGTTTGATGCCTCCGGTCGGCTGACCGAGACGCAATCGGTGGGGCGCGACATCACGGAGCGCGTGATCGCTGAGAGGAAGCTGGAGGAAAGCCAGCAGCGGTGGCAGTTCGCGCTCGAAAGCTCCGGCTTCGGCGTGTGGGACTGGAATCTGGCGGAAGACCGGATTTTTTACTCTGCGCAATGGAGGCAGATGCTCGGCTATGCCGCGCAGGACGAAGTGCCTGGAAATTCTGCCGGATGGCAGACTTTCCTGCACCCTGATGACCGGCCCGGAGTACTTTCCCTGATCGGCGAACATCTGGAGGGCGGCGCTTCGGCTTTTCAAGGCGAGTTCCGGCTGCGCTGCAAAGACGGCTCGTGGAAGTGGGTGCTAGGCTGCGGAAGTGTGATCGAACGTGACGAACGTGGGAAACCGCTGCGTATGATCGGCACCACGGCGGATATTTCCGAGCGCAAGGCAGCGGAGGAACGCGAGGCGGGCAGTCTGCAATTGATCGCAGAAGGAGCGCCTTCAAGCTCCGTACTGGAGGCCATCACCCGCACCGTGGAGGCGGCACATCCAGGAATGCGTTGCAGCGTGATGCTGGTGGATGCCACCGGCGGGCACCTGCGACTGAAGACTGCGCCAGGGTTGCCGAAATTTTTCAAGGAGGCGATTGATGGTATTCCCATCGGTCCGGATTCGACGTGCTGTGGCAGAGCCGCACATTCCGGCATGCGGGTCATTTGCGCTGATGTGCTTGCGGATACGCGCATGGAATCTTTTCACAAGATGGCTCTGGAGGCCGGGCTTCGCGCCTGCTGGTCGGAACCCATCATTAACAGCGCAGGAAAGGTGCTGGGCACACTGGCCTGCTACCGCTCCATCAAGCATGATCCCTCTCAAACGGAAATTCAAAAAGTCGTCAGCGCCGCGAATCTCGCCGCGCTGGCGATCGAGCGTGAGTGGAGGGAGCACGCGCTGCACATCAGCGAGGAGCGCTATGCCCGCGCTCTGCGCGGCACCACGGACGGGCTGTGGGACTGGAACATCACCACTGGCGATGTCTATCTCTCCCCGCGCTGGGAGCAGATGCTCGGCTTTGCTGAGGGCGAGCTTTCGAATCATCGTGAGAGCTTGTTCATGGCCCGCTTACACCCCGATGATGTTCCAAAGGTGCGGGCCGCCCGGCAGGAGCATTTCACGCGGCACACACCTTATCAGGTCGAGTTCCGCCTGCTGACCAAGGACGGTGAGTACCGCTGGTTCCTCGCCCGCGGACAGGCGGATTGGAATGAGCGCGGCGAGGCGGTGCGCATGACCGGCACCATCTCCGATATCGAGGTGCGCAAGCAGGCCGAGCAGGCACTAGCGGATAGCGAGCAGCGCTTCCGTGCCATCTTCGAGCAGGCAGCGGTGGGCATCGCATTGATCGAGACACCCACCGGCCGCTATCTCGACGTGAACCAGCGCATATGTGAGATCAACCGCCGCACGCGCGAGGAAATGCTGGGCCGTACTTTTATGGATGTCACCCATCCAGACGACGCGACTTCGGGCCAGCTCCAGATGGAGGAACTGAAGGCGGGGGCAATCCGCAGCTTCAAAATAGAGAAACGCAACGTGACTCCCGACGGCACGGTCATCTGGATCAATCTGACCGTCGCCCCCATGTGGCGGCCGGGCGAGCCGCCGCTGCGGCACATCGCCGTGGTGGAGGACATCACCAAGCGCAAACTGGCGGAAAGCAATTACAACCGGGAACTGGCCTACAACCAGGCTCTGGTGAACAGCACTGCGGCGTTCATTGTGGTGACGGACCCTGAGGGGCGCTTTGTGCATGCCAACAACGCCTTCTTCGCCACGCTGGGTTACGAGGCTCAGGAACTCATCGGCAAAACCGTATGGGAAGCCGGGATCCTAGACGCGGGGGGGCTCGAACGCTCGCAACAGCGCTCCCAACGCCTGCTGCACGGTGAAGACGTTCCGCCCGCCGACATGCGCCTGCGCACCAAGAGCGGCCAATGGCGCACCGTGGAAATTCGCAGCACCTCCACCCGCAGGCCGGACGGATCAGTGGACCGCATCGTCGTCACCGGCACGGATGTAACGGAGCGCAACCACCTCCAACGCGAGGTGCTGCGCGTGGTCGAGCAGGAGCAGGCCCGGATCGGCCACGACCTGCACGACGGCGTCGGCCAGACGATGACCGGCATCCTGGTGATGATGGAGGCGCTGGAAACCGGCCTTGAGGGCGTGGAAAAGGAGCACGCACGGCGCATTCACCAGTTGATGATGCAATCCGTCACCGAGGTGCGGCGCATGTCCCATGGACTCTCACCGACGAGCGTCAAATTTCGTGGGCTGGGCGGCGCGCTGCATTTGCTAGCGGATACGGTGCGCACGAATTTCCGCACGCCTTGCGTCTGCGAGCTGGATGCCGGAGTCTGCATCGGCAGCGACGACAAGGAGGCGCATCTCTTCCGCATCGCTCAAGAGGCAGTGAACAACGCGCTGAGGCATGGCAGGCCGGGCAGCATCCACATCTCGCTGAGAACAGTCTCAGACTTCGAGTGCGAGCTGCGCGTCGAGGATGACGGGGCCGGAATGAAGAAGGCCCGAAAAACGCAGAGAAACGGCATCGGCATGTGCGTGATGGAATACCGTGCCAATCTCATCGGCGGACGGCTCAAGGTGGAACGCAGGACGCCACGAGGCGTGACTGTCACTTGTCGTTTTGAGTGCGCGGTAACGCCTCCCGCGAAAAAACGTGCCGCACGCAAACTCAGGAAATGATCACTCGCGCGTGATCATCTCGTCCAGATTCAGAATGATGCGTGCCGTCGCCACCCAAGCGGCATTTTCGACCGGCGGCACCTTTTGAGCAGCGTGAATGCCTAATGCAGTCTTCGCTTCGTCTGCCGGAGCGTTTTTGTAGGTGTAGCGCGATTCTTCGAGCAGCTTTTTCAAGACAGTGATCTCCTGCGATGACGGCTCACGGGAAACACAGAGGCGAAAGGCGCGAGTGAGGCGGGAGGCATCATCCTTGAGCACCGTATCGCTCAAAACTCGTTTTGCGAGAGCTTGCGCAGCTTCAGCAAATGCCTCTGCATTGAGCGTGGTGAGCGCCTGAAGCGGCGTGTTCGACACGGTGCGCTTCACGTTGGTCAGATTGGCGTCCGGGCAGTCAAACGTGGTGAGATCGGGATGCGGGGCGGTGCGTTTGAAGAAGGTGTACATGCCACGGCGGTAGCGATCCCCTCCCTTGCTGGTGGTCCATCTGAAATTTCCAGCATAGCTGAGCGCGTCGATGCCCGCAGGTATTGGCGGAAAAACACTGGGGCCACCTACCTTCGTGGAAAGCAGTCCTGCGGCGGCGAGGTAAAGATCGCGCACGATCTCGCCATCAACCCGCAGCCGGTTCTGGCGCCATAGCAGCGAGTTCTTCGGATCGAGTTCCATCACCTTCGGCGGCAAATTCGCGGGCACCGCTGAGCTCTGGCGATAGGTGGCTGAGAGCATGATGGTCTTGAGAATTTTCTTCCGGCTCCAGCCCTGTTTCATGAACTCAGCAGCCAGCCAGTCGAGCAGTTCGGGATGCGTGGGCGGCTCACCACGCACGCCGAAGTCGGCGACGGTACGCACGAGCCCCTCTCCGAACAATCGCGCCCAGAAATGGTTCACTGTGACGCGCGGCGTAAGCGGGTTGTTCTTATTGACGAGCCATCTGGCAAGGTCGAGGCGCGAAGTGCCTTTCACAGGCGGCAGCGTGGCCAGCGTGGCTGGTACGACCTCTTCCGCAGGCTGGAGGAAGTCGCCGCGGTGCAGCAGGTTCGTCTTGCGCGGATTGTTCACGCGCTGGCCTATGACGCGCACGTCCATAAGCGGCGGCTTAGGCAGTTTTGCCTCCGCTTCCTGCAGAGCGCTGGCGGCGGCGACCACTTCGGGATCGACTTTTTCCATCCAAGCCCACAATGGCAGGATCACGACCGGATTACGGCGTTTCGGCTCCTCGCTGAGGATTTTCCGAATCGCCTCTGGAAGAATGCTATCCTCGGTTTCCTCGCTGGCGGCGAGCAAGCGGAAACGCCCGATGGTGTGGCCAGCCTGCTTGTAGTTTTGCTCGAGTTTGATGAGCAACTTGCTTCCTGGCGACAGGACAATCGAGGCGCTGAGTTGGAGGGTGAGCGTGTGAGATTTTCCCGTGGCACCCGCAACGGCCCAGCCGGTTTGATCGTCAGCATCCAGCACCTTGTCGGCGGTGAATGTTTTCTGCGCGAAGTCAGCCTTCGGTGAATGCAGGACGAGATGCTGCGTGGTTTTGCCGCTTTGGAGCGTGGCGGTGATGCCTGTGAGCACAAAGTTGCCGCCTTTACTGTGGCCGGGACCTTTGCCTGGAAGAGAATCATCCGGCAGTGCTTCGATTTGCAGCGCAGAAATGGGCTTGTCGTATGCGCTGATTTCTAGCGTGTAGCTGTCGGTCTTCGGCGCTTTGTTTTGCGCGAGGTAGGAGCTATCGGACTGCTGTTTCAGCTCTGCTGCGAGCGCTTTGGCATTTGTCACGGGCAATGGGACGAACTTCTGCACCGCTTTGGCTGCGCCGACCCTGGCGAGGCGTTCTTTGATGGCTTTTTCCCACTCGGGAAGTTTCACCGGCAGTTCGGCCTTCGCGGCGTCGAGCGCTCTGCGCAGCGGAATGAGCCTCTTCACGGCGTCGCCATTTTTTTTCGCGTATTCTTCCCAGGCTTCGGGAGATATGGGCACCTCACGGTTCACCTCGTCTCCATTGTTAAAGTAGGCGAAGAGCTGGTAGTACTCCTTCTGCGTGATCTGGTCGTATTTATGCGTGTGACAGCGCGCGCAGCCGACGGTGAGGCCGAGCCACACAGTGCCTAGCGTTTCGGTGCGGTCCATGCAGGCTTCGATGCGGAACTGCTCTTGATCGGTGCCGCCCTCGGTGTTGGTGAGCGTCTGGCGGTTGAACGCGGTGGCGACGATTTCCTCAGGCGAGGCTTCTTTGAACAAATCACCGGCAAGTTGTTCGATGGTGAACTCATCGAAAGGCATGTCGTCATTGATAGCGCGGATGACCCAGTCACGGAAACGCCACGCGTCGGGGCGCGGACGGTCTTTTTCATAGCCGTCACTATCGGCATAGCGCGCCATGTCGAGCCAGTGGCGGCCCCAGCGCTCGCCGTAACGTTCGGAAGCAAAGGCGCGGTCGAGCATGGCTTCGTAGGCCGTGGGTGACTTGTCGTTCACAAAAAAATCCACCTCCTCGATCGTGGGCAGCAGGCCGAGCAGATCATAATGCACGCGCTTGATCAACGTGATGCGATCTGCCTCGGGTGAAGGTGAAATGCCTTTCTCCGCAAGTTTGGCGCGGATGAATTCATCAATGCCGCCGGTTTGGGGTCGCACGACTGGCTTGTAGGCCCAGTGCGCTTCAAACTTCGCGCCTTCCGTGATCCATTGACGCAGCACCACGATGTCGCGGTCTTTGAGCGGATGCTTGGCGCGGTGTTTCGGCGGCGGCATCTGCTCCTCGGGATCGTCAGTGGCAAGACGGGTGATTAGCTCGCTCTGATCTGGTTTCCCCGGTACGATGCCATGCGCACCGCTTTTGAGCTCTTTGAGCGCGAGTTCGCGGCTGGTGAGCACGAGACCGCCCTTCGAGTCGTCGGGGCCATGACATTCGAGACAGTGCTCTGCGAAGAGCGGCTGCACATCGCGCGCAAAATCAACGGACGCGGCGTGGAGAGACGCGGCGAGGCATAGCGGCAGGCTGAAGCGCAAAACAGGCATGCTGGTTAAAACGCCTCATGTCTGCTGAGTGTTGCGCTGCGGGTGTCAGTGGATCAATGCTTCAGCAACCATTCGGTCGTGCGCGGATTGAAGTCGGCCAACTGTTCCCAGTGGAAGGCATGACCGGCGTTGTCGTAGAGATGCAGATCGGCACCTGGAATGGCGGCGGCGACCTCCTTGCTCATCCACTGTGGGGTGAAGGTGTCGTCCTTGCCGCCGATAACGAGGGTGGGGCACTTCACATTCTTGAGTTCGTTGAGAGTGTTGTGCGTCATGGCAGCGGCGCTCTGTGCCTCGGTCGCATGCACAGGCTGCGGCGCGGGATTGACGGCGGTGTCCTTGAGCGTCTGCTGCATGCTGTTGTAGCAGTCGTCATTGTCGAACCAGGGCTTGGTAAAGATAAGCATCTGTACCCAGTGCATGAAATCCTCCGGACGCATGTTCGCTTTCGCCTTCATGAGATGCTGCCAGGTATAGAGGCCAAAACGGTCCTGCCGTGCCCAGGTACACATGAGGATCATGCTTTTGACCTTCTGCGGATGGCGCAGAGCAAGTTGCTGCGCAATGACGCTACCGAGCGAGCAGCCAACGACGCGGGCCTTGGCGATGCCGAGCTTGTCCATGAGGCCGGCGTAGTCGTCCGCCATCATCGCAGTAGTATAGGGGCCAGCGGGTTTGTCCGTCTCGCCTACGCCACGATTGTCGCCGAGGATGCAGCGGAAATGTTTCTCCCATGCCTGCGCATGCGCTTCCCACACACCTCCGGGAGCGGTAACTCCCATGATGCAGACGAGCGGTTCGCCGCTGCCGCGTTCCTGATAAAACATTTTGATTCCGTTGGTTTCGATGTGAGGCATGGCGTGAAGTTCCTGGTTCGGGGGTTTCTGTTTGAAAGCTGAGGCGGTGATTTGAGCAGGGAGGCGCAAACGCAACAAGCAAAAATCACCTGCCGCTCGTCAAAGCGCGTGCATCTTGTGTGCGCCCCATGCCCGAATCTAAGAACGAAGTCGCGAACGCCTCCCCACCGCCGTGGGAGGCGAAACGCCCGCCGCCAGGACGGGGGCTGGCACGGAAGCTCATGACATGGCTGGTCGTGGCAGTGCTCGCGGCTGTTGTTTACCACGCCTTGCAGCCGCGCCCGGTCGAGGTAGAAGTCGGCGTCGTACGGAAGGGGCCGCTGACGGTTTTCGTGTCAGAGGAAGGCAGGACGCGCATCCGCAACCGTTACATCGTGGCCGCTCCAGTGGCTGGCAGTATGCAACGCGTAATCTTAAAACCGGGAGACAAGGTGCTGAGCGGAAAGACGGTGCTCACACGCATCGAGCCAGGACTCGCGCCGCTGCTGGATGCGCGCACGCGCACGCAAGCGCAGGCACGAGTGGATGCGGCGGTGGCGGCACGCAGCCGCGCCGGAGAAACCATCGAGATGGCACGCACGGCGCTGAAATACGCGCAGGCAAACTGGGATCGCATCAAGAACAATACGGACAAAGGCACGATCAGCGAGACAGACCGGGAGTCCTTCCAGCGTGAGGCGGAAATGAAGACGCGCGAGGTGCGAGCGGCGGAGTTCGCGCTCCAGGTGGCAGAGCATGAGTCGGCGCAGGCAAAGGCAGCACTTTTGCAGATCGAGAAACCAGGCGGAGGCGGTGTATCGATCGACGTGATCGCGCCAGTGGATGGCGTCGTTTTGCGCGTTCACCAGGAAAGTGCAACATCAGTGACTCCGGGCACGCCGATTTTGGAAATCGGCGATCCCGCCGACCTGGAGATCGAAGCAGAGATCCTGTCACGCGACGCGGTGGCCATTCAACCCGGCGCGGATGTGACCGTGGAGCAGTGGGGCGATGATGAACCGGCGAAGGCGCGTGTGCGACGCGTAGAGCCTGCGGCTTTCACGAAGGTGTCGGCACTTGGTGTAGAGGAACAGCGGGTGCTGGTGCTGAGTGATTTCGTGGCGCAGACACCAGCGCTGAAGGCCCTCGGAGATCGCTATCGCGTGGAGGTACGCGTGGCGGTGTGGCACAGCGATGACGCGCTACTGGTGCCTGCGGGAGCACTGTTTCGCGAGGGCAGCGAATGGAAGACCTTTTTGTTCAACAAAGGCAGCACCAAGGTGGTGACGGTGAAAGCCGGACGCACAGATGGCAGATTCACCCAGGTGCTGCACGGCCTCAATGTCGGCGACGAGGTGCTAATGCATCCGCCGGACACGGTGAAGGAAGCCTCGGAAGTCGTGAAACGCGACGAGGTGAAGTGATCGGCACCGGGAATCACGCTTGGAGCCGTCGGCAAAAAAAGCATTCAGGTGAAAACCGACCTACAGGCTGCGGTGGTCGGTTTCAGTTCATTCGCTCAAGTCCAATGGACAACCCGGCAGTTCTTCACGGCTTTTCCCAGAGATAGTCGATGCTGTCAACGATCCCCCTGGCCTTTCCTTGCCTGCGTGCTGTTCGCGACGGAGATGGGTACATCTGCCTCCCTTCACGCGCCATTTCATGACGGCGTGAAACCAACTATGATTCTCTCAACCGCAGTTCTTTAGCGTATATTCATACCTGCATAATGCCTGGCATCTTCTTCTTTCATTCCAACCCGTGGCCGCGTTGTAACGATACGTCGTGGTGATGCCGTCCGCGCTGACGCTGGTCATGTAAATGAGGGGCAGGGTGCAACTGGCTGACAATTTATGCTGAGGTATTGCTTTTTGCTTTTGTCAAG
>CAYQWE010000006.1:0-165785 GCA_964421275.1 uncultured Prosthecobacter sp.
TGACCATCATCGCTTAATTTCCAGCAACCCTGGCCCGACGCCGGGGTCCACCTCACTCTCCGACCACGGCATGCCACTGCCGTTCGCCAAGACGCAGCTCTATCATCACAGCACGCGCACGCCGCTCATGATCCGCTGGCCAGGTATAACGCAGGAGGGCGCGGTCGATGACGAACACATGATTTCCACCGTCGATCTGCTGCCTACAATCCTCGACATGTTGCAGATCACGCTGCCGAGCGGTCTTGACGGCAGGTCGTTCGCCGCCGTGCTTAAAGGTGGGAAGCAGCCGGATCGCGTGATGGTTTTCAAGGAGCACAACGAAAACTCTGGTGGGCAAAAGACACCGATGCGCGCCGTGCAGACGAGGGGCTGGCTCTACATCTTCAACCCATGGTCGGACGGCACACGCGTGATGAGCGGTGCCACCGCGAACACTGCCACCTGCCGCCAGATGCGCGTATTGGCGAAGACCAACGAGCAGATCGCTGCACGCATCGATTTGTTCGACCACCGGGTGTCCGAGGAAGCCTACGAAGTGCGCTACGACCCCGACGCGCTGACCAATCTCATCGCAAAACCCGAACACGCCGCGCAGGCTACGGCCATGGAGAAGGTGCTGGAGGAATGGATGGTGCGCACGAAGGATCCTCTGCTCGAGGTCTTCCGCAGGCGCGATGATGCGGCCTTCCGTGAGAAGTTCATGCAAGGTCTCGAAGAGAAGCAGGTGAGCAGGAAGGGGCGGGGCGCTGCCAAGCGTGCAGCAAAGAACGCTGTGGAAACCGAAGACAATTAGGCCGCCATCCAGCATGCGCGAGTAAAGCTACGAGCTCGTTCCATTTGCCGGATTCCGTAGTCAGCGGGTTGGTTTTTTTGCTCCCCTTCCATCGCCTTTTTCGGCTCTTCGCTGAGCGGCCTTTTACTTTGGCGGGATGGACTTCCTAGCGCGAGCGATCATATCTTGGTCTTTCGGACGGAAGCGGAGGTATTCGCGGGCGGCTGCGGGGGAGCCCTGGGCTTTGAGGGAGCGGAGGTATTCGTCGAACGGCTTGTCCTCCTGCGGCGAGAGAGGGCGGGTCGCAGCCTCGGCGAGAAGCCAGTGCGCCCATTGAACCGCAGTCTGCTCCTGCTTGGAAGGATTTCTGGGGACTGCGGCCACGGCTTTCTCGAAGTCCTCGTGCGTGAGCGTCTCTGCGCGGCCTTCGATCGTAAGGCGGCGGCGTGCAAGACCTTCGGCGAACTGAAGAAACCATTCTGGCAGGATCGTGTCCTTCGGTGGCATCGGTACGCTGAAGAAGCCGAAACCTGAAACGCGGAAGAGCAGTGTCCTGCCGTCATCTGACACGCGGGCGACGACGATGCCGTCCTGCTCAGGGTTGTCCTTTGGGGTGCCCCGGATGCCTGGTGTGAGGCAGTCGCCGGTGCGGAAATTCCAGACTCGCATCTCCCCTTCGTCTGTGACGGTGACAAGGCGCTGGTCGTCGGGGCTGAGCGCCAGCACCGGCACCCATGAGTCATGCCGTAGGCTGACAACGTTCTTGCGTGTGGGGATGTCCCATACGCGTACTTCGCGGTCGCGGCCGGAGGTGATGAGATATTTCCCGTCCATGGTCAATGTCACGGCACCGACCGCAGGTGGGTGCTTGAACGGTTCACCGATGGGTTTGAGGGTCTTCGCGTCGTAGATGAAGACGGTTCCGTCTGGATCTGCAGCGGCATAAAGTGACTTCTGGCGGTTGGTGCCGCCGGCCTCTGACTTGCGCAACTGTTCTGGTGAATTGTCCGGCCCCTTGATGCGGGTGATGAGGTTTTTGTCGAGGATGTCCACGAAGCGCCGTTCTGACATGCGCTCGTGGATGTCCCAAACCTGCACGGCCGAGATGCCGCGGGGGGCGAAGATGAGCTGCGCGCCGTCCGGGGAGACTCTGGCGTCGTCGAGCGTGTATTTCAGCCGTGCGGTGTGCAGTGCCAGGGTCTTGCTGTCGAACACGCTGACGTCCCCCTGGCGCGAAACGCTGACCACGAGGCTGGAGTCTGCTGCGGGAACGGCCTTGAGGATGTCCCCCTGATGCTGGCGCTGGGGAAAGAGCAGCTTTCCGGTGGCAAGCTCCCAATGATACACGAAGCCACCGCCGTCACCGACTACAATGGAACTGCCGTCCGCGCTGAAGGCCAGCGAGGCGATCGAGGAGGAATGCGAGAGCGGAGGTAGCACCTCGCCACCATTGCGGAAGCTGCCGACGAAGACGAGGCCGTTGCTCATCCCAAGGGCGACGATTTCCTGCCTGGGCTCGATGGCTACATGCAGCAGTCCTTTTTCGAGTTCGATGGGGTCCCCCACGCGGGTGCCAAGCCGGAGATCCCATGTGGTAGCGGCACCATCGGCTCCTTTGGAGTTGATGGGGTCGCCGCTGTAGATGGACGTGGCGAACACGCCTTCTTGGTCAACCGCGATCTCGGCCACGACGCCTTTCTGCCGCATCACCCGTGCGGGCTGCTGCGGCTGGCGCAGGTCCCATGCCTGCACTGTTCCCATGCCGGTGGGGTCGATCTCACTTCCGGCGAGCAGTTTGTCGCCATTACCGGAAAATGCCACGCAGGTGACGAGGTTGGCCATGCGCGGCTGGAGGTTGCGGCGCTTGCCGTCCTTTAGCGACCATAGCTCCACGATGCCATCGTCCCGACCGATCACCGCGCTCATCCCGTCAGGTGTGACGTCGAGACAGGTGATCTGCACGCCGGGGGGGACGGGGTGGTCGGTGCGCTCCCCCGTTTTCACAGTCCAGGTGGAGATGACCTCCCGTGGCTGGCCGGGTGCCGACTTTGCCTCCAGCCGGGACACGGCCAGCGCGGTGCCTGTCTGCCGACTGATGGCTACCTTAGACGCGCTCGGTGCGTTTTCAGGGAGATTGAGCGGTGGTGCTTCCGGGCGGATGAGGTGTACATTCGCCAGCAGGGAGAGCAGGTTCGTGGCCGCGAGGTCATTCTGCGGATCGGTGCGCAGTGAACGGGCGAGGAATGCCACGGCTTCATTCGGCTGGTCGTTGTCCATGCGCTGGCGCGCCATCTGCTCGTCGGAGCGGCTGAATGACTTGCGCAGGTTGTCGCGACTGAGCACGGCCTCGACGCGGTTGCGCTCGGCTTTAAAGTACATCGCTGTGCTGGTGATGCCGCCGGCAATCACGGCGAAGGCGATGGCCGCAGCAGCAGCCACGCCGATGCGATGGCGGCGCACGAAACGGGAGATGAGATAGCTCCGACTCGGTGGGCGGGCGACGATGGGCTCGTATTGCAGGAAGCGCCTGAGATCGTTCGCCAGCTCGTCCGCGCTAGGGTAACGGCGGTCGGGATCACGCTCCAGCGCCTTGAGCGTGACCCAGTCGAGGTCGCCCTTCGCGGATGGATCGATGGTGGAGGGCTTTGGTGCGTCCCTCTCCGCGATCTCCCGCAGCAGGATGTGGACGGGCTTCTGCGCGATGTCCGCCGCTGTGACGAGCGCCTTGCCGCAGACCAGTTCGAACAAGATCGCGCCGAGCGCATACACATCCGAACGCGTGTCCATGTGGGCGCTGCCATGCTCGATCTGCTCCGGGCTGATGTAACCGGGCGTGCCTACGAGCTGGTCCACTCCCGTGGCGATGGTGTGGCCCGCGCCCTCGCCTTCGAGCACCTTCGCGATGCCAAAGTCGATCACCTTGGGCACCGCCTTACCGTCCTCATCGGCGACGAGGATGTTCCCGGGCTTCAAGTCACGGTGGATGATCCCTTTTTGATGCGCGTGATGCACCGCTTGGCACACCGGAATGAAGAGCGCCAATCGTTGGCGGACGTCATACTCATTCTGCTTGCAGTAGCTGGTGATGGAGCGTCCTTTGACCAGCTCCATGGCAAAGAAGGGCGCGCCCATGTCTGTCTCGCCGGCATCGAGCACCTTGGCGATGTTCGGATGCTCCATGATGGCGAGCGTCTGCTTCTCGATCGCAAAGCGTCCGAGGATGTCCGATGACGTTACGCCCGCCTTTAACAACTTGATCGCCACGAGGCGGTGCAGCGGTTTCACCTGCTCAGCGCGATAGACAAGGCCGAAGCCGCCCTCCCCGAGTTTATCTAGCAGGCGGTAACGGTCCCCAATCCACCCGTCGTTGCCAGTGAGTGACTCCAGGTGCGACTTCGGCTTTGCCATGCCCATGGAAGTCATCGAAATCGCCGTCGCAGCAGGCAGGCCACTATGGCTGTGAACCGTGGCCGCACCGGGCAGGGTCGGTTGGACAGTGGGCTGCCGGTGGGTCGCAATCGCGATCGTCGCATCCTCTGGCCCGAGTGTCATGGCACCGGTCTGCATTTCGCCGGGATGCGGTGTTTTGTGTCCCATCGTCGCCGCTGGCAGGGACCGGCTCGGATTCGGAATAGCGATCGTCGCATCTTCCGATCCCATGGTATCATTGCCAGTGTCGAACGAAGGCTGTTTCTTGGGATCTGAAGGAGGCGGAGAGTCCGGGGTAGGTTTCACGGCGGAGAAAGATGAAATTCGCTCGCACTTTTTCAGAGAACCGCCCTCCCGGCAAGCCTTGTGAACACACCCGCAGAGGAAAAGATGGGAGAGAACCGAGTCCAAGCCGCACCTATCCCACGCCATTGGCGGCCATTCGAACCATTCGTGCTCATCCACGTTGGCATCTCTGATGGAATCAACGCGTCAAAAACAGCCTACAGGCTGTGGCGCGGTGTTTCAGCTCATTTGTTTCACGACAAGTGCCCACTCGGCTGCCTGCCTGTAAGCGTCACGCGGAGAGCTGTGGGAGGGTGCGCACACCACCGCAGCGGCGTGTGAAGCTGCTTCTGGAGTTTGAGCGCAGCACGGTTCTGTTCACGAATTTTCGCCTCATCCTGATTCCCGCGCCTACCCTCTCGAATCGAGGTTTTTAGTGCCTCATTCCAGCATGAAGAGCAATCCTTTTACACGCAGTTGGTCGGTGGTTCGAATCCTCTCCCTGCATCATTTAATCGAATTGTCAGCGATTCACCCGCATCCATTTCACTGATTGCATTCCGCTCGCCAGTTCCTTCACGCGGACTTCCCAGGTTCCCGGATCTTCATTCGGCGCGAGGTTGAGGCTGAGTTCGACGATGCCGTTCTCGGCAGCGTAGAAGCCGCTGCCCTCCGTGAGCTTGCCGTCCGCATCACGAATGTCCACGCGCACGGGAATTACAGCCTTTGCCGACACGTCCTGCGTGGTAGTGATGCGCACCGTGATTTTCGCAGTGTTGTTCAGCGTGGCGTTCTCCGGCACATCGAGATGGATGCCCAGCAGCGGCTTCGGCATCACTAGAAAGATTTTCCCATCGCAGGGACCGAGTTCGACCGGCCAGCCGATGCTTCCATCGTCACCGCGTTTCGGCATGATAAAGCTCGTACCGGTCAGTTCATACACATTGGTCGGCTCTACCTTCAAACTCACAACACCTTTCGATGGCAGCCCGTTTTCCATCACTAGGCCGTGCTGGCCCACATAACTGCCAGGCTCGCGTTTGTCGTTCACGACAAAAACATACGTCGAGTCGCCAAATTTCCGTGTGCGAACGATGATCTCTGGATTGTCGCAGTTCGCTCGTTGCGGCAGCATGAAGCCACCAAGCGTCTTCGCCAGCGCCAGCACCTTTTTTTTGTCCTCCGCCGCCCTCTTCTCGCGTTTGAAGCTATGGATCGTAAAATCAGCTTTCAGTCCAGGGCACAAGAACTCATCCGCCACGATCTTCCCGCCCTTCTTCTGCCAGTCGGCGATGCGTTCGACGGCGGACTTCGTCAGCACATCACAAAACGGCATCACTAGCACCTTGCGACCGCTGAGGCCGCTTTTGAGCAACGTCTCCTCAAAGAGGATGTCCGTCTGCACATGCGCGTGTTGCAAGGCCAGCCACACATCGGCCTCCCAGCCAGTGTTCGAACCGTATTCACCACGGTGCGCAAACATCTGCGATGTGAAACTCTCCAGTAACGCCACCTCGCTTCGCTCATCAGGAATCGCCATCAGCGTCGGCCCCAGCGGTTCGACCACATCGTGAATGAGCTGCTTCAGCACAGGCGCGGTGTTCGCGTTGGTAAAGCGATATGCGCTGGGGCTGTCCGTGGGCACCAGCGACTGCCAGCCGTGGTACATGATGCCCTGGATCGGCCGTGCGAGCTTCGTCCACAGCGCCTCCTTCAAGTGCATCGGCGCGATCGTGATGTAGGCGGCTTCCGGATCGTGATCCTCCCACGCCACCACCTCTCCGGGGGCCTTGCTGCCGATGGGCGCGGTTTGTGAGCGATACCAAATCAACTGCGTCATTTTCATCACTCGCTGATTCTTACCGCTCGCCGCGCTCATCGCGAAGAGCTGGTCCGCACACAGGCCGATCTTCTGCGGATCAGGATAGGTGTAGGTCCAGTGCGAGATCACATCCACGCCGCCGCCCGCGCCGCTGATACTCGGCTGCCGCACCGCCGGATCGAAAAAGGTCCACGCCTTGCCACCGCTCTTCACACCGCGATGCAACGAAGTGTGCAGATTGTTCCAGCCGTCGCCCACGGTCCAGAACCAGCGCAGATACTTCAAAATGGGATGATCGTCCGCGATCACATGGTCCTGCGGGAAATCCTTCAGCTTCGTCCAGTCCACGCCCCACTTCGCCTTCACCTCTATCGGAATCTCCGCGCCGGCGAACTTCTTGTAAGCCTCAACATCCACCGTGTTGAAGCTCACTTGGTTGTTGTCGCGCACCTCCGAGTCGATCAGCGCCGTCGTGAAGGCCGGATGATCACCATACGCCTTCGCCACGCTCATGCCCACGCTTTGGAAATAAGGTGCAAACTCCGGCATGGACGCACAGATGTCCTGCCTCGTGTAGGGTTTCCCGTCACGTCCCACACGCAGATTCTTCGCCTCAGCCTCCAAAACGCGGCTCGGTGACAGGCTGGCGACGACTTCGAGGCCGTTTTTCAATGCCTCATCGAGCATCGCGCGGTTTTTCGCGATCACCTCCGGCTTCGCAGGCGGCACGACTTTCTTCTGCTGCCAGATCTCGCCATAATCCGCGCCAAATCCGATGAAATGCGTGAAACCGAGGTCTTTGAGACGCTCGATTTCGCCCCCGCCTGCACCCCACATGATCACCGGCATGCGCTCTGGCACACGCGACACGATTTGCAGGCTCGTCGATTGCTCCGTAGTGTAATCTCCGTCCTCAAACCGCACACGCAGCTCATACTCTGCCGCCTTCAGTGCCGTGTTCAGCGTGTACTTCGCTGTGAAGCTCTTTCCTGCCGACAGCTCGGGCACAGTGAAGTCCTCCGTCCTGCCGCCGAGGCTCGTTTGTAGCTTCGCCCCCTTCATCGTCTCTCGCCTGAGATTCGTGACGACGATTTCCACGGGCTTCGCCGTCTCCATGCGCCGCCACACAGAACGTGTGGTGGCGATCTGCATCGCCACGCGCTCAAAACTCAACACGCCGTCGCAAACACGCACCTCGTCGATCACACCGGGGAATCCGCCGTAGTTGCTGCCCAGCCGATCACCGATGCTCAGCTCCTTTTTGCCCCGAACCACCGCGCCAAAGCCTTCCAACCTCGCGCCGCCCGCTGCCGTGCCATTTCGATAAAACTTCCCATCGCCTGCGCCATCATAAGTGAACGCCACATGCTGCCACACGTCCGTTTCGAGCTTGAACGGCAGCGAGTAGATCGTCTTCGACTCTGCACCGAAGCCTAACGTCACCCACATCCGCCGCAGCCCGCCTTTGTCCGCCTCACCGATCTGCCACTGGTAGTCCGCGTGATCGACATACTTCTTATCCAGCAGGTAGCAGCGCAGCTCCGGTTTAAACTCCGCCTTCGGTTTGATCCACATCTCCAGCGTGAACGCACCCTTCACCGGTTTCACCTCCACCAGCGCCGCGTGCCTCTTGTCCTCCACCGGAAAGCCGGGAAACGATTCCAACCCGCCACCAAACCGGCCTTCTGGATTCAAGACCGCTCCTTGCAGCTTCAACCCGTCCGCCTTTTCAAAATCCCAATGCCCCAGCACATGCGCGCCAGTCACATCTTCTTTCGAGTAGCCGGTTTCCCACGTTTCTTGCAGCGCATGCAAAGACAGACTGGAAACACAAAGCGCAACAGTGATCAGGCGGGAGGGGTGGACCATGATGGGAGAAAAGCAGCCATCGTGCGATGTCTTTCATCCAAGTTCTACTCCTGCCGCTCTCTCAAAGTCCGCTCCAACCACGATGGATCCTGGCGCAGATCCGCGACCGCATGAACCATGACGCCCCGGGTCTCGACTTGATAAAAGACCCCGTAAACATGGCCTGGCACCAGAGCGCGTCGAAAACCGGGCAGCCGCAGCGGCGAGGACTCTGGAAAAGCCTCCAGTTGGTGAAACACACCTCCCAGACGGTCCGTGAATTCATCTCCCGCACCATCGCGGAAATCGGTGAGACGGTTGTAGATGCGCTGGATGTCCGACTCGGCGCCAGCGAGGATGACGATCGGAGCATTCACTTCATTTGCGGCTCTGAATGGCAGCACGCACTTCTTCCCAGGATTTGCCGCTCACTTCACCTGCCCGATAGCTGGCAAGCCGCTGCTCCAGAAGAGCCACAATGCCAGGCGGATCGGCAATTTGATCCTCATGCTGAAGCAAATCTTCCCACAGCTCGGCGGCGAGTTGAAACTTTTCTTGAGTGCCCATCGTGAGCAGTTGCGGAATGGTTTCGGCGATCATGTGAGGAGATTATTCCTTGAAGCAGCTTGGTTCAATGTCCTTTTCCACTGAAACCATCCTACACGCCTCCCAGCAGATCAGGCTAGGAGCAATCCAGCGCTTTGCGAAGCCGGGCGAGCATTTCCACACCTGGGTTGGCGGCTCCTGCCTCTATGCGTTGAAGCTGCCTCAGTGCTTCTCCGCCACCAGCCGTTCCAGACGGCGCTGGGGCGTGCGGGTGGAAAGACGCAGCTTCCTGGCGAGCACCAGATCGCCCAGCGTCGCGCCCGCAGGATGCCCGGCCACCACCTCGAGGATGGCGTCCGGTCCGGGCGGTCTGGTGGAATCTGTGGCGGGATGTGGCATAATAGACCGGGTTGCGCCAGGACCATTCTTCACGCCTTCGCCGCTCACCTGGGCTTAGCTGGAGCCGGAGTGGAAGGTGGGGATACGACACGACCGCAGGAGTGCAGGCAACCCGGCAGTTGGCGCGGGAAAGCGGCGGGCGCGTTGAATGGCTCGTTCACGGCGACGCGCAGCGCATTGAAACCGCCGCCCTCAACAGCCGGGAGCAAGATCTTGGCAAAGCGCCGTTGAGATGTTCATTCTGCTGGATGGCCGTCTTGACGCCTCTATCCGGTCTGCCGCTGGCCCGCATCTCCTGCGAGAAATACCATGCGTTGATCCGGTCAAGGGCCTCCAGGCAACGGCTTGAGACTTCCAGCCTTTCGTTTGCGACATGGCCTGCTGATGCACAGTGGTGCTCTCCTGGATCAGGGTGCGCAGGACGTTGTAGGTGAGGTGCATGAGCAGCTCTTTTTCGGGTTCTATCCCGCTATGACCGCCGCGCGTGCATTTTCCTCCGCGCCGGTCTTCTCCAAGTAGTAGTCGTAATCACCGACGTAAGTGGTGAGCTTGCCGGCATTGATGTGGATCACCTTCTGAGCGAGACGGCGGATGAAATGCACGTCGTGGCTGATGAAAACCAGCGTTCCCTCGAACTTCTCCAGCGCCATGATCAAGCCTTCGATCGCCCAGATGTCGAGGTGCGTCGTGGGCTCGTCCATGAGCAGCAGGTTCGGCGGATCGACGAGGAATTTCACGAGATTGAGGCGACTTTTCTCGCCACCACTGAGCACGCGGCATTTTTTGTGAACGTCCTCACGCTTGAACAGGAATGAGCCGAGGATGCTGCGCGCCTCGTCTTCGCGAATTTCGGGAGCCACGCGCTTCAGTTCTTCCAGAACGCTGCAATCGGGATCCAGCGTGTCGGCGCGATGCTGCGAGAAGTAGCCGAGCTTCACATTCGTGCCGAGCTTGCGTTCACCCTTCTGAAACGGCACTTCGCCGGCCAGAATCTTGATCAGTGTCGATTTGCCCGCGCCGTTCGGCCCCACGAGCACCGTGCGCTCGCCGCGTTCGATTTCGAGATCGAGACCTTTGTAAACCTGCTTCGTGCCGTAAGCCTGGTCGATGTTGTTGAGGGCGATGAGACGCTGGCCGCTACGCTGCGGCTGAGGGAAGTTGAAGCGGAAGCCTTTGCGCAGCGGACGCGGCTTTTCGAGCTTGTCCATCTTCTCAAGCTGTCGCTCGCGACTTTGCGCCTGCGATGCTTTCGACGCCACGGAGCGGAAACGGTCAATGAACTCCTGCATCGCCTCGATCTCCTTCTGCTGGTTCTTGTACGCCTGCATGGCGCGTTCCCAGTTGGCCTCACGCTGCTGTAGATACTCGCTGTAGTTGCCGGTGTAGGAGATCAGCCTGCTCTCGTCGATCTCGAACACGTTCTGCACCAACTCGTCCATGAAATCGCGGTCGTGCGAGATCATGAGGATCGCGCCGGGGTAGTTCTTCAAATAATTGCGGAACCACATCAATGACATGAGGTCGAGGTGGTTCGTCGGTTCGTCGAGCAGCAGCAGATCCGGCTCCATCACCAGCAGCCGCGCCATGTGCGCACGCATCACCCAGCCGCCGCTGAACTCCTTCGCCGACCGGGTGAAGTCGCCTTCGAGATAACCGAGGCCCTTGAGGATGCGTTTCGCCTTCGCCTCTGCCTGCGGATCCTGCAGCGCGTCGTGCTTGGCATGCGCTTCAAAGTATTCCGGGCTGGAGACATCGCCCGCCGCTTCAAACGCGGCCAATTCCTTCTCCAGCCGCTCGATCTCGCCCGCCTTGCCCGTCGCGACCTCCAGCACGGTTTCGTTGCCCACCGCTTCGCATTCCTGCGGCAGGAAACCGACGGTCGTCCACTCGTCGCGGATGACTTCACCCGCATCCGGGGTGTCCTTTTTCAAAATGAGCGAGAACAGCGTCGATTTGCCCGCGCCGTTCGGTCCCACCAGCGCCACGCGTTCGGCGTAGTTGATGGTCATGTCCGCGCCGCTGAACAGCGTGCGGGCGTTGAAGGTCTTGGTGACGTTGCGGATCGTGAGCATGGGGGCGCATGACGTAGTGCATCCCTCGTGTCATGCAACTTTCGCTTCCGCCCCATTTTGAAGCCATTTTTGGACAGGATTGCCGAGATTACTGAAGGATTAACAGGATCATGCAAATCCTGTTAATTCCTGAAAAATCCTGTGAATCCTGTCACAAGGCACCAAGTCACTTTAGCCCGCTTTCTTCGCCACCACGACCCGCGGCTTGTGCTCGGTGAGAATTTTGGAAACTGGCACTTCCACCGCATTTTCGCGGCCGAGAAACTCCAGCAGCACGCGCACGCGCTCCGCGCCGGTCAGCATCGCGTTCACGATGCCCTTCAGGCCGCGCATGGGCCCCTCAGTCAATTCGACCATATCACCCACCTTCACGTCCACCAGCACCTCACGCACCTCCTCGTCCTGCATTTCTTTTTTCAGCTCCGCGATCACGGCATCCGGCACAGGCGTCAGGTTTCCGCCGAAATCGACCACTTTGATCACACTCTGAGAATACTTGACCGCACGCAGTGACTCCACCGGGATGAAGCGGGCGAAGAAGTAGCTCGGAAACAGCGCCTCGATGAACCACACCTTCCCGCGCCGCGTGCTTTTCTGGAAGCGGATGCGCGGGCAATAGACTTCCACGTTCTCCAGCCCGCCCATCAGCGCAGCGGCGATGTGCTCGCACTTCGGGTGCGAGTGGACGACATACCAGGCCGGGGTGGAGTCTTGGTCTTTCATCAAGTGCCTCCATACTGCCGCCAGCCCTCCTTCGGGCAACCCCAAACCTGCTGCGGAACATCGCGTTTGCGCTTTGGAAGGGGCTGCGCCACCAGTGCGCCCGTTTTTCCAGGCCCACGAAGCATGTTTGGCGATCTCTACGACTACCTCTACCATCAAAGCACCACCGGCGGCATTCCGCTGAAGGGCACCGGCATTGTCGTGGCGCTGGGGCTGCTCACCACGCACTTCTGGGCGCTGAAAAACGCCGCGAAGGCCCAGACATTCCTCAAGTCCTTCCCGCGCACCTTCCAGTGGGGCGTCATCCTGCTCACCATCGACATGATCTGGAGCGTCTTCGCGCTTGCAAACATGGACATGGGCGAGTTCTTCAACATGCGCCGCAATTTCATCATGATCACTATAGGCGGCTATGTCGCCGTGCTCGTTTGTGTGAAGGAATTCCTTGCCGTGCGCGCCCTCGGAGCGCTGATGTTGCTCGTCGCCGGCCCAGTGCTCAGCGCCGCATTTCTCCAGCCGCAGACGAGCCGCCTGCTACTGCCCGTCCTCGCGTATGTGTGGATCATCGTCGGCATGTACTTCATCGGCATGCCCTTTCTCATGCGTGATTGGGTGAACTGGCTGCTCGCCAAACCGCAGCGCTGGAATCTCGCAGTTTGGTCCGGCATCGGCTACGGCGCGGTGCTGCTTCTCGCGGCGATCTTGTTCTACTGATGAACTCGTCCCCCCGCGTCCTCGTCATTCGTGGCGGTGCGATTGGCGATTTCATCCTCACGCTGCCTGCGATCCGTCTGCTGCGCGAAACGATCGCTGGCTGCCATCTTGAAGTCATCGGTTATCCGTCGATTGCCGAACTCGCACGAACTGCTGGCCTCGCCGAATCCATCCACAACCTCGAACACCGCACGATGGCACCGCTGTTTGCAAAAAACGCGACCATTGACGACGCGCTTGCCGAACACCTGCGCAGCTTCAATCTCGTCGTCAGCTTCCTCTACGATCCCGATGGCCTATTCCGCGCCAGCATGGAGCGCGTCGGCGTCAAAACACTCATCGAGTGCTCTCCGCGTGTTCTGAACAATGGCGAACAGGCTTCTAAACAACTCGCGAAGGGCTTGGAGAAGCTCGCCATGTTTCTGGAGGATGAGCATCGGTGTCGTGCTCACTTCAAGCGTCAGCAGGATGATACCAAACGCATCGCCATCCATGTCGGCAGCGGCTCGGAGAAGAAGAACTGGCCGTTGGAGTGCTGGCAGCGGCTCGCGGGCGAAATTACTGGCCATGAGATCATTTTCATCACTGGCGAGGCCGAGGAGGCCCGTGGCGTGAAGATCACAGACCGCACCAATTGGCACGCGCTGCCGCTGCCGGAACTTGCGGGTCGTTTGAGCACCTGTTCCGCTTTCCTCGGACATGACAGTGGCATCTCGCATCTCGCCGCTGCATGCGGCGTTCCCTCCCTCCTGATTTTCGGGCCGACCGACCCCACCGTCTGGGCACCGCCGCAGCCGTGGGTGACCGTTTTGCGCGAGGAAAGCGGCGATCTGGCCGCGCTGGACTTTGAGCGTGCGAAATTGGCCGCCACGCAAGTTGTCGCGAATTCGTAACGTGCTAGTCTGCCTTTTCCAAACCATGTCCAACGACAAAAAAACCGCTCGTTTCCGCACTTTCCTCATCCTCGGCGCTCCTGGTAGCGGCAAGGGCACGCAGGGCAAGGTGCTCGGTTCCATCCCACGTTTTCATCACCTCGCCTGCGGTGATGTGTTCCGCTCCCTCGACACCCGCACAGCGCTGGGACAGAAATTTGTCGAATACTCCAGCCGCGGCGAACTCGTGCCGGACGATGTGACGGTTCAGCTCTGGCGTGCAAACATCAAGCAGCGCGTTGACTCGCATAACTTCAAGCCGGAGATCGACTTCCTCGTGCTCGACGGCATCCCGCGCAATGTGGAGCAGGCGAAATACATGGAGGAGGACATCGAGGTGCTCAGAGTTTTCCATCTCTCCTGCCCCGACCGCACAGAGTTGGCCCGCCGCCTGCGTAAACGTGCCCTCAAGGACAACCGCTTTGACGACGCCAGCGAGGCCGTCATCCAGAATCGCTTCGCCACTTATGAGGCTGAGACGAAACCGATTCTCGAGCACTACGCCGGCGACCGTATCGTGAACATCGACGCCAGTCAGCCTCCTGCGAAGGTGCTCTATGACATCCTCGGCGGTGTAATGACGCTGGACGCGTGGAAGGAACTCGAAAAGTTGAAGGTCTAGTCGCACAGGATGCGCGTCCTCTTCATCGGCACCGGCGACATCGGCCTTCCTTCGCTGGAATGGCTGCTCGACACTCCGAAGCACGAAGTTGTAGGTGTCGTTACGCAGCCGGACAAGCCCGTGGGCCGCAAGCAGGTGCTCACACCGTCGCAGATCAAGGTGCGTGCGCTCGCCGCTGGCAAACAAGTCATCCAGCCACCGAAAATCCGTCACGCCGTCGATGAATTGAAGGCGTTCAATGCCGACGTCGCGATTGTCGTCGCCTACGGCCAGATTTTATCACGCGCCGTGCTCGATGTGCCGGAACTCGGCTGCCTGAACGTTCACACGTCACTGCTCCCGCGTCATCGCGGTGCCGCGCCGATCCAGGCTGCGATTCGTGATGGAGACAGCGAAACTGGAGTCACCATCATGTTCATGGATGAAGGCCTCGACACCGGCGACATCTTGCTGATGAAGCACCTGCCCATCACCAATGACGACACCGGCGGCAGCCTTCATGACAAACTTGCGCTTCAAGCACCCGCCGCGCTCGAAGAAGCGCTCGATCTCCTCGCTGCGGGAAATCCGCCCCGTGAAAAGCAGGACGACAGCAAGGCCACGCACGTCCGCAAACTCACGCGTCAAGACGGCCGCATCGACTGGAGCCGCTCCGCCGTCGAACTTGATCGCCTCATCCGTGCGTTCACACCATGGCCTGGCGCTTCATGCCTGTTGAAGGATGTGCAGATGAAGATTCATCGCGCCCAAGCCATTCCAAAAACAGACGCTTGTCCTTCACCCGGTACCATCGTCAGCGCCGATGCGAACGGCATCGTCGTCAGTTGTGGAGGTGGCTTGCTGAACCTGTTCGAAGTCCAGATCGAAGGCGGCAAGCGTTTGTCCGCTGCCGACTTCCTGCGCGGGCGTCCGTTGGAGGCGGGTGATGTGCTTGGGTAGGACGGCTGATCCCCCCAAGCCCCCTACCACGTTGCGGCACTACTCCTGCAAGAAGACGAACACGCCCTTCTTGTTGCCGACGACCACGTCGGTCTTGCCGTCCTTGTTGACGTCACCGGCGGTGACTTGAGTGCCGACGCCGCTGTCGTTGTCGATTTGATGCGGGATCAAATCAGCGCCGCCTTTGCCGTCACGTTTGATTTGGAACCAGTAGAGAACGGCAGGCTCGCCGGGTTCGGCGTCCTTGTTCGGGCCGTGCGCCCAGTAGCGCTTGCCGGTGATGAGGTCCTGGACGCCGTCGCCATCGACATCTGCCATTGTGGTGGCGTGCGTTTGGGTGAACTTCACGCCATGCGGGCTGTTCTCCGGTTTCTCGCCGAGAATTTGATGCGTGGCGAAGCTGCCGTCCGCTTTCTGCTCATACCACGCGAAGCCGTAGCCGTGTGCGTCCCAGCTCGTGAGCACGTCGTTTTTGCCGTCGCCGTTCACATCATAGACCTGCATCTGTGAGCCACCGCGAGCGCCTTCAGGAGCGAACGGCACCGCATGAAACACCCACTCTTCGGAAGCCGTCGCAGGTTGTTCGCGCCAGCCGTCCTTGTCGAGGATGTCGGGACGTTTGTCGCCATTGATGTCGCCGAAGCCGTAGCCGTGTGTGTAGCGGAAGTAGCGCTTGATGTCCGGCTTCGTGATGGCGTGATACGTCGCCTTCGCGCCTGGATTGGCCCAATCCAGCGACGCATAGCCGAGTCTGCCGCTGGTGTGGCAGATCAACTCCGGTTTGCCGTCGCTGTCCATGTCGCCGAGTTGCGGGGACTCGTTGTCGGTCACGTCGAAAACAATGTGACGCTTCCATGCTTCCTTCGTGCGTTTGCCAGGATTTTCATACCAGGCCGTGATGTCGCCCGGCCACGAGAACACGAGGATGTCCATCTTGCCGTCGGCGTTGAAGTCGTGCGTATAGCTGAGGAAATAATCCGAGTAGCCGAGCGGGTTGACGGCCTTGCCTTTGTATTCGGGCGCGGATTCGATGAACTTCGCGTGATTGGGCACATACTCCTCATCCGTCAGCGGTTTTTTACTGTCTGGCTTCGGAGCGTTATAGGCGCTGCGTTCCTTGAAGTCCGGTCCCCACCACACGAATGGCCCGGCGCAGATGTCGTTGCTGCCGTCCTGGTCGAAGTCGGCGAAGTGCGCGCCCTCGCACCAGAACTCATTCGAGAGCGTGAGCTTTTTGAACTTCAAATCTGCCGCGCAAAGCGGCAGCACGAGCAGCAGGGCAGGGAGGAGCAGTTTTTTCATGATGGCTGGCAGGGAACAGGCTGGAGTTAGATGATCTTGCAGGGAGACTGTATCAGCCGAGGAACTTCCCGGGATTCAGGATGCCGTTCGGATCGAGTGCGGCCTTCAGGCGCAGATGCGTTTCGTGCGCTGTCGGCGAGACAGCGTCGCGCCACCAACGTTTCTTGGCGACGCCGATACCGTGCTCGCCGGTGATCGCGCCGTTCCAGGCGATGATTTGATGAAACAGGCAGTCGAGCGCGGCCTCGGCGCGTTCGCGGATCGCTGGATCATCCATCGTGGGCACCATGATGTTGACGTGGATGTTGCCATCGCCAGCGTGGCCGAAGCTGGCGATGGGGAAGCCGGTCTCACCTTGTAGTTTCTCTGCGAAATCGACGAGTTCGACGAGTTTGCCACGCGGCACGACGATGTCTTCGTTTAGCTTAATCAATCCGGTGTTGCGCAGGCTATAGCTGAACTCGCGGCGCAATTTCCAAAATGCCTCGCAGGCTTCGTCGCCCATCGCTTCGTTCAAACAGATGCAGCCGAGGTCACGCACGAGCTTCACGAGCTGCTGAAGCTCGCCTTTGACCGAATCGGGTTGCCCGTCGATCTCAACGAGCAGATGCGCATCGCCCTGCGGCGTGACGGATTCACCCAAGTATTCGCGTGCGGCACGCAGGGTGAATTTATCGGCGATTTCGAGTGCCGAAGGCAGGAAGCCGCTGCCGAGGATGCGCTGCACGGCGTTCGCGGCCTCGGCGAAGGAACTGAACCCTGCGGAGAGCATCGCACGCATCGGCGGATGTGGAATCAAACGCAGCGTGGCCTCGGTGACGACGCCGAGCATGCCCTCGCTGCCGACCATGAGGCCGACGAGGTCGAAACCGGTTTTGTTTTTGTGACAGCGGCCGCCGACCTTCACGATGGAGCCGTCAGCGAGGACGGCCTCCAAGCCGAGGACGTAGTGCCGTGTGACGCCGTATTTCAGACAGCGCGGTCCGCCAGCGTTCGTGGCGATGTTGCCGCCGAGGCTGCATTCTTTGAGCGATGCGGGATCAGGCGGATAAAACCAGCCGAGTTTGCGCACTGCGGTCTGCAAATTTCCCGTGATCACGCCGGGCTCGACGACGGCCACGCCGTCTTCGATGGCGATCTCCTTGATCTTGTTCATGCGGGCCACCGAGAGCGCGATCCCACCCTTCAACGGCACTGCGCCGCCGACGTAGCCGACGCGCGCGCCCTGCGGGGTGACGGGAATCTTGTGCCCGTTTGCGAAACGCAGTGTTTTCGACACGTCCTCGGTCGATCCAGCATGCACGACGACCTCAGGCGGATTCGCCGCGAACCATTTGTCCGTGCTGTGTGTGGAGAGGTCCGCCTGCGTCACAGAAACACGGTCGGGGCCGAGGAGATTTGCTAGTTGATCAGCGAGGGTGGGCATTCGGGGAGACTGGCGCAGCGCGACGCATGCGCAACGCGTAGAATGTGCAACACCATGCTTGTCCTGCCGCTGATGTCAGCGCTTCAGTTTTGCGAAGAATACGCGCGCGCTTTCCATCACTCCATACGCGGTTTCCTTTGGCGTGAGCTCGGCGGTTTGGATGCGCAGATCGGCGAGGGATTTGTAATGCGGTTTGCGCTCGATGAGCAGGCGTTCGAGCTTGGCCTTGGGATCCTCTTCGTTCGCGAGCAGAGGGCGGTTGGTGTTCATCGCGGTGCGGCGTGCGAGACGCTCGGGATCAGCGTCTAGCCAGACGATGTAGCCGAGATGGCGCAGGATGGGTAGGTTGCGCGGCTGCGTGATGATGCCGCCGCCGGTGGCGATGACACAACCGCGACGGCCTAACAGTGAACGTAACGCGGTGGACTCGCGTAGGCGGAACCCGGTCTCGCCTTCGGCGGCGAAGATTTCTGGGATCGTCTTGCCGGTAGTTTCGACGATCATCGCGTCGGTATCGACGAACTGGAAGCCGATCATCTGCGCGACGATGCGGCCCACGGTGGTTTTGCCGGATCCCATGAGGCCGATGAGCAGGATATTCGGCTGGCGTAGCAGGGGAGCTTCATTCGCGGAATGGACGAGGCCGAAAATGGAGGGGACGAGGTCAGGATCGTCGCGCAAGGCGTCAAAATAACTCGGATAACGTGGGTTCCAGCCACTGGAGTGCAGCTTGGTGTTGGATACGCGCTTGTGGCTCCAGCCACGTTTGCGATCCGGGTCAGGCTCACGCTCGGGCGGCAGTTTGACGCCGAAAGTCATGCAGAGATGCTCTAGGCACTGCCGTTGCGTCATTTGCGCGTCATCGACGACGTTAAAGATGCCGCCAAGCCGCTGTGTGATGATGTGGGCGAGTGCTGACGCAGCGTCATCGGCATGGATCTGGTTCAGCATGCGCCCCTGCCCGTTATTGCCTTCGATGGCTGCTTTGCCTTCGAGCAGATTTTTCAAGACGAAGGAACGTCCGGGTCCGTAGATGCCGGCGAGGCGTGCGACAGCGCCGTTTGCCTGTAATGCGATGCTCTCCGCCGTGCGCAGCAGCCGACCGTTGTCGCGATCCGGCTCAGCGGTGCTGGTTTCATCCACTGTTTCACCGTTGATCTGCGGATAAACGCTGGTGCTGCTGGTGTAGAGGGCGAAGGCCGTCGGAAATGAGGTCGTGAGATGCCGCATGCCATCGACATAGACAGATTGATACATCTGCACCCCGCCACGGCCCGAACTGGCGCAGTGGATGAAGGCGTCGATGCTCAAGGCATTCAGTTTGGTGGCGAGCGCTGCGACGGAATCACGATTCGAGATGTCACAGGCTTCGACACGCCACGGTTTGAGTGCGGCGAGCAGTGCAGCGGACTCTGCAGAGTGCGTGAGGCCGATGACTTCATGCCCGGCGGTATGGAGTTGATCCGCGACCCGTTCTCCAACGAAGCCACAGCCTGCCACGAGCACTTTCATTGCGGGCGGTTTTTTTGGTAATAAGCGAGGACGCCATTTGTCACGCCGCGCACATAATCCTCGATGGCACTGGTTTGCAGTTTCCCGGCGATGAGCGTCCGACCGAGGAAGTGGCCGTTGAGTAGGCGGCGGTAGGTTTCTTCGTTGTTCATCACATAGGGCTCGAGGTAAACGACCGGGCAGTTGTAGATGCGGTTGGCCAGCAGGTTGCGCGCATAGATATAGGCGTTCGTGCCGACATGGCGGGCGTTGGGCGTGGTGTAAACATAGGCAGGCAAGCCGGTGGACGAGCGGAGGCCACCGGCGACGGACTCAGCGAGCGGCAGCTCCTCCTCGTGCATGCGTGAGAACAGCCGGTGGAGCATCTCGAAGCGCACATCCTGCTGTTCGAGCTCGTTGGGTGAGTAGCAGCCGTTGACGAGCACATGCATGTGGTTAGCTGGCGAGAATCGGGGCTTTGTGGCATCACCCCATGCCTCGGCGTTGTAATGTAGGCAGAGGACGACGTCGGGCTTGATCGTTTCGTTGACCTTTTTGGCACGTGCGTGAATTTCGCTGACGCGGTAGAAGAGTTTTTCGCTCTGCCATTGGACGGTGATGATTTTCGCGTCACCGGTTAGGCCGGAATAAGATTCCTGTGGTTGTGGGAAGCCGGCTTCAGTGAGGATTTGGCGCGCAGTGTCCGCAAGATTGGCGGGACGTTTGTCGGTGACCGGTTCCTGGCGGTCACGCACGAGGGAAACATAGGCACCGAGGGCTTTAAGCCGCTCCGCGAGCACTTGCGCTGTGGTGAGCGTGAGGTTGCCCTCTTGGATGGCCTCACCGGGAGCGAAGCTCAGATAGCGCTCTTCCATCATTGCGTAGCCGCCGCCAATGTGCCCGGGGTCGATGGCGATATGCACGTCGCTGAGCGGCGGGCGCCCTTTCAAGGGTGGTAGTTCAGCGGCGCGCCGCCAAGTGCGCGTGCCGGGTAGTGGTGGTATGGAACGACTGGCGAATCCGATTCGCGTCTCCGGTTTCGACGGGTCGCCTGTGGGGACAACGACACCATCTGGCTCCATTTTCCACAGCGGCGGGAACGGAGTGGCGTCCAGATACACGTTCTTCACCGCAGCATCGAACTCACTCCGTGTGAGCGTCTGATGAAACGACTGGAGTGCGGACCAGTCGGGCTTGACGCCCAGTGGGCTGAGTTTGTCGAGGCGTGGTGATGGTGGCGTGGGTGGGGGGGTGAGCGGCATGGGACCCGGCGTGTGGGCTGGAGACGCGACGGCGGGCACGGGGCTGGGAGTGATCGTGGAAGACGAGGATGCTGGCGCGGAAGAGGCGGCAGTTTTTTGGACGGGGGCGGTCGAGACCGTCTGGGTCATGCCTAGTGTTGGCATGCAACACGCGGACACGACCGCGAGCGTGCCCCCGCGCATCAATCGATTCATCATAAAGTGCATCCTAGACTTGATCCCCGGCTTCATCATCTACTAAGTGGCGCTACGATGAACGACAACGGGACTGACAGCACGGACGGACTCTTCCGCCTCCTTTTTCTGGGCGATGTAGTGGGCGAACCGGGCCGCAAGGCGGTCTCGCTGTTGCTGCCGGTGCTAAAGGAGGAGCTGAAGCTCGATTTCGTCGTCGTGAATGGGGAAAATTCCGCTGGTGGGCGTGGCATCACGCCAAAGATCGCTATCGGTCTCATGCGCGCCGGGGCTGCTGTGGTGACCAGTGGTGATCACATCTGGGACCAGAAGGAGATCGTGCCGTTCCTCGCTGAGGAGCCGCGCATGCTGCGGCCTTTGAACTATCCAAAAGGCACGCCAGGATGCGGGTTCATCGTGCTGGAGTCAAAGAAGTGCAAAGTGGCGGTGGTTAACCTGCAAGGGCGCACGTTCATGGGCCAGCAGCTCGACAATCCGTTTACGGCTGTCGCTGAATGCGTGGAAAAGTTGCGTGAAGAAACACCGGTGATCTTCGTGGATTTTCACGCAGAGGCCACGAGCGAAAAAGTGGCGATGGGCTGGCACCTCGACGGTAAGGTGAGTGCCGTGGTCGGTACGCACACGCATGTGCCGACGGCGGACGAACGCGTGCTGCCGAAGGGCACCGCCTTTCAGAGTGACGCGGGCATGTGCGGCCCGATGGACAGCGTGATCGGTAGCCAGATCGAGCCTGTGCTGGAACGTTTTCACACGATGATGCCCACGCGTTTTGGCGTCGGTTCCGGCGCGGTGCGTGTGAATGGTGCTTTGATCACGATCGACCCTGCAACGGGCAAAGCGCTGAAGATCGAGCGCGTCGCAAGGACATGGCATGAGTAAGGTTCACCCGATGTTGCCCATTCGCCCCAAACGCTTGGCTGAGGTGTTTACTCCGCCCACGCTTCACGGATGAGGCGGAGGTAGTTGCCGTGCATGATGTTGGCGATGTCCGCGTCGGTGTAGCCGCGTTTTTGCAGCATGGCGGGGATGCGGGCGAGGTCGGCGATGGTGTCGAGATCTTCGGGTGTTTGCTCGATGCCGTAGCCGCCGTCGAGGTCGGTGCCGATGCCGCTGTGCAGCGCGTTTCCGGCGAGCTGGCAGACGTGGTCGATGTGGTCGCAGATGACTTCGAGCTTAAGGCCAGTCTCCCATGGCATGGTTTTGCCGCGGATCCAGCCGGGGATCATCATCCATGCGTCGAGCGCGGCACCGATGACGGCTCCGCGTTCGATGAGGGCTTTGATTTGATCGTCGGTGAACTGGCGTGGATCAGGCACGAGCGCACGGCAGTTGCTGTGGCTGGCCCAGACGGCGCCGTGATGGATGTCGAGCGCCTGCCAGAAGCATTCGTCGCTCAGGTGCGTGACATCGAGGATCATGCCGAGGCGGTCCATTTCTTGGATCAATTCTTTGCCGCCTGCGGGTAGTGGGCCGACCTGATCATGGCCGAGCGCATAACGACAGACGCCGTAGTGTGCGGGGCCCATGGCACGGAGACCCTGTTCCCATGCCTCTTCGAGGTGTCCGACGGTGCGGATGGAGTCGGCTCCTTCGAGTGAGAGGATATAGCCGATGGCTTTGGTGTCGTCGGAAATCGAAGTGTCGTCCCACAGCGCGATCATTTCGTCGAGTTCGCGCAGATTGGTGATCTGGCGCAGGTGGCCATCGTCCTCCATGGCGCGATACCACGAGAGCTGGCCCTGCGTCTCTGCCCATGCCTGCTCTGGAGACATCCAGCCGGCGATGGGAGAGGGACCGGGCATGCAACCGGCGAGTTGGGTGGCAACACAGATGCCGACTTTGCCTTTGCGCATTTCAGGAAAGGCCGTGGTACCTCCAGCGCGGCCTTTGCCGGTCATGCCAGCCTCACGACGGCGAATTTCGTGGACGGGAAGGCGGAGGTCGCGATTGAAGCCGCCGAGGGCGTTGAGGCTGAGGTCGAGGTGGGCGTCGAAGGTGAGCATGGAGATGAATGACTGAACCGGAATGAGGATTGGAGCGCCACACTACGCGACGCGCATCCCGTGTCATTCAAATCGATAACCAGCGCCGTGAACCGTGCGGATGAGGCGCGGCTGTGCGGGGTCTTTCTCAATGCGCTTGCGAAGCTGCGAGATGTGCTGGTCGAGTGCGCGGCTTTCCGGGAAGTAGTCAACGCCCCAGACCTCGTCGGCGAGGGTGTTGCGGTCGATGACTTTGCCACGGCGATCGAAGAGCAGGCGCAGGACTTTGACATCACGCGGGCTGAGCTGGATTTCGATTTTGTCGCGATAGGCGCGCAGCTCGGTGGGGACGATGCGGAGGTCGTCCATGGTGAAGTCGTCGTCCGTCCTGCCGCCGCCGCGTGCGGCGGTGCGGCGCAGGATGGCGCGGATGCGGGCGACGATCTCCTTCACGCCGAAGGGTTTCGTCATGTAGTCGTCGGCGCCGAGTTCAAGGCCGAGGACGGTGTCGATTTCCTCGGCCTTGGCGGTGAGGAAGAGGATGGGTACCTTTTCGTCCTGCTTGCGGATCTGTTTGCAAACCTCGTAGCCATTGAGACCGGGCATCATGACATCGAGGCAGACGAAGTCGGGATTTTCAGCGCGGAAAAAATCCACGGCCTGTAGGCCGTCGCTGGCTGGGATGACTTCGTAGCCTTCCATGGTGAGCACCTCACGCAGGGCATCACGTGTGTGGTCGTCGTCTTCGGCGATGAGTATTTTGGTCATGACAGGTTCGGGAGGGTGAGGATGAAGCGCGCGCCGGCGCGATAGTTCGGGCATACGGTGAGCGAGCCGCGGTGCAATTGTGCCAGCTCGCGGGAGATGGTCAATCCAATGCCGGTGCCGCTGACGCCTTCGGAGAGGTCGGAGCGGAGGCGCTCGAAGGGCTCAAAGATAGTGCGGCGTTTGCCGGCGGGAATGCCGGGGCCGCGGTCTTCGACGATGACGCGGGCGTCACGCTCATCATGCTCGGTGCGGATGGCGATCCACTTGCCGTTGTTGCCATATTTATCGACGTTGGAGATGAGGTTACCGAGAATTTGCTCTAGCGCGTCTGGATCGGCGTTGATGGTGGATGGTCCATTCAGCGACATCTCGATTTCGAAGCCTTTGTTCTCAAGCAGCGGCTTCCAGAACTCGATCACGCGGGACACATTTTCATCGAGCGAGATGAGCTTGGGCTGGATGGTGAGTTTGTCACGCTGCTGGCGGGCGTAGTTGAGAACGTTTTGAATCAAACGATCAAGGCGGGAGGTCTCTGCCTCGACGACGCCGAGTTGGCGTTTTGCGATGCTGTCGCCAGTGGATTCAGCACGATGTGCGGCCATCTCTGCATAGAGGCGGATGTTGGTAAGCGGGGTTTTGAGTTCGTGGGAGATTTGATTGACGAAGGTCACACGCTGCTGGGCGATGCGGATCTCGCCTGCGCTTTCGTGGAAGTAGAGCCAGCCGACGACGAAGACGAGAACGATACCTGAGCTGACGCCGAGCAGGATGGGGAAGAGGTATGGTTTCGGGAATTCCTCGTCCGCAGGAGTGTAGGCCATTTCCCATTGGGAGAGGGGCTCCGAGCAAGCGCGGTGTGCAGCGGCGGGAGCTTCGGAGCCTGGGAGCTGCTTGCCCCATTCATGCAGCAGGATGCCTTTCACCGTGGTGAGCATCATCCGCCCAGGTGGGATCGCCATGCCTGGCTGGGGGAGACGCCGGAATAGCGCCTGCATCAATGCTTGCGGATTCATCACGGCACAGCTCAGGCTGCCATTGGCAAAGCGGTACCAGTAAATGAAAACTGAATCACCCACATGCCAGCCGCTCCAGGCTTGGCGAGTTGCGGACTGGACGGGGTGGTCGTCGATGTGATAGCCATGTAATTTTAGATAGGTCATCCACTGCTTTCCAGTATTCGGGTCTGATACAGAAGTCGCAGGCGCGTAAATGCGCTGGAAGGGAGGCACTCCTCCTTCCAACGGCGGAATGAACTGCGGCATGCTGTCTGAATCCTGGGTGGCTTCGAGAATGGCATGGGCGCGCTCTTCTGCACGCAAGTCCTGCCCTGGCTCATAGGGTGCCTTCCCTGCAAAAAGCTCTGGAACAGTTTTTTGGGTGTCGAGGTACCAAGTTTGTGCCACCCAAGGATGGGTGGCCAGCCGTTCTGACATCAGGCGTGCCGAGTCGCTGTTTTGCGCGCCCCATTCATCAAGGCGGTCTGTGAGCTGACGCATGTCATGCAGCAGGTGGTGGTCGGCGGAGCTGAGGCGCTCAGCCAGGATGGCCTGCATGGAGGCATCAGTGCGCTTTTCCGCATCGCGGACGAGGTAGGTGCCTAGCCAAGCGAGGAGGGCCAGGGGAAGTACCACCAAGATGATGAACAGAATCGTGGAGCGGCGTTGGAACATGCGCGAGGCGCATAATTTAGCCGCATCAGTTATCCGGTCATCTAAAATTTATAAAATCCATAATTTTTCAGCCGTGAAAGAAAAAGGCCGCTGATCACTGGCAGGCTTCGCAAGTACCTCCGTTGCGCATGGCTTCGAGGGAGCATGCCTGGGCTTCTTCGGCTGTGTACTCGCGTTTGGCTCCGGCGATGATGCCGCGGAGTTCCTTCTGCACCTGAACGTCGGCTTTTTCGATGTTCGAGGCACTGCGAGAGCGGAGGTAGTAGGTGGTTTTGAGACCTTTGCGCCAAGCACCACGATACATGTGGCTGAGAACGTTCAGCTCCTGGCCACCGAAGAAGAGGTTCACGCTCTGGCTTTGGTCGATCCACTTCTGGCGACGTGCCGCTGCATCAACGAGCCAGGACCAGTCGATGCCGAATGCGGTGGCATAGCGGCGCTTTAGATCGACGGGAATTTCCTCGATGGCGTCGATTTCGCCATCCATGTACTTGAGCTTGTTCTGGATGTCGTCCGTCCACAGGCCGCGCTTTTTGAGGTCGCGAATGAGGTAAGGATTGAGCACCATGAAGTCCCCGGAGAGGTTGGACTTCACGAGCATGTTGCTCATCAACGGTTCGATGCAGGGGCTGGAGCCCATGATGTTTGAGATGGTGGCGGTGGGAGCGATGGCGAGTACGTTGCTGTTGCGCATACCCTGCTTGGCGATCTTGGCGCGGAGGGCGCTCCAGTCCATCTTGCCGCCGCGTGGGACATCAACTTCTTGGCCGCGTTCCTGCGCAAGGATGTCGAGCGTGTCCTGCGGGAGGAGGCCGCGGGACCATTTGCTGCCGGAATACGTCGAATACTGGCCGCGCTCGGTGGCGAGGTCGCTGGAGGCCTCGTAGGCGTAGTAGGCGATGGCTTCCATCATCTCGTCGTTGAACTCGACGGCTTCTTTGGACGCGAAGGGGATGCCTTTGCGATAAAGCGCGTACTGCAGGCCCATGACGCCGAGGCCGATGGGGCGGTGGCGGATGTTGGAGGTCCTGGCCGCCTCGGTGGGGTAGTAGTTGATGTCGATGACATTATCGAGGGCGCGGACGGCGCTGCGGATGGTCTCGCGGAGCTTGGCGTGGTCGATGTGACCTGCGTCATCGAGGTGGTTGTCGATGAGGACGGAGCCGAGGTTGCACACGGCGGTCTCATCGGCGGAGGTGTTCAGCGTGATCTCGGTGCAGAGATTGGAGCTGTGGATGACGCCGACGTGGTCCTGCGGGCTGCGGACGTTGCAGGGGTCCTTGAAGGTCATCCATGGATGGCCGGTCTCGAAGATGACCTTGAGCATGAGCTTCCAGAGTTCGATAGCGGGCATCTCCCTGCCGAAGATTTTGCCGTTGCGGGCGAGCTGTTCGTATTCGCAGTAGCGTTTTTCGAAGGCGGAGCCGTAGAGGTCGTGGAGGTCGGAGACTTCGTTGGAACGGAAGAGGGTCCAGGTTTCACGGGCCTCGACGCGCTTCATGAAGAGGTCGGGGATCCAGTTTGCGGTGTTGAGGTCGTGCGTGCGGCGGCGCTCGTCGCCGGTGTTGATGCGGAGCTGGAGGAAGTCCTCGATGTCGTTGTGCCAGACCTCCAGGTAGGCGCATCCTGATCCACGGCGTTTGCCACCCTGGTTGACGGCGATGAGTTGGTCGTTGTGCAGCTTGAGGAAGGGGATGACACCTTGGGATTCGCCGTTAGTGCCTTTGATGTAGCCGCCGGTACCGCGAACGCTGGTCCATGAGCCGCCGAGACCGCCTGCCCACTTCGAGAGGAAGGCGTTTTCGGCGATGCCACGGATCATGATGGACTCGATGCTGTCGTCCACCTTGTAAAGATAGCAGGAGGAGAGCTGGGAGTGGAGCGTGCCGCTGTTGAAGAGCGTGGGCGTGCTGGAGCAGAAGCGACGGCCTTTGTACATCTTGTAGATGCCGATGATCTTGTCTTCGGCTGAGTCTTTTTCGCCGATGTTGAGGCCCATGGCGACACGCATCCAGAAGAGCTGTGGTGTTTCGAGGCGCTTGGCGGGCTTGATCTTCTTATCGACGATCAAGTAACGGTCGTAGAGCGTTTGCACGCCGAGAAAGTCGAAGTCGAGATCAGCGGCGGGGTCGAGCGCGTCGGCAAGCTTGTCGAGGTCGAACTGAAGCAGGCGTGGGTTGTAGCGGTCGATCTCAACGCCGCGGGCGAGGCTGCGGCGGAAGGTGCGGCGGTGGAACTCGCGGAGCTGGTCGATGCCATCACGGACGATGTCCCAGCCGAGGACTTCCTCATAGATGTAGCTCAGCAGGATGCGGGCGGCGAACTTCGCGAAGTCGGCGTCCTTCTGCATCAAGGTCTTCGCATTGAGGACGATGGTCATCTTGAGATGATCGAGGGTGATGTCGGAATTCAACGAGCGCCGCAGCTCCATCTCGATCTCCGCACGGGTGAGGCACAAATCGAGGCCGAGCATGGCGAAATCGACACGTTTCTTCAAGTCGGTGCCATCCCAGAGGAAGGACTTACCGTCAGGGGTCTTGACGAGGATGAGCGCTTGCTGCTGGGTGCTTTCGATCTCGTTCGCGAGAGCGGCCTGCTGCTCGTCCACTTCGCGCATGTTCGAGCGCAGTGCGCGATACTGGATGTAGGAGCGGGCGACTTTGTAGAAGCCCTGCTTCATCAGCTCTTCTTCGACGAGGTTCTGCACATCCTCGATGTGAATGAACTGCTTATTGTCGGCAGCAATGGCACCGCTGACGGCCTCGGCGATCTGCACGGCGGGCGTGGAGTCGAGTTCGAGGGAAAGGAATGCCTTGCGGACGGCGATCTCGATCTTGTTGTGGTTCCAAGGGACGAGTTGGCCGCTGCGACGGATGACTTTGGTGTTCACAATGAGCGGCTGCGGGGTGTTGTGGGCGAAGGGATCGGCAGCGCGTTTGCGGCGTTCTGCCAATGTCCGCGCCACGTCATGGGCGTTGTGATGAATCAATGCCCGTTCGATGCAGTGGTAAATGTCCTTCGCGTTCAACGGAACCGCATTGCCGCCCATCTCGGCAAGCTGGGCCGTGCGCTGGCAGATCTCCTCGGTGACCGCCCGTGAGATCTTCTGCACGAGCTGCTGATTGTGCTCGTTAAAGATGTCTCCCTCTTTCTGCCGTGCCAGAAACAGGTCTGTCAGAGCTCCGCCCACCGTGTCGGCGATCTCCGCCGCGTCAAAGTCGCGTTCGTTGCCGCCGATGTTCACTTTGATCGCTGCCGGGATGGGCGCCCCGCTCGTGGAAACGGCCAAAGCGCTCCATTGGAAGTGCGGCTTCTGATCTTTCGGAGTCTGGGTGACTTTCTTGAGGACTTTGTCCTCTTGCAGCAGGGAGGTGATCATGGCGGTGAGAGGCGTTGTGGTTGATGGTGGGCGAGGAGGAGCGGGAAATACGAGGGGCGGCAGGATGCGGAACAACGAGGAAGGACTCCAGTGAAAGTTGTTCTTTCTTGTTCGGAGGATTGTTCACAAAGACCACATCAGAGGTCGTCGTCCGAGGTCTGGACGAGAGCGGATGCCTTTTTGTAATCAGTGACCTTGCCTTCGAAGAAATTCTGCTCCTTGCGTACGTCCATCATCTCCGCCAGCCAGGGCAATGGATTGGTGACGCCGGGATTCAAAGCTGGCAGGCCGCAACCGGCAAGACGTCGGTCGGCGATGTAGTCGATGTACTGCTCGAACTCGGCGGCGCTGAGGCCAACGGCATTCACCGGCAGGCAGTCGCGGATGAAATTTTTCTCCAGTGTCACGGCCTCGCGCATGATGCCCACCAGTTCCTCGCGGAATTCCACCGTCCACAGGTCCGGGTTTTCATCCACGAGGTCGTGGAAGAGGTTGCGGAAAACTTCGATGTGGTTCGACTCGTCGCGCAGTGTGTAGCGAAACATCTGGCCGATGCCGGGGAACTTGTTCTGGCGGTAGAGGGCCAGGATCATGCCGAAGAGGCCGTAAAACTGCGTGCCCTCCATGCACTGACCGAAAATGAAGATGTTCTTTGCCAGCAGTTGCTTGTTTTCGAGTTTGGTCAGATCGAGATCACGACGCAAGTTGTTCGAGGTGCGGGTAACAAACTCGTTTTTCTTCACGATCGTCGGAATCTGCTCGAACATCGCTTCACACTCGTGCGGATTGATCCCGAGGGACGAAATCATGTACAGCAGAGAGTCAGCGTGGATGTTCTCCTCGTGCGCATGGCGGCCCAGCACCAGCTTCAACTCTGGCGCGGTGACAAGCTCGCGCACGACATGCTGGATGTTGTCACCCACGATGCCTTCGGCGGCGGAGAAGTAGCCGATGCCCATCATGATGATCCAGCGCTCGTTGTCCGTGATCTCGACTCCACGCCACTGTTCTACGTCCTTCTGCATCTGGATTTCTTCCGGCTCCCAGTGGTTCGCCTTCATCACGCGATACAAATCATAAGCCCACTGATACTTCAGCGGCAGGAGGTTAAAGGTCATCGACTTTCGGCCATTGATGACTTTTTTGGCCGCAAAAGCAGCTTCAGCCTTGTCTTGGTCTAAGGGGAATTCTCGATTACCGATCACGTAGAGCTTTTCCATGGCAATTTCGTTTTAGATGGGTTGTGAATAAGTTGAGGTATGGGGAAGACCGTTAAATTCCAACCAAGACTATAAATACTATATATTCGGGTTTGGAAGTGCATCATGCACAAGATGTTGTGGAAAGGCGAGGATTTTTTCCCAGCCGTTGTGCCCCACCACGTTTCTCAGCGCTGTTTCAAGGGTTCCACGGCAAAAGAATTTTTTTGGCGTTAAAACACGAGCGCTGAGGAACGAAATTGAGAATTCTTTCAGGCAGCTTGGAACTACCTGAAAATCAATGACCATGCAAAATCCGCCAAAGAGGACTGCGACAATTTTGCAGACTGTGGTTTTGTCACATCAACTGCCATGACCGAACTCAAGAAACTCCCCCTTGCCCTTATGGGCGGACTCGGTGCCTGTCTGTTGGCTTCGTGCGCCATGATGGTGCCGCAGACCACGCCGCCGGGCGTCACCGTTGATCTGATCCCAAAAGGACTTTATGCCCGCCGTGCTTGGCGTCCGATGACACCACGCTACATCACCATTCATGCCACGGAAAACCGGGCACGTGGCTGCGGAGCCCGTGCCCACGCACAGATGCTGAAATCTGGCTCTCTGAAAGGCCGCCACAATGCCATTGGCTATGTAGCGTGGCATTTCACTGTCGATGACCACTGTATCTACCAAAGCCTGCCGGTAAACGAACGCGGCGAGCATGCGGACTATGACGGCCCTGGGAACCGATATTCCATCGGTATCGAGATGTGTGAAAATCGTGGCAACAGCCGCACGAGAACGCTCGACAACACCGCCCGCCTCGTCGCATGCCTGATGAGGCAGCATGGCATCCCGCTCGATCACGTCGTGCCTCATCAACACTGGCGGATGATCCGCCATGATGACGGGCGTGACCTTGGTCACAAAAACTGCCCGCATTTCCTGCTCGATCACGGCCGTCCTGGCGTGAAGTGGCAGGCATTTCTGGCGAAGATCGACGCCTGCTATCGCGCACTATGAGTCATTCGAGGCGACGTAAGCCGACGAACTGATTCCGGCGGCAAGACGATGCACTCCCGATTGGAGCACCAGAAGGACTGGTTGGTTGAGCTATTTTCCCAGCCTCACCAGCAGATCCTTGCTCTCGACACTTTCGCCGATCTTCACGCAGACTTCAGTGACGGTGCCAGCGATGGGACTAGCGACGGCGGCGAACATCTTCATGGCCTCCAAGGTGAGCAGGGTTTCGCCTTCTTTGACTTTTTGGCCGACACTGACGGCGATACTGGCGACCATACCAGGCATGGGAGCACCGACTTGAGCCGGATCGGCGGGATCAGCCTTAGCTTTGGTGACGGCGTTCTTGGCGAGGGCTTTGTTGGTGACGTTGGTGTGGCGTGGGTAGCCGTTGAGTTCGAAAATGGCCGTCTGTTGACCGTTGGTGTCCGCCTCGGTCATGTTGAGGAGGCGGACGAAGAGGGTTTTGCCTTCTTCGAGATGGACGTTGATTTCTTCTTTGTCGCGCAGCCCGTAGTAATAGGCAGGCGTGGGCAGCACGGAGACATCGCCGTGGGCCTTGCGGAAGTCGGCAAACTTCAGGAACACGTCGGGATACATGAGATAGCTCCACACATCGTCTTCAGTGGGGTCTTTTTTGAGCTTGGCTTTCAGCTCGGTGCGCACGTCGGCGAGGTTGATTTTCGCGGCGTGGGTGCCGGGGCGGCCTTTGATGCGTTTGCCGTTTTTACCGACGATGGCATCTGCGAGCTTGTTCCATTTTTTACGCGAATCGGCGGCCTTGGCGGGCTCCATGCCGTAGAAGGGCTCGCCCAGCCAGCCTTCAAACATGCTGGTGACGTCCTTGCTCCACTTGGTGCCGGTGAGGTTGAAGACATCTGCGGGTTTCACGCCGCGGGCAACGCACTCGATGGCCAGATCGCCGACGACTTTGGAGGACGGCGTGACTTTGACAATGTCGCCGCAGAGCTGGTTCACCTCAGCATAGGCGTGGGCGATCTCCGGCCAGCGGGCAGCCATGCCCATGCCGGTGGCCTGCTCTTTGAGATTCGTGTACTGGCCACCAGGCATCTCGTGGAGATAGACTTCGGCGGTGCCGTAGGGCTCGGCGGTGTCGAAGGGCTTGTAAAAGGTGCGCACGGCAGCCCAGTAGTCGCTGAATTCCTGCAAGGCCTCGCTGTCGAGGCCGGTGTCACGCGGCGTGTGCTGCATGGCGGCGACGAGGGAGTTCAAATTCGGCTGCGCGGTGCCGCCGGAGAGCGATGAGATGGCTGCATCGACGACATCGACGCCGGCGACGCTGGCTTCGAGCAGACTGGCGGCGTTCAGGCCGCTGGTGTCATGCGTGTGGAAGTGAATCGGTAGGCCAATTTCATCTTTGAGTGCCTTCACGAGCTTCTTCGCGGCGAAGGGGCGCACGAGGCCGGCCATGTCCTTGATGCAGAGCATGTGCGCTCCCATCTTCTCGAGTTCCTTGGCGAGGCGGACGTAGTATTGCAGATCGTACTTGTCGCGTTTCGGATCGAGGATGTCGCCGGTGTAGCAGAGCGTGCCTTCGCAGATGCTATCCGTCTCCTCGCGCACTGCATCCATCGCGGCGGTGAGATTCGGCAGATAGTTGAGCGAATCGAAGATGCGGAAGAGGTCCATGCCGTTGGCGGCGGCATGTTTGATGAAGCCCTTCACCACGTTGTCCGGGTAGTTGTTGTAGCCGACGGCGTTGGAGCCGCGGAAGAGCATCTGGAGCAGGATGTTCGGCACTTTGGCGCGGATCTGGCGGAGGCGCTCCCAGGGGTCTTCGCGCAGGAAACGCATGCTCACATCAAAGGTGGCGCCGCCCCACATTTCGAGGGAGAAGAGGTTCGGCGTGCGACGTGCCACCGCATCGGCCACGGCGAGCATGTCAAAGGTGCGCATGCGGGTGGCCAGCAGGCTCTGATGCGCGTCACGCATCGTTGTGTCGGTCAAAAGAAGGCGCTTCTGCTTCGCGACCCAATCTTTGCAGAATTTCTCCGGCCCCAGCTCGCTGAGCAGGTTCTTCGTGCCTTTGGCGGGCGCGGAGCGGTGGTCGTATTTCGGGATCGGCGGCGCGGTGAAGGCGGCGCTGGGCTGGTGGCCTTTGGCGAAGGGATTGCCGTTCACGTTCACATCGGCGAGGTAGCTGAGCAGCTTGGTGGCTCGGTCTTTGCGGGCGGTGAACTGGAGGAGCTGCGGATTGTTGTCGATGAAGCGGGTGGTGGCCTGGCCGGCGCGGAAGTCGGCATGATGCACCACATTCATGAGGAAGGGGATGTTCGTCTTCACGCCGCGGATGCGGAACTCACGCAGGCCGCGGTCCATGCGGTCGAGCGCCTGCTCGTAGGTGCGGGCGAAGACGGTCATCTTCACCAGCATGGAGTCATAATAGGGCGTGACGACGGCGTTCGTGGCACCGAGCGCGCCATCGAGGCGGATGCCGAAGCCGCCGGCGCTGCGGTAGGTGAGGATTTTGCCAAAGTCGGGCGTGAAGCCGTTCTCGGGGTCTTCGGTGGTGATGCGGCACTGCACGGCGAAGCCGCTTTTCTCGATCTTGTCCTGCGCGGGCAGCCCCATCGGCTCCTCATGGAGATGGTGGCCTTTGGCGATCAAAATCTGGCTGCGCACGATGTCGATGCCGGTGATCTCCTCGGTGACGGTGTGCTCCACCTGGATGCGCGGATTCATCTCGATGAAGTACCATTCGCCGCTTTCGTGATCGACGAGGAATTCGACGGTGCCGGCGTGGGTGTAGTTCACCTCCTTGGCCAGCTTCACCGCCGCGTCGCAGAGGCCGTCGATGATGCTCTGCTTCACGCCGTAGCTGGGAGCCTGCTCGATGACTTTTTGATGACGGCGCTGCACGGAGCAGTCGCGCTCGTGCAAATGCAGCACGGTGCCGTGTTTGTCGGCGAGGATCTGCACCTCGATGTGCTTCGCCTTGCCGACGAATTTTTCGAGGAAGACGGCCCCATTGCCGAAGGCGCGCTCCGCCTCGGTCTGCGCTTCATCGAGGAGCTTTTCGAGGTCCTTCGCCTCACGCACGACACGCATGCCGCGCCCGCCGCCGCCGAAGGCCGCCTTGATGATGAGGGGGAAGCCGATTTTTTTCGCCACGGCGATGGCTTCCCTGCGATCACTCACCGGCTCGTCGGTGCCTTCGAGGATGGGCACACGCAGCTTGCGGGCGACGTTTCGTGCGGCGGTCTTGTCGCCCATCATGGTGAGGATCTTCGCATCGGGGCCGATGAAGATGATGCCCGCCTTTTCGCAAGCCTTCGAGAAGGCCGGATTTTCACTGAGGAAGCCGTAGCCCGGATGGATGGCATCGACACCCTTCTCTTTCGCCAGGGTGACGATGCCTTCGATGTCGAGGTAAGCGCCGAGCGGGCCTTTGTCTTTGTTCAGCTCATAAGCCTCGTCCGCCTTGAAGCGATGCGGGCAGAAGCGGTCCTCCTGCGCGTAGATACCTACGGTGCGGATGCCCAGCTCCGTGGCCGCGCGCATGACGCGGATGGCGATTTCCGAGCGGTTCGCGACCATCAATTTCTTGATGGGTCGGATGGCGGCGGGGGCGGGGGTTTTCGTGGACATGGCAGGTTGGGAGAAAAGGCCGCCCATAGTCCCGCGAAATCCCGGTGAGGCAAGGCTGGGGAGTTGATTTTCCGGCCCCAAAACCCGGATTTGAAGTGGTTTCCGTGCTTTGATCTCATAAAATCGCCACGGCACACAAGACATGAACCATCTGCCACCTGACGACGCGACGACTCTTCGCCTTGATGCTGAGGAGATGAAAATACGGGCCGAGGAGGCGCGGACCATTCCAGTGGCGGCACCAGTGTCCAAGGCGGCGCCCGGCGAGCAATCTGGAGACAAGATCGGCCGCTACAAGCTGCTCAAAGAACTTGGCGAGGGCGGTTTCGGCACCGTGTGGCTGGCGGAGCAGAGCGAACCCATCCAGCGTGAGGTCGCGCTCAAGGTCATCAAGCCTGGCATGGACAGCCGCGAAATCATCGCCCGCTTCGCGGCGGAGCGGCAGACCCTCGCGCTGATGGAGCATCCGAACATCGCCGCCGTGCTCGACGCCGGGGCGACGGAGGGCGGGCGGCCTTTCTTTGTGATGGAGCTGGTCAAAGGGGAGCCGGTCACAAGCTACTGCGACAAGCGACGGCTCACCCTTCGGCAGAGGCTGGAGCTGTTCATCCCCGTGTGCCAGGCGGTGCAGCATGCGCATCAGAAGGCGGTGCTGCATCGTGATTTGAAGCCCTCGAACATCCTTGTGATGGAAGTGGACGGCAAGGCGGTGCCAAAGGTGATCGACTTTGGCATCGCCAAGGCGCTGGGCGGCATGGAAGATGTGCCGGACGCAAACTTGGTTAGGACGCAGGCAGGAATGGTGATCGGAACACCGCAGTACATGAGTCCGGAACAGGCGGGCAGCCGGTCTGACGTGGACACACGCAGCGACATTTACACGCTCGGCATCATTCTTTACGAGTTGCTGACGGGTAAAACCCCCTTGAGCCAACAGGAGATCAGGCAGGCGGCGCTCGACGAGATGCTGCGGCTGATCCGCGAGTGCGAGACGAAGAAGCCGAGTTCGAGCCTGCTGCCAGCCAGCGAGGCGGTGACAAGCTGCGCGACGGCGCGCGGGAGCGACCTGCGGAAGCTGACGGCGGCGATGCGTGGGGATCTGGACTGGATCGTGCTCAAGGCTCTGGAGAAGGAACGCGAACGCCGCTACGAGACGGCCACCGCGCTGGCGGACGACATCCGCAGATATTTGCAAAGCGAACCGGTCAGCGCCGCCGCGCCGGGCGTGATGTACCGCTTCAAAAGGCTCGTGCGGAGAAACCGGCTTGTCTTCAGCGCCGCCACGGCTGTCTTCGGGACTCTCATCGCAGGCGTCACAGTGAGCACCTGGCAGTGGCGCGAGACGTTGCAGGAGCGGGAGCAGAAAAACGAGCAGTTCCTGCGGGCGAAAGCCAGCCGTGAGCAGGCGGAGAAGATCATGATCTTCCTGCTCGGCGACCTGCGCACAAAACTCTCCACGAGAGCAGCCTTGTCCGTACTCGTGGAAGTCGAGAAGCAGGTGGAGGACTATTATGACAAGCTCGGCGTGGACGGACAGGATGAAGCGCAGTTGAACACACGGGCTTGGGCTTATTTGAACCAAGGGTTGACCCAGGAAGCGCTGGGAAACCTTTCCCTGGCGGTCTCCTGCCAGCAGAAAGCGCTCGCGATACGAAGGCAACTGGTGGCGGCGCGCCCGGAGGAGAAAACGTGGCAGCGCGAACTGGCCACGAACATCTCCAAGATGGCGCATCTGTACGAGTTGCAGGGAGCTCATGACCCGGCCGCCGCATTGTATCAGGAAAGCGCGGACATTCGCAGGCGGCTGGCCGCCGGCTCGCCTGCGGACAGCCTTGCCCAGTACGACCTGAGCGTGAGCCTGAACAATCTCGGGCGTCTCGACAAAGTGCGTAACAGACTTCCGGAGGCTCTGAAGTTTTTCCAGGAAGACCTGGCCATCATGGAAGGCATCATCGTCCGCGAGCCGGATAATCCACGCTGGGAGGAGTCCCTGAGCACCACGGTCAACCAGCTGGGCTATGTGCGGATGCGGCAGGGCGATTTCGAGTCGGCCGCGAAAGATTTTGTCCGCTCCTTCCAGCTCCGCCAGAAACTTGTCGCGAACGATCCTGACAACCTGCCGCTGCAACGCGAGCTGGCGGTCAGCCACGAAAACATCGGGGATGTCTATCGCGCAGGAGGAGCGCTGGCGGAGGCGTTGGAGCGCTTCAAACAATCCCGGGCCATCAAGGAAAAGCTGGTGGCCGATGACCCTCAAAACGCCGGATGGCAGGCGGACCTCGTTCGTTGCCTGGAATCCATCTCAGACATCCAGCAACGGCAACGCAACACGGATGCCGCCATCGAAACGCTCCAACAAGCTGTCGGAATCGAGGAGCGGCTGGTGGCAAAAGATTCGGCCAACCTCTCATGGCAGTTCTCCCTGAGTGTGAACTACAACAATCTCGGCATCCTCCATTCTGAAAGGAAAAATCTCCCCGCCGCCCTCCGCAATTACCAGCGACACAACGAAATCATGCAGCAGTTGATACCATTGGATCCGAAGCGGCCGGACTGGCGGCGCGAGCTGGCGGTGAGCTACAGCAACCTCGGCAGCATCCAGCGGGAGATGGGGGACAGGCAGGGAGCCGAGGTCAGTTGCAGCATTGCCCTCGAAACAGCCGAGGCATTGCAAGCCGCAGGCCAGTGGCCGACTGACAAAGCAGGAGAATTGAAGCTTCTCCGGGAGAACCTGGCCATCCTTCGGGTAGAAATTCAGAAAAACGGTAGATGACATCTGCCCGCGCAAATAACGACGGACATTCCCCAGAATCTCCCGTTGTCATGTCCGAGGCACGGGCTAGAATTTGAGCAGTGGCTTGAGCACCGGGGTTGGCAGTCAGAAAACCGATCCGGGTGGAGAGCCGGATCAATCAATTCAGCAAAGCATGGGCGCGTTCTCTCTTCCGGTGGTGAAAATTGGGTCGGTGTCGATGGATGGCACGGAGCCGGTGTTTATTTTGGGGCCGTGCGTGATCGAGAGCGAAGAATTCATCTGGGGAGTCGCCGAACAACTCGGTGCGGTGGCGAAGCAGCATGGCTGGCGCTGGGTTTTCAAAGCGTCCTATGACAAAGCCAATCGCAGCGCCATCTCATCGTATCGCGGCCTCGGCTGCGAAGCGGGCTGTAAACTGCTGGCGAAGATCGGCACGAAACTCGGTGTGCCGGTGACCACGGACATTCACACGGCGGAAGAGGCCAGAAAGGCTGCGGAGCACATCGATCTGCTGCAAATCCCGGCTTTTTTGTGTCGTCAGACCGATTTGATCATCGCTGCGGGGGAAACGGGACGTACTGTGAATGTGAAGAAGGGCCAGTTCCTCGCGCCATGGGATGTGAAGAACATCGCTGATAAGCTGATCAGCGCCGGATGTGAGAATTTCATGTTCACCGAGCGCGGTACGACCTTCGGCTACAACAACCTCGTTGCTGACATGCGCTCCCTCTATTGGATGCGTGAACTCGGCTATCGCGCAGTGATGGATGCCACGCATAGCGTCCAACGCCCCGGTGGTCTCGGCACGGCGACCGGCGGGGATGGCAAGCTGGCACCCGTCCTGGCCCGCGCTGCCGTGGCCACTGGCTGTGATGGCGTGTTTATGGAAACGCACCCCGATCCTGCAAAGGCGTTTTCAGACGGCCCTAATCAAATCCCACTTTCGCAGATCGCGGAAGTGGTGGAAACCTTGCGAAAGATTTATGCCCTTGTTCGCGACATCGCTTGAGCTGCTGCACCGCCGCCGGTGGGCTTCCTCCAGCATGCTCGGCGTGCTGGCGGGGCTGGCCATGTTTGCGGCGCAAGCGCAACAGGTGGCGAGCGACGCCTCTGGCATGGAATCCTTCATGAAAATGGTGCCTTTAGGCGAGGAGAGCAAAGGAGCCGTGATTCCCTCCTTCGACGCTACTGGTCGGCGTAGCTCTCTCATCACGGCCGATGTCATCCGCCGCATCGACGACGAACGACTCTACGCTGAGAAGCTCACGGTTCAAATGTTCAGCCCAGAGCCGGAGAACAATGTGCGCATCGACCTGCTCACCGCTTTTTACCAGATGGCAGGTGGCATCCTGCGTAGTACCAAGCGCAGCAAGGTCAGCCGCGCCGATTTTGAAATCGAGGGAGACAGCCTCGTTTTCGACACCGCCAAGAATCAAGGCCGCATGACCGGAAACATCCGCATGGTCATCTTTGACACCGGGGCGCTCAGCGGCGAGGGAAGCACCTCCTCCTCCAAACCCAAATCCGGAAAGTGACATGAAACCTCTCTCCATCCTCTGCCTAGCCCTGCTCATGGGCAGTGTCGGCGCGTGGGCGCAGGATTCCGGCGGCCAGAAACCGCTCTTCGGCTTCCGCAAGAAGAAGGTGGACGGCGAGACGAAGTCCAAGGCTGTTGAAGCCGCCAAGACCATCATCAACTCCGTGCCGGACAATGTGAAAGACAAGGCGAAGGATCTCCTCACATCTCCTGAATCCGCCGAGATGCGCCAGAAAGCGCTCCAGGCCGCACAGGCAGTCATTCAAAACCAAGGTGGCAGCCCGTCGTCTGCCCCACCTACTGCCTCTGCTGCGACGATGCCAGACTCGGTGGCCCCGTTGAAATCGGCTCCTGCCGTAGTGGAGACCCCACCGCCAACCGGACCGCGACCACAGCCATTGCAACCTTTGAACCTGGATGAAGCACCGGCGGCCACGAAAGGGCAGATCGTCATAACCGCGCAGAAAAGCGCCTTCTTTGACGCGAACCGAGGATACGGCATCTATGTGGGTGATGTGAAGGCGCGCCATCCGCAGATGTACATCGAATGCGAGGAGTTGGAGATCTACATGGCAAAGCATGAGAGCAGCATGCTTGATCCCAAGCCGAAGGCGACTCAGAAGGATACAGATATCCTAGCACCCCGCAAAAAGACCGGGAATGAGGCCCCGCCCATTGAGCGGGCGGACGCGCGCGGGCCGATGGTCACTGTCGAAAAAATGACAGAGAACGGTGAGTTGCAAGTCGGCCACTGCAAACACCTCATTTATGACGGCAAGACTCGCAATACGACTCTACTCGAATGGCCGCAAGTGCAGGCCGGCAACAAGCTGCACAAGGCCACCGAGCCCGGTTGTGTCATGGTGATCGACCAAAAAGGCATGCTCACCACCACTGGCGGGCATGAAACCATCATTCTCCAAGGGGATGACGCCACGCCGAAAAGCAGCGGCGGCATCGCTCCCTCCGGTCAGCGATAAGACATGGCCACGCGCGGAAAAAAATCGAAGGCGGCAACAGGCCAGGATCTCCCACTTTCCTGGACGAAAGATGCCGCCCCCGTCACGCAGCCCCAAGAGGAGGGCGGGCAGACAACCCAGCCGGAGGCGGGAGCTCTACTGCAAACCTCCGACCTGAAAAAAATCTATGACGGGCGCGCCGTGGTGAATGGCGTGGACATCGAGGTGAAAAGCGGTGAAATCGTCGGCCTCCTCGGCCCGAACGGCGCGGGCAAAACCACCACCTTTTACATGATCGTGGGCCTTGTGCGCCCGAATGACGGCACGGTCATGTTTGATGGCAGAGATGCCACGCTGGAGCCGATGTACATGCGAGCTCGGTACGGCATGGGATATCTACCACAGGAGGAGTCCATCTTCCGCCGCCTCACCGTGCGTGAGAACATCATGGCGGTCATGGAGACGCAGCCTTATGATAAGAAGGAGCGCGTGGACCAGACGCAGGCGTTGATGGAGAAGTTCGGCATCGACCATGTAGCCGACAACCTCGCCATCACGCTCTCTGGTGGTGAAAAGCGGCGTCTGACCATCGCCCGCTCGCTCGTCACCTCGCCGAAGCTGCTCATGCTGGACGAGCCATTCAGCGGCGTCGATCCCATCGCTGTCAGTGAGATCCAGGACATCATTCGCATGCTGCGTCAGGCCGGTCTGGCCATCCTCATCACTGACCACAACGTGCGCGAGACGCTCAACATCGTGGACCGCGCCTATCTCATCTTCGAAGGCCGCGTACGCCGCCACGGCAGCAAGGATTTTCTAGTCAACGATGACGAGGCCCGCCGCCTCTACTTGGGCGAGGACTTCTCCATGTGACCACTTCAAACAACCAACCCCAACAGGAGCAAACACCATGCAAAAACACAATGTCAACCTCCCCATCGTCGTCACTGCGCGGCACATGGACGTCACCGAGGCGATCCGTGACTACGCCCACAGAAAGGTCGAGGGCCTGCATCTCGACTACCCGCGCATCATCGAAGCCAAGGTCGTGCTCGATGTGCAGAACCACCACCGTCATATCGCGGAGATCATTCTTTTCTGCGCCGACCACATCGTGATCGAGGTGAAGTCCGTCACCGAGGATATCTACTCCTCCATCGACGAAAGCGCTGCCAAGATCGCCCGCCGCATGCGCAAGTTCAAAACGCGCCTGCTCAAACATCACCGCCCGCGCAAGGACGGCTCCATCCGCCATATCGAAGAGCATGTCTTCCATCAGGAGGTGGTGCATACCGATGACGAGCACATCCAGCCCTCCTACGTCCACAATGAGAAATACAAGATCCGCCCGCTCTATGCCGACGAGGCGATCGTCGATCTTGAGATCAGCGAGCGCCCGTTCGTGCTCTTCCACAACCAGCAGACACATCGTCTGGCGATCCTCTTCCGCCGCAAGGATGGCGACTACGGCTTGATCGAGCCGGAATTCTCCGACACAAACGGCTCGTCGAAGTGATAGCGGTTACACTTTATTTCTTTGCGGGGCGGCCTGGATTCAGGCCGCCTCTTTTTTATGCCGCGCTAGGTATTCTCGGCAATTCTCCTCGCCCATGTACTTCGCCAGCAGGCGTGAGTCCGTCTCCGTGAAATCGACCAAGATGAGTCCGTCCACCACAGAGGAGAAATCCTTGTCCACATTGAAGCTCAGCACCGTGGCGTTCAGCCTCAGGTAATGTTTCAGCAGCGTGGGGATGCCCTTGCCGTCCGTCTCCAGGCTGGAGATCAGCGCGGAGCAGTCGTCCACGTTTTCTAGATCAGCGCTGATAAACTCGCGCATCATTCTCCGCGTTCGCAAGTAGCGGAACGGGTTGCGCGCCTTCACAAAACTGGAGAGATGTGGGTGCATGCGGTTGTCCTGCAAGAACTCCACGATCATCTTCCGCGATAGACTGCTGTAGTCCTTGCTGATGCTCACCGGGCCGAAAAGTTTCTTGTAGCGCGGATTGCGCGCGATCCAATGCGCGATGCCCTTCCACAGCAGCGGCAGGCTGGCGAGGTTCCGCTGATACGCCTTGATGATGAAGCTGCGCCCCATCTCCACCGCCTGCTCCAGATTGGCTAGGAAAGGTTTCTCAAAGCGGAACAGCGTGTTCGTGTAAAGCCCCTTCGGCCCGTATTCGCGCAGGATCACGTCCGCACGGCCCAGGCGGTAGGAGCCTGCGACCTGTTCTTTCTCCTCGTCCCACAGGATGAGGTGCTCGTAGTAGCGGTCATATTTGTCGAGGTCGATGTCGTTGCCCGTGCCTTCGCCGACCTCACGGAAGGTGATCTCGCGCAGACGACCGATCTCCGGCAGCAACGTCGGAATCTCGTGCGAATGTGCCTGATAGACGGATAGACTTCCTTGGCTAACCAGCCTGCCGCCCCGTGCGCGGATGCGGTCGATCTCATCCACCATGCGCTCATGCTGGATCTCTGAGGGCGGTGTGATGGCTACATTCTCCCCTGTCACGGTCAGTTTCACCGCGTTATCCCTTCCACGCTGATGCAGCACAAAGGTGTGGATACGCAGATAGCGAGTGAGCGACTCATCATCCTCGAATTTCTTCAGGCGCGAATACGGAATAGGATGCCCCACACGCATCGGCACCGGCGTGTGGGCACGATTGCAAAACTCACGCAGTAACAAGCTCGTGCGCAGGCGCGGGTGGATCAACCCAGCGGCGTGAAACAACGCGCTATTGGAGCCGGGGAAGTAAACCGGCAGCACCGTGGCTTGTGTGCGGCGGACGAGCGAACCGACGTGATTGCTCCACTTCGGCTCGTCGATGCCGCGTCCAGGCTTGTAGGAGGCCACTTCCCCGGCCGGGAAAATCACCAGCGTGCCGCCGCCGCGCAGCAGGCGGATCGCCTCTTTCATCGGCGCGAGGTTCTTCTTGGCAGCGGACTCGCCGCCGAAGGGATCCACGGGGATCACATGATCGGCGAGTTCTTTCATCGCCAGCATCAGTGAATTGGTCATCACCTTCAGCTCCGGTCGGAACTGCGCTGCCCAACGTGCGAGCATCACAGGATCGATCACGCCGAAAGGATGGTTCGCCACGATGACGAGTGGCCCCTCCTTTGGAAACACGAACTCTGCAGGCTGGTCCACCTCTTCGCGCAGCCCCAACGCATGCGCCACCGAGTCAAACCACGCGAACACCTTCGGATGCTGCGGATGCGCACGGAAAAGCCGGGCGGACTCCTGGTAAAACTCATCGAATCCGCGCAGTCCCAGCGCACTCTCCACAGTGGGGCCGAGCAGGCGGTAAAGCTTGCGTTGAAACGGGGTTTTGAGGTGCTCGCTAAGATCGAAGACCATGGGAGCGGTCACAAAGGTTTATGGGGATGACCTGCGCCATTCATCCTCATGGATACGCCCAAGGCAAGCAGCTTCATCATGCCGAAACTGACATTCTTAAAAATGAAAATTCAGGCAAGCGCCTGTTGAATCTGTCGCATCCAATGCTCAGCCCGTGTGGCGAAAGTCTGATCATCACCTTGGTATAGAACCCCACGCGATACATTCACCAGCAGCGGCGCTTTCCGTCCGCTGCCCCTCAGCGCGGCCAGATCACCGCCTTGTGCTCCTAAACCTGGGATCAGCAGTGGCACATCAGGAATGTGATCCAGCACATCCGGCGCGGCGTTCGTCAAACCGACCACCAACCCGGCCTGCGGATGCCCTTTCGTCATCTCGGCCACGAGCTCATAGACCTGACGGTCGCCGGTCTTTTGCAGCTCGATGTCCTTCGCACCCGGATTCGAGGTCACGCCGAGCAGATACAGCCCCTTGTCCGTGTATTTGAGGAACGGCTCCAGCGTGTCGCGGCCCATGTAGGCGTTCAGCGTCACCGCATCCACGTTCATCACGTCAAAACATGCCTTTGCATAATAACCCTGCGTCTCGCCGATATCCCCGCGCTTCACATCCAGCACGACCGGGATCTCTTGGGGAATCTCCTGCAAAATCTCCTCCAGCATCTTCACCCCGCGCCAGCCCAGCGCTTCGAAATAGGCCGAGTTCGGCTTGAACGCCGCCGCGAACGGCACGGTTTGCTCGATCACGTCGAGAATCCACCGTTTCGTCGATTCCTCCGCGTTTTCAGCGCGCACATCGAGTCCCACACACAGGTTCGATCCGGTCTGGGCGATGCGTTGGTTCAGCTTGTCGAGAAAAGTCATGTGCCGCCCACATGGCACGGCTTTTAGCTCCCGCCAAATCGAAGATTTGACGCTGCTCCGCCCCCCGCCATCCTGCCAGCCTTACCGATGAGCAACAAAACAGCCATCAAGCCCCTCGTGGGCATCATCATGGGTTCCAGTTCCGACTGGCCCACCATGCAAAATGCCGCCCAGGTGCTGCAGGACTTCGGCGTGCCGTTTGAAAAGAAAGTCGTCAGCGCACACCGCACGCCGCAGCTTCTCTACGATTATGCCACCACCGCCTCGCAGCGCGGCCTGAAGTGCATCATCGCCGGCGCAGGCGGTGCCGCGCACCTGCCCGGCATGACCGCCAGCATGACCACCATCCCCGTCCTCGGCGTTCCGGTGCAAAGCCGTGCGCTCAGCGGCATGGACAGCCTTTACTCCATCGTGCAGATGCCCGGCGGCATCCCCGTCGCCACCTTCGCCATTGGCAATGCAGGCGCGCTCAATGCCGGTCTCTTCGCCGTCTCGATGCTCGCCAACGAAAATCCCGACCTCGCCGCCAAACTGAAGTCTTTCCGCGAACGCCAGACACAGAAGGTGCTCGAAAGCCAGGGCGATCTCGACATCGAAGCGAAGGCATGATGTTTCCTCCTCCTTCGACGATCGGTGTTCTCGGTGGCGGCCAGCTCGGGCGCATGCTCGCGCTTGAGGCACGCCGCGCCGGCCATCACGTCGTCATTTACACCGATGAACCTTACGGTTGTCCCGCCGGTCAGTTCGCCGATGTCGAGATCAATGCCGCCTACGACGATGCCGAAGCTTTGAATCGCTTCCTGCAGCAGGTCGATGTCGTCACCGCCGAGTTCGAAAACATCCCCGCCGCCTGTTTGCAGGCCGTCGAGACCGTCAAACCGCTGCGCCCGAGCTCCAAAGCGCTGTTCACCACGCAGCATCGCGAACGCGAAAAGAATTTCCTGCGCGACCAGGGCATCGCCTGCGCGCCGTTCCGCGTCGTCGATGATTTAAAGAACCTCGAAGCTGCCGTGGCCGAGCTTGGCCGCCCCTGTGTCATCAAAACCGCCGCCTTCGGTTACGACGGCAAAGGTCAGTGCAAAGTCACCGCCGAAACCGATCTCGCTGAAGCTTGGAAAGGTTTCGAAGGCCATCGTGCCGTCGTCGAGCAATGGGTCGGCTTTGTTTGCGAAATTTCCGTCGTCGGCGCACGCGGCATCGACGGCAGCATGGCCACGCATGGCTGCGTCGAGAACCAGCACACGCATCACATTCTCGACGTCACCATCGCTCCCGCCCGCGTGGAGCCGCAGATCATCGCGCAAGCCGTCGAACTGTGGAAAGCCGTCGCCGAAGGCCTCGATTACGTCGGCACCATGGCTGTCGAGATGTTCGTCACCACCGACGGCAAGGTCATCGTCAACGAGATCGCCCCGCGTCCGCACAACAGCGGCCACTACACCATCGACGCCTGCGTCACGAACCAGTTCCAGCAGCAGCAACGCGCCGTTTGCGGCCTGCCGCTTGGCGACGCCTCACAGCACACGCCCGCCGTCATGGTCAATCTGCTCGGCGGCATCTGGCCCACGCCTCTCACGCATCCCGACTGGTCGCCCGTGCTCAATCATCCGTGCGCCAAGCTCCACCTCTACGGCAAACGCGAAGCCCGCGCCCACCGCAAAATGGGCCACTTCACCGTCCTCGGTGACACGATCGACATCGCGCTCAAAGCCGCGCTCACGATTCGGAAGGCGTTGGGGATTGCGTAACTGCAAGGCATCCTTTCCTGCCTCGGTGTGTGCCATCCAGCAAGGAGAGGAGCAGAGCCTTATTCCATGTGCTTGCGCATCGCCTCACTGCTGAGGTACTCAGCGAGGACCTCGGTGTCCTTCATCACTCGGACAGTGTAGCCATAGTAGCGGTGTCCGGACTCAGGTACCTTCTTGGTCTGTCTGCCGACCCTTTCCGAATGCTGGCGGGTCCAGGTGAAGGGCACCTTGGCCGTCGTCACATCAGTGAAGCGCCCATTGCCCTCGACGGAAAATTTCTCTTCGCCGGATTTTTCCAACACGACGTCATTCGCACCTTTCTGCAGTTCAGAGGCGTAGAGCGCCCATTTCAGGGAGAGGCCCTCCACCGTGCTTCCGCCGGAGTTTGTGATCCGCACAGAAAGCCAGCGCACACGGGTCTCGTTGGAGGATTTCTTGTCCGTCGCTTGGTTCTCCGAATTCACCAAGACTTTGATGGAAAGACCGGACGGATCAGCCATCAAGGGAATGGCCGGACCGAGGGCAAGTAGCAGCACCGCGACGAGAAAATGTTTGAGGTTCATGATTGGAAGAAAAAACCGGAGTTGCCGTGGCCTCATTGGTCACATTGGGCCGAGTATGTGATAGCGGAGAGTCCGCGCAACGGCAAAAATGACCGGGGAACTCCGCAGGATGTCCCAGCGGATAATGGGTGAAGTTGGCGCACTGGCCCGCTCCACTCCCCCTGACTCCGCACGGCAATCGGTTACACCTTGAAACCATTTGTCTGCCCATCTGTGGTGGGATTGACATTGCAGTGGAATCCATCGCTTAGGCCAAAGGATTCTCTGGTGCTTATTCATGATGCTTCTTCGTGAGCACCGGCTCCGCCCAGACGGCGTAATTGCTCTTGGGTGCGAGGCTGCGGGACACGGCGTTGAGCTGTAGCAGTGAGACGGCGGAAACGTCACAATCAAAGGCGTGTGACGTGTCTGTGCCGCTCACGATGGCAGTGGCGAGCGGCCTGCCGTCTCCGAGAATGATGAACTCGACGCGACCTTTCTCTCCGATGCCGGTCTGCAGCCCGGCGTGCGCGGTGAAACGCTGATAGACGCCTTTCGGTAGATGAAATGTCAGCGCCTTGCCCATGCCAGTGCTGATGCCATCGGCGAACTCTTTTTCCATAACGCCGCTCTCGCCTGCGATGCGCATTTTGATCGGTACGGGTTTCGTGCCGCCATCCATGACCACATTGCTGAACGCATGCCCCCAGAAGGGAGAGCTAAAGAAGTGTGACTGCGGGTAATATAAATGCACCGCCTCCAGCGGCCAGAACGACGCGATGCCGACGCGCTCCGTCTTCTTCTGCGTCCCCGCGTCAAACCGGGCCGCGCCGAGGCAGAGGATGGTGTGCATCGCGTCGGCGACGACCTGCGCCTCCTTCGTCGCGGCCCTGAGCTGATGTCTAACGACTCCGTCGGCGTCATTGGCGTAAAGCGCCTGTATGATAGGCACCGTGGTGCTGCGGGCGTTGATGATGACCTCATGCACGCGGTGCAGCAGCCGCCAGCTCGCCTCTACCACCGTCGTGCCAAGCAGTTGGGGCTGATAGTCGGCGATGCTCACTGCGAAGTCACCGTTTTCGATCGGTCCGTGCATCAGCTTGCCCACCATCATAGGCGTGGGCGGCATGAACTGCTGGAGCAGCGTGAATTGATTGTCCCCGGGAACGGTGTGCGACGGGCTGCCAAAATCCTCGATCACATGACAGACTGTGCCCATGTAACGGGCCGCGTCACCGATGGCACCCGCCTTAATCGAATCGACCGCCATCTGCATGAAATAGCGCAGTGATTCGAGGTTCACCGCCTGGTCCGCCTGCGGGAGGTGCAGTTTTTGCAGATACACCTCGCCCGGACTGCTCTCCATCGCGGCAAACTTCGCGTTCGCCTTGTCGGAATAGACGTTGTCCGGGATCATGCAGTGCTTCGCTGCCAACGCGTCGAACTCCGCGCCCAATAGTTTCCTCTGCCATGCTGGCAGTGTTTCGAGTGCTCCTTTCGTAATCGCGAGATGTGGCTGACCCCAAGCGAGAGATTCACGGGGCGCTAGGGCGGTCAGCGCGAGGCATAGGCAGAGCGGGAGAAAAAAAGCTTCATAAACGTGGGGACGACGATTACTCCCAAACACCGAGCCCCACGAGCTGCTTTGTGGCGGCTCCGGCCCAGTCACGATTCGCGGCAGGGCTGGCTGGACTCGGATGCAGTATTCGGCCGGTCTTGAAATCACCGCGCAACATTTCCCTAGCGCGATTCACGCATTCCTCGGCATACGCGCCGACGCCGATGACCCATTCGGGTCTCAGGGCGCTGATGACGGCGCGGAGGTGGTCGTTACAATGCTTGTTGAGCGTGTCAGTTTCGGCGGCGGGTAACTTGTCAGGCGTGAAGTTGCGGCCGCTTTCCTCGATGAAGACCAGCGGGCAGTAGTTCGCGACGAAGTGCTCTTTGAAAAATGCCTCCGCCTTGCCAAAGCGCTGCGCGAAGTGCCCCCAGAGCCTGCGCCCACTCACTTCCGAATGCGGACAGTCGAAGCCCAACACACGGCGCTTCGGGTGCTCGTGCTCTGGTTTGCCCACGGGCTCGCGGATGCCCATCCAGTCACGCACGGCGGCGATCTCGCCGAAGGGCACGCCGGTCTGCGTCATGCCGAAGGGGCCGGGGTTCATGCCGACGAAGACGACGCGCTTCCGCCCGCCGCCAAACCGGCGCAGATACACTTCATGTGGTGCCCAGGCGTAATCGAGCGGCTGATAGACAAACGCCACTGGTGCGGCGAAGCGCAGCGGACGCAGTTTTTCACGCAAATTCCTGGCGGCGGAGATCAGAGCATCGACGGACATCGGCGGATCAGATGCGTGGATGTCCGTGGCGTCAAGCGTCGCAAAAAAAGCTCGTATCAGCAGGCGCGTCCGCTAGAGTCCGCGCCCGTGATGCAGAAATGCGTGCTTCCTGGCCTCCTGGCCGCCGTCCTCATGCTGTCGCCCGCTCCGGCGGGCGAGGCGATGAAGATCGTCCTCAAAAACGGCGCTGAATTGCGTGGTGAGGTGCTGAAGGAACGCGAGGACGCCGTGGTGCTCGATCTCGGCCATACCGTGCTCACGGTGCCGCGTTCGGACATCTCCATTTTTGAAAAGGCGAATGTCAGCGCGAACAAAACCGCCGCCGTGCAGGGAGAGGACATCTATTTCATCGAGCCGGGCCGCGAGTCCATGACCGTGGAAAAGAACGTGCAGCGCGTGGCGGAGTCCGTGGTGCAGATCCAGACCGCGTCCGGCCTCGGCTCCGGCTTCATCATCAACAAGCTCGGCTACGTCATCACGAACCAGCACGTCATCGCTGGCGAACGGGAGATCACCGTCGTGGTGTATCGCAAAAAACCGGATGGTTTGGAGAAGCAGCCGTTCCCGAAGGTGAAAATCATCGCGATGAACGGCTTCCTCGACCTCGCCATCTTGCAGATCGACGATCCTGCCGCGTCGTCGCTACCCTTTGTGCCGATGGGAGACTCTGACTCGCTCACGCAGGGCCAGGACGTTTTCGCGATCGGCAGTCCGCTCGGGTTAGAGCGCAGCGTGTCGAAGGGCATCGTGAGCATCCGCGCTCGTGAGAGCAGCGGGCGGTGGTACATTCAAAGCACGACACAGATCAATCCGGGCAACTCCGGCGGGCCGCTCTTCAACGCCCGCGGCGAAGTCGTGGGCGTGAACAACATGAAGGCCGCCGGCGTCGGCGTGGAGGGTCTCGGCTTCTCGATCCCCTCCAACGTGCTCAAGCTCTTCCTCAAAAGCCGGGAGGCATTCGCCTTCGATCCACGCAACCCGAACGCGGGCTTCCGTTACCTGCCGCCGCCGTCGCCGCCGGCAGATAAATCAAAGCAGGAATCTGTGAGTCCTCGGAGCTGATTCGTCAGCAAGAGCCGTCCACGCATCTCGATCATCATCATGAAACACCAACACGCCTCCCTCATCCTCCTCCTTCTCTTGGCCGGTCTCCTACCCGCCGTCGCCGCTGACCGGCTGGAACAGTGGTTCAACCTCATGCCGAAGGGCACCACCGCCGTCATTGCGGTGAAGAACACCCAGGAGCTGCTCGCCGACTGGGACAAGAGCACCTTCGCGAAGTTCATGCAGGATGAGGCTGTGCAGCGCTGGACCGCGCCCATGCGCAAGAACGGTGAAACGCCATGGGACAAGTTTTTCAAAGAGCACTACGGCAGCGGCATGCATGACACGCTGAAGGAATATCCCGGTGCGCTGGTGAGCTTCCTCGTGCTGGATGATCTGGATTCTTTCAAGGACAACAACCCACCCAGCGTCGCCATCTGCGAAGTCGGTGGCAAACGCAAGGAGATCGAAGCGGGCAAGCAGGCCGAAGTCGAAGTCGAGAAGAAAAAAAACGAGGCGCTCAAGGTCGAGGCCATCGACATCGGCGGCGTGAGCGTGCAGATCGCCACCGCGAACCTCGAAAAAGACGCCTGCTTCACCGCGTGGGCCTTCGTGGACGATGTGATGATCGAGGCCACCTCACGCAAGCTGCTCGAATACATGATCGGCGCGGTCAAAAGCGGGGCAGGGGACGCACCCGGTGTCGCGCGTGACCATCTCACACGCATCGGCCAGCTCACCAACGGCGGCGGAGACATGATGATTTACCTCAATGGGGTGAAGATTTTGGAGCTGGGGGAGAAAGCTATCGCTGCGGCTGAGGCCAAGAAAAAGGACGCCAAGAAGCCAGCGGGCGGCTTCAATTTTGACATCAAGCCGAAGCAGGTCATGGAGATGCTCGGTGCGCATGAGCTGCAAGCCATCGCCCTCACGATGGAGCTGCAGGACGGGCAAGTCCGCTCGGACATCACCATCCTGCACCCAGAGAAGCTCACCGGCCTGCTTTCACTGATTCGCACTACCGCCAGCGAGACGCCGCTACCCGGCTTCATCCCGGCAGATGTGCTCCAGGCCGCAGTCACCCGCTACGACTTGGGTCAGTTTTATGATGGGGTGTTCGGCATGCTCGCCAAGCTCGGCCCCATGGCCATGATGGTGACGATGCAGCTTCCGCAGTTCGAGCAGCAGCTCGGCTTCAAAATCCGCGACGACCTCTTTGGCAGCCTCGATGACGAGATCATTACGGTGCAGGAAGGTTCGCTGGAAAAACAGAGCCAGGTGTTCGGCCTCAAGATCAAGGACCCGGGCAAGATCGGCGGCGTGCTCGATAGCCTGAAGCGTTTCATTGGCGCTGGCTTTGGTGCCTTCGAGGAGGGTGACTACCTCGGCTACACGGTGAACACGCTCAAGCTCTCTCAGACCTCCAGTACCACCTCGGAGCTTGCCTACTGCAACACGGGCAAGCATCTCCTCATCTCAGTCGGTGACCAGAAGGCGCTCAAGAAAGTGCTCTCCCGCATAAAGGACCCCTCCGGCCCCTCCATCTGGGAAGACGAGCAGGTGCGGAAGCTGCTCGCCGCCGTGCCGAAAAACTACGGCGGCGTCACCGTCACGGACGTTGGTAGCACGATCAGCATGCTCGCCAATGCCGCCAACACCATCGGAGCGAAGACGGGCGGCAAAAAGAAAGCGGTCGATACGGGGAAAAAAGGCCCCGGTAAAAAAGCAGCACCTGCTGGCGAAGGCGAATCCGCCTCGTCGGACGGCAAGATGCTCGACGCCAGTGCCATCCCGCCAAAGGAAGTCTTCCAGCGTTACTTCGGTCGCATGCTCGGCACTCAGTATGCGCATCCGGACTCCATGCAGGTCCACTACCTTGTCATCCCGCCGGAAGCGGCGGAGTGATTCCGTGGCGGCATTCATTTCCATGCGTCCCATTCTCCTCTGCCTTCTCGCCGTCAGCGCTTTTGCTGAAGACCCCGCGTTGTATTTTGACGGCCCGGAGATCATCAAGTTCGACTGGAACACCTCCAGCCCGCGCGCGGGTGACTTCAATGGCGACGGGCTTACCGACCTCGCCATCGTCAATTCCTCCCGCGCACGCATCGAGTTCCTGTTGCAACGCAGAGACGGTGTGAAATCCGGTGAACCGGAGAAAACCGCGCGCTCCGACCGCTGGAATCCCATCCTCGAAGTTTCGCGCTTCGACAAACAGCCGCTCGTCATCGGTCATGCCGTCACAGCCCTCGCCGTGGGTGATTGGAACGGCGACAAGAAGACAGACATCGCCTTTATCACCGACGAGAAGAAGCTCGTGCTGCGCATGCAAGGAGAGAAGAGCTCGTGGGCACAGAAACGAGAGTTCACTCTCGATTCCACCGCTGACGACACCGAAACCCTCATCGCTCGTGATTTGAACAGCGACGGTCACGATGATATCGCGCTACTCACCGGCAGGCGCTTGATGATCCTGCTGCAAAAAGCGCCGGGCGAGTGGGCCGATCCGCAAAACCACGCGCTGGGCGAAAGCGGCAGCGCCGGACTCAGCGCCGCCGATCTCGACGCTGATGGGCACCTTGATTTGTTTTACACCGCGCCAGAGGGCGACGCGCTACTCGTGCGCCGCCAGCACGAAGGCACGACGTTTGGCGAGGAATGGCGTCTCGAAATCCCCACCGCGCGTCACTGGCTTCACCCGGTGCGGCTAGGGGATAAGAAAAACGGCGTCGCGTGGATTCAGGATGAAACAAACATGGTCGAGGTGGCCGCGCTCACACAAGGCGCTGCCGAACCGGCTGGCGATCACGCCGCGACGATTCGTTACGCCATGCCGCCATCCGACTCGAAAAGCGGTGCCGTGGCTTACGGCGATCTCACTGGCGACGGCATCTCGGATGTCGTCATGGCCGAGCCGAAGGCTGCACGTGTGTGGCTCTTTCAGGGCAGGCCCAGCGGTGCGTTTAGCGAAGGCCGCGAGTTTCCCGTGCTCAGCGGTGTCGAGACGCTCTCCATTGCCGACGTGGACGCGGACAAGAAGCCCGACCTCGTGCTCCTCAGCCCCAGCGAGCAGTCCATCGGCGTCGCCCGATGGCAGGACAGCCGCCTCGCCTATCCCGAAATCGTTTATCAGGCTAGGGAAGGCGAGACATTGCTCGCGTTGACCACCCATGCGGGCATTCTTTGCGTCAGCGAGATCAAATCGAAGCCGCAGCTCGTCACGCTGCGCAAATCAGGCAAAACCTTCGCCCCCACGACACAGGAACTCGCGGTCAAGACCGGCCGCATCAGCGGCCTCCGCGTTGTGGATGCCAACCAGGACGGCCGCGGTGATCTCGCGTTGTTCTCCAGCCTCGGCCCTATGCAGCTTCTGCTCAGCACTACCGATGCGAAAGCACCGTTCAAGAAGGTCGAAGGCATCCCGGACACCTTTCTCGCCAAACTCGCACCCGCCGCGCTCACCACCGGCGATCTCGATGGCGACGGCAAAGAGGAGCTGCTCATCGCCCATCAGCAGCTCGCCCGCGCCTTCAAGGTCGATGCCGACGGCAGGGCCACCATCGTCGAGCAGTTCAACGCCCCCGATCCTGCCGCCGAGTTGCACAGCGCCCTCGTCTCACGCAAAAACGGCAAAGTCTCCGTGCTGCTCATCGACGCCACTCACAGCAAGCTGCACGAGCTCACCGCAGGCAAAGATCGCGTGTATCGCGCCGACCGCACGCACGCCCTGCCGGTGATGACGCCCGAGCAGTGCGTGCTCATGACTGCTGAAAAAAGCGCCCGGCTCCTCCTGCTCGGCAAAACCAGCTTCCAGATCGCCCCGCTTGGTGGTTCCACCTTCAAACTCGAAACCGTGGCCACCTTCGACAGTGCGTTGAAGGACACCACGCCCTCCGACCTCATCGCCGCCGCCTTCTCCGGCGGGAATCGCGACGACATCGCCCTGCTCGACACCACGAAGAGCCGCGTCATCGAGTTCTTCCAGCCCGCCAGCGGCTCGAAGTGGGAAAGCTCGATGTATTTCCGCGTCTTCGAGACCGACCCTCACTTCCGCGGCAAAACCGGCCTTCAAAACGAGCCGCACGACTACGCCGCCCTCGATCTCGACAACGATGGCCGCCTCGACCTCTGCCTGCTCACGCACGACCGCGTGCTGCTTTACACACGCAGAAAGTAGCCAGATCCGAGTGCGTGACATCATCTTGCACAGGTTGAAATCCTGCCGCACATCATGCGCGCATGAAACGCCTCTACCGCCACGCCCAGATCGCCAGCGAAGACAGTCCGCAGCTTCAAACCGCCGATGTGCTCGTCGAAGGCGACAAAATCATCGGTGTGGCCGCAAACATCACCGGCGTCGATGACGCGGAGATCATCGACTGCACCGGGCGCATTCTGATGCCCGCCATGTTCGACATCCATGTGCATGCGCGTGAACCCGGTCAGGAGGACAAGGAAAACATCGCCACCTGCGCGGAGGCGGCCATCAACGGCGGCGTCACCGGCTTTGTCATGATGCCGAACACCTCGCCCTCCATCGACAACGGCGGCGTGGTGCGCAGCGTGCTCGAAAGCGCCCGCCGCACCCGCATCGGCCCCGGCATTTACACGACAGGAGCCATTACCAAAGGCCGCAAGGGTGAGGAACTCGCCGGCATCGCCGGCATGAAGGCGGCGGGCTGCGTCATGCTCACCGATGATGGCTTTCCCGTCGATAATCCGCAGGTGCTCCGCCGAGCCATGGAATACGCGCGCGAGTTCGACCTGCCGCTCGCCAGTCATTGCGAGGTGAAGGAGCTCAGCGGCAAGGGCTGCATGCACGAGGGGGCGATCAGCTACTCCCTCGGCCTGCCCGGCATCCCCGCCATCAGCGAGGAAATCTGCATCGCCCGCGACATCCGCCTTGCCGAATTCACCGGCGTGCATCTCAACATCCAGCACGTCACCACCGCCGAGGGCATGCGCACCATCAAACGTGCCAAGGATCGCGGCATCCGCGTCACCTGTGAGATCGCGCCTCATCATCTCTTCTTCAATCACGAGCACATCGGCGACTTCGATACACACTACAAGATGAACCCGCCGCTGCGCACGCCGGAGGACAACGCCGCACTGCTCCAGGGTCTCAAAGACGGCTGGTTTGACGTCATCGCCACCGACCACGCCCCCCACACGCCGTTTGAGAAGAACCAGGACTTCGCCAGCGCCCCCTTCGGCATCACCGGCCTCGAAACCGCGCTGCCGAGCCTTTACGACCGCTTCATCAGCAAAGGCATCCTCGACTGGAGCCTCATCGTGAAGCGCTACTCCGCCGAACCGCGCCGCCTCATGAAGCTGCCCGCGGTTCCAATCAAAGAAGGCGGCATCGCCGAGTTCATCCTCTTCAATCCGGATCGCACCACGACCTTCAACCGCACCTTCATGAAGTCGAAAAGCATCAACACCCCTTTCCTCGATCAAATGCTGCAAGGCATGGTCGAACGCGTGATCTACCGCGGCGAGGAATTGCTGGCGAGGTAGCAGCACATGATAACCGCGAGAGGTGTCATGAACAGTGCTACGCTTTGGAGGAAAGTTAGAGGTACATCGCTCCATCAGCGCAACTTGCATCATCTGCCAGTGCCCAGCTCATCGGCTCCGACCCGCTGCGATGAGCGCGTCGAGCCTGGCGGCGAGTTCCTGGGTCTTTTCTGGGTTCTGTGCGCTGAGGTCCTTTTCCTCGCCTGGATCGTCGGGCAGAAAATAGAGTGCGTGCAGGGACGCGGGGGGAGGTGTTTTTTTCATCGTCACCACTGCTTGCGATTTGCCCCTGTTCTTCATGTGCACGAGTTTCCAGTCTCCGACGCGGAGGCCGAAGTTCACGCCGTTGTTGTCCTGCTGGAGCACAAAGTCGCGACCCTTTGCACCGGCGTCACCGAGCAGCGCTGGGAGGACATTGAGGCTATCACGGCAGGCATTCTCCGGTAGCTCCACACCGGCGAGCGTGGCGAAGCTGGCGGCGAGATCAATGGTGCTGACGATCTGGTCAGAGACTGCGGGCTTCACGCGGCCTTTCCAGCGTGTGATGAAGGGAGTGCGCGTGCCGCCTTCCAGCACGCTGTATTTGCCGCCGCTGAATGGCCCCGCTGGTTTGTGATCGCCGAGTTTTTCTACTGCGCCGTCCTGATAGCCGTCGTCGATCACCGGTCCGTTGTCGGAGCAGAGAACGATGAGTGTGTTTTCAGCGATGTCGAGCCGGTCGAGCGTTTTCATGATCTCGCCCACGCTCCAGTCGAACTCGACAATGACGTCGCCACGTAGGCCGAGCGGAGTCTTGCCCTGGAAACGTTCATGAGGCATGCGCGGCACATGAATGTTGTGGCTGGCAAAGTAGAGGAAGAACGGGCCGTCCTTGTGCGCTTTGATCCACGCATCTGCCTCCTTGATCCATGCGTCGCCGAGATCTTCGTCGCGGAAACGTGCGGCGGTGCCACCGGTGTAGAAGCCGATGCGACCGATGCCGTTATGGATCGTGTTGTTGTGGCCGTGCGTCCAGTCCATGCGCAATTCACTGCGATGCGTGATGCCAGTGGGATGGTTTGCATCCGGTGCCTTGTCGCCGACCCAGAGCGGGTCCTTGGGGTCGAGATTGAGCACGCGATGATCCTTCACAAAGACCTGTGGCACGCGATCGTTCGTCGTCGGTTGGAGAAGGCAGTGGTCGAAGCCGATTTCGAGCGGCCCCGGCTTCAAATCGTTGTTCCAGTCCGGTGCCGGATCGCCTAGGCCGAGGTGCCATTTCCCGATTACCGCTGTGGCGTAGCCCGCCTGCTTCAGCAGTGACGCGACCGTCGTCGTGCCCGCTTTGATCAAGGCAGGGCCATTCGGCGGTGCCACGCCGGTGCCTTTCTGACGGAATGCGCAGGCTCCGGTGATGAAGGAGAAACGCGTCGGTGTGCAGGTGGCAGCTGAGCTGTAGCCGCTGGTGAAGCGTACGCCTTCGGCTGCCAACTGATCGATGTTCGGTGTTTTCACCGAGGTCGCGCCATAGCAGCCGACATCACCGTAGCCGAGATCATCCGCCATGATGACGATGATGTTCGGGTGACGCTGTGCGCCCGATGCCGGATGACTGACACAAAATGACGAGGCAAGGATGGCGAGGAGGAGACGCATGACTGGATGAGACATGAATTTTACATGAATGGCAATCTTGCAGTGGGATCGCTTGAAATGTGTCTGCGCCTTCTGCGTTTCAAATCAACGATGCGCCCGCTTTTCGCCATCCTTTCGTCATTGGCCATTCTAGCTTCGTCATTTGCGGCGGAGCGACGTCCGAACATCCTCTTCATCCTCGCAGATGATCAGTCGCCCTTCGATTTGAAGCTGTACAATCCGCAAGCGGCGCTGGAGACGCCGAATATCGACCGGCTGGCGGCGCAGGGCATGGTGTTTGACGGCGCGTATCACATGGGGGCGTCGATGGGCGCGGTCTGCACGCCTTCACGGCACATGATCATGAGCGGGCGCACGGTGTGGCATCTGCCGGTGTCGCCCTGGGCGGCGAGGACGAGCCCTCCAAACTTGGAGCAGAACACGATCCCCGCTGTCTTCAACCGCGCCGGATACGCCACCATGCGCACCTGCAAGCAAGGCAACAGCTACGAGGCGGCGAACAAGCTCTTCACCGTGCGCCATGATGCCTCGAAACGTGGGGATACGGATGAAACCGGCAGCGCGTGGCACGCAGAGCAGGTGCTGGATTATCTGAAGGACCGTGAAGCGACGAAGGAAACGAAGCCTTTCCTCATCTACTACGGTTTCTCACATCCGCATGACACGCGCGATGGCAAGCCCGACCTATTGGCGAAGTATGGTGCGACGAATCACACAGACCCCAATTCACCACCTTCACTTCATAGTAAACAACCGCCGCTGCCGGTGAATTACCTCAGCAAACATCCCTTCGACAACACAGACATGAACGTCCGCGATGAGGTGGCCGTGAGCGGTGTGTGGAGGAACCGAGACGAGGCCAGCATCCGCAACGAGATCGGACGTGAGAATGCGTGCAGCGAGAACATCGACATCCAGATCGGTCGCGTGCTAAAGCGCCTCGAAGAGATGGGCGAACTCGAAAACACTTACATCATCTACACTGCGGATCACGGCATCGCCATCGGTCGCCACGGCCTCATGGGCAAGCAGAACCTCTACCAGCACACCTGGCGCGTGCCCTTCATCGTCAGGGGGCCCGGAATCAAGGCGGGCACTCGTGTTGAAGGAAACATCTACCTGCTAGACGTGCTCTCCACGCTCTGTGATCTGGCTGGCATTGCCGCGCCGGAGACCAACGAGGGCGTCAGCTTCAAGCCCGTGCTCACTGGCGCGAAGAAAATCAGCCGTGATGTGCTTTACGGTGCCTACGCCGGCGGAGGAAAGCCTGGCATGCGATGCGTCAAACAGGGCGACTGGAAGCTCATCCAATATGAGTCCGTCAACGGCGCGGCGCGGATGACGCAGCTTTTTAATCTGGCTGCAAACCCCGATGAATTTCTCCCCGAGCATGGCAAGACCGGCCCCATGCTGACCAACCTCGCCGACAACCCCGCCTACGCCGCGAAGTTGGCCGAGATGCAGAAGCTTCTCCTCTCCGAGATGCGTCGGCTCGATGATCCCTGGCGTTTCTCCAACCAGCCCGGCGATAATCTGGAGCCGCCGCCTGAGCGGAAAGCGAAGAAGAAAGGCAGGTAGCGCACATCCCATGATTCATTCCGCCACTCTCTTCTCGACATTCCTCCTCCTAGCTTCGTCTTTCGCGGCGGAACCACGCCCCAATATCCTCTTCGCCATCGCCGATGACTGGGGAGCTCATGCGAGTGCGTATGGCACGCCATGGGTGAAAACGCCGAGCTTTGACCGCGTGGCGAAGGAGGGCCTGCTGTTCAAAAACGCTTACACGCCGAACGCCAAGTGTGCCCCATCGCGTGCGTGCATCCTCACCGGTCGCAACTCGTGGCAGCTCAAGGAGGCCGCGAATCACATCTGCTATTTCCCTCCAGAGTTCAAAGGCTGGGGCGAGGCGCTGGCGGAGAAAGGCTGGAATGTCGGCCACACGACGAAGGGCTGGGGGCCTGGCGTGGCGAATGATGCGAATGGCAAACCGCGCCAGATGACCGGCAAGCCTTGGAACAAACGCAGGGCCACGCCACCGACGCCTGAAATCCTGAACTGCGACTACGCTGCGAATTTCGCCGACTTCCTCGATGCCGCGCCTGCGGACAAGCCCTGGTGCTTCTGGTATGGCAGCGTGGAGCCGCATCGCGGTTATGAATTTGGCAGTGGCGTGAAAAAGGGCGGTAAAAAACTCTCCGACATCGACCATGTGCCCGCCTGCTGGCCTGACAACGAAGTAGTTCGCAACGACATGCTCGACTATGCCTTCGAAGTGGAGCATTTCGACACGCATCTCGGTCGTATGCTCGTTGAACTGGAGAAACGTGGCCTGCTGGACAACACGCTCGTCGTCGTCACTGCTGATCACGGCATGCCTTTCCCGCGCAGTAAAGGCAACGCGAATGCGCAAGCCAATCATGTGCCCCTCGCCGTGATGTGGAAGAGAAGCATCGTAAATCCGGGCCGCGTCATCGACGACTTTGTGAGCCTCATCGACATCGCGCCGACCTTAATCGAGGTGGCTGGCCTGAAATGGGGAGATACCGGCATGGCAGAGTCGCCGGGCCGCAGCATGACGGATCTTTTTACCAACAAGCCCACGCACAAGCGTGACCATGTGCTCATCGGCAAGGAGCGCACCGACGTGGGTCGCCCGCACGACTGGGGCTATCCGACCCGCAGCATCATCACCAAGGACGGCCTGCTAGTGGAGAATTTCGAGCCCTCACGCTGGCCTGCGGGCAATCCCGAGACCGGCTACACGGATTGCGACGCTGGAGCCACGAAGACCTTCATCATCGACGCGCACCGCAAAAATCCCGCCGATCCTTTTTGGCAGCTCTGCTTCGGCTTGCGTCCGCCGCTTGAGTTTTATGACCTGAAATCCGATCCCGACGCTGTGAAGAGTCGGCCTACGGACCCGCGCACCAGCACGTTGCGCGACCAACTTCATGCCGAGCTCAAAGCGCAGGACGATCCGCGCATGGAGGGCAAGGGGGACATCTTTGACCAATATGAGCACGCCACGAAGGCCAACGTCGGCTTCTACGAGAAATTCATGCGCGGCGAGCCGGTAAAGGCACGCTGGATCAATCAAACGGACATCGATCCTATTAAGCCTCTGCCATGATCCGCTTGCTCCTTGCCCTCCTCTCACTTTGCCCGCTGCTTTCAGCCGCCGAGTTGCTCACACGCATTTACAAGAAAGTCGCGGATCGTGAGTTGAAGCTCACCATTGTGAATCCTCCAGACTGGCAGGCTGCGGACCGGCGTCCAGCCATGATCTTCTTCCACGGCGGTGGCTGGACCAGCGGCGTGCCGGTGCAATTCACGCGGCACAGCACTCATCTCGCCTCGCGTGGCATGGTATGCGTTCAGGTTGAGTATCGTTTGATCAAGAAAGGCGACCCCGGCCCGCCGATTGATTGCGTGCATGATGCGAAGTCGGCCATGCGCTGGGTGCGCTCGCATGCAGAGGAGTTGGGCATCGATCCAGCTCGTATTGGTGCCGCCGGTGGCAGCGCGGGTGGCCATCTCGCCGCCTTCATCGGTATGGTTGATGGGCTCGACGATCCGGCAGACGATTTGAAGGTCTCGCCGAAAGCCAACGCACTCGCGTTGTTCAACCCTGTTTTCGACAACGGCCCCGATCAAGGCTGGGGCTACGCACGGGTGAAGGAGCATTATCAAGAATACTCGCCTGCACACAACATCACCCCCGACGATCCTCCGGCGATCATTTTCCTCGGCACGCAGGACAAGCTGATCCCCGTCGTCATCGTCGAGCGCTTCAAGGCGAACATGGAGAAGGCAGGCGTGCGCTGCGAGGCGAAGTTCTACGAGGGCCAGGGCCACGGCTTCTTCAATCCTGGCAAAGGTGGCAAGATGGAGATGTACAACGCCACGCTTCTTGAAACAGACAAGTTCCTCACCTCACTAGGCTGGCTCAAAAGCGTGTCAGAACTCAAAAAGCCATGAGTCGCACACGGATGATCCGCGTTTGACCTCAGCAGCGAAGACGCCTCGGAGTTCCATCGTTCAGCTTTTCTTATGCGCCTGTTCCTTCTCGTCTCGTCATTCGGGATCCTTCACTTATCATTGGCAGCGGAGCGACCGAACATCCTGATCATCCTACCTGACCAAATGCGCGCGAGTGCGACGGGCTGCGATGGCAACGTGGATGTGAGGACGCCGAACATCGACCGCATGGCTGCTGAGGGCGTCCGCTTCAAACGCACCTATGCCAACGTGCCCGTGTGCTGCCCGGCGCGCTCCATTCTCATAACGGGGACTTACCCGCATGTGAACGGCATGGTCGCCAACGACCTGCGTCTGCGCGAGGAGCGCATCACGATCGCGGAGCGTCTGCGCGATGCTGGTTACCGCACCGGCTTTGTCGGCAAATGGCATCTCGATGGTGGGCCTCGTGAGCCGGGGTTCGTGCCGCCAGGGCCGCGCCGACAGGGATTCGAGTTTTGGGCGGCCTATGAGTGCCATCACAGGCATTTTGAGCCCTGTTATTTCCGCGATACACCGGAGCGCATCACGGTGAGCAAGTTCGAACCGGAAGCATCGTGCGATTTCGCGGTCGAGTTCCTCAAATCGCAGCCGCAGGGCCGACCCTTCTTCCTCACCGTGCAGATGGGGCCGCCGCACAATCCGTATGGTGCGCCGGAGGACTACATGAAGCTCTACGACGCCGGAAAAATCACATCCGACGTAAGCTGGCAGGCCGGAGGAGCTACGCAGTCGGTGCCGAAGGGGGGATTGCGTCGCGGGCCGCTGGCAGGCCGGTTTGTGCCTGTCGGCAGCAAGGAGGAGATCGCTGCTTACTACGCCGCGATCACGGCGATTGACGACCAAGTGGGCCGACTGCTGGCCACATTGAAGGAGACTGGCGCGGATGAGAACACGATCATCCTTTTCACTTCGGATCATGGCGACATGCTGGGCAACCACGGTATGCGCTGGAAACGCAAACCGCATGACGAGTCTGCCCGTGTCCCCGGCATCATCCGCTGGCCCGCCCGAGTGCCGAAGGGGAAGGTCGTGGATACGCTCTTCAGCCACATCGACATGGCACCTACGCTGCTCGCGCTCGCTGGACAAAAAGTGCCGGGAGACATGCAGGGAGAGGATCTCTCCCGCGTGGCGCTCGGCTTGACCACGGACGGCCCTGATGCCGTGCTGTTGCAGATCTTCGTGCCGTTCAATCCCGGCGGCATCGCCGCGCCTTGGCGTGGCATCATCACGCGAGACCACACCTATGCGCGTCATGAAAACGTGGCATGGGTGCTGTTCGATGACAAAGCGGATCCACATCAGATGAACAACCTCGTCACTGATCCTGCTGCAGCGGATTTGCGCGAAAAACTCGACGTTCAGCTCACTGCGTTGATGAAGAAAAACGGTGATTCCTGGAGCTTCAATTCGGATGAACTCGTCGAGGAGAGCGGTCGCCTCTACAAGCAGGGCACCTTTTACACTGTGCAGGAATACCTCGACTGGGTGAAGGCGCATCCCGCGCAGGCGGACTGAGCTGACATTCCGGTGAAGAAACACGCCTACTCCCCGTTCCCAGTGGTCGTGAAATGCGGAACCAAAAAAGACCATCCTCTCATGAAATCATGCGCCTCCCTCCTCTCGCTCCTCATGCTGGTGTCGTCATTAACGGCGGCACCGAACATCATCCTCATGATGGGAGACGACCATGGCTGGGAAGAGACTGGCTACAACGGCCATCCACATGTCAAAACGCCAGTGCTGGACGAGATGGCGGTCACGGGGTTGAAGTTTGAGCGATTCTATGCCGCGCATCCGACCTGCTCGCCCACGCGTGCGAGTTTCCTCACTGGGCGGCATCCGAACCGCATGGGAACTTTCGCGCCAGGCTGGTCGTTTCGCCCTGAGGAGATCACCAGCGCACAGTTGCTCTCCAAGGCTGGCTATCACTGCGCGCACTTCGGCAAATGGCATGTCGGCACCGTGAAGGCGGGGTCGCCACTGAATCCGGGCGCGATGGGTTTTCACGAATGGCTTTCGCATGACAATTTCTTCGAGATGAATCCATCGCTCTCGCGCAATGGCGGAGCGCCCATGGTGTTCAAGGGTGAAAGCTCGGAGATCCTCGTCCGCGAGGCCATCGCCTGCATCGAACGCGTACGCCAGGCGGGCAAGCCCGTCTTTCAGGTCATCTGGTTTGGTTCGCCGCATGAGCCCTTCAGCGGTCTGCCGCAGGATCTCGCGCTCTATGACGACCTGCCTGCGAAATACACGCAGAAGGTAAAACTCACTTCGAATGAGACCGGTGAGCCCGTCACTCGCCCGAAGGGTGAAGTACTGCGCGAGCGCTATGCGGAGATCACTGCGATGGATCGCGCCATCGGTACGCTGCGCGCGCATCTGACCAAGACCGGCCTGCGTGAGAACACGCTGCTTTTTTACTGCGGAGACAACGGCACCTCGCCCGAGAGTGCATTGGGCCGCCCGCATCGCGCAGCGAAAGGATCGATCTACGAAGGCGGCACGTTGGTGCCCGGAGTGATGGAATGGCCTGCGCGCATTCCGAAGCCCCGCAGCACGGGCGTCCGTGCGTCCACCAGCGATCTGCTGCCCACTCTCGCGGCCATCGTGGGGCAGCCGTTACCGGACCGCCCACTGGATGGCATCGATCTCGCGCCTGTGCTCGACGGCACCATGACGGTGCGGCCCGTGCCATTGCAGTTCTGGCAGTTCCGCCTGCCGAAGCCGGGAAAGGCCACGCCTTACATCGACCCGGAGCTGCAGAAAGGCACCACGCCGCTCGTCAAAAAAATGGGCGGCAAAGCCACGCGCGACTTCACCAACTTCCGTCATCCGGTGATTACAGATGCGGATTATTTCGGCCCGCGATCCATCATCGAGGGCGACCACAAACTCGTCATCCAGGGGCAGAAGGGCGGCTCGGCGAAGATCGAGTTGTATGATTTGAAAAACGATCCCGCCGAAAAGACGAGCATCCTTACGCAGGAGCCCGCACTAGCGCAAAAACTTCAATCCAAGCTACATGAATGGCAGCAGTCAGTGCTGCACAGCCTCACCGGCGCAGATTATCCGCAACAGCAGCGCTGACCACTGCGATGAAATCGCTCTCCGCCCTCATCATCATCTCATCATTCTTCGTCTTCACCACGCCCCTGCGTGCGAAGCCGAACATCCTCTTCATTCTCTCCGACGATCACAGTGCCCCGTTCCTCCATTGCTACGGGCGTGAGGAGATGAAGACGCCGAATTTCGACCGCTTCGCCGCCGGGGGCATGCTGTTCCGCCGCATGTTCACTGGATCACCGCAATGTGTGCCGTCACGTGCGACGATCATGACGGGCCGCTCGCCGGTCGCGGCGCGCATCACGCGCTTTTCCTCACCGCTGCCCAGGGAGGAGATCACATTCCCGGAGATCCTCCGGAAGGAAGGAGGCTACTTCGTCGGCTGCCTTGGGCGCACTTATCATCTCGACGGCTCGGGCAAATCTCCTGATGCCTCAGAGAAGGTGTTCGAGAAACATCATCTGCGCACGTTCCAGGACCGCTTCAATTATGTCGATGCCAGCGGCCAGGGGAACGTGCCAGCGAAGCTGAACGAGTTCTTCGACCAGCGACCGAAGGATCAGCCGTACTTCCTGTGGGTCGGCTTCAGTGATCCGCATCATCCATGGAATATCGGCACCAATCCACCCGCTCCCGCGAAGCTAAAAGTGCCCGGCTTCTTGCCTGACCTCCCCGGCGTGCGTAGTGACCTCTCCGCCTACGAAGGCGAGATCGAGCATTGCGACGGCGACTTTCAGCGCGTGCTCGACATCGTCAAAGAACGTGCCGGACTGGAGAACACACTCGTCATTTTCATGGGGGACAACGGCATGGCGTTCCCTAGCGGCAAAGGCAGCCTGCACGATCCCGGTATCAATGTGCCGCTGCTCGCGTGGTGGCCGGGTGTGATCAAGCCAGGCGGAGATTCGGACGCGCTGATCTCGGGTGAGGACATCGCGCCCACTTGCCTCGAGGCCGCAGGGCTCTCTGTGCCAGACCGCATCAGTGGCATGAGCTTTCTGCCCTTGCTCAAGGGCGGCCCGTTTCCGAATGAACGCAAATACGTCTTCGCCGAGCGCGGGCCTCATGGCAGTGCCACGTTTGACGAACACACGACGGCGGGAGCAGTGGATTACTCGCGCTGCGTGCGCAGCCGACGACACAAGCTCATCTATAACGTCACACCAAATCTGCGCTACACGCCCGTGGATAGCGGTGGTGATCCAAGCTGGCAGGACATCACCAAGGCGCACGAGCAGCGGCAGCTCGCTGCCGGATTCGAGGCGCTGTGGTTCACCAGTCCACGTCCAGTATATGAACTCTACGATCTCCAAGAAGATCCTCACGAATTGCACAACCTCCATGGCGACAAACGCCTCGCTGACGTGACGATGGAACTCAAGACCGCGCTACAGGAGAAGATGATCCTCGATTTTGATTACCTGCCGTTGCCGATCGCCCCTCCTCCGAAAGGAAAGGGAGGCGCAGTAGGGAAACCCGGGGCGGATCCGAAACGTGCGGAAATGTTCAAGAGGTTCGATACCGACCATGACGGCAGACTCGGCCCCGCCGAGTTCGGAAGGAACCGCAAACCCGAGGAGGCCGGAGCGTGGTTCAAGGCTCGCGACTTGAACAAGGACAGTTTTCTTGATGAGGCCGAGTACACCGCGCGCAGTGTGCCGAACGCGCCGAAACCCTGATGCGTGCCACTTTGAAAATCCTCGCCGCCCTTTGCTGCTGTGTCATCCCGGTCATGGCGGATGATTCATATCAGGCCGTTCCGGATTGGCCGCAGTTGCCGAAAGAGCATGTGCTGGGTCTTTGCGCCGGAGTCGGCGTGGATGCACAGAACCGCGTATTTGTTTTTCATCGCAGCGGCAGGAAGTGGTCCAATCCGTTTCCGAAGGAGCCGATTCCGCAGCCAACGGTGAGTGTGATCGATGGCGCGAGCGGCAAACTACTCAGCACATGGGGTGAGAACCGCTTCATCATGCCGCACGGGCTGACAGTCGATCACGAGGGCAGCCTCTGGCTCACCGACGTCGGGCTGCATCAGGTCTTCAAATGCACGCCGGAGGGTGAAGTGCTGCTCACGCTAGGTGAGGCAGGTGTGCCGGGCGCGGGTCACGCGCATTTCAATCTGCCCACCGATGTTGCCGTACTGCGCGACGGCTCATTTTATGTGAGTGACGGCTACAAGAACTCGCGCGTGGTCAAATTCAGCGCTGAGGGACGATTCGAATTTGAATGGGGTGCGAAAGGTGGGGGAAACGGCGAGTTCAACCTACCGCATGGGATCGCCATCGGAGTGCAGGGGCGCGTGATTGTCTGCGATCGCGAAAACGAGCGACTACAGGTCTTCGATGCGAAGGGTGGCTTTCTCGCTGTGTGGAGAGGTGCGCAGATCGGCAAGCCTTACGGCATTGAAACCGCTCCGAATGGTCATTTGTTCGTCATCGACGGCGGATCGCTTTCGTTGAAGCCCAGATCACGCGGCAAGGCAGTCGAACTCGACGAGGAAGGGAAGGTGATCAGCACCTTTGGCTCGCCTGGCAAAGCGCCAGGGCAGTTCCAGCTCGGGCATGACATCGCGGTGGGGCCGGACGGCGCGGTGTATGTCGCGGAAGGCACCGGAGCACGGGTGCAGAAATTCACGCGCAGAAAATGACCTACCGTGTCAGCAGCCTCGGTGGCTTGAGTGATAAAGTCACTCGCGTCGTGGATTTTCGCTGATGTAGGCCGCCAGCGCACGCCCGAGGCCAGCGCCGATGTTTGAGTAGCCTTCGATGGACATCAGCGGGCTGTTCCAGCCGGTTTCGAGCGTGACCGAGATCGTGAAATCGCCGGTGTGGTTGCGCACCCAGCCGCTGCTCATGCGGCCGCGTTCCTCTTCGGTCTTCACATAGTTCGCAAAGTGGTACTTGGGATGGACATGATACGGCTTGATGATGCTGGCGGCGGCGAGGTCGATCCAGCGCTGATAATTACGCTGCTGGGCGCCTGTCATGCGCTCAAAGGCAAAAGGACCGAAGAAAAAAACGGGATCGTCATGCCCGGGATTGTGCAGGTCGATGTAAACATCCAGGCCATGCTTCGCATGAATGTCGTGGATCATGCGCTGCGCGGCGGCGACCTCGGGATAGATCGGCTCGGCGGCCCAGTCGCGATTGTGGTCGCGCGGAACCGCATCCTTGCCACCCGCGCCGAGGGCGGCGTTGTCCACGTCCATGATCGGGATGTAGTGCAGGCAGGTTTTCGCTCGCAACTCTCGTGCCTCATCGCCGACATACCAGCGGATGAATCCGCGCCCCACCTGGCTGCCTCCCGCCTCCCACGCATGATGCCGCGCCCCGACCCACACTTGATGCGGCGCGTTTTCATCACCGATGCGGATGCCCTGCACCGGGCGGTCGCCGTGCGTCTTCGCCAGCTCAAAGCGTTTCGACTCCGGCAGCTTCGACGCGATCTCGGCGAGCAGTTTGTCCGCGTCCGCAGGCACAAACGGCGGTCCCCACGCCACGCTCATCTGCGCGGCTGCGGCTTTGATCTGGTAAATCATCACCTTGTCGGCGCTGAGCGTGCCTTTGCCGCTCGGGGCCCACGTTTCGCCATCGCTGCTGATCCACGCATGCTTTGGCTGACACCATGCTGCCGCGAGGACGTTCTTTTCACGAAACGGTTTCGTCTGTGCCTGCACCTCAAGCGTGATCTCATCGCCCACCGTCAGCCCATCGAGCTTGAAAAACCACCAGCACGGCCAGCCGCGTCCTTCGCGCAGCGCGGGCATGATGCGCAGGGTTTTCGCGCCTTGATCGAGCGAGACGACCTCGGCGTTTCCTCCTTCAAAATCGGTCAGAACACGGATTTCAGCTTGGGCCGCGATGGCAGGGAGGGAGAGAAGCAGAAGAAGTCGTATCATGCGTGACATAACGCCACGTCCTGCCCGCATGAAGCATCCGAAGGTCATGTTTTGATTCGTGCCCACAGCGCCGCCGCGACGATGTAGATCGCTCCGAACCCGATGAGCACCGCATCCCAGCCGCCGACGTGGGCGATGAACCACGGCACGAGAATAGGAAAGCTCGCCGCGCCGAAGTTGCCGCACATGTTGGTGATCGCGCTCACGGTTCCGGCATGCGGCCCGCCGAAGTCCATGAGCGCAGCCGAGAAACAGGGGTTCACCACACCGGCGCAATACATGCCCGCGCTGATGACGATCACCGCCAGCACCGGCTGCGTCACAAACCATGCCCCGAAAATCAACACCGCGCACAACACGAGCATCACCATCGCCATGCCTTGGCGGGCCAGTCGTGGACTACCGGTGCGGCGCATCAAGGCATCGGAGAGGATCCCGCCGGAGAAGCCACCCGCCACATCGGCCAGCAGCGGCAACGTCGTGAGCCAGGCGGAATGTGTCAGCGTCATGCCGCGTGCCTCCTGCAGGTAGGTGGCGAACCAGCTTGCGAAGAAAATATAGCCCGCCGCGCGGAAGAATTGCTGCATGCAAAGGAGCCATAAAGACGGACTCCTTCCCAGCGACCGCCATGGGATTGCCTGAATATTGGAGAGATCATCCGAGGAACCCTTTTCGATCCATTCGCGCTCTGCTGCATTCACGGACGCATGCTCCGAAGGCTGATTCCGATGCCACCATGCGAACCACACCGCCCACAAAACGCCGGGCACGGCATTGATCACAAACATCCAGCGCCACCCCGCGTTCATTACAAACCATGCCGTCAGTGGTGCCGACACGATGCTGCCCGCCGACATGAATCCGCTGAACGCGCCCGCAGCGGACGCCTGAGCCGTCTTTGGAAACCAGCGCGCCATGATCATTACGCCCACGGGCACCAGTCCTGCCTGCGCCACGCCCATGCACGCCCGCGAGGCCGTCATCCAGCCGAGCTGGCCCATTGCCAGCCCCGCAGTGGCGAGCGACCACATCACCGCATACAGCGCCAGCGCCCAACGTGTGCCCAGCCGCTGTGCCAGCATCGCCGCCGGGATCTGACAGAGCGCATATGGCCAGAAAAACGCGCTCATCATCAGGCCCGACTGCTCTTTCGTGAGCCCGAGATCCGCACGGATCGTGCTCTCCGCCGCAGCTACGCCATTGCGCGTGTAATACGCCAACGCCGCCGCCGTGCAGAGCCCAGCTAGGACGATGAAGCGAGTTCGGGTTGGTTTCATGAGATCACCAGTCCGTCACCGCGCCATCGGGGCTGAACTCGCGCAGGACGATCTCCTGCTGGAAGGGATGCTTCTTCACCTCCGCCTCGTTGATGGTGATACCGAGGCCGGGTTTGATGTTCGGGCGGACGATGCGGCCCTGTTTTTCGATGACGAAGCCTTCCTCGACCACGTCCTGCCGCCAGGGCACGTCGTTGTGAACGGTTTCGCAGATGATGTAGCTCGGCTGGCTGAAACCAAACTCCAGCGACGCAGCAGTGCTCACCGGCCCCTGCGGATTGTGCGGTGCCAAAGCGATGCGATGCGCCTCCGCGAGCGCGGCAATGCGTTTGGCGGCGCTGAGGCCGCCACAGTGCGTGATGTCGAGCTGGCAGATCTCGACCGCACGTTTCTCAAACATGTCTTTGAAGGCCTCCAGGTTCGTCACACGCTCGCCGCTGGCCACGGGCGTGGTGAGGGCGGCATTGATCTTCGCGAGGCCATCGACGGCCTCCGGCCAGCAGGGTTCCTCAAAAAAGTAGAGGCCGAAATCATCGAGCGCCTTGCCAAATTTCAGCCCCATGGCCGGCGAGGGCCGCGCATGGCAATCGACCATGATGTCGATGTCCGGCCCCACAGCCTCACGCATGGCCGCGACAGCCGCCGCAGCAGCGCGGACGGGTCTCATGCCTTCGATGGGCATCGTGCTCGGCACCGCCATGCTTTTGAAAGCCGTGTAACCATCCGCCACGGCCTGCTGCGCCAGTTCAGCGAAGCGTTTCGCGTTGTCGGCAGGCGTTTGATAAAAATCCTCCATCTTCCCGCCGCCGAGATGGCAGTAGGTGCGCACCCAATCCCGCACCGGACCGCCAAAGACCTTTGAGAGCGGCATGTTCGCTACCTTGCCCACGATGTCCCACAGAGCGAGGTCGATGCCCGCAATCGCCGTGGCCCGCACGATGCCGTGCCCGTGCCAGAAGTGCTGGCGGTACATCATCTGCCAGAGGTATTCCACGCGCGTCGGATCCTCGCCGACGAGCAGGTGCGACATGTCTTCAATGGCACCCACGATGCTACGCGTGTGCCACTCCAACGTCGCCTCGCCCCAGCCGATGAGCCCAGGCTGGTCGGTCACGACTTTGACAAACACCCAGTTTCTCATGCGGGCGTGGCAGACAAGGGTTTCGATGGCGGTGATTTTCATGGTGTGAGTGGAGGAGGTTTTGAACTGCTGATACGACGTTAATTTGACGCTGATAAATCCATTAGCGTCATATCAGCGTCTCATTGGCGGTTAAGAAACGGAAATTCGCTCTGCGATCGATTCGATCAACTGCTCCAAACTCCCCGCCGCGACGATGGCGATGCTTTCCTGGTAGATGCCAGTGTCGTAAAGCTCGCGTGGTGGCAGATAGGAGGCTCCCCAGTCCGCGGCGATGCTGGCGATGAGGATGATTTTGTCGGGGAAGCGGCGGCGGAGTTCGGTTTGGAAGAGGGAGTAGCTTTCGCCTTGGACGCCGAGCCAGATGGCATCGCCGAGGTGCCAGAGGACGACTTGCAGCGGGTAGGTGTCGCCGGGCGGGAGTTGGTTGAGGCGATGGAGGAGACGGGTTTTGCGTTCGGCCAAGGCTCGGAGGTCGGCGGCGCGGGTTTCATCGCCTGCGGCACGGGCGGAGGCTTCGTCGGCTTTGAATTGATCGAGTTCAGCCTGGGTTTGTTCGATCGTCGGCTGGCCGGGGCGATACTTCAACGGCTCATGCCAGCGCTGGAGCTTCCACGCGGCATTGGTGTTGGGATCAATCTTTTGATGCTTCCACGAGCCAAGTGTCGCGCCGGAGACAACGGGGCCGGCATAGACAAACGTCGTTCCAGCGGCGGGAAGAGCGGTGAGGGCTGAAAGCGCGGCGTAACCGAGCTCGCGCCCGTTTCGATCTGCCACGGCGGTGTCGCCGACGAAGCCTTCGCGTGGGCCCAGTTCGCCGCTGGCACCTTGGAGGAACAAACAGGGGGCACCGGTGTCGCGTTCGACGAGTTCGCGCATCGCGCCGATGTAGTCGGGGCTGATGAGCGTGTTCTCCCATGCGAGCGTGGTGGGGTGGCAGGCGTAGTTCACGATGCTGGCGAGCATTTTGCCGTTGTCATTGGTCACACGGGCGACGATGACCGTGTCGTCCACCGGTACGCCGGGATTGTGGCCGCACACGAACTGCTTTCCGTCCCAGAAATCGCGATGCGTGGCCAGCGAGCACTTGCCACGGCCATAAACGATGCCTGCGGGCTTCAACGAAGCGATGGCCTCTCGAATCAACGCGCCTGCTTTCCCGCCGAGTGACTGCAAATACGGCGGGATGAGGTCGCCGCCGGGCAGATTCGCCCGATCGAGGCTCATCAGGCCCGCGCCGTGCGTGTGCGAGAAGACGACGAGGATTTCCTCCTTCGCCACGCCGCCGATCTCCGCGGCCCGAGCGACGAGATTCGCATGCTCGCTGGCTCCCATCACGCAATGATCGAGTGCGAGCAGGATCTGCCGCTCGCTGCCTTCCATCGACGCAAAGACGGTGACGGTGGCCCGAAGCGGCCGATGCACGCCCGTGGCCCGCTCATGCCTCGCCGCGCCCCACATGCGGTGGTAGATGTCCGCCGGTGGCGTGATGTCGCACCATTTCAGCGCGAAACGGCAGCGGCTTTGCGGTGTGGGGTCTTCGGTGCGGGAGAGCTCGGGCATGATTGCAGTTTACTTGGCTGGCGCGATCAACAATGCCTGTGGCGAAGCCGCGAAGCAGTTCGGCGCGTTGAAAAGCCAGATTTGCGACGGCGATGTGGGGCCGAAGCTCCAGATTTTGCCGTCCGCACCCTCGGGAATGGGAATCGTCACCACTTCATCGTTAGCATTCACTTCGGTGATGATCTTGTGATCCGGGCCACGAATCGGGAATTTCGAGCCGCTGGCGAAAAGTTGCAGCTCCTTCGTTCCGGCGGGCACTTGGAAGAATAGCTCGCCGAAGGGGCCGAGGGTAATGACTTTTTTACCGCGCTTCGGCAGCCAAGTGAGCGATTCACCTGGTTTGCGGGTGATGCGCCAGCCGGCAGAGCTGTCATTGCACTCGAAGAAGTACACACCAGCCTTCGGCACTTTCAGCGTGAGTGTGTGGACCTCGCCATCGAGCTTCTGCGTGCCCTCAGCGACGGTTTTGCTCTCCGCATTCTCCAGCTTCCACTTCGCGGCTGCACGATCACGATACCAGGCGATGGTGCCGACGGTGATGTCGAGCGTGATGGGTTCGCCGTCGCTGTGGATAGCGAATCGCTCGACGCGCTGCATGGCCTGCTGATGCGCTTTCGGTTTGTCGCTCGTGAGCTTGCTGGGAGTGAGCTTCGTGTAGTCGAAGGTGAGTTCCTTCACCTCGACCGGCTGGAAGTAGTCGAGTCCTTCACGGAACCACTGCTCCGTTTCGGCTTGGGTGACGAAACCGGCCTCCGCCCACGGTTTCGACGCCTTGTCATTCCGCGCCCATGTGGGTTCGTTGAACTTTTTCGCCGCGTTGCCCGCGAAGCTCGTCTGGATGGCGTTCCAGTGGTTCATGTATTCGTAACGCGTGCGGTAGGCGAAGGTAAGAATGTCGAGCGAAAGCTGCTTTTGCCGTGCTTTGTCCTTTTCGTGGTCGAGCAACCAGTATAGATGATTGTAGCGCAGGTAGTGCTTTAAATGATCGAGGCGTGCAAGCACGTCGGGGTGACCTGCAGCTTGCTTCGAGGCTTCGTCGAGATCACGAAAGAGCAGACCCATGAGCTGGCGGCTGATGATGGGAGTGGTTTGCGCCTTCGGCATCCAGCGCTCGTAGTAGCGGCGCATCGTGGCCGACGCGGGACCGAAAGCCTTGTCGTAAAAGTCGGCCGTGATCGCCTTCACATCGGCATCCGGGTTCCACATGAGCTTGTTGGCGACATAATAGCCGAGGCCGTGGACGCCCCAGTTGTTGCCGCTTTCCATGTCTAGGCTCGTTGCACCGAGGGCGGCGTTTTTTCGGATGCTTTCCTGGATGTGGTCGAGCATCGCGCCCTTGCCGCCGGGCAGCTTGTCGAAGTCCCACAGCCACACGCTGTAGTAGTCGTAGAAGCCCATGGATTTGCACTTCTGCGGCCACAGCTCGCGCAGCTCATCAAAGCTGTAGCGCCCGCGAATGAACCCCATCGTGAGTTGCACATACACGTTCGGCTCCAGCGCGAAGTCCGGCGGCTCGCTGTGCTCGTTGTAGGCCAGCAGGCCGATCATTTTACCGGGATGTGCTTTGGCGATGATTTTCGCCGCGTGATTGGCCAGGCCAAAGACACGGTTGCTGATGCTGCCGAGCTTCGCGCACTCTGCGCACTCGCAGTGGCCGTCACCATCCGCGCAATCGAGCGAGACCATCTCACGGTCCGGATTCTTCGCGAAGAAGTCTTCGCACCATCTCACTGCGAGCGCCTTCACCGCTGGATGGCTGATACAGAGCTGTGGCTTCTTCCGCTCGCCTTTCACGAGCGCCAGATATTCGGGATGCGCCTCAAAGAGCGCCTTGTTGTTCGCCACCATCGCCTCGTAGGCATGGCCTGCATACACTTTGAAGGAGGAGGCCATGCGGTTGTGCCGCGCCCAGTCGTCATAGTCCTTCGCGCAGGACGAGCCGAGCGGGTGTTTCTTGTCGTCCGGGAACGGCCCGTAGCCATACCAGATGCGGCGGGCGAGGATTTTCGGGCGGCTGTCAGTACCAGACTCACGGCTATGGCCGACATAGTAGAGGCTGGGCTTCTTTGGAATGACTTCCCATTCCTTCGCCGGGAAGAACCAGCGGCAGCCGAGCTCCTCCAGAAACGCGAAGGCGGCGTGTGAGACGGCCAGATCCGTTGCGCCGATGAGTCGGAGAGACTCGCCGTCTGAGTTGACGATGAATGCCTCCTTCCCGTCGTAGCCCTTCACCCAGAGTGCATCTTTGAAGACGCCAAACTCCTGTTGTGTGCCTAGTACGATGCCCCGCGCACCATCCCCCGTCTCCACCACAAACTCCGCATCGGTGATCTGCTTCAAATAACCCGCCAGCTCCGCCGCGACCGCCTTGGTTTTCTCCGAAGCCTGCGCCGAGATGACGATGGGCGCGAGCGCCTTGCCATTCTCCGCGAGGTGAAAGCTGTCCGTGGCGAGACAAGGTATGGTACAGACGGCCAGAAGAAGAGCGACACGTTTCATGGCGAACTCTACGTTTGTCTGCAAAGACACTTTCAACGCGAACACTTTGTCTCGCATGAAGATGCGCATGTTTGCATCATGCTCATTCCTTCTCCGCTGCGAGTTGTCTGAGCTGCGGCACGTTGAAGTGCTCCAGCAGGCCAAAGCAGAACATCTCCGGCTTGTCCTGCACGGTCCAGTTGTTGAGTAGGATGCCATGCAAATCTTCGATGTGCTGCGCGGGATGGTGTGCGCCCGATGACCTCGGCTCCAATGCCTTTGCCACGAGAGCGATGAGGCCGGTGCGCGAGCCGATGGAGTGGATGGTCGCTGTTGTTTTGAACTGGGTGGCCGCCCAGCGGGCGACGGCATTGACTTCAGCAGCCTCAATGCCGAGCGGACGCTGCCCCACCGTCGCTGCGAGCAAGGCATGCAGATAGGTGCGGCCACCCATCGCGGCCTCGCCGATGAAAATGGGATCAAAGGCGAGCACGCGCCGTCCTTGAGCCAGCAGTGCCTCGATCTCCCTGGCTGCGGATTTGCGCCCTGCATCGGCGATCACCAGCACGGTGCCTTTGACTTCGCCACGGGTGAGTTCAGTCAGCGGCAGGGTCCAGTCCTTGCCAATGCTGATGCTCCAAAACACGGCCTGAGTGCCTGCGTGACTCTCCTCGCCCATTTTCTGCGCCACGGCTTCGTAAGACGGCGCGTTCACGATTTTGCGCAGCTTTTCGCGCGTGGCTTGGGCGGGATCACGCGGCAGGTTTTTGGCTGCGGTGATCGCGAGCTGATGAAAGTCGAGATTTTCAGCGGGGAGCGGCACACTGAGCTGCTCCTTGGTTTTGATCTCGGCATCACAGGGAATTTCCTTCGCACTGAAACTGGCATCGCCGGGGAAGAAGATGTCGCCGATCACGCGGTAAAGGGCCTGACGGTTGTCGATCTCGTAGTTGTGCGTGCCGGGATCAATGTTGATGTGGGAAAGCAGGCGCTCCGACTGGCCATGGAGTTTGAAGATTGGCTCCGCAGCATCTAGCAGCGGTGGCAGCGCGTGGTCGGCGGCAAAGCAGCAGTTGTCCTTCGCATTGAAGGTGAGCAGCGCGGCACGCCCGGCGAGCATGGCGGTGAGGTGGGTGTAATCAGCCACGGTGGCCAGATCGGTCGGCGTCTGCTCGGAGTCGCCGAGATCGCTGCCATGCTCCGCACGGGTGATGAAGGAGGAGTAGCCGGCGACTGGATTGGCCAGCGTGACGCGGGTGTCGAGCGCGCTGATGGTGATCGTCTGCCAGCCGCCGCCGCTGACTCCGCTCACGGCCACGCGCGAGGCATCGGCATTTGGCAGCGCGAGCAGGATGTCCAGCCCGCGTGACATGGAGAGAAAATGCGGCGCGAGACCGCTCACGCCGCAGAGATCGAGCTGGTTCATGCGTGAATGCACAAATCCATCTGAGCGGAGCTGGCCCATGCCGAGCCATTCCACATTCAGGCTGGCGATGCCGCGTTTGGCGAGGTTGATACAGCGGATTTGTTTGTATGGCGCGGCCTTGCCATTGCCGTCGTGGCCGTTCACGGCGAGGTGCAGGGGCATTTTGGCCCCTGGCTTGTCCGGCTGATAAAGCACCGCCGGTATCCACAGGCCGGGCAGCGCCTCGTAGCGCAGTTTTTTGATCGAGTATCCCGCGCCGCCCTCGATCTCCTCCAGCCACTCGACCTTTGTCTGTGCATCACGCCACTGCTTCGCGAGAGCACCACGGAAGACGACTTTGTCGAGCACATCACGCCGCGTTTTGCTCGCAAATGCCGCCCACTCTTCTCGTGAAGTCACCTGAGGCATGCGAGGCACCCTCGGTTCACAAAAGGCGCGTGATTCACGCTCCGGCTGGCCTTTGGCTAGGATGGGATGCTGCAGCAAGCTGTCGAGGCCGGAAGACGAAGGCGTGACTCTCTGAGCGAATGCTGGCGAGAGCGCAAGGACGACGACAGGGAAGAGCAGCAGTTTCATGGGGTGGCTTCTCTACGCCGATCAACGGCGATTTGACACACTTCACAACCCGAGCAGCCGCAAGCTGTCGCGATGGATCATCGCTTCGATTTGCGCTTCATCCAGCCGCGGCAGCTTCGTGCCTTCGAGCATGTCGTTGAGCTTGCGGATGCCGCCGATGCTCGCGTTCACCGTGGTGAAGGGGAAGTCGGTGCCGAAGAGCACCTTGTGCCACACGCCGTATTCCTGGGCGAGCATGAGGCTGTTGTAGAGCTGCCACGGGCGGTAATGCAGCGCGCTCACATCCGCGAAGACATTCTCATGCTTTCGGATCGTGACGATGCACTCGCCTTCATACGGATGGCCGAGATGCGCGAGGATGATCTTCACGCCCGGATGCTTCACCGCCACCGGCTCGATCAATCGTGGCAGCGTGAAGGCCAGCGGTGCCTGCGCGATGAACGTCGTGCCCATGTGCAGAAGCACCGGCAGACCATTCTTCTCCGCATACCGCCAGAGTGGCTCCAGCTTCGGGTCGTCGGGACTGAATCCCGCATACATCGGAAGCAACTTGATGCCTCGCAGACCGAGTTCCTCGTGACCGATGCGTATTTCGCGTTCCCAGCCGTCCTGCGTCGGGTCGATCGACATGAAGCCGATCAAGCGTGTTGGATCCTTCGCCACATAATTCGCCACCGTCCTGTCATCGACCCACAGGCCGCTCAGTTTCGCCTTTCCACCAAATACAATCGTCGTGGTGTCCTCCGGTGCCGATGCGCGGTACGCCTCATACGTCGCGCTCATGTCCACCTTCACGCCAGGCCGCGCACGACCGGCCTGGGCGATGAAATCGTCCGAGAAGTCCGAAGGGAAGTTCCAGGCGTGGGAATGGACGTCGATGATCATGGCTTCACATCATTGGGCTGCTGCGATCATGCGGTCAAACTGGCGCTCCACCTCGCGTTTTGTCTCCGCGTCGAGTTTGAAGCCAACAGGGCCGCGCACGAGCGTGTTTTTGAAAATGCCCTGGCGCACGAGCAGATGCTTCTCTACCGCCAGAAAGCCATCCAGGCTCGTTTGCATCGAAATCAGCGCTGAAAGCGGGCCGTGGATGCGGTCGGCTTTTTCGGTGTCACCGGCTTCGAGCGCTTTCCACAAGGGAACGAGGCCGCGAATCAAATCCGCGCCCGGCATCGTGCCTACGACACCACGTTTGAAGGAATCGACCAGCGCGATGCCGCCGGTGCCTTCGAAGACGCGGGCGCGGCCCTTTGTCGCATCCCGTAGCTCGCTGAGTTTTGGGCCAATGGGCGAGGCTTCGGGCTTGTATTGCACACGCTCGGGTCCGAATTCATCGAGCAGCCGTGCCTGCATCGCAATCGGCATCGGTTTGCCGACGTAACCGCTCGCATCCTGCACGATCACGGGAATCTGGATCGCGTGGATGATGCGCGTGTAGTAGGCGAGCAGTTCGCTCTCGCCGATGCCAATGGAAACCGGTGGAATCGCCATCACCGCATCTGCGCCGACGCTTTCGGCGTGTTTCGCGTAGCGTTCAGCAGTTTTCGATGACTCTGCGCCCACGCTGATCACCACCACGCCGCGATCTTTGCCGAAGCGGCATGCGGCATTGGCGAGTTGCTCGCGTTCCTCGCTGTCGAGGCGCAGTGTTTCGGACACCATCGCCATCACGATGCCATTCGAGCCATGATCGTAGAGCCAAGCGATCTCGCGTTCGAGTGTTTCGAGGTCGAGCGTTTCGTCTTCGTGCCACGGCGTTTGGAAAACAGGCAGGACACCGCGGAGTTCGTGTTTGGGAGAGGTCATGTCGTTTTGAAAATCACCATAGCAGCTTGCCGCCATCAATCACAAGGACGCTGCCGGTCATGAAGCTGCTCGCATCGCTTGCGAGGTAGAGCGCGAGCGGAGCGATCTCTTCGGGTCTGCCCCAGCGGCCCATGGGAATGCTGGATGCGATTTCGCCCTCGAACTCGGGCTTCTCGCCGATCCAGCGCCTGTTCGCGTCGGTCAAAAACGGCCCAGGCGCGATGGCATTCACGGTGATGCCATGCACGGCCCAGTCGGCGGCGACGGCCTTGGTGAACATCGTCAGCGCACCTTTCGAAGTCTCGTAACTGCGTCCGCGCATCGCCTTGCCAGGCCAGAGTGCGTTGATGGAGGCCATGTTGATGATGCGGCCCCATTTGCGCGGAATCATCGCCGCGCCAAGGCGTTTCGTGAGGATGAAGGCCTGCGTGAGATTCAAATCGAGGATGCGCTGCCAGTCTTCGAGCGCGAGATCCTCCGTCGGCGTGTTGATGCGGCGTCCGCCGACGTTGTTGATGAGAATGTCGATGGGCGCGTGCTCGCTGAGCACGACATCGCACAAACGTTCCGCTTCCTCCGGTTGCGAGAGATCAGCCTGAATCGTCGCCACGTTCAATCCTTCGCTTCGCAGCGTGTCGCGGGCATTTTTCAGATGAGTTTCATCCGATCCTGCGACCACCAACTCCGCACCCGCCTCACCGAGTGCTCGCGCCATCTCCAAACCAAGCCCGCGTGAGCCACCTGTGATCAAAGCGCGGCGTCCGGTGAGGTTGAAACAGTCGAGAATGGGCATGGAACAGGGAATCGGTGGAGTGAAACGACTCTTTCATGCGTTTCATCGGCATATGAAGAGACTTTTGCCACTCACGCTTTTTTGTTTCGCGATCAGCGGCCTGCCCGCCAAGCAACCCAACATCCTCTGGCTCGTCGGCGAGAACATTTCGCACGACCTCGGTTGCTACGGCGCGAAGAACGTCCACACACCGAATCTCGACCGACTGGCGGCGGAGGGCGTGCGTTTCACGAATGTGTTTTCGACCAATCCGGCCTGCGCGCCGAGCCGCAGTGCCTTCATGCTGGGCATGTACCAGACCACGACGGACACGCACCACATGCGCTCACACCGCAGTGATGATTTCAAGCTGCCATCGAGTGTGCGACCGATGACGCATCGACTGCAAGACGCGGGCTACACGACGGCGAACATCAAAGTGGTCGGCGGACACAACGTGGGCACCGGGAAGCTCGATCTGAACTTTGTGAACGAGGGGCCGATCTACCAGACCGACGATTGGGCCGCACTGAAATCGAAGCAGCCGTTTTTCGCACAGATCAACTCACACGAGGTCGAGTATGACATCTACGACCGCAAAAGCGCGGAGAAGCCACGCGTCGAATGGGTCGGCGAGCACGAACATGTGAAGCACGCGACGCCAGAAAACGTCACACCGCCGCCCTATTACCCGGAGCATCCGCTCGTGCGCGAGGAATGGGCGCGTTACTTGAACTCCGTGTCCGGCATGGACGTGCGGATCGGCCAGGTGCTCGATCAATTGCGCAAAGACGGCCTGGAGGACGACACGATCGTCATCTTTTTCGCCGACAACGGACGTTTGGAGCCGCGCGGCATCCACTGGTGCTACGATTGCGGCTTGCGCGTGCCGATGATCATCCGCTGGCCGTCCCACATCAAAGCTGGCACAGTAAATGAGCAAATCGTGAGCCTGATCGATGTCACGGCGACCACGCTGGATCTCGCGGGCATCGCGAAGCCGCCGCTGATGCAGGGACGCGTCATTTTTGGTCCACATGCCGATCCGCCGCGCCAGTTTGCCTTCGCGGCACGCGACCGCATCGATGAAACCGTGCAGCGTATCCGCTCCGTGCATGACGAGCGGTTTCATTACATCCGCACGTTCACCAAAGGGCCGACGTTTGCGTCGCTGAACCGCTACAAGGAGAAATGCTTTCCCATTGTGCCGCTGATGCGCGAGATGCAGGCTGCGGGAACGCTCAGCGGCCCGCCGTTGGCGTTGATGCAGCGAAAAGGACCCTGCGAGGAGCTTTATGAGACGCAGGCCGATCCACATGAAATCCACGACCTGATCGATTCACCAAAGCCGGAACATCGCGAAGCACTATCTCGCCTTCGTGCCGCCTTGGACACCTGGATCGTTGAATCCGGTGATCACGGCGGCATCCCTGAGGCTCCAGAAGTATATGCGCCATTTGAGAAAGAGATGGATGCGTGGTTCGGTACGCCGAAGTGGTTCAAGAAGTGAATGTTGCGGCCGTATTGGTCCCATGACCAACCGCCTGCTGCTCTGCTTCTTTCTCATCGCCTCCCAACTTCACGCCGGTGATTTCCGTGTCGGTGCCGCTCGCGTGGACATCACGCCGAAGGACGGCACGCCGCTGGGCGGTTACTACAAGTTTCGCGGCTCCGCAGGCGTGCTTGACCCGCTGTATGCAAAAACGATTGTGATGGAGAAGGACGGCACGCACGCTGTCATCGTGGTGCTCGATCTTTCAGGCACGGTGCGCACCGGTGTGGAGGCCGCGCGGAAGGCGATCCAGGAGCAGTGTGGCATCGAGGGCGATCATGTCCTCATCTCCGGCACGCACACGCACACCGGGCCGCAGCAGCCGCGTGGTTCGATGATGGATGACATCACGAAGGTCAATTCTCCTGCCGGTGTGAGTTACATCGATTCGTTGCCGGGCCTGATTGCTGAATCGGTGAAGCAGGCGAAGTCAAAACTCACGCCGGTAAAAACCTCCGTGGTCATCGGCAAAGCGGAAGGCATCAGTTTCAACCGCCGCATCCTGCGTGAGGGCCAGCAGGAGGCGATCTGGCAGCCTAGAACGCTGACACCGCAGGATCGCCCGGCGGGCCCGGTCGATCCTGATGTGGGTGTGTTGTTGTTCCAAGGCGTGGGAGCCGATGCCACGCCCGTCGCATCGCTGCTGAACTTCGCCATGCATCCGACATCCGTCGGCGGAGGCGTGAAAATCTCCGCAGATTATCCCGGCGTGTTCACGAGGCTCGTTAGCGAACGCCACGGCAGCGACATGATCTCTGTCTTTGCCAACGGCACCTGCGGCAACATCAATCACACTGATTACATCACTGGCAAACGTCGCACCACGCTAGAGCTCGGCACCGCATTGGCCGATGCGGTGGATGCGGCGTGGCCGAATCTCAAGAGCACGGACACTTTCAAGCCACGCATCCGCTCGGAACAGGTCACGTTGCAGCGCCGCACTTTTACGGAGGCACAAATCACCAAAGCCAAGGACATGGCGGCGAACATGCTCACCAAAAACTTCGGCACCGTACCGATGGCGGAGACGGTTTGCGTTCTCGAGACCTTGGACAAAAAGGACAAGCCGCTGCTCGCCGAAGTGCAGGTCATCGCCATCAGCGACGATGTCGCCATCGTTGCGCTGCCTGGAGAGATTTTTGTCGAACTCGGCCTCGCGATCAAAAAAGCATCGCCGTTCAAGCACACACTCATCGTAGAACTCGCGAATGGCAGCGTCGGTTATGTGCCGAACAAGGAGGCATTCCCACAAGGCAACTATGAAGTCGTCAGCGCACGAGGTGAAATCGGCTCGGGTGAGAAGCTCGTCGAGGTCGCGCTGAAACTGCTGGGAAAGGCGAAGGCCGGAGAATGATCACGCCTCTTTCGGTGCGCGGATGTGTGCCCAGCAGTGGACGTGGGGATCGCCGCGGAAGAACCAGATCATGTTCGGGCCTTCGATCTGCCAGACATCCCAGACGCCGTCTTTGCCGACGTCCTGATTCTTGAAGAAGGCCATGTGAAGGTTGTCGATGCCACCGGCTTCGATGTATTTCATGGATTCTTCGCGTTCGGACTGGCGGAAGGGTTTTAGTAGGTCGGCAATGACCTTTTTAACGAGATCCTTCTGATCGGAGGTGAGTTCGGAGAGGCGGATGCCTTCGAGTCCTTTTGTTTTGCCGGTGAGTTTCACTGTGTCGTTGCCGTCCTCGTCACGCGACTCGTCGAGGAGAGCGAGCGTACGTTGTTTGCCGTCGAGCGCCTGGAAGACTTCGTTCGCACGCTTGGCTTGGTACCAATACGCATTGCCGGGATGACCGGGTTTTTCGTTGAAGCCCTGGGCAGCGTGGCCGTAGAAAATGGGGCCACCGAAGGCCACGCCTTTCTCACTGTCGCCATCGCAGCGACGGGTGCAATGGCGGCCGGTGAGGACAAACTCGAACTGGTTCGTGCCAGGATCGCCGAACAACGCAATCGAGGCGCTGCCGAAGCCGCCGTCCCCTTTGTTGTCGTGGTCGAATTGACGCCAGACCTCGGATTTGTATTCGTCGCTGTGGAGTTTGTCGAAGATCTCGCGCACGAGCTCCTGCTGGTCTGGCTTGAGCACGTCGCGGATTTTCTGCGGGGTGATGTGCCAGTTGTTGTCCACCTTGAGGCGGCGGGGGTCGCTCCAGGCGAAACAGAGGGTTTTGCGCTGGGTCTCGTCCATGCTGCTGTGGAGTTGCTGGACGAGGGTCTCGGAGGTGGTGGATGTTTTTTTCTCAGCGCCGAAGGCGGAGCCGAGGAGTCCAGCGGCAATGGCTTGTGTGCCGCAGGTGATCAGTTCACGACGGGAGAGCTGGGCGGTGTGCGTGTTCATGGCTGGTTTGTATCAAACGTGGCGGGCTAGGGGAAGTTTTTGTTTTTCCGCAACTTGATCTCCTCTCGGCATGGAGATGATGCTGAAATGGTATTGCGTGCGCCGATGTCAGCGGACAGCTTTACGGCGCAGGCACGTTGTCATCTGCGCTCATGAATCAACATCACGACGTACTCATCATCGGCGGCGGACCGGCCGGCACCAGCGCGGCGGCAATTCTCGCGGAGCACGGACGCAGGGTGTTGGTGCTCGAGCGGGAGAAATTTCCGCGCTATCACATCGGCGAGTCGTTGATCCCGTTCACGTTCGGCCCGCTGGAACGGCTGGGCCTGATCCCGATGATGAGGAAGAGCCACTTCACGAAGAAGTACAGCGTCAGCTTCGTGCAGCCGGACGGTAAGAAATCGCAGCCGTTTTACTTCTTTAATCGCTATGACCGCGAAACCGTGGCGCAGACCTGGCAGGTGCTGCGTTCCGAGTTCGATCAGATGCTCATGAATCATGCGCGGTCAAAAGGAGCCGAGGTGCGTGAGGAGACGACGGTCGCGAAGCTGCTGAAGGACGAGAGTGGACGCGTTACCGGTGTGGAGGTGCAGGCGAAGGATGGTACGAAGGAGCACCTGTCGGCGAAGCTGGTCATCGATGCGTCGGGGAAGGAGGCGTTCGCATCTGTGCGCGAGGGCTGGCGGGTAGGGGACCCGCATCTGAACAAGGTAGCTGTTTGGACCTACTACAAAGGTTCGAAGCGCGAGCCCGGTATCGACGAAGGAGCGACGACGATCGCCTTTGTGCAGGAGAAGGGCTGGTTCTGGCACATCCCGATGCACGATGACATGGTGAGCGTGGGCATCGTGGCCGAGGGTAAGTATTTGAGTCGTGGCGGGGTGAAGGACCTGAAGGCGATGTTCGAGCGCGAGGTCGGTGAGAACGAATGGATCAAAGATCACCTGTCCGTGGGCGTCTGCACTGGAGAATACCGGATCACCAGCGAGTACACACGTCATTCTAAGTACGGGGCCGCGCCAGGCCTACTACTCGTGGGGGATGCCTATGCGTTTCTCGATCCCGTGTTCAGCAGTGGTGTACTGGTAGCGCTGAAAAGCGGCGTTGCGGCGGCAGATGCCACGCATGAGGCCCTGCTGGCGGGAGATCTTTCGCCACAACGGTTCGACGCCTACACACAGATGATGCGCCAGGGCATCGACAACATGCGCAAGCTGGTCTATGCGTTCTACAATCCGGATTTTTCGTTCAAAGAGGTCGTGATGAAGTATCCCGACGCTGGTGGCGAGCTCACCGACTGTCTCAGTGGCGATGTGAACAAGGACTACACGAGCTTGTGGGAGAAACTCCGGGAGTTCGGCCCCATTCCGGACGAGTTGCCTTACGGGGTGCCGATGGCGGCGTGATTCCGTGGTGTTCGCGACATGGTCGGCGGTCTGCGTCAGGGATCATCATAGATCCGGTGCTTTCCAGGCGGGAATGCCACCTTCTTTGACCTGCTTCTCGTAGAGCTCCCAGAAAGGCTTTGTGGGCGACATTGGTGCCGTCTCGTTGACCATGAGCGGGCGTGCTTCCTTCCAGAAAGAGGCGTAGGCAGCTTTCATTTTTTCGGCCACATCGGCGTGGCTGCTGATGACGTTGGACTTTTGATACGGGTCGGCCTGGATGTCGTAAAGAGCCTCCGCTTGCGGCTGGGCACCGCCTTTTTTGTTCTTCGCCTTTGGATTGCCTGCTCGCGGGCCGACATAGCGGAAGCGCTGGTTGCGCACGCCGTAGTTCCAGAAACCGAACTTGTCTGGATCTGCACCAGTGGGCCAGCGACCTATTTGCGTGAAGAGGAAGCGGTCCCCCCAGTTGTCCGCCCGGCCTTCGATGAGTGGCAGGAGGCTCCGGCCCTCGACCTGCCCCTTCGGAATCCCGGCTCCCGCAAATTCGGCGAGTGTCGGCAGGATGTCGATGTGTGCGGAGATCGTGCCGACATCTCGACCAGGTGTGATGTGGTCGTCCCAACGCACGAAGAAAGGCACGCGCACGCCACCTTCATCCGTGGAGTTTTTGAGGCCGACTTGGTTGCCGTTGTAAAACGGATGGCCGGGCGCGAGATCCATGCCAGGCACGCCGGAGCCGCCGCCCGTGGTGCCGTTGTCGGACATGAAGATAAGGAGCGTGTTTTTGAAGAGTCCCCACTCCTTCATCTTCCCCATGAGACGGCCTATGTTCTCGTCGATGTTCTCGATCATGCCGTAGAATCCGGCCTGCTCCTTGCCGAAGCCGAGGTCGGTGAAGCGCCGCATGTTCTTCTCCGGCGCGATGTAAGGACCGTGCGGCGCGTTGGTGGTGATGTAGGCGAAAAACGGTCCGCCACCATCCTTCCGCTGTTTGATCCAGCCGAGCGCGGCGGTGAAGAACACATCCGTGCAGAAGCCGTGCGTCTTCACGAATTTGCCGTTGTGACGGATTACAGGGTCCGTGTACTGATTGCCCGGCGCGTCTGCACATGAGCATGGATACGCCTGGCCGATGCCTCCCGCGCCGTGGATGAATGCCTCGTCAAAGCCGCGCTTGTGCGGCTGGTATGGCTCCTCATCGCCAAGATGCCACTTACCGAAGATGCCAGAGGTGTAGCCTGCGGTCTTGAGCACTTGCGGCAAGATCGTGGCGTCGAGCGTCATGCGCTCGCGTTCGAGGATGGTGTGGGTGACACCATTTTTCAGCGGATGTCGGCCTGTCATGATGGCGCTGCGTGTGGGGGCGCAGGTAGGGCTGACGAGGAAGCGCGTGAAACGTAGGCTCTGCGCGTGCAGCGCGTCGATGTTTGGCGTCTTCAGCCACGGATGGCCATGGCAGGCAAGCTGACCGTAGCCTTGGTCGTCCGTCATGATGAGGATGATGTTCGGCTTGCTGCTGGCGAGGTCGGCGGACGCGTGCGCGGCGAGGGCGAAGAGGAGGGCCAGGGCGTGTTTCATGGTTGAGAAAACAGGACGAAGGCAAGGCGCTACTCTTTCAATGCAAAGTCCGTGCCTGTATCAACGCAGTGACTGCGGTGTATCGCGGTGGGCATCAGAGCGGCTCCATCCTCACTAGGAGAGAGTCGTAGCCGAGGGTTCGATCAAATTTCGACTCGTGTTCGACGCGCTCGGTGGCGCTGATGAGGTGGATGCGCTTTACGCGGTCGCAGCAGAGCTTCAGCAGCGTGCGCATGATGAGGCGGGCGTGCGGGGCTCCTAGGCAGAGGTGCGTGCCGAAGCCGAAGCTGATGTGCGGGTTCGGCTTGCGATCGAGGCGCACCTCATCGGCCTGTGGAAAGGCGGTTTCGTCGAAATTCGCGGAGGACCAGCACAGCGAGACGCGCTGGCCGGCTTTGACGGTGACGCCGTTCACCTCCGTGTCCTGCGGACAGACGCGACCGATGTGGGTGAGAGGCATGAACACGCGGAAAAGCTCTTCACTGGCTAAGGTGATGCGTTTCGGATCTTCACGCAGGTATTCGAGCGCTTCGGGATGTTCGGCGAGGTAGCCGATGGCGCAGGCGACAGTGAAGATGATCGTGTCACGTCCTCCCGCGAATGCGAGATTGGCGAAGCCCATGCATTCCTCACGCGTGAGCTTGCGGCCGTGGTAGTCAGCCTTTACAAGGGCGCTGAAGAAGTCATCGCCGGGGGCGGCCTCTACTTCATCGAACTTCGCGGTGAGGTAGTCCTCAAGCACGGTGCCTTTCTTGAACTCACCGCCGGTGACTTTGAAAACATGGACGCCCCAGCCGATCCAGGTCTCCGCCTCTTTTTCGGAAGTGTTCAGTAGATAGGTCAGTGCTCGTGACTGGAGGGGGAGCGCGAAGCCATGCACGATCTCAATGCTCTCGCTACTCAGTGCTTGCGTGAGCATGTCGTTGATAAGGTCTCCGACTTTGGAGATGGTCTCCGGTTCCTTAGCACGCTGGAAAAACGGCTCGACGATGGCGCGGTAGTCGCCGTGGTCAGGCGGATTTGTCTCGATGGGGAGCTGGCGCATGCCGCGCACCTCCTCCTCCGATGGAATGGGCACGCGGAAGGGCGCGTCGGAGCTAAAGGTCTGCCAGTCTTTCGCCGCCTTGCGCACGTCCTCGTGGCGCAGGATCATGGTGATGTTCTCACCGTGGAACGGGCATTGCATCACGCCGGTGGCGGCGCGGGCTTCCTTGAAAGGATCAGAAAAGGCGGACATAGGCCGGAAGCATGTGGATGGCTGGGCCGAGGGCAACGTGTTTGATCAGTTCAATGACGACGCATGGTGACGCGGTGCCGCCGGAACGGAGCTGTTTTCAATTCGTTGCCACCGCCGACTCCATACGCCGGTTGAGGAACTGCCGACTCCTCACGATCTCTAGCACGGCGGCTGAAAATTTGCCGCCGTTGGCTTTGAGGGAGGTTTGCATCTGCGAGAGCAGTTTTTTGTCGCTAGGAAGCGTCTGGCGGCCGAGGGCATAGCCGAGGAGCTTGCGGGTGAACTGAGTGAGGAACTGGCCTTCGTTTTTCTGCAAATAGCCACGCAGGCCGGAGAAGCCGGTGAATTTATCGCCGCCGGGCATCTCGCCGGTATCGTCGATTTTGCCGCCGGTGTCGTCAGTGGCGCGGAATCGACCGATGGGGTCATAGCCCTCTAGCGCAAAGCCGAGCGGGTCGATGCGCTCGTGGCAGACGGCGCAGGCGGAGTCGGTGCGATGCTGCATGAGAGCCTCACGCAGGCTGGAGGGCTTACTGGTCTCCTTCAGCTCCGGCACATTCGGTGGCGGCGGTGGCGAGCTGAAGCCCAGGACGACCTGATAGAGGTAATCGCCGCGTAGCACCGGGCTGGTGCGGGCGGGACGCGAGGTCTTGGTCAAAATGGCACCCATGCCGAGCAAGCCGCCGCGGTGATAGGCCGCGATGCTTTTAACCTCGCGGAAGTCTCCGCCGATAACTCCGGGGACGCTGTAGAAACGGGCAAGCCGCTCGTTGAGGAAGGTGTAATCGCCGCTGATGATGTCGGAGACGCTGCGGTCTTCGCGCACGAGATGGGTGAAGAATTCCACAGCCTCGCGCTGCATGTCGGCGCGGATTGCCGGTGTGAACTGTGGGAATTTTTTCTCATCAACGGTGCTCTTCTCGTCGAAGCCGTTGAATTTCAGCCACTGCCCGGCGAACTCCTTCGCCAGCGCGGCTGCCTTCGGATCACGCAGCATGCGTTGCGTCTGCGCGGCGAGCACTTCGGGCCTGAGCAGGCTGCCGTCATCGGCGGTGCGCCTGAGTTCGTGGTCGGGCTGCGAGGCCCAGATGAAGTAGCTGAGGCGCGAGGCGAGCTCGTGCGCGTTGAGCGGCAGATCGGCGGTCTTCGTGTCGGCGAGCTGCGGCAGCGCCTCGGCTTTGAAGAGAAAATTTGGCGAAACGAGGATGCGCACAAGCACCTCGCGTGCGGCAGACTCACGATCGAGTTCCTTTTGGCGACCGGCGAAGTAGAGCGCGTCGAGCCCGCCATTCTCTCCGCTGGTGAGTGTCCTGCGCCATGCGAGGCTGGCGAAGTGGTGCAGGTGACCGCACATGATTTGGTCATATTCCTTCTGGCGCTGCGGATTGAGATTCGGCTGCGAGGTGAGGCTCCAGTCCTTCTTCATGGCTTCGAGCTGTCGGCGATCCTTCACACCGAGGATTTGCCCGAGTTGCTCATCGTTGAAGTAATACACGCCGATGCCGGGCTTGCCGCCGCGGTAGAGGTTGTCCGCCACTTCTTCCAGCCTGCGCTCGAACATGTCGGGGAATGCGCCCTTCATCACGTTGAAGTCCGCCATAGTCTTGCGTGCGGCATCGGTCTGGCGCTTCCAGATGGTGAGAATGCCGGGCATGATGCGGGTAACGTCGCGCGGCTTGTCCGTGGAGATGGCCCATTGCAGCGTGGCCGCGTCGGCCTCGGGATTCTGCAGATCGAGGCGTGTTTCAGCACGCAACCAGTGTGCGCCTTGTGGCAGCGGCAGCTTGAGCACGACTGGCGCGGCGAGCACGAGCACCTGGGGCTCAATCTGGCGGCCCTGCTGTGGATGCTTGCCGAACGCAGCGCGTGTATTCTCCAGTTCCGTGAGGCGGCTCTTGATCGCGGCGAGATTCGGCGGCGGCGGACTGGTGGCGGCGAGTTTGCGCTGCTCGTCGAGCGTCTTGTTCAGCCACTGGAAGTAATCGAGCTTGGCCTTGCCAACCGAGACTTCGATTTTGTTGATGAGTGCGATGTCGCCCTTGTTGCCGTCACCGAGGTCCCCGATGCAGAGGAAAGCGTGAGTCTTGCCTGCCACGCTGCTTTGCATCGGATACGGGCGGATGCCGTCGCTGTCCTGCTGATGACGCTGCGTGCCGCTGCCGGGCTTCTTCGAGTTGTTCCAGCTCAGCAGGTCGGCCTCGATTGCTTTGATGCCCGCGTGCGCGGCTTTTTCATCGGCGGGCAGCTCGCGCCAAGACACGCGCACGAGATCGAGGAAGCGGCTCTTTGGCTCCGTGCTGTTCACGAGGTTCCACCAGTTGCTCAGGAAGAATGGGCTGAGTTTCATGTCCTTCGCAAGCTGGTCGAGTGGTGTCTTGAGCGTCTTGTGCTTCCAACAGGCGAGCATGTAGTCTCCCTCGCGCATGGGGTCGAAGTCCTTCGGCAGATGTGGCGCGGCCTTCTGCTGATACCACACATAGAGGCCCTGCTGCGCCTGCGCCTTCACCTGCTCGTAGCCACGCAGACCGACACGCTGCGGATGAAACACGATGCCGGTGCCCGGCATGATGGTGGCGTGGTCGGCGAGCTTTCGTGCTGCGGAGAAATACTTGTCAATGGCTGCCGGACTCATGAAGAGAACATCGCCCGTGTTCGTGAAACCCTCTCCACCTCCTCCGTCGGTTTGGAACTCCTTCGCTAGGCCGTAATCGCGGCCTGTGAGATCGCGGATCGTGTAATCATACTCCGCGTTCGTGAGGCGGCGCATCGTCACGGGCCCCGGATCGCCCGCCTTAGCTTCGCCGAGTTGGAGGATCGCCTCATGCACCCAGCCGGTGATGCCGGATTTTTCTCCTGGTGTGAGCTGTTTTGCCTTCCGTGGCGGCATGTCGCCGTTGTCGATGCTGTCCTTCACATCGTTCCAGAGCTCGAAATTCACGGCTACGTCTGGGTTGGCGGCGAGCTCCTTCAAATCGACATCCCCCTTCGTCTTCTCTCCGCCGTGACAGGAGTAGCACTTGGAGTTGAGCATGGGCTCCACGGTCTTCCAGTCCGGGGCGGCTGGCAGGAACGATGTGGCGACAGCAAAGGCAGCCACGGCAAGCTGGCAGGGGTTCAGAGGCATTGGGGGTATGGGGGCAGGTTTGATACGCTCTTCGAGAGAATTTTTCATCAGCGTCCGCAGCTCCGATTCTGTGCTTGCACGCGCTGGGAAACTGCGAAAGCAAGGCAGTCTGAGGAGCGTAGTCCCAACACCCTTGATGAACATTCCCCCCTCCCATCATGCTCCGGTACTGGAGCATGCGTTTTTGACGCGTCGCCAGCTCTTAGGCCGTGCTGGCATGGGCTTTGGCTCGCTGGCGCTGGGTTCGTTGCTGGAGGTGCCGACCGCTGCGGCTACGATGGATCCGATGGCGCTGAAAAAGCCGCACTTTGAGCCGAAGGCGAAGCGTGTGGTGCATTTCTTCATGAACGGCGGGCCGTCGCATGTGGACACGTTCGATCCGAAGCCGATGCTGGACAAATACGACGGCAAACCACTGCCGAACGTGCTCAAAACGGAGCGTCCGACCGGAGCGGGCTTCAAGTCGCCATTCCAGTTCCGCAAGCACGGCCAGTGCGGCCTTGAAGTGAGCGAGATCTTCGAGAAAACCGGTGCCTTCGCCGACGACCTCTGCGTGATCCGCTCGATGCACGCAGACGTGCCGAACCACGAGCCGTCGCTCGGCCTGATGAACAGCGGCGAAGGCCGCCTGAACCGCCCGACGATGGGATCGTGGATCACCTACGGCTTGGGCAGTGAGAATCAAAACCTACCTGGCTATATCTCGATGTGTCCTGGTGGCATGCCGACGCGGCGCACGAAGAATTGGCAGTCTGCCTTTCTCCCCAGTGCCTACCAAGGCTCCTACATCAATACCGAGGATACGCGCGTTGAGAAGCTCGTCGAGTTCATCAAAAATGGCTCGCTCGACCTCAAACAGCAGCGTCGTCAGCTCGACCTGCTGATGGAGTTGAATCAAAAGCATCTCGTCGAACGCGAGCGCGACCAACAGCTCGAAGCCCGCGTGCAGAGCTACGAGCTGGCCTACCGCATGCAGATGGAGGCCACGGATGCCTTTGACATCATGAAGGAGCCGGAATGGGTGCGGAAGATGTATGGCGACCACGCTTTCGGCCGCCAGTGCCTCATCGCACGTCGTCTGCTCGAACGCGGGGTGCGTTTCATCCAGCTCTGGACCGGTGCGGGCCAGCCGTGGGACAACCACGACGAAATCCTTGAGCATCGGAAGCTTGGCCAGCAGACCGACGGCGCGATCGCGGCGTTCATGAGTGATTTGAAGCAGCGCGGCCTATGGGACGACACGCTGATGATGTGGGGCGGTGAATTTGGCCGCACACCGGCGGTGGAACTGCCTACACCGGGTGCGAACTCCGGCAAGCAGCACGGACGTGACCACAACCATTATGGCTTCACCATGTGGCTGGCGGGCGGCGGTGTGCGTGGCGGCTACACACACGGTGCGACGGATGAATTCGGCTTTCAGGCCGTCGAGAAACCCGTGCATGTGCATGACCTGCACGCGACGATTCTGCGTATCCTCGGCTTCGATAACGAGAAATTCACCTACCGCTATGCTGGCCTCGATTTCCGCCTCACGGGCGTGAACGAGTGCAGTGTGGTGCGGGAATTGCTGGCATAGCTGTCAGATCAGTCCAGCCAGTTTTCCACACGCAGGCCGGCCAGATCTGTGAAGTCAGCGAGGTTGCGGGTGAGCAAGAGGGCATCGTGGCTCACGCAGATGGCGGCGATCTTCAAATCCATCGTGCCGGTGCGGCGACGCACGGCGCGCAGGTGGTGGAATCGTTCAGCCTCCTCGTCATCGAAAGGCAGGATGGTGAACAGCTCCATCGCTTTCAGCGCGACCAGGAAATGCCGGTATGCCGTGACCTGATCCCGGCCTGGGGCATGGCGGTTGATGTCCGCGATCCAGCCCTGCATCACCTCCTGGGCGGTGATCACGGTGGTGAAGGCGTCGCAATCCGTCTCCAGCAGGCGCTGCTGCAGTCGCAGGCCGAGCGGCGTTTCGTGAACCAGTTCGCTGAGGTGTTTGGTGTCCAGGACGACGAACATGCGTTCAGTGTCCCTTGCGATTCATCTTTGCGCGCCATTCCGCGCCGAGGCGGAATGCCTCCCTCGATTCAGCACTGTCCTTCAGCATCCCCACCGCCCGCCTCCACGAGCCTTTCGGCCTCGGCGTGTAACGCAATTTCGGCTGGGTCGGAGCGTTTGCTTCGGTGCTTTGCGGCTTCGTGCTCATGTGCCGATCCTAACTCAACCACCCCCTGCTGGCCAATGTAAATCTCACGGGCCTCGATTTCCGCCTCGCCGCCGTCAATGAGTGGCGTGGCGCGGAAGCTTTTACAGAGAGCAAAGAGACACGGATTGGTCTGCGACGTGCTGAGCCATGCCGTTGCCCCACTCTCCCAGCCCAGCCCCAGGCCCTCCGCTTTTTCACCCGCTTGCAAGGCTGGCGCTCACGTTTACAATCGCGCCCTCATGCACCGAAACTTTCTCCTCGCCCTGGCCGTGCTGGCGGCAATCATCGTCACGATGAACGTCTCCGCCCAGGCCCAGCAACCTGCGTCTGCGCCGCCAGCCGCTACGGCGGCCGCTTTGGAAGAAAATCCATATGCCGACGCGCTGACCTTCGATGGTTTTGTGCGCCGCACGGGCATCATGGCCTATCCGCTGATCGGCCTGTCGATGGTGGCCTTCTTCATGATCGTGCTGTTCACCCTCACAGTGCGTCAAGGCACGGTGGTGAGCGATGCGTTCATGAACTCCGCCGACGCGCTGATCCGCAAGCAGGATTACCTCGGCCTGCTGGCTGTCTGCAACCGCCGCAACGAGTGCATCGCACGCATCACGGCGAAGACGCTGGACTTCGCCACGCGCAACCCGACCGCGAGTTTTGAGGAGGTGAAGGAAGTCACGGAGGCTGAGGGAAATCGCCAGTCGAGCCTTCTGCTGGCCCGCATTGCCTACCTTGGCGACGTCGGTGCCGTGGCTCCGATGCTGGGGCTGCTCGGCACGACGCTGGGCATGATCACGACTTTCCATGAAATCTCCGGCAAGGGTGTCGGCGGCTCGAACCAGCTCGGTCTGGCGCAGGGTGTATCCGAGGCGCTGCTGTGTACGGCCTCCGGCCTCGTGATCGGCATTCCTTCGCTTATTTTCTACGCCATTTTTCGCGGCAAGGTGAACCGCCTGATCTCTGAAATGGAGGCGGCGACGACGCATTTGATGGCCTTGCTTGCGGTGCAGTACAAACGCGCCGCACGTGCGGTCGCAGGCCAATGAGAAATGACGAATGTCGAAATCCGAATGACGAATGAATGACGAAGCTCCAATGACGAACACCATGACGCAATGCCGCGAGGTTCGTCATTCGTCATTCGTCATTCGTCATTTGTCCGCCCCTTCACACCCATGAACTTCAGAAAACAGCACTCCATCGAGCCCACGCCCATGCAGCTCGCGCCGCTGGTTGATGTGCTGTTCCTGCTGGTCATTTTCTTCGCCGTGACCTTTCAATACGCCAAGGAGGAGCAGGTGATGGACGTCAGCGTCCCCGCCGCCGAAGAAGGAAAGGAAAAGGAATCCCGCAACGTCGGCGAGATCATCATCAACATTAAAAAAGACGGCGAAGTCATCGTCAACGGCCAGAAGTTCTCCACCGACGAACTGCTGGTGAAGCTGCAGAACATCGTGAAGCTCTACAAGGACCAAGCCGTGATCCTGCGCGGCGATGAGATCACCGATTACGCGCACGTCATCAAGGTTTTGGATACCTGCCAGAAGGCCGGTATTTGGAACATTGCCTTCGCTACGCGGAAGCCCGATGCCGACCCATCCGCCATCACGCCCAAGTGAGATGATTTTCCCAGAGCTTCCAACCGTCTCACGTCCTCGCATGCGTCGCCTCGTCTCATCATTTTGTGTTCTCACCGCGCTTTCTGCCATGGCGCAGCAGTCGCCGCCCCGCGCCCTGCCAGTGGAGGACGACGCTCCTGTGCCGAGGGCCATCCCGGTGACGCCCTCCCAGCCTCCGAAAGCGCAGCCAGTACTGGATGATCCTAGAGACCGCCCCGCTCCGCCGAAGACCAGGACACCTGAGGATGACATGTTTGATTTCGCCACGCTGGCCTTTGACCGCCAGGAGTGGGGTATGGCAGCGCAAAACTATGCGAAGTATTTGCAGAAGTACCCAGGTGGCAGACTGGTGCCGGAGGCGCTCTTCCGCGTCGGTGAGTGCTACATGAAGCAGAACCAGCTCAAGCAGGCCGCAGGCTATTACGAGGAGGTGGTGAGCCGCTATCCCGCCAGCGATGGTGCCCCGTCCGCCGCCTACCGGCTGGGTGCGATGCGCTTCAACGATTCAAAATTCCTCGAAGCCGCGAAGTTTTTCGCATTCAGCGAGGCGAAGACCCGGAACGCCCAGGTGCGCCTCGCCTCAGCCTACAATAAGAGCCGCGGCTATGAGATGGCAGGGGACAAGGAGAAGCAGGTCGCTGCGCTGAATGATGTGATCGCCGTGAAAGCGGGCAATCCTTACCGGGAAACGGCGCTGCTCACCCTCGGAAGCATTTATCTCGCACAGGACAAAAAGAGCGAGGCTCTGCCGATCTTTGACGACCTCGTGAAAACGAGCACCGATCGCGCCGTTGTCGCCGAGGCGAGCATCCGCGCAGCAGTACTCTACGCAGAATCGAAAAAGCCCGACGAGTCCATCATCATGTTTGAGAAGGCGCTGCGCATGCCGGAAACCTCCGAACAGAACCGTGGCATCGCGCTCGTCGGCATCATCCAGGCGCTCTTCGCCAAGGGTGACTACGACGGCGTCATCGATTATTACAACAAGAACTCCGAGGTGCTGCCGCCGGGTCCGTCCCGCGCGAAGATGCTATTGCTCGTCGGTCACGCCTACCGCATGCGTAAGAGTTACGCCCGCGCGGTGGAGGTGTACCTGCTCATCGAGCAGTATCATCCGGACACCGAGGAAGCGTTCGATGCAGGCTACTGGAAGCTCTACTGCTTCTACCTCCTCAATGACAAGGATCTCGGCGAGTTCGCCACGGCGTTTATCTCGCGCCACGCCGCGAAACATGGCGGCCATGAATATCTCTCGCTCGCTCGACTTATCCGCGCAGACTACTGCTTCAACAAGGGGGACTACCAGCAGGCGGCGGCTAGCTATAGCGAGATCACCTTCGAGAGGCTGCCCGAGAAGCTGCGCCCCGCCTCACTTTTCAACATGGGCTGGGCCCAAGCTGAAGCCGGCATGCAGCAGGACGCCATCGGCAGCCTCACCCGCTTCATCAACGAGTACCCGAAGCACGAGTTTATCCCGAAGGCATTCGCGCGTCGCGGCCTTGCATATCGTGACGCGCGCGACCTGCCGAAGGCGAAGGCCGACTTCGACCATGTGACTCAGGAATTCCCGAAATCCGATGCCTGCGAGATGTCTTGGCTGCAGCTCGGCTTCATCGCAATGGAGCAGAAGGACCCGAAGGCTACGGTCAGCGCCTTCGAGACACTGCTGAAAAAATTCCCGGCCAGCGCGGCAGCCGCGCAGGCATGGTACGGCATCGGCCGCGGCCACTTCGACCAGAAAACCTACGACAAGGCCGTCCCCGCCCTGCGCCGCTCCATCGAGGTGGACAGCAAGGGCTATCTCGAAAAAGCCAGCCAGCTCATCATACTGTGCGACTACGCTCGTCAGAATGCCGACGACTTGGCGAAGACGATTGACGGATACTTGCAGGTCAAGCCCAGCGGGCTGGTGCCGCCCAATATCCTGAAGTGGCTCGGCCTGAAGCTCTACACCGGAGATGACTTCAAACGCGCTGCACGTTTCCTCGAACTTGCGGTCACCCCTGCCACCCCCGAGAACACTGAGCCCGTCGTGTGGAACTACCTGGGACTCGCGCAGCTCGCAAACGGCAAATTCGACGCGAGCATCCAGGCCACCGAGAATTACCTCAAATCAAACCCTGATCCCGCTTCTACAGCGCGCGCCCAGCTCACTAAAGGTAAGGCTCTGCTTGGCAAGGGCAACTTGACAGAAGCCGACCAGGTGGCTCAGCAGGCCCTGCAAGTCGTCAAGGATGGTAAGCTCCAGGCCGAGTTGCTCATTCTCGAAGGTGACATCTTCTGCGCCGAGGGCGACAAACTCGCCGCCGGAGGCCAACAGGCCGCCGCTGTGGAGAAATGGAAGAACGGTGCCGCGAAGTATGCCGTGCCAAGCCAGTTCTTCGAAGATCCAGCGGTCACCCCCGAGGCACTCTACAAAGCGGCCAAGGCGCTGGAAAAAGCCGGTGATGAGGCGCAGGCTGGCCAGATGATAAAGCAGCTCCAGCAACGTTATCCAAAGTATCAGCCAAAAGGCTGATCATGAATGTTGGCCGCCGCGACCACCACGCGGCGGACGGTCTTCCTTCGGACGCGCCTCGACGACGCGGAGCTGACGTCCGCTGACATCCTGTCCGTTCACGGAGTTGATCGCGGTTAGTGCCTCGGCCTCCACCGGCATCTCCACAAATCCAAATCCCCGTGAGCGGCCTGATTCACGATCTTTGACGATACGCGCCTCACTCACCTGACCATGCGCGGCAAACACCCCTTTGAATTCCTCGTCCGTCATGGTGTAGGGAAGATTGCTGACGTAGAGATTCATGTCTGCGAGCCTAGGCGCATGCCGGACGGTGTCAATCGGTGCTTCTTTCCCCGCGAAGACGTGGCCGCCTGGCAGATGCTCGCAAAGTTTATGTTGCACCCGGATGCCCAAGTTTGTATTCCAGTCGCCTCACCCACATTATTTCCTTCATGAAACGCATCCTTGCCCTCGTTGCTGCTCTTGGCCTTACAGTCGGCATTTCCTCTGCCGCCGAGCCTCTGAACACCGTCTGCCCCATCTCCGGCAAACCGGCCAATCCTGCCATCAATAGCACCTACACTAAGACCGTCGCGGTTTGCTGCAACAAGTGCAAAGCCCAGTTCAACGCCACGCCCAAGGCCTACCTCAACAACATCCTCAACGCCGTCACCGGCCAGTGCCCGTTGAGCAAGAAGAAGTCCGACCCTGCCATCACCATCAGCTATAGCCGCCAGATCGCCTTCGCTGACGTCGCCAGCAAGGCCATCTTCGACGCCGCGCCGGACAAACACATCAAGGAAGTGCGCCGCTGATCGCGGTATCTCATTTCAAAGGTGAAGCCGCCCGCGCGGCTTCGCTTTTTTTGTGCCTTGGTGGTACACCGCGTTGTACAGGCACGTTGTCTGGCAAACTAGACGCGCAGTGGCAGAGCTACTCGAAGTAGAATGGACAACCACGGAATACACTGAACTGATTCAAACTGATCTCACTCATGGCCCGACATCTTCTACTGCTTCTGATTTCTGTGTATTCCGTGTGTTCCGTGTGTTCCGTGGTCCAAGCCGCCGATCTCTTCGACAAACAGAATCTCGCCGCGTGGTGCATCGTGCCGTTTGATGCGAAGAAACGATCGCCGGAGGAGCGCGCGGAGATGGTGGCGAAGATGGGGATCAAGAAGGTGGCGTATGACTGGCGGGCGGAGCATGTGGCGGAGTTTGAGCGGGAGATTCTCGCGTATCAGAAGCACGGCATTGAGATGTTCGCGTTCTGGGGTGTGCATGACGAGGCGCTGCGGCTGTTCGAGAAATACAAACTGCATCCGCAGCTCTGGATCATGATGAAGGGCATCGGCGACACGCAGGAAGCCCAGGTCAAAACCGCTGCGGAAGGTCTGCTACCCATTCTGGCCAAAGCGAAGGCCATCGGCAGCCAGGTGGGCATTTACAATCACGGCGGCTGGGGCGGCGAGCCGGAGAACATGATCGCCGTGTGCGAGTTTCTGAAGAAAAGCCACGGCACGGACAACATCGGCATCATTTACAACCTGCATCACGGTCACAGCCACCTCGACCGCCTGCCGAAGGCTCTCGAAGCCATGAAGCCCTGGCTGCTTTGCCTCAACCTCAACGGCATGGACATCGACGGCGATACGAAAGGCCGCAAAATTCTTCCGCTCGGTGTCGGCACGCAGGATGTGCAGGTGCTGCGCCAGATCCGCGCCAGCGGTTACAGCGGTCCGATTGGCATCCTGAATCACACGGACGAGGACGCCGAGGGCCGTCTGCTCGACAACCTCGATGGCCTCGCGTGGCTCGTGCCGCAGCTCGATGATGACAAGCCGGGGGGGAAGCCGAAGTATCGCACTTGGAGCGAAAAGTCAGAAGTCAGAGGTCAGAAGTCAGAGGTTGGGAAAGCGGAGACGGTGGCATCCTTGAGCGAGGAGTTTGGGAAGGCGCTCAAGGGCGGCTGGGTGGTCGATGGGGATGCGGAGTATGCGAAGCTGCCGTTCACGGTGGAGTGTCGTGCGAAGCTGGATGGCAAAAAGGGCTACAACATCCTCGTCGCGTCTGAGATGAAGTCCTCGGCCACGCATTGGGAGCTCTACACGCATGCGGGTCGCGGCACGCTGGCGCTCTACATGCCAGGACGCGGCGGCGATTTCGATTCGAAGGTCGATGTGTGCGACGGGAAGTGGCACGACTTGATCGCGAACGTCGATGAAAAGGGCGTCGTGATGTGGGTGGATGGGAAGCAGGTCGCCAACGTAGAACGGGCTTTCCAGCCCGTTTCAGATCGGACTGGAAAGTCCGATCTACGTCTCGCCTTCGGCCGTCTCGTCGAGGGCACCATCGGCTGCGATGGCATTCTGGATGATGCGCGCATCACACGCGGCGTGATGAAGCCGCGCAAAGGCGGCTCCCCGCGCCAGCGCATGGACAACACGCTTGGCTTGTGGAGCTTTGACGATCTCGACTCGCTCCTGCCTGCGCCGAAGGCCGCCGAGTTCACGCCGTCACGCGAGCCGCTCGACAAGGCGAACCACATCCACTGGCAGGAGTTCGTGAACCGCGAGCGCGTCTTCGACTTCTACGGCAAGCAGGCGCTGCATTTCATGCGTAAACCGAATCTCCAGATTCGGTCGGGGAACACCAATAGCACCCAGAAACCCGAAGCTGGAGATTCGGGCTACGCCCTGCCTGCGCTCATCCCGCCCTTCCCCGGCCTCGACGGCGGCCAGCAGGGTCACTGGGGCAATCAAAACGACCAGGTGACATGGAAGGACGGGCGTTTCGCCGCGAGCGACCTCGGCAGCGTGTTCAGTTGCGTCTTCAAAGGCGCGGGGCTGACGATTCCGAAGGCGGTGTGTGTGCGGGACGGGGACACGTCTTATGTGTTTGATACCGAAATGATCTCGCGCCGTGTGACTTGGACGGGCGGTTTCATCAAGCTTACAGATCACCGTCACGGCTTCATGGGTGGAGCTGCGATGGATGGGAAAGTGGTGAAAATGGATCCCGAGGAAACCTTCGACGGCACCGCCAGGTACATGGGCTTCTATCGGCATGGCAAGAAGGTCATTTTCTCCATCAACAATGAAGGCCGCCGGAACATCGACGCCGAAGAGCTCGCTCCCTATGTCAAAGGCGGCCCCGCCCAATGGCCGCAATGGATCGAAACCAAAGGTGAACTCGGCACGCAGACACCCTTCGCCACGGATCGCATCACGATCCCGTTCGAGAATCCGTATGGCACGTTGTTCTTCATCACCGCGCATGATTTCTTCAACGACGGCACCGCCGCCATCGCGACAATGACGGGCGAGGTGTGGCTGGTGAAGGGCATTGATGAAAAACTGGAGAAGCTGCGCTGGAAGCGATTCGCCACCGGATTGAACCAGCCGCTCGGCATGAAGATCATCAAAGACAAGATTCACGTCCTCGGCCGCGATCAGATCACCTGCCTGCACGATCTGAACGGCGATGACGAGGCCGATTTCTACGAATGCGTGACGAACGCGATGCAGACCTCGCCGGGCGGCCACGATTTCATTGTCGGGCTCGAAACCGACAAGGAAGGTCGTTTCTATTTTGCCTCCGGCAATCAAGGGGTCTGCCGCCTCAGCACCGACGGGTACGATGGAAAGCTCGAAGTGCTCGGCACCGGCTTCCGCAATCCTGATGGCCTCGGCATCTCGCCCGATGGCCGCTTTGTGACCACCAGCGGGCAGGAAGGCGACTGGACACCCGCGTCCTCCATCTTCCAGATCGAACTCGATCAAAACCTCGGCGCGCACTTCGGCGCAGGCGGCCCGAAGAACGGCCAGCCGCCGGAACCCGTGCTCATGTATCTGCCACGCGGCGAGGACAACAGCGCCAGCAGCCAGGCTTTCATCACGAGCGAAAAATGGGCCTCGCTCAAAGGCGATGGCAATTTGATCCATCTCTCCTCCGGCGGCGGCAGCGCGTGGTTGGTGATGCGACAGCAGGTGAAAGGCCGCTGGCAGGCGGCGGCGGTGAAGATCAGCGGGAACTTTGATTCGGGGCCGCAGTGCGCGCGATTCAATCCGAAGGACGGGCATCTGTATGTGAACGGCATGCAGGGCTGGGGCAGCTACACGCCGAAAGACGGCTGCTTCCAGCGAGTGCGCTTCACGGGCGGTGACAAACCGGTGCCCGTCGGCTTTGAAGCTCGCGACAACGGCGTGCTCATTCGTTTCAACCAGGCGGTGAAGGATGCGGATGCCGCGACGTGCTTCGCGCAGTGCTGGAACTACAAATACGGGCCGCAATACGGCTCGCCGGAGTATTCGGTGAAGCATGCTGACACGCCGGGGCATGATCCGCTGGAGGTGCGCAGCGTGCAGAAGCTCGATGGCGGCAAGACGCTCTTCCTCGAAATCCCGCAGATCGTGCCCGCGAACCAGATTCACCTTCGTGTGAGCACGGGGCATGATGTTTTCATCACCGCGCATGCCTTGGCGGAGCCGTTCATGGATTTCCCTGGCTACACGAAGATCGCCAAAACGAATCACGCGGCGCAAATCGGCCTCGAAGCCCCCAAACTGTCCAAACCGAACCCTTGGGCGAAAGGCGAGCCCGGACGCGAAATCATCGTCGAAGCCGCTTTGGGCCTGCAATTCGTCCAAAAGCAGTTTTCGGCCAAAGCGGGCGAAAAACTCACGATTCGCTTCAAGAACCCTGATGTCGTGCCACACAACTGGCTGCTGGCGAAGCCCGGTTCACTGCAAAAACTCGGCGAGAAGGTCAATCTCATGATCACCGACCCGCAGGGCATGGCGAAGCACTACGTTCCCGACAGCGATGACGTGATCGCCTACACCGACATGACGAATCCGAAAGGCGAGTTCGTCATCCACCTCACCGCGCCGAAGGAGAAAGGCGATTACCCGTATCTCTGCACCTTCCCCGGCCACTGGATGGTGATGAACGGGGTGATGAAGGTGGAGTGATCAGCCGCATTGCGTTACCTCATCCCGCCATGCGCTATAAGGCGCTCTTTACATCGAAAAATGCATCGAGTTTTTGATTGGAAAGATACTTCCAGCACGACACACCGGCGACTATGAGCAAAGCAGGGATGGTCACCGCAATCACATGTCGCATCATGCCGTGTGCTTCTTCCGAACCGAGACTAACGTGAAACCTTTCGGGGACGACCCAATAAGCAATAGCGAACGTTGTCACGACCAATAGGAAGAGCCCAATCCAAAACTTGGCCCAGGAACGTGAGGACGCACGCCCCTTGAGCAGTCCTATGCCCACCGGAATCATCAAAACAGCAAAATTCAAACTGATGCGCCGATGCATCAAATCTTGAACCAGTTCGAACAACGCTGAGGCTCCCACAAGAATAAACAGGGCTCCGATGATGGTTAATCCGATAGGACGCTTCATGCTTTGCCTCGAGTATTGGAGATGACGCCCGTCCAGGCAGCAACGTTTTATGAATCACGCAGCAACCGCCGTCTGCCCTTGCTCGCCGAGGCCTTCGACACCGAGTTCGATCACGTCGCCGGGCTTCATGAACACGGGTTCCGGTTTGAAGCCGAGACCGACGCCGGGAGGCGTGCCGGTGGTGATGATGTCGCCGGGCAGCAGGCTCATGAACTGGCTCAGGTAACTGACCAGTTTCTTCACGCCGAAGATCATCTGCGCAGTGCTGCTGTTTTGAATCGTCTTGCCGTTGAGCTTCAGCCACAGCTTCAAATTCTGCGGATCGGCGATCTCATCGCTCGTCGCGAGGAACGGCCCGAGCGGCGCGAAGGTGTCACAGCTCTTACCTTTGACCCACTGGCCACCGCGCTCGAGCTGCCATTCACGCTCGCTGTAGTCATTATGCACGCAGTAACCGGCCACATGGCTCATCGCGTTTTCTTCGCTGACGTAGCTGGCCTTTTTGCCGATCACGAAGGCCAGCTCGACCTCCCAGTCGGTCTTCTTCGAGTGGCGTGGGATGACGACGTTGTCGTTCGGACCGCAGATCGCGGACGTGGCTTTGAAGAACACGATCGGCTCCGCCGGGATCGGCATGCCGCTCTCCTTCGCGTGATCGACGTAGTTCAAACCGATGCAGATGATCTTGCTCGGACGCGCGATGCACGGGCCGAGACGCACGTCGGCACCGACCGTCGGCGCGGAGGCCGCATTGGCCTTCGCCCACGCCGCGAGGCGTTCCAAACCGTCGCTACCGAAGAATTTTTCATCGTAGTCGCTGCCAAACGCGCTCGCGTCGATGCGGCGGCCATCGTCGAGCTGCAGGCCGGGTTTTTCTTCTCCAGGGTTTCCAAAGCGGATTAGTTTCATTGGGTTGTTCTCGGTTCTTGGTTTTCTGTTTCAGGAAGTCATTTCTTGTCGTCTCCCTCGGCGTTCGCGTAGCGACCGATGATCGGATACTGCTCCAGTTCTGCGACAGTGCCGGTGACGGGATAGCTTTCGCGCCCAGCCCAATAGACTGCGGCAGCGGCGATGTCTTCTGGTGAGAGGAGGCGGCCCATCGGCACCACCTGGGGCGGCAGGCGCTCCGGCCAGCCTTCACCGAGTCCATCGCCAAGTTTCACCTGGTATTCGTTGTCCGTGAGCGTCCAGCCGACATTGAGCTGGTTTACGCGCACGCGGTCCATGCCGAGCGAATCCGCCAGATTGCGCGTCATCGTCATGAGCGCGCCTTTCGACATTGAATACGCGAGCAGATTCGCTTGGCCGCAATGCGCGAGCACAGAGCCGATGTTTAGCACCACACCCTGATTTTTCTTCAACTCGGGAAGCAGCGCGCGGATGAGCAGCATCGGCGCGCGTGCGTTCACTGCGATAATGCGGTCGAAAAACGCCGCATCCGTCTCGCCGATTCGCGCGCGACTTGTCAGTGCCGCGTTGTTCACCAACGCGTCCACCTTGCCGAAGGCGGCGATCGCGTCTGCGGCCAGTTGTGCCGGATAAACTGCCTCTTCGAGGCTGCCCTGGCAGAATGCGGCCTTGTCCTCGCCGAGTTCTTTCCTCAATGCCTCGCCACGGGCCGCGTCACGGCCATGCAGGATGACTTTCGCGCCTTCTTTCACAAAGCGACGTGCCATGTGCTCACCGATGCCCGTGGTGCTGCCGGTGATGAGGATGACCTGGTCTTGGAGTCGCATGATTGCTGCTGAGTTGTTTTGGGAGCCGTCTCCTATGGCGAGCGAGGGCGAGCGCTCAAGGCCGCACCTCTAGCATTTTCTGTATCGGTCGGCCCTGATGAATTTGATTCTGGACTGAAAGACGGACGGCACTTCCACAGTTACGGCGCGCAAAGATACCTTACCACTGCCATCATGAGACCACTGATGTTGTTCATCCTAGCCGTGCTCCTCGCCTGTTCGTCGCCCTTGCAGGCGGATATGAAGCCGAATGTCATCATCGTGCTGGTGGATGACGCGGGCTACGGCGATTTTTCCTGCCACGGGCACCCGTTTCTCAAGACGCCGAATATAGACCGCCTGCACGACCAAGGCGTGCGATTCACGGACTTCCATGTGGCACCGATGTGCACGCCTTCGCGCGGCGAATTGCTCACGGGGATCGATGCGCTGCGCAATGCCGCCGCCTCTGTGACGGCGGGGCGTGCGCTGCTGCGTCCGGGCATTTCGACACTGCCGGAGAGGCTCGCCGCAGCGGGCTATCGCACCGGCATTTTCGGCAAATGGCATCTGGGTGACAGCTATCCGCACCGACCTATGGAGAAAGGATTCCATACCGCTGTGTGGCTCAAGGGCTGGGGCTTCACGAGTGCGCCGGAGTTCAGTAACACGCTGATGGATGGCCGCTATTACCATGGCGACAAGGAGGAGCGTTTCAAAGGCTATATCACTGACTTTTGCTTTGATGAGGCGATGAGCTGGATGCGCAAGCGCGGCGAGGCGCACGAACCTTTCTTCTGCTATCTGCCACTAAATGCCGCGCACGCGCCGCATCAGGTGCCGGATAAATACAGTGCGCCGTTCAAGGTCAAAAAGACCGCCGGATTTTTCGGCATGTTGGCGAACATCGACGAAAACATGGGGCGGCTGGAGTCCTTCTTGCAGGACACTGCCTTGCGCGAAAACACCATCGTTGTCTTCATGACTGACAATGGCGGCACTTCCGGCGTGCCGGTGTTCAACGCCGGGCTGCGCGGGAGGAAGGCGGAGTATTACGAGGGTGGGCATCGCGTGCCTTGTTTCGTACGCTGGCCCGCCGCCGGGTGGAAGTCCCGCGACGTAGCTGTGCCCGCGCAAGTGCAGGACATGCTGCCGACGCTGCTGGAGCTGTGCGCTGCCTCTGACGACGGCACAAAGCGCGATGGCATGAGCTTGGCTCCTCTGTTGAGAGGCGGCGATACCTTTCCTGACCGCATGTTTGTCGTGCAGTTCGGCGCATCGCCCGCCGTGCCTGCGGATCCGACGAAGGGGCGGAGTTGCGTGGTGTGGCAGCAGTGGCGACTGGTGCTTGGCACGGAGCTATATGATGTGGGCAAGGACCGCGCTCAGCAGCATGATCTAGCCGGAGAACAGCCTGACGTGCTGGCAAAGATGCGCGCTCATTATGAGCGTTGGTGGGCTGAGGTGGTACCTACGTTGCCGGACTTTGTTCCCTTGGTACTCGGTGCCGCTCAGGAGAATCCTGTGCAGCTCACCAGCTCCGATTGGCAGGATACCTATGCGGACAATTCCAACCACATTCGCAAAGCGGCCGGTGGGCCGCGAGGTGCGCCATGGAATGTGACCGTCGAGCGCGCTGGCACCTACGAAATTACGGTGCGCCGCTGGCCCTTTGATGTGGATGTCGCTTTGGACTCTGGCCTCGACTCGGAGAGCAAAGCGCTCCCCATTCGCAAAGCCAAGCTCACCATCGCAGGTCGTGAGCAGGAGATGAAGACTGCGCTAGGTGACAAGGAGGCCGTATTCAAACTGGAGCTGCCAGCGGGCCGCACCCAGCTCCATGCGTGGTTTCAGGATGAAGCAGGACTGGACCTGTGCGGAGCTTTCTACGCGAAGGTGCTCCTGCGCTGACGCGAACCCGCTCTAGTCGCAGTTGGAATGGAGAGGATTCACGAGCGTGATCGAGTTTGCCGAAGCTGTTTGGACAATGTCTCGATGATCGCTGCATTCTCCTGCTTGCTTGCGAGGTTCGTGGCCTCGTGCGGATCGTTTTCATGATCGTAGAGTTCACGGGAGATGATCTTTCCGCTCTTTTGATCCTGCCACTCGGTGTAGCGATAGCGGTCGGTGCGGATGCTGCGTCCCATCGCGGCCTTGCGCGGAAACTGGCTGAAGGCTGCATGGAAAAGTTCGCGGTCTGGCTCATCGAGAAGCGGCGCAAAGCTGCGGCCTTCCAAGTGCGAGGGTTTCGGCAAATGAGCGAGTTCACAAAGCGTGGGGTAGAGGCCGACGAGCTCGACGAGCGCGCGGCTTATTTCCCCCTGCGCCTTCATTCCGGGTGCGCGGATGATGAGCGGCACGCGGACGGCCACCTCGAAGTTGGTGGCCTTGCACCACTGGCCGAGCTCGCCGAGATGAAAACCGTGGTCGCTGGTGAAAACGATGATGGTATTGTCATCGAAGCCCAGGCGGGCGAGCTCGGCGAGCACACGGCCGATCTGCGCGTCCACATAGCTGGCGCAGGCGAGGTAGCCGTGCAGGAGGTGACGTGCCAGCGGCTCCGGGATCGAACCTTTCGCGGGCACTTCGCGATACTGCGTGCGCAGCTCGCCGGAATCGTTCACGGCGAGAGCGGGCATCGCGGCGGGGACGGTATCCACAGGCGCGAGCGGTAGTTTTGCCGGGTCGTAGAGGTCGAAGTATTTTTTCGGTGCCACGAAGGGCAGATGGGGCCGCACGAAGCCGATCCCGAGGAAAAACGGGCGCTGTTTCATCTGCCGCAGCACGGCGATGGCCTTGTCGGCAAGCTGTCCGTCACCGAGTGCGTTGTCCGCCACGTCGAGCGACTCCACCGGCAGGCCGCGCCGGATATTTTCCGGCACGTTGAGAAACGGATCGGGGTTTCCCGCTGCCGCAGCCTCGTCCTGAATCTTCTTCACCAACGCCCGCCCGGCATGGGTGCGGCATTCGTAGGGTGTGTTTGCGGGCAGAAAATGCGGCTCCGACCAGCAGGACGATACCTCCCAGCCGTTGTGCGCGATCTTGCCGAGGCCGGCGGTGTGGTAGCCGTGTTTTTTGAAGTGCTCGGGAAAAAATGGCAGACCGGCGAGTTGCCGGCGCACATCCTTGTTCATCCAAATGCCGCGAGTGTCCGGGCGGCAGCCGCTGAGCATGCTGGTGCGCGATGACATGCAAATGGCCTCCTGACAATACGCGCGTTCAAAACGCACGCCCTGCGCCGCAAGGCGGTCGAGATTCGGCGTCACGGCGTGCTTCACGCCGTAGCAGCCCAGCTCCGGGCGCAGATCGTCTGCCATGATGAAAAGCACATTCGGCCGCGTCTCCGCGGCGAGTGATGAGGTGAAAGCCAGGATACCCAGCACGAGACACCGAAGCCTGTAGCTGCCGCCTTCGAAGGCTTTGGCGGCGGGGACGCAGCCGTGGCGGGAGAAGAACTTCGGGATGATTTTGAAGGAGGTTTTCATGATCAGTGAGTGAACAACCACGAGCGGACTGCTCCCAGTCACGTCACTTCTTCGCGTAGCGGAGGCTCAGGACCACGTCTTGCAGGTTGCGCTCGGTGCGGGCGGAGCGGAAGCGGACTTCGTCCCAGAGGGCTTCGCCCTGCTCGGTGCTGTTGGCGGTGCCGAAGGCGATTTCGTTGCGCGGGTAGCCGCCGTGCGGCGCCAGGGCGCGCGGGGCGGTGAGGCGGAGGGTGTCGTCCACATAGACTTTCATCCCGGTGCCTTTCGCCACGATGCGGTAGCGGTGGAAGTCGCCCGTGGTGTCCATCGCGTGGCGGATGTCTGGCTGATGATGCAGGGAGATGCCCGCCGGGGTGAGGGAGAGGCGCTCACCGCTGACGCCGTTGGCCAGGATGATGAAGCTGGGGCCGCTGAGCACTTTCACACGCGCCTCGACCACGCTTTCGGTGCCGGGGTCCGCGCCCCATGCGGCGCGGTAGTAGCAGTAGTCACCGCTTTTCTGTCCACGATCGGCCAGGAGCAGGGCGCCGTCTTTGATCTGCTCGTGGATGCGTGGTGAGACGCGATCCCGCTGCCAGACTGGCCCGGGCCTGGCGCTGCCGTCGTAGATGACGCTCCATGCCTCGCTGCCCGGCGTGGCGGTGGGCAGCAGACGGATGGCGAGGGCGTTGCCGCCTTGGCGCAGGTGCTCGGCGGCCACCGGAATGTCCAGCCAGCCGCTTTTGAGTTTTCCCTCCGGCAGGGCATGGCCGTTGAGCGTGACCTGCACGCCGCCGGCGTGCTCCAGGCCGGGGAGCTCGAGATGCAGCGTGGCGGTGGCGGCATGGCCGGCGCGTGCAGCGGCGTGCAGATCGTCCGCCACATTCAGCGTGGTCTCAAAGGCCTGCCGCACGCTGAGCGCGGCGGGTTTCTCCGGCGTCACGTTGGGGATGGTCTGATACTCGTTGCCATTGGCCAGCCACATGGTGGGTTTGCCGCTGAGGTCGGTGAGAAAGTAGTCCTTGTCCGTGAAGGCGAGCGCGGCGGGATCGCCCAGCTCACGCCAGAGCGGTGACTCGCGGTCGATGTCGTAGAGATTGAAAAGGTAGAGGCCGTCCGCGCCGGAGGCCCAGGCATTGGCGGCGCGGGCGCGGTAGGCGGCATCGCCTTTGCGCAGGAAGCGGGATTCATCCTTCACCCGCGGATCGGTGAGCGCGGGATAGACCTTCACGCCGTGGCGATGCCCCAGCTCCACGCTGTGGCTCCAGGGATTGAGCTGGAAGTAATCGGTGGTCACGAGGATGTCCATGAGCCCTTCCTTGAGCCAGGTCTCCAGATCAAAGCCCATGTCGAGACTGAAGCCGGTGGAGTCGGGCAGGCGCATGGCCACGAGGATGGGGCGCTGGCGCTTGAGGCCGGTCTCCTCGGTCATACGGCGCACGCGGCGCATGAGATCGGTCATGGCGGCGACTTCCTCGGCGCTCGCCTTGCCTCCATTCGCCGTGCTTTTGAAGTAGCAGAGGTGGCGGAAGAAATCGAGCTCCACGCCATCCACATCGTAGTCGCGGCAGACTTCCTCGATGAAGCGGAAAGCGAGATCACGCACCTCGGCGCGTGCGTAATCGACGGAACTCCAGCGCCCGTAGGGTGTGCGCTTTGCCGTCTCGCCCACCAGCCAGTCGGGATGATCCGCCTTCAACTGCGGAAAGAGAAAGTAGGGCTTCTCCGGCCGGTGCTCGAGGTCGTGCGTGTCATTCATGCGCATGGACCAGAAGGACTCCAACCCGTTCGCGTGGGCGAAGTCCGTCACCGCGCGCAGCGTGTCGGTGCCCTGGCGGATGAGATCGGCGGTGATGTTCTTCGCATCGGGCCGCAGGCCGTAATCCACCGGCTGCCGCGCGAGCACCTCGCCCGCCTTGGTATTGTGAGTGAAGAAGCCGAAGCCGGAGCTGATGGAGCAATACGACACCGTGCCCACCTGCGAACCCGCGAGCACGGCGGTGCGCCTGTCGATGAAATTCTTCGCCGTCGGCTCCTTGTCCTTCGGGAAATACAGCGCGTCACAGCCGTCGTTGTTGGCGATGAGACGGCGCGGTTTCGCCGCCAGCTTCGCCCGGGCGGCGCGGAGATCATCCAGCGAGCGCATGGCCGCGTTTTGCGCCAACCCATCCGCCAGCGAGACGGCGGAGATGACAGCGATGAGGAGCAGGCGGGTGAAGATAGAGTGCGTCATGGTGTGGATGAGTGGAGATGATTATTTTCAACGCTGTGCCACTCAGTATTGTGTCCCGCAAAGCGTATCAATCTGAGATGAACCGCCGCGCCTTCCTCCACACCACCGCGTTCGCCCTGCCCATGGCCGCACCCGCACCCGCACGCGGTGCCGCGGCGCCCTTCCGCGTCCATCAGTGGCGGCGTGATGCGCGCAATCCCGTCTTCCCCGTCAACGGCGGCTGGTTTGACGCCACCTGCTGCATGAACCCGCACGTCATCGCCCACGAGGGCCGCTACTGGCTCTTCTATGCCGGGGGAGATGCGAAAAACGCCCGCCGCGTCTGCCTGGCCACCTGCCCGCTCGACGACGTGACCTCCTGGGAGCGCCACGGGCCGCTCTTCGATCTCGGCGGCCAGGGCGCCTTCGACGAGCGCTGGTGCGTGCTGCCCTGCGTGCACCGCATCGGCGGCAAGTGGCACCTTTACCACACCGGCCGCGCCGTGAAGGGGGACGGGCTCCAGGCCTTCGCGGGCATCGGCCTGCACACCAGCACGGATTTGAAAACCTGGACCCGCCACAGCACGGAGCCCGTGCTGCGTGGGGACGGCTTCCCGCAGTGGCCGCACAACAAGGGCGTCGCCGGCGGTGCGCGCATCATCGAGCTGCCGCAGCCCGGCGGCCGCATCCTCTACCGCATGCACCACACCCTGGCGAACGGCACGCCGAGCAAGGACCTCCTCGTGCATCAGGAAAAGCACAGCGTCATCGCCCATTCGCACGACGGCATCACCTGGGAGGACAAGCGCCTCGTGCTCAGCCCGCGCCGCGAGGCCGCGTATGAAAACGCCGCCACCATCGCGCTGAATGTCTGGCCCGTGGCGGGCGGCTGGCGGGCCATCTACGCCGGCATCGGCACACAGTTCGGTGCCTACTCCATCTGCGAGGCCGCCAGCGCCGACGGCCTCACCTGGGAGCGCGGGGCACCCGGTGAGAATCTTTCCCTCCCGCCCGGCCCCGCGAAGTGGGAGAAAGAGATGACCTGCTACCCCAATGTCATCCGTGAGGGAGACAAGCTCCGCCTCTTTTACTGCGGCAACGGCTACGGCAGAACCGGCATCGGCACCGCGCTGGCAGAGCCGCTCGGGTGATCGTGTGACTCTTCTTCAGGCGGTCAAGGATGTCGAGTGACTCACGCTGGATGATCTCGGCAGCCTTCATGGTGAGGTGGGAGTGCTCGCCGAACCACGTCTCGTAGCTGCCGCCTTCGAAGGCCTTCGTGGTGGGGACGTAGCCGTAGGCGCCGTTGGTCTGCTCGACGGTCATCGTGTGCTTGAAGGGCGACTGCTTTTTGATGTCGATGGCGATGCCGCAGAAGAGTTCGTTCGCGTTCGTGATGATGGCGAAGTCGTCGCCGATGCGGATGCCGGTGATGAAGTAGGGGTAGCTCGGCCGCGCACGCTTCAGCATGTCGGCGAAGGCTTTCCGGTAGTGCTCGAGCTGGCCGGGCCAGTTCCGCGCGATTTCAGCCTCCTTGAACTCGGGGTTCTCGCGGCCAGGCATCGCAAACTCACGCGCTTCGAGCGACAGCGTGGGCCGCGCGATGTATTCGAGATGTCCCAGGCCGCGCACAATCTCGCCGCCCAGCTTTTCGCCGAAGACCTCCTCTTTGATCGAGTAGATCGGATTCACATCGCCGCAGGCGCCGGTCAGGAAGAGCGCGGGCACGTCGTAGCCGAGATGATCGCGGACGTATTGCTGCACCGCGCCGGGGAAATCGGCGGAGACGCTCAGGTCGCGCGTGTTGGTGGCATGGCAGGCGAAGTTGTAAAGCACGGCCTTGCACTTCTGATCCGCGCCCATGAGCGCGAGCACGTCGAACTCGGGATCAGACGGGCCTTCGGCGGGATACTTGTCGCGCTCGTCCGGTTTCAACTGCCAGCGATTCCACGCGTGACCGTCCTTGATGACGCGGCGGCATTCGCTCACGCCTTCCGCGCGGCATTTGGCCATGCCAGGGCGGCACGGCGTCGTTGTTTGCGCCGCCTTTGCCACCGCCTCGGCGATGGGCGTGACGAGCTGATCGGGATAGTAACTCCACAACGGCCCGCGATGCGTGTGCGATGAGCAGATGATGACATGGCTCGCAGGGATGCCCGTGCTCTTCTCAATCTGCCGCCGCGCACGCTCGGAGTGCTCCACGGGATACTTCAGCGTGTCCAGAGTGACGAAGGCGATCTTTTGCCGCCCATCGGACAAGACCAGCGCCCGCGCATACAGCCGGTGCTTGATCGAAGTGGACAGCAGTCGGCTCGGCGAGCCTGCCAGCACCACCGGTTCCGTGGGCGTGATGTCCACCTGCGCGAATCCGGCCTGCAGCTCGCCGGGCTGTGTTTCGGCATCTGCGGCTTGCGCAGCCGCAGCGAGGATGCTGAGCGCGACGTGCAGAGTGACGAGGCTCTTCATAAGGCGTGATCGCTGGTTGCCATTGAAGTGTCAACCGATTTAGCCCTTAGTCCTATTGTTAAGCTTTTTGCGCTCTGCTTTTGCATTGCCTAGCTGCGCGCCGCGCCGTGGTCGCCCACCTTTGGGTGTGCTAGTTGGCTTGATGCTGCGCGGTCACGGGTCCACACGCGTGTGTTGTGCGTCATGTCCATGAGGAATGAGAGCCTGGTGGCTCCGGGGCGAGTCGCTGATGAACTGCTGCCTGCTGGCTGGAGTCCGATAAGGCAACTGTCCGAGGCGCGGGTCACTCAAGAATGAGGCGATGGAACGCACATAGAAAAAAGATTCGTTTGCCTTTGGCACGTTTCGGGCGATAAAGCGCCTCAGGTCACCTGTTAAGGGTCAGGCTCAGTTGTTCATCAGGTGATTCAAGCGTTGGTGTTCACGAGTTCTGGCACGAAGATAGTAGCCGCACTCAACAACGATATGAATACCAAGATGTATGTGGGCAATCTGCCCTTTGCCGCTCAGGAACAAGATGTCCGCGAGCTGTTCTCTCAATACGGTGGCGTCACCGAAGTCTTCCTGCCGATGGACCGCGAAAGTGGCCGTCCGCGTGGTTTTGCCTTCGTGACGATGGACTCCCCCGAGGCCATGAATGCCGCGATCAACGCGCAGAACGGCCAGGAATTCCTGGGCCGCAAGCTCGCCATCAATGAAGCCCGTCCGCGTGAAGAGCGCCCCGGTGGTTTTGGCGGTGGCGGTGGTGGCCGTGGCGGCTACGGTGGTGGCGGCGGTGGCCGTGGTGGTTACGGCGGTGGCGGCGGTGGACGCGGCGGCTACGGCGGTGGCGGCGGTGGTGGCAAGCGCTTTGACCGCGGCAATCGTGGTGGCGGCGGGGACGAAGGCGGCTGGTAAGCCATCTGTAGTTGATTTTTCCCGACCCGTGGTTCAACGAGGGGGCTTCAAAGACCCTGTTGGACCACGGGTTTTTCCGCGTTCACAAACAACGCTGAGGTTCCCGCGAGCACAAATGCCGCCGCACAGAGCCACACGCCTTCGTGGAAGTCGTGATTGGTGTCGAATGCCTTCAACACCGCCGAGAACAACACCGGCATGATCGCCGCGCCAAAATTTCCCCACATGTTACCCCAGCCAAAGAGTTGCGCCTGATATCTGCCGCTGACGTCCTGCATGAAGGTCCACATCGCAGGCAGGCCGAGGTCGGTGAAGAACGTCACCAGTCCGAACACGACCGCGATCCCCCATGTGGAATCCATTCGCAGTGCGAGCAGATAAAGCCCTGCGGCGACGAATTTCGTGAGCGACATCGGTAGCACATACCCCAGCCTCCGACCCAAGCGCCGAGCGAGGCTGTCCGTCATCCAACCGCCCAAGGGAAGTGCGAGAATGCCGATCGACAGGGCGCAAGTGGTGATGAGTCCTGCCGGGCCGTCATCGAGCCCCTTCACCTGCTTCAGATAATCGGGAAGCGACAGGATGAGGAAAGCCCAGCCAATGTTGGTGAAAAATTGCACACTGTTTGCCAGCCAGAGATTGCCGCTAGAACACGCGGCCTTCAGCGGGAAGCTCCTCGGCGGATCCTTCGCCGGCAGGAATTCCCCGCGGCCCTCAGCCAACAGTGCGACCTCCATTTCATTGCAGCGTGGATGCAGACGCGGATGCTCGCGGAAAACACGCCAGTAGCCTAACGCGACCACGACACCGGCGAGACCGTAAAGCCATCCGGCCCAGCGCCAGTCACCCGCCTGCAGGATCACAAACGCCGTCAACCCGGGGGCTAACGCTCCGCCTACACGCCCCCCCCAGGAAATAATGCTGCTAGCGAAACCACGCGACTCGATGTGCGCCCAGCGCGTCATCAGTCCGCTGCTAGCCGGATAGTAACCGGCCTCCGCCAGACCACAGCCCAGCCGCGTCAGCATCAATGTCACAAAACCCACGGAAAAACTCGTCAGCACTGTGAAAACCGACCACAGGGCGATGTAAGTGGTGATCAGCACCCGCGATCCAAAGCGGTCGCTCATCCAGCCTGCGGGCACCTGTGCGAGCGCATACGCCCAGAAGAAAGCTCCTTTGACCCAGTCCATCTGCCAGCCGTCTAGGTGGAGATGTTTTTGGAACGAATCGGAGCCGATGATGTTCGCTAGGCAGATCCGGTCCAGATACATCAGGAATGCCACCACGGTTGCCGCAGTGAGGATTTGATGACGGACAACGGTGGGGCGGGTGGAGGAAGACATCTGAAGAAACTAGACGCTGGATTTCCCCCAGCCCTAGCAGCCTGCCGGACTTGAATCAATGCTGATGGTTACGCCAGAGCGCGGGCGGTGCCTGGGACTCGCACGCAAAAACGACGCATCGAATGCGGTTGCGCGCAGGTGCATCCTCAAGATCATCACTTCATCATGAACGCTCTCAAAAATCTCACTGCCTTGCTCGTGCTCAGCTTCCTCGCCTCTGGTGTGCTGGGCTGGTTCCTTTTCCAATCACGCACGGACTTGCAGGCGGCCCGTGCCGAGCTGGAGAGCAGCAATGCCGCGCACGAGGAGGCCGTGAAGGCCAAGGAGGCCGAGTTCAAAAGCGCGCTCGATGCCCAGGCTGCCCAGCATCAGAAAATGATCACCGCGATCAACGACGAGCACGAGAAAAAAATCGACGAGCTCCGTAAGGGCGAGCGCAAACGCCTCGCCACAGCCGCGAAGGAGTTTGAAAACATCTTCGAGGGCAACAAGACCACGCTGCAATACATCGACCTGCTGGAGGACAAGGTGAAGGCGGGTCAGACGCTCTCCAAAGCGGAGGTCGAAAAGCTCACCGTCATCACCACCGGCCTCGGCTATCTGAAGAAGCAATATCAGAAGCCGATGCAGGAGTTCCAGGAGCTGGCGAACTACTTCGAGGCGCAGGCGGGCAAACAGCTCGAAAAACCAAAAGGGGGCTTCTTCAAGCGCCTCTTCAGCAAGGAGTTCCGCGAGCAAGAGAAGGAGTACCTCCGCCAAGAGGGCGCGAAGGACGCCTTCGAGAAGGCCCAGGGGAAATTCACCACGGTTTACGCCGGTGCCCAAAGGTCCATGGCCGGCGTAAATCTCGACGCCGACGCGCAAATCCAGAAACTGCACGCCTACATCGACGACAAGCAGCAGATGAACCGCGAGGATCTCACCTCCTTCTTCGACAAGGCCCGCAAAGCTCTGCGCACGCACCAGGACGTGCTCGACTTCGAACCTGAGTCCCCACCGCTCCCTGCGCCGAAGCCGCGCCCCTGATCATCAAGGTGCCGCAAGCAGCAATGCCACGTTCGCCCCACCGAAGCCGCTGGAATTGCTCATCGCCACGCGCGGAGCCTCGTTACACCGTTGAGTGAGGATCTGGACGCCTTCGCAGGCCGGGTCGAGTTGTTGAATCTTGGCTGAAACGGGCATAAAGCCTTCACGGATTGAGAGGCAGCAAATACCGGCCTCCAAGGCACCAGCGAGGCTGAGGCCGTGGCCGGTGAGCGCCTTGGTGCTGCTGACCTTGGGGTGCCTGCCACCGGTGAAAACCGTCTTCAACGCGTTGATCTCGGCAGTGTCGCCAGCGCTCGTCGCAGTGGCGTGCGCATTGATGTAATCGACAGCCTCAGCGTCTATTTTTGCGTCGGCGAGGGCATTTGCCATCGCGCGCGCAAGACCACTGCCGCTAGGGTCGGGCGCGACGACATCGTAGCCGTCGGACGCCTGTCCCCAGCCTTTGACCTCGGCGTAAACAGCCGCACCGCGCGCGGCCGCGTGCCCGGCTTCCTCCAGCACCAGCACGGCTCCACCACCAGTGACGATAAAGCCGTCACGGTTCACATCAAAGGGCCGTGGAGCGAGCGCAGGATCACTTTGGGCGCTCAAAGCACGCAGCGAAGCAAAGGGCAGAATGTTGCACAGATGACAGTCCTCCGCACCGACGACAAACATGACTTTCTGCCGCCCCATCCGGATCAGATCACAGGCACTGCCCAGCGCGTGCGCGGAGGACGCGCAGGCACTGCTGAAGCCGACGGAGGCCCCCTTGATGGCAAACTTCGCCGTGAGATTGAGATGCAGCGAGTTCGGCATGCCCGTGACCACCATCGGCGCTGAGGTGCGAGCGGGGCCACGGGTCAAAACAGAATCTAGCGCGACATGCGTCATCCACGACGAGCCTGCGGAGGCGCAGTAGAGTCCGGTCTGCGGCGAGGAGACGGCCGCGGCGTCGAGATTCGCGTCCTGGATGGCCTCATTCATCGCGGCCGCAGCGAACACCGCGTTTGGGACGAGCGTGCGCATCTGCGCACGGGTGAACTGCAATCCAAGAGATTCTGGAAACGTCCAATCGAGCGGGTCGGCGCTCGGGAAGGTGAATCCCTTCACCGTGCCGGCGAGTTTCACACGATCATTCGACGAGGCGAGTTCCGGCATCACCTCGATGCCGCAGTGCCCCGCACGCAGGCTTTCGAGCACGGCTGCGCGGCTGTTGCCGATGCTGGAGATGAAGCCTAGGCCGGTGACAACGACGCGGTTCATGCGAGCTTCGCACGGAGAAATGTCTTCAGCTCGCCAAGCGTACGGATGTCTCCCATCTCCTCCGTCGCCACCGTGATGCCGAATACCTCCTCGGCAGTCATCACGACCTCGATCATGCCGAAGGAGTCCATACCGATGTCCTCCATCAGCTTCGAGTCGTCCGTGGCGGCGGCGATGCCTGCTGGGTTGGGATTCGCGGCATCACGCTCCAGCACGCCGAGGATGATGGCGGGCAACTCATCTACGTTTCGTGTTTCCTCAAAACGCAGCGCGGCAGCCACGGCGGCCTCGTTGCAGCGTTTGAGAGCCTTGGTGATCTGGTCTTTACGGTCTTCGGAAGTTGGCATGACAGTCTGTAACTAATAGGTCTGGGAATGTCTATCAACGCTTCTCCACGCAAAATACAGCAGCAAAACGCACAAGACACAATCCCAGGGATCATGCCACGGACACCTTGACGAATTTCTCCCGGCACGGGGTGGCCAGACCTAGACTCACGCATCCACTACACCTCCGTGTGAACTGTCACCAGAACTTGCATCCATGCCTCCGCTGAGGCATGAACGCCGCCCCTCATGCCCCACGAAGCCCAAATCGCCCGCCGTCGCTCCTTCGCGATCATTTCGCACCCGGACGCCGGCAAAACGACGCTCACTGAAAAGCTGCTACTTTACGGCGGTGCCGTCGCACTCGCGGGTTCGGTGACGGCTCGCAAAAACCAGCGTGCGACGACTTCGGACTGGATGGAGCTCGAAAAGCAGCGCGGCATCTCCGTCAGCTCCACCGTATTGCAATTCGAGTACAAGGACAGCATTGTGAACCTGCTCGACACGCCGGGTCACAAGGACTTCTCCGAGGACACCTACCGCGTGCTCACCGCTGTCGATGCCGCGATCATGGTTATTGACGCCGGTAAAGGCATCGAGGCGCAGACGAGAAAACTCTTCGAGGTCTGCCGCCGCCGCGGCGTGCCGATCTTCACCTTCATGAACAAGCTCGACCGGCCTGCCCGCGAGCCTTTGACGCTGCTCGACGAGCTGGAAACCGTGCTCGGCATCGGCGCCTGCGCGATCAACTGGCCGCTCGGCCTCGGCCAGCAGTTCCGCGGTGTTTATGACCGCATCAAACGCGACGTGCATCTCTTTGAGCGCACCGTGCATGGCGCGTATCGTGCGCCGGAGAAAGTCGGCGGTCTCGACGATGATTTCATCGGCCAGCACGTCGCTTCCGACGCGCTGGAGCAGGCCAAGATGGAGATCGAGATGCTCGACGGCGCCGGCCACGCCTACGACCGCTGCGCGATTGACCGCGGCGAGCTCACGCCGGTCTTCTTTGGCAGCGCCAGCAACAACTTCGGCGTGCAACTGCTCCTCGACGGCTTCCTCGATCTCGCCCCGCCGCCGAAACCGCGCAAAGCGGATGACGGCCGCATCATCGAGCCGACGAGCGAAGGCTTCTCCGGCTTCGTCTTCAAAATCCAGGCGAACATGGATCCGCGTCATCGCGACCGCATGAGCTTCATCCGCATCGTCAGCGGCAAGTTCGAGCGCGACATGCAGGTCACGCACACGCGCACCGGTAAAGTTGTCCGCCTCGCCAACTCACAGAAACTTTTCGCTCAAGACCGCGAAACCGTGAACGATGCCTATGCAGGTGATGTGGTTGGGATCGTCGGCAATTACGGCTTCGGCATCGGTGACACGCTTTCGACTGATCCGAAGCTCAAATTTGACGAAATCCCGCGCTTCGCGCCCGAAGTCTTCGCTTACCTGCACAACCCCAGCACCGCGCATTACAAGCGCTTCCGCGAAGGCATGGAGCAGCTCCTCAGCGAAGGCGTCGTGCAGCAGTTCATCCAGCCGCACGCCGGACAACGTGTTCCGCTTCTCGGTGCCGTCGGCCCGCTGCAGTTCGAAGTCGTGCAATTCCGCCTCGAAAGCGAATACAATGCTCAAAGCCGCCTCGAAAACGCCCCCTACACCGTCCTGCGCTGGGTCCGCACCAAAGACGGCGGCAGCATCGAAGACTTCGACATCCCCGGCGGCGTCACCACCGCCCAGGACGCCGAAAACCGCTGGGTCGTCTTCTTCAGCGACCCATGGGCCATCAACTACTTCGAACGCCGCAATCCCAACGCGGAACTGTCAGAGATTCCGTGGGATGAAGTCGAGAAGGCCGCCGAGTAGCTTCGATTGCCAATCGAAGCCGTTTCGGCTTATGCTTCGATTCACAATCGAAGCTACCCAACGATGACCACCTCCGAAATCACTTCCGCCCTCGCTGTCATCCGGCAGGAGTCGGATTTGAACGCCAAATCGTTGCTGCTGGCAGGACTGGTCTCTGAATTGTTCCGCGAGCGTGGGTTCGAGCCCGTGGTTGTCGGCGGATCAGCCATCGAGTTCTACACGGATGGCGCCTACATGTCCGGTGACACCGACATTTGCTGGGCCGGCTGGCCGCAGCCAACGGAAGAGCAGCAACAGGAAATCATGAGGCAGATTCCCGGCATCCAGTCTCACGGTGGCAAAAGCTGGGGCATTGAGGGCTTGTGGGTCGATCTGCTGGGCGAGATTGATTATCGATCAGACAAGGCGTTTTCGCGGATCGACACTCCGCATGGCGAGGTTCGTTTGATTCCGGTCGAAGACGCACTGGCCGGACGTGTGTATGCAGCACGGTGCTATTGCAGCGGTTACGATGAGAAAGATGATAACTGTGCAAAGAAGCTCATGGCCGCTGTGCTGGCCGGGCGCATTCCCATCGATTGGGAAGAAGCACGGCGTATTGCCGCCTGCCCCAAAGATCATTGTCTGGCCGAGTTTGAGACGGTGAAGGCCGAGGTGGAGGCAGAACTGGCAAAATCCAGTTCATGAACTACTGTGGAGCCATGACACCCTCGAAACTCAAATCCAGCCCCGAGCGCAACTGGACTTGGGAGCAATGGCAGGCCGGTCGCGCCGAGCGTCGCCGCATCGGGAATCTCGTGGCACCGAAGAACATCCGGCGGAAGAAGAGCGAGGGGGATGAATACCTGCGCGAAACCTACGGCGGCGAGCGCGGGCCGAAGTTCAACAAGCCCTTTGATCCCTCGGCGGACGAGGATTGAAGTTTCGAGGGCATGAAACCCAAAATCGTCGTCATCACCGGCTGCACGCGCGGCCTTGGCCGTGCGATGATTCCGCGTTTCGTCGATGCTGGGTGGCAGATCGCCGGTTGTGGACGCAATGAGAAGCACACCACCGAGTTGAGCCGTCAGTTTGCCGCGCCGCATCTTTTCCAAACCTGTGATGTCTCGCGTGAGGCCGATGTCACCGCGTTTTGCGCTGCCATTTTGAAGCAGTTCGGCCCGCCGGACCTCGTGTTGAACAACGCGGCTATCATCAATCCGAATGCTCCACTATGGGAAACGGGCGCGGAGGAGTTCAGCCGTATCATCGACATCAACATCAAAGGCCCGGCTGCCATGATGCGTCATCTGCTTCCCGCGATGCTGAAACGCGGCGGCGGTGTGATCGTGAATTTTTCCTCCGGCTGGGGACGCTGCACGGCGGTGGAGGTGGCACCGTATTGCGCCACGAAATACGCCATCGAGGGCCTCAGCATGGCCACGGCGCAGGACACGGGCGGCAAAGTGGCCGTGATCCCGATGAATCCAGGCATCATCGACACCGACATGCTGCGCAGCACCTTCGGCGGCGGTGCCGGGGACTTTCCTGATGCCGACGACTGGGCCCGACGCGCCGTGCCATTCTTCATCAAACTCGGCGCGAAGGACAACGGCAGGCAGATGACCGTTCCCGGCGGCTGACTGCCGCTTGACCGCCGTCCTCTGACTCTGGACGTTCGGCCATGCGCTTTCTCATCACCGCCGGCCCGACGCGCGAGCCGATTGATCCGGTGCGGTTCCTCTCAAACCGTTCATCCGGGCGCATGGGTTACACGCTTGCCGAGGCTGCATGCGAGGCCGGACATGAAGTCGTGCTCATTTCCGGTCCGGTGACGATTCCAGCACCGGAAGGCGTGACCTTGATCAAGGTGGAAACCGCGCGCGAGATGTTCGAAGCGGTGCGGATCTACCTCAGTGGCTGCGACGCGGCCATTTTCAGCGCGGCGGTGGCCGATTACCGGCCCGTGCATGTCGTGGCGCAGAAATTGAAGAAGACCGCGGACAAGCTCACACTCGAACTCGAGCGCACGGAGGACATTCTCGGCTCCGCGCGCTTGAAACTCGGCTTCTGCGGCTTGCTCGTCGGTTTCGCGGCCGAGACGGAGAACGTGATCGCCCACGCGAAGGAGAAGCTGGAGCGCAAAGGCTGCGACATGATCATCGCGAACGACGTGTCGCAGACGGGCATCGGGTTTGACAGCGCGGAAAACGAAGTCACCCTCTGCCTCCCCGGCGGCCGCACGATGTCACTCCCCCGACAGTCGAAGACCGCCCTCGCACGCGAATTGATCGCGCACATCACCCAGCTCTCAGCCCCCAACGACCCGAAGTGAAAGAACTCCTCGCCACCGCCACCGAAGCCGCGCACGCTGCGGGCAAGATGATCAAAGACAACTTCGGCTCCGAGCTCACGGTGAACGAGATGCAGCGCCACGACATCAAGCTAGAGCTCGATGTGCGCAGCCAGAAGCTCATTACCGAGATGATTCTCGCTCGATTCCCAGATCACGCCATCCTCGGCGAGGAAGGCGGCGAGACCGGCGGCAATGGCGACATCGAATGGATCGTCGATCCCATCGACGGCACGGTGAATTTCTTCTTCGGCATCCCGCACTACTGCGTCTCCATCGCCGCCCGCAAACGTGAGTCAAAAGAACTGCTCATCGGCGTCATCTTTGATCCGAACCAGGCCGAAACCTGGACCGTCGTGCGTGGGGAGAAGCCGAAGCTGAATGGCAAAACCGTCAGCGTCAGCAACCGCAGTGAAATGGCCGAGGCCGTCGTCACGGTCGGCTTCTCGAAGAGCAAGGAGGCGCTCGATCTCGGCTTTGAGCGCTACAAGCGCATCGCTTACGAGGTGCGCAAGACGCGCATGCTCGGCAGCGCCGCGCTCGCCATGGCCTACATCGCCTGCGGCCGCCTCGATGCGTATGTCGAGGAGCAGATCAGCCTGTGGGACATCGCCGCCGGCCAGCTCATGATCGAGGAAGGCGGCGGCAAGGTGATGCTGCGCCCCAGCACCACCAAGCCCGGCACCATGTTCATCTGCGCGTGGAACGGCAAGCTGCCCATCGAAGAGTCTCTCTAAAACGCATGTCCGCCGCCGCCGCCCGCGAAGTCATTCTCGAAGCCCGCGAACTCACGCGTGAGTTCGATGGCGTGAAGGCGATCGACGGTTTCAGCTTCAAGCTACATCGCGGTGAGGTGCTGGGCCTGCTCGGCGCGAACGGCGCGGGTAAAACGACCGCGATGAACTGCCTGCTCGGCCTCACGCTGCCCACCTCGGGCGAATTGAACGCCTTCGGCCTGCCCTTGCACGCGAACCGCATCGAGATCCTCCGCCGTGCGAATTTTTCCTCCGCCTACACCGCGCTGCCTGGCAATCTGCTCGTGTGGCAGAACCTCAGCGTCTTCGCCCGCATCTACGGCGTGCCGGATCCGAAGCAGAAGATCGCCGAATTGATGGACTTGCTCGAAATCACGCACCTGCAGAAGCGCGTCACCGGGCAGCTCTCCGCCGGCGAGTCCACGCGCGTGAACCTCGTCAAAGCCTTCCTCAACGATCCGGAGCTGCTCATGCTCGACGAGCCGACGGCGTCGCTCGATCCCGACATCGCCGACAAGGTGCGCAAAGTCGTGCGCAAAGTGCAGCGCGAGCGCCACATCGGCATCCTCTACACCTCCCACAACATGCGTGACATCGAGGAGGTCTGCGACCGCGTCATCTTCCTGCACAAAGGCAGGATCGTCTGCGAAGGCACGCCGGCGGAGATCGTCGCCCGCTCCAGCGGCAGCTCGCTGGAGGATGTCTTCATCAAGATCGCCCGCGACGGAGAGATCGTGGACGAGCCCGAAAAGGAGAAAGAATCATGAGCTTCCGTGTCATCAGCGCCCTCGTGATGCGCTACCTGTTCCTCTACTCACGGACGCCGATGCGCCTGGTGGAGCTGGTGTTCTGGCCGCTCGTCGATCTCGTCGTGTGGGGGAACGTCACCGTCTTCATCCAGAAGAACAGCGATCCGCAGTTCGGCGGCTTCATCATCTTCTTCCTCGGAGCGATGATCCTGTGGGACATTCTTTTTCGTGCGCAGCAGGGCGTGGCGATCTCGTTCCTGGAGGACGTGTGGACGCGCAATCTGCTGAATGTCTTCGTCGCGCCCGTGCGCACGGCGGAATACCTCGGCGCCACATTCGTCGTCGGCTTCCTGCGCATCCTCGTCACCTGTGTCGTGATGGGCCTCGTGTCGTGGATCGGCTACTCCTTCAACATCTTCCAGCTTCAGTGGTGGCTGCTGCCGTTCTTCCTGAACCTCATGGTTTTCGGCTGGGCGCTGGGCATGATCTCCACCGCGCTCATCCTGCGCTGGGGGCAGGCCGCCGAGTCGCTCGCCTGGGCCGTGCCGTTTTTCATCCAGCCGGTCGTGTGTGTGTTCTACCGCGTCGAGGACATGCCGTCGTGGGCGCAGCCTTTCGCCTGGTGCTTCCCCGCCACGCCGGTGTTTGAAGGCATGCGCGAGGTCATGAAGACAGGCTCCATGAACTGGAGCCATCTCTGGATCGCCGGTGGTCTGAACGTGATCTACCTCGCCCTCGCCGGGTGGCTGTTCGTCTGGGTGCTCAATCTCACCCGCAAACGCGGCCTGCTGACGAAATTCGCGACGCAGTGAGTCACCTCCACATGCCGGACGCACGCAGCACCGTCTCATGCACGGCGATGTCATGCGCGGCGTCCCATGCGAGTTTTTTCTCCCCGCGCAGGACCTTCGCCAGATCAGTGAATTCTCCGGCATAGCGGTCCTTCGGCACGTCGAGTTGGAATGCCTGCGTGCCTTTCTTGTAAATGCCGCGTGCCTTGGTCAGCGACAGATTCACCTTTCCGCTCTCCAGCGGCAGGATTTCGAAGGTTCCCTCGGTCCCGGTCACGTTGAAACGACGACGTGGCCCGCCGAACGGATCGACGTGATTGCAGCGAATCACCGCCGTGGCCTTCGGATACTGCAGTACGGCCATTTGATTGTCCTTCACGCCGACATCGCGTGTTGGTGTGGAAAAACTGGTCACCGCAGCCGGTCTGCCCAGAATCGCGAGCGCCGCGTCGATGACGTGGCAGGCGAGCTCGAACATGCCGCCGCCTTCGAGCTGCCCAATGCCAGCGCGTGTTCCGCCGTCAGCCAGCTTGCCCATCGCGGCGTCGATTTCAGTGATCTCGCCGAGCCATCCCTCACGCACGGCTTGGAACAGCAGTTCAAACGCCGGATTGTAGCGCAGCATGTAACCCATCTGCACGGTCAGGCCGTGTTTTTCCGCCTCCAGCCGCATGGTTTTGAATTCGTCGTGATTGAGTGCGCCCGGTTTGTCCAGATGCACATGCTTGCCGGCCTGAATGCAACGTAACGCGGCCGCGCAGGAGTCCTCGACGCGCGTTTCAACCACCACGGCCTTCAAGTCCGGCGTGGCGAGCAGTTCTTCGACTGTCATCGTTTTCACACCGTCATAACTCTTCGTCGCAGCCACGCCCACGACCTCCCAAATGTCCGTCAAAGAACGCATCGCCGCCATTTTCCCAGCCGCATGCGCATGCTCGGCACCGATCTGGCCGATGCGCAGCCTAGAACGACTGTCAACGGCGAAAGCGGCCGTGCCGCAGGCGAGGAGGAATGAACGTCGTTTCATGAGATTCTGTGAGCGTCTCAAAACTTCCGCTTCTTGCCCCCACCGCGCTTCGGTTTGCTGTAGCTGACTTCCTGGCGTGGCGGGATGGAGCCGCTGTCATCGGTGTTGAAACCAGCACGTTTTTTCAATTCGCGAATCTGGTCGCGCAGCAGGGCGGCACGTTCGTATTCGAGCTTCATGGCGGCCTCGGCCATTTCCTCTTCAAGTTCGCGGATGGTTTCGGTGATGGCGTAATCGCCACCGCCTTCCTTCACGACGTTTTCCTCGATCTCGCGGGCTTTGCCGAGGATGTGCAGGCTTTCCTGCACGGCGCGGCGCACGGTCTGCGGCGTGATGCCGTGTTTCTCGTTGTGCTCGCTCTGCACACGGCGGCGATACTGGCTGATGTTGAGCAGCGCCTGGATGCTTTGCGTCTGTAAATCGGCGAAGAGCACGACTTCACCCGCGACGTGACGTGCGGCGCGGCCTGCGGTCTGGATGAGGGAGGTTTCGCTGCGCAGGAAGCCTTCCTTGTCGGCGTCGAGGATGCAGACCAGGCTGACTTCGGGCAGATCGAGGCCCTCGCGCAGCAGATTGATGCCCACAAGCACGTCGCAGTCGCCCGCACGCAGGCTGCGCAGGATTTCGACGCGCTCGATAGCGCCGATGTCGCTGTGCAGGTAGCGGACTTTGAGCGCCAGATTGCGCAGGTAGTCGGTGAGGTCCTCCGCCGTGCGTTTGGTCAGCGTGGTGACGAGCACGCGCTCGCCTTTTTCGATGCGCTGGCGGCAAAGCTCGATCGTTTCGTCAATCTGGCCTTTGAGCGGCTTGATGGTGATGGTGGGATCGAGCAGGCCGGTGGGGCGGATGATTTGTTCGACGACGAGCGCCCTGCCACGCGTCGAGACATCGAATTTTTCGACTGTTTCGCCACTGCCGCTGACGCGCACGGCTTTTCCGGGTGATGCGGCGGGGATGCCGGTGTCGGGCTTCTTGTTCGGGATGTATTTCGCGTTGCCGACGACGCTGTTCTCCATCTCGAAGCGTGCGGGCGTGGCGCTGACATAAACGAGCTGGCCCACCTTGCCCATGAATTCCTCGAAGCGCAGCGGGCGGTTGTCGAGCGCACTGGGAAGACGGAAGCCGTGCTCCACGAGCACGGTTTTGCGTGATTTGTCGCCTTCATACATGCCGCCGATCTGCGGGATGGTGGCGTGGCTCTCATCGACGAAAACGATGGGTGGCTCCGGGAAGAAATCCAGCAACGTGCCCGGTGTGGATCCCGGCGCACGACCGGTGAGATGGCGGCTGTAGTTTTCGATGCCCTGGCAAAAACCCATCTCCTGCATCATCTCGATGTCATACTGCGTGCGCATCTTAATGCGTTGCGCTTCGAGGAGCTTTCCTTCTTTTTCAAACCATGCCACGCGCTCCTCCATCTCCGCACGGATGGCGACGATGGCCTTGCGCAGCTTGTCGCCGGGCGTGACGAACTGCTTCGCGGGAAAAATCGTGTAGCTGGGCAGTTTCAGCGTCACATTGCCGGTGAGCACGTCCACGGCGCTGATGCGGTCGATCTCGTCGCCGAAGAATTCGATGCGTATGGCCTCGCTTTCGAGGTAGGCGGGCACGACCTCGATCACATCGCCGCGTGCGCGGAACTTGCCGCGCTGGAGCTGGTAGTCGTTGCGCTCGTAGAGCATGTCCACGAGCTTGGTGAGCAGTTCCTCGCGGCTCATCTGCTTCCCGGTGTGCAGCGGCAGCATCATGCCCTCGTAGTCTTCCGGCGATCCCAAGCCGTAGATGCAGCTCACGCTTGCCACCACAATCGTGTCCCGTCGTGTGAGCAACGCGCCCATGCTGGAGAGGCGCAGGCGCTCGATCTCGTCATTCACCGCGCTGTCCTTCTCAATGTAGGTGTCCGTGCGGGCGATGTAGGCCTCCGGCTGGTAATAATCGAAGTAGCTGACGAAGTACTCGACCGAATTGTTCGGGAAGAAGTTTTTGAACTCCGAGTAGAGCTGCGCGGCGAGTGTCTTGTTGTGCGAGAAGACGAGCGCTGGTCTGCCGATCTCCGCGATGACATTCGCCATCGTGAAGGTTTTACCTGAACCAGTGACACCCAGTAGCGTCTGGTGCCGGTTTTCAGCTTGCAGGGACTTCACCAGCTTCGCGATAGCCTGCGCCTGGTCGCCACGCGGAAGGAATTCTGGATTGAGCTGGAAGGTCGCTGAGGTCACGCGACAGACTACGCCGCGAGGCCGATGTCCGCTTCGTTTTGCTGGCGCAGTTTTTTAGCGTCGCGGAAGCTCACCAGCTTGCGGCCTTTCTCGTCCCAGAGGCGCAGGTTGATGCACTTCAGGCTCGAGAGCAGCGTGAGCGGCTTCACAGTGTGAAACATCGGGTGCGAAAAGTGGCAGCGCTCCAGGTGATAGTTCGGAATGCGGGAGCTGAGGTGATGGATGTGGTGGAAGCCGATGTTGCCGGTGAACCACTGGAGGATTCTCGGCAGCTTGTAGAAGGAGCTGCCCTCGATGGCGGCGGTGGTGTAGTCCCAGCCTTCGCGGCCCTCCCAGTAGGTGTCTTCATACTGGTGCTGCACATAGAACATCCAGATGCCAGCGGCACCGGCGACGAATGTGACCGGAAGCTGAACCATGAGGTATTCCTTCCAGCCCATCAGCCAGCAAAGGCCGACGACCATGAGCGTGACGGCGAGGTTCATCCACATCACCGAGGCGCGATCCTTGCCCTTGGCACGCGGCGAGGGTAAACGCTGGTAGAGCAGGAACAGAAAAAGCGGCCCGAGGACGAAAAGCACGAAGGGATTGCGCACAATATGGTAAAAGAAGCGCTGCTTGCGGGGAGCTTTGGCATATTCCTCCACCGTCATCGTCCAGATGTCACCATCACCGCGACGATCGAGGTCGCCAGAGGTGGCGTGATGGACGTTGTGCTGCCAGCGCCAGTGGCCGTAGGGCGTGAAGGTGAGCATGCCGGTGATGAAGCCGAGGATATCATTGGCCTTCTTTGATTTGAAATAGGAACCGTGGCAGCAGTCGTGGAAGATGATGAACGCACGCACGAGCAGCAGCCCGGCGACGACGGCGAGACCGAGCGTGAGCCAATAGGACACCGACAGGCTGCGCCACATCAGGTACCAGAGAGCGAAATATGGCACGAGAGTGTTCACGATCTGCCAGGTGGCCCGTGGAACGGAGGGAACCTGAAAGGGAGCGATGATCTGCTTCCACTCAGTGATGGAGGATTGAATGCGGTCTGGTGCAGGCATGGTGCGGGCAGGGAAGCCCGCCAACTAGCAGAAAATCAGGGCTTTGCCCGATTTTTTTTCGGCCATTTCGATTTCCGCAAGGGATGTGAAAGATCCGCCAAGATGTGAGAGAAGCCTGCGGCACTCAATAATCCCGGAATGGCCCGCGTGGCTCGCTGGCGTCCATCTCGGCACGCCACTTCGCGAAACGCTCGCGCATCTGCTTTGCGATCTCGGGTTTTTCGGCGGTGAGATCGTGTTTTTCGCCTAGATCGGTGCTCAGGTCGTAAAGGCCACTGCCTTTGGCTGATTCGAGCCACTTCCAGTTCTCGAAGCGCGCGGCCTTGTCACTGCGGCGCTGCCAGAACATCGCTGTTCGCGGAGATTTAGCCTCACCGCGCAAGGCGGGGAGCATGTCAAAGCCGTCGAGCTTCACGCCCTCGGGCGCTTTCGCCTCACAAGCGGCCAGGAGGGTCGGGACAAGCTCCAGCGAGGTGAGGAATTCGTCCGTCACTTTGCCGGCGGGCAGTCTGCCCGGCCAGGAGGCGATGAACGGCACACGCAGGCCGCCCTCCCACATCGTGCTCTTGCTGCCTTTGAGCGGCGCGTTGCCGCCATTGCCGCTGCCGCCGTTGTCGGACATGAAAAGGACGAGCGTGTTGTCCTTCTGGCCGGATTTTTCGACTGACTCCATCAGCGCGCCGATGGCCTCGTCCATGCACGTCACCGCGCCGCAGTAGCGGGCGATTTTTTCATCCTTCACTTTGCCGTGATACAGCGCGGCGTATTTCTCCGGCACCTGCACGCCTTCGGCGGTTTTCTTTCCGCCTTCGACCGTGCCTTTGCCGAAGGACGACGCCCCATGCGGCGCATTGAAGGCCAGATAGAGGAAGAAGGGCTTCTTTCCCGCATGATCGCCGACGAATCGCAGCGCCTCGCGGCGGAACACGTCGGTCACATACGTCCCCTTGTCCTCCTCCGTGCGCTGGTTGCCGCGGAACAGCGACGGCACGCCGTAGCGCTCGTGTGTGTAGTAGTCGATGCCGTTGTTGCCGTGGCCGTAGAAGAAATCGAAGCCGCGTTGCAGCGGCAGGAAGCGTTTCGCCTGCCCCATGTCCCACTTGCCGACGCAGCCGGTCGCGTAACCGACTTTGCGCAGCATGTCGCCGATCGTCACCTCCCGCACATCCAGCCCCAGCGTCATCTCCGGTGACACCGCATACTCCTCCGGTGGGTAAAAGTGGCCGAAGTTCACCAAGTCGTTGCGCACCATATCGTAGAGTCCGTTGCGTTGCGGATAGCGTCCCGTCAGCACGCTGCCACGCGATGGCGTGCAGGCCGGCCACGTCACATAAAAACTCGTCCCGCGCACACCTTCCGCTGCCAGCTTGTCCAGATTTGGCGTGATGAGCGGCTTGCTGCCGATGCAGCCGAGATCAGGATAGCCCTGGTCATCGCTGATGATGAGGATGACATTCGGCTGCGCGGCGAAGCAGACGGCAGTGAAAAGCAGGAGCGGCAGAAGGAGAAGCATTCCGCTGAAACGATCCCTGAATCGCTTTTTTCGCGAACGATCACGCTCGTGGCGATTTCATGCTGACAGTCGCTAGGGCTTCTGCTTATTGTGCTAAACGAAATGCGAGTCGCGTCATTGTTTGCAGCTTTTGGATTGCTTATGCAGGTGGTCAACGTGCGTGGTCAGACCGCTGCGGCAACGATGCCTGTGCTCGGTGAGCAGCGGTCATGGCAGCGTGAAGTCGGGGGTGCGTTTCCTGCCGCGTTGCGCGGGCTTGAAGGCGGCAAGGTGATCCTGCAGTCGGCGGATGGCCGCACTGCCATGTTGGAGCTGTCCACGTTGTCGCGAAATGATCGTGATTATGTGCGCGGTAAAATGGCCGCGTTGGTGCAGCGCTGGCTGGGGCAAAATTCTACGCCCACAAAACCAGCGGCGGACCGCTCCGGCTGGCCGGAAGTGGTCTCTGTGCCCCAGGAGTCGCTGGTCATGAGCGTGAAAAGGCCGTTTGAGGCTGGTAAGGGCATGAAGTTTGCCTCCACGCATTTTGAATACGACGCCCCGGTGGAGATTTCCACCGCTGAGCAGCGCTCCATCGCCACGCCGTTTGAATTGATCCATGAAGTCTGGCGGCTGGCACCGTGGGGAGTGATCACGCGACCAAAAATGGGAGGTTTATTCCAAGTGGAGCTGTTTCTCCATGCGGCTGCCTATGAGGCAGCGGGCGCGCCGCCGAACTCCGGCTGTCATTTTGACCGGCAGAGCAGAAAAATCCGCGTGCTAGGTTCCGCCATGGGTCTTGATGCCGTGCGCACCCCTATGTGGCGGGATGAGCAGTCGCCGCTGCCGGCGCTGGTCTATTCCGTGAACCTCGCACTGATCCAGAACCTCCAGCACACGTTGCCCAGATGGCTCGGCCCGGGCCTCGCTTTGGGAATGCAGGATCTGCCCGTGAGCGGGGAGGTCGCATGGCCCCGTGAACTGTTGGCGGGCCTGGGCGGCACCACCGTCGGCATCACGCTTACCGAGGCGGAAACACGGCTGTACCTGCATCCGGCAGACAAGACAATCAATCCGCCGTTCGAGCGTGACAAGCTTCGCCGCATGGCAAGCTATCTGATGCAGGGCGACGGCAGCAACGGGCGCAACCTCGCGGAATTTCTTGCCGCCGTGCATGCAGACCAGCCTGCGTGGGCCGCCTACTTCGATCATCTCGATGAGTGGAGTGTGGCGACCAAAAAGGCGAAGAGCGATCCTGCGGTCGTCGTTCCTGCGCTCGCTCCCGAGCCTTTCGGCATCAAGGATCCCGCAGATTTGCCGTGGTATCACGTTGCCAAGCTTCTTGGCACCACCGACCTTGAAAGCGGCGTGCGCAAGGCCATCACCACGCTGAAGGCGGCTCCATGAAGAATCTGGCTCTATTTCTCCTCTCGTTCGGCTGCGTTTGTCTGGTGCATGCCGAGAGCGCCCGCAGTGTACGCACCTGGACGGACACCACTGGCCGCACGCTGCAGGCGGCGCTGCACGGCTTCGATTCCGGGCAGGTGACGCTACTGTTCCCGGATGGCAAGACCACGCGGCTGGCCGCCATGCAGCTTTCCGTGGCCGATCGTGATTTTGTCGCTCGTAACATTGCGGAGATCTTCGATCCGCTCACCGGCAAGGTGGTGCCGATGAGCGGTGCAGTGAAGCTTGAGGAGATGTCTTTCACCGCTGGCCGGAGCTGGCCTTCCACGCTGACGGCCACGAAGTCGCTGCTCTTCGCCCGTGGGGCCGGCTATGATGAAGAGTTGCAGTGCGGCAAGTACCGCACGCGCCGCTTTGAGTACCTGCTGCACAAGGGTGTGGCCATCAGCGACGATCTGGCCCGTGTCTTCGAAGGCACCTATGAGCTGTTGCGTTCCTCCCCTTGGGGTATCCAGGCCCGGGCGCAGAACGGCTTTTTTCGCGTCGAGGTCTTCGCCCGCATGGAGGATTACCTCGCAGGAGGCGGCCCGCCTGGCAGTGCAGGCGTATACCTCATCAACAAGCGCATCTTCAAGCTGCCGCTGCAGAGTCTGGGTCTCGGGCTTCCGCCAGGCTACCGGCTCACAGATCCCACGCGGCAGATGGCCACGCTGATCCATGAGATGACGCACATGATGATGCATGACGTGCTGGATCTGCTGCCGATGTGGTTCATTGAGGGCAGCGCCGAGTACACCGGCTGTATCCCTTGTGTGGATGGCGTGTTCACCCCGCCCAAAGTTGCCGAAGGCGTGAAGCGGGAGATGAACAGGCCGCGCAAGACGGGTTTTGGCAACCAGATCGAGCAGGTGCAGCTGCTACCGCTTCATCAGTTGGTGGAGCTGAACATGCGCCAATGGCACGAATACGCCATCCTCGGGGAGGTCACCCCTTCGCCCGGCCCCACCACCATGCCAGTCGGTAACCCCGACACCATGCGCATGGCCTCCCTCTACTCCAACAGCCTGCTGCTCACCTATTACTTCATGAACCTCGAAGGGGACCGCAAAGGCACGCGGCTGCTCCAGTATCTCGAGGCCGTGCGCAAAGAACAGCCGCGCTGGAACGCCTGGCGTGACGAATTGTTCCGCTACATCGCCGCGTGCGAAGATTTCTCGAAAAAGCCAGGGGTCACCAAACTGCCGAACGGCGGCTTCACATACCCCACCTATCTCAACCCACCAGTGCGGCCTGTGCCGCCGCGTGCCGAGTACGCCACCGGGGAGGTTTTCAAGATCCACCTTCCCATTCTCTTCAACGGCAAAACTGCCGAGGAGATGGAGGCTGAGGTTTGGAAGGCTGCCAATGCGCAGGGCCTCGTGATGCCCCGTTGAGTCGTGAAACTCACTTCACCTTGAAGAGCCCCATGAAGAAAATCAGTGTCGGGACAAATTCCAAATCCTCCCGCGTGCTCTCGCGTCATGCCTGCTTGAGATGATGCCGGTTTTGCTTTCGCAATTTGCACAGGTTGGGGCGCGTTGGTGGATGAGTGGTTGGTTCACTCGTGAAGGCCGCTCATTCATCCTCCTGCTCCTCATGCACGTTTTCCATCGACTTGTCGTTTGCTTTGCCCTGCTCTCCAGTCATGACATTGGGGCGGCTTCACCGCTATGGAACAGCGGAGACGGCGAATGGAGCGATGCTTCACGCTGGGGTGGGGCGATGCCTGATCGTGGAGGCGCTGCCGCCATCGAAGGAGAATCGCACGTCAGCCTTTCCTCAGGCGATGTCTTGCTCAGCCGGTTGAATCTCGGCGCGTATCACAATGCCCGCTCAGTCTTGACCATGAGTGGCGGTCAGTTCACCGCGTCCACGCTCGTTTTGATTGGAGAGGCTAGTGGCACCTCCGGTCGGCTCGTGCAGACTGGTGGCGATCTCCGTGCGTTGGAGATCTGCGTCGGCGGGGCAAATCTCGGTCCCGGCGCGAAGCCAGGCACTGCGGGCGAGTTGGAGGTGAGTGGCGGCAGCATTCTCACGCGTCACCTCACCTTCGGCTGGGCCACGAGATCGACCGCGCGACTGCACATCGTCGGCTCCAAGGCCCGTCCCATTGCAGTGCTCGATTACCTCTGGATCGGCATCCGCAAGGTGGAGTCCTCCGGTAGCTCTGTCTTCTTCGATTACGATATTGATGCGCAGGGTGTCACGCCCATCGTTGTGTGGCAGCCCACGCCCATCTCCCTCGTTGATTCCGCTTCCCGCAGCACCTGCCGTCTGCGCATCTCACTCACAGCAAAGCCCCCGGTGGGCGACATCCCGCTCATCCGCCTCAGCAAGCCCTGCCTCGGCACCTTCGCCGATTTGCCGGAAGGCAGCGTCGTGCGCGCGGAGTTCGGCGGTCAGGCTTATGAATGGACGCTCACTTACAAAGGTGGTGCCAGCAAATGTGACATCGTGCTGACACAGCCGCAGCTCGTTTCTGGCGAGGGTACACACATCGCCTACACCTCTAGCCAGCCCGCCAAGGCATTCCCGTTCACCGCAGACGACGTGCAGAACGGGTTGCGTGAAATGGAGCGTCGCCAGACCGCGCTGCTCAAGCCGTTCGAGTCAAAGGGGCTGCCCGCCTTTCCCGGAGCAGAGGGTTTTGGTGCTTACACTCCAGGCGGTCGTGGTGGCAAAGTGCTCTTCGTCACCACACTCAAAGATTCCGGCCCGGGCAGCCTCCGTGAAGCACTCGATGCGAAGGGTCCACGCATCATCCTCTTCCGTGTCGGCGGGGTCATCCAGCTCAAGTCCACACTGGTGATTCGCGAGCCCTTCGTCACCGTCGCCGGCCAGACCGCGTCGGGCGATGGCATCTGCCTGCGCACCGACAGCAGCACCCACGCCGATACACTTGTGCTCAATGCCACGCACGATGTTGTCCTTCGTTTCCTGCGCGTGCAGAACGGCAAAGGCCCGCAGCCCTCCCATTACGACGATGGCGGCGACTGCATCAGCGCCTACAACAGCGAGAACTTCATCATCGACCATTGTTCCACTCACTGGGGGTGCGATGAAGGACTCTCCGTCACCGACGCGTGTGATCGCTACACCGTTCAATGGTCCATCATTGCCGAAGGACTCAACTACAACCGCCACAGTATGGCCACCATCCTCGGTGGTGCACGTTGCACTTGGCATCACAACCTCCTCGCCCACAATGGCAGCCGTAATCCACTTTTTGCCGATGGCACGCGTTGCGACTTCCGCAACAACGTCATCTACAACTGGGGGCACACCTCAGGGCAGGGCAATTTCATCGAGCTCAACTACGCTGGCAATTATCTCCGGCCCGGCCCTTCCACCGTGCAAAAACCGCTGAACTTCGTCGCCGCCCAGGCTGTGGCCTTGGCTCGTTCTCTTCACCTGACGGGCAATATCATGGACGGCTCGAAGGATATCACCGCCGATAATTGGCTCGGTGCCACCTTTGACCGCGCTTGCGCCAGCGAGTCTCCTTTCACCATGGCTCCGCTGCACAGCGAATCTGCCGACCTCGCCCTGCCACACGTCCTCGCCAATGCGGGTGCCAATGTCCCGCAGCGTGATGCCGCCGACACCCGCGTCATCGCCGATGTCAGAAATCGCACCGGCCAGATCATCGCCTCTCAGCAGGATGTCGGCGGCCATCCCGCCTATCCTCCGGTAACCGCCTCCGTCATCGACGCCGATCACGATGGCCTGCCCGATCTTTGGGAAGCCGCCAACGCCCTTGATCCCACCAATCCCAACGACGCTTCCTCACCCAGCCCCGGCGGCTACACCTGGATCGAGAAATACCTCAACGAACTCGCGGGGAAACGTTGAGTGCGTTTGCTCAGCACTTGGTCGGCTCGATTTGACCACATTGCCCTTCGACCAGCATCAAGCAGGCTATTGCACTTTCTGGCAGCGGATAGCGCTCCCCCCCCCTGTGATCCGCTGGACTCCCCAGTGGGAACGATGGATTCAGCGCCGTGTCGAACACCACCTGCCAGCGGGCTGTGCTGGTGCCTGGAAGTACAAAAGGCCGCGCCTCTACTCCGCTGTTGAAGAGTAGTAGCAAAGGACTGGCGGAGCCTTCGCACTCACCCAGCAGCGCACCGAAGTGTTTGCGCTCGGGGCTGTGCCATTCCTCACGGCAGAGCAGGGTTCCATCCCCCTCTAACCACAAAACGTCTGGCAGCCCGTCGGCAGGGCCGGGTTTTCCGTCAAAGAACATGGTGCGGCGCAGCGTGGCATGCGTGCGGCGGAAGGCGGCCATGCGGCGTGTGAAGTCCAGCATTTCCTCGTCGCAGGTGCTCCAGTCGAGCCAACTGATCTCGTTGTCCTGGCAGTAGGCGTTGTTGTTTCCATGTTGGGTACGACCGCGTTCATCCCCCGCCGTGAGAAAAGGCACGCCGAGTGAGCAGAACATGGTGGCGATCATGCCGCGGCGTAGCCGCGCGCGCATGGCGATCACTGCAAGATCCTTGGACGGGCCTTCCACGCCGCAGTTACTGCTGTGGTTGTTGTCATCACCGTCGCGGTTGCCCTCGCCATTGGCCTCGTTGTGCTTGTTTTCATAGCTGACGAGGTCCAGCAACGTGAAGCCGTCGTGGGAAGTGATGAGATTGATGCTCGCCTGCGGCGGACGCCGGTTCCAACTGTAGATGTCCTGGCTGCCGCAGAGCCGTTTTGCAAACTCAGCCGTGCTGTCACTATCACCACGCCACCAGCCGCGCACTGTGTCGCGGTATTTGCCGTTGAGTTCATGCCAGGGTTTCGGGAACTGGCCGGCCTGGTAGCTGTCCATGCGTGAGACATCCCAGGGCTCGGCGATCAGCTTCACGCGTGAGAGCACCGGGTCCTGCGCCACCGCGCTGAGAAACTGGGACTGCGGATGAAACGAATGAGTCTCATTGCGCGCCACCGTCACCGCTAGGTCAAAGCGGAAGCCGTCCACATGCATTTCTGTGACCCAGTAGCGCAGACTGTCCATGATCAGGCGCAGGCCGCACGCAGCGGAGGAGTCCACCGAGTTGCCGCAGCCGGTCATGTTGTGGTAACTCACGCCGTCAGTCCCGTGGCAGTGCCGGTAGTAGCCGAAATCGTCAAGGCCGCGGAACATCAGCATGGGACCTTCCTCGTTGCCTTCAGCTGTGTGGTTGTAAACCACGTCAAGGATGACCTCGATCCCCTCAGTGTGCAGGGCCTTCACCATCGCCTTGAACTCACGCACCTGCTCCTGCGGCTGCTTCGTGGCGGCATACCCATTGTGCGGGGCGAAGAATCCCACCGTGTTGTAGCCCCAGTAGTTCGTGAGACCTCTGTCGAGCAGGAAGCCGTCGTCCAGATGCTGATGCACGGGAAGAAGCTGCACGCTGGTGATGCCCAGCGCTTTCAGATAGGAGATGACGCTGGGGTGGGCCAAACCCGCGTAGGTGCCACGCAGGGCCGCAGGCACGTCAGGATGTGTTTTGGTGAAACCCTTCACATGCAGCTCGCAGATCACTGTGTCATGCCAAGGCACGCAGGGGGCGCTGTCACCCTCCCAATCGTACGTCTCGTCTATCACGACGCTCTTCAAAGCCGTCGCGCCATTGTCGAGGCTGCCGGGTGGGTGCTGTGGGTCAGGCACGCTGCGCATGTTCTCCGCCGCACCCGGCACGCCGTGGATCGCGCGAGCGTAGGGGTCGAGCAGGATCTTGTTTGAATTGAAGCGCATCGTGAGTTCCGGCTGCCACGGGCCGTGCGCACGGTAGCCGTAGAGAGTGCCCGGCCCCGCGTTCCTCACCTTGGCGTGCCAGAGGTCGTTTTCAGCGCCGCGCATGCGCACACGGGCAGTCTCGCGGGCGGGGTCATCAGCGCTGAAAAGACACAGGTCGATGGCTGTCGCATGGCGTGAATGCACCGTGAAACTCGTGCCGTCGCGCTCCACGCGCACTCCTGGCATCGTCGGCAGTACGCACTCTTCGCATGCAAGGGCCGGTAGGCCCTGGGTTCGGGAGAAGGAGGGGACAAATTTTCGTTTCCAGCTTCGGAGCAGTGGTTGCATGTATGAAGGATATATCGCAGGACGTTTGCCACCCCGTCATGACTTGTCGCCAGATTTTTTTCCCGCTTGTCCTGCTGGGCACCACAGCACATGTGCAGGCTCTTGCACCGGCAAAGCCGGAGCGTTTTGAGAAGGCCATTCAGGCATTCGAGGCGGCTGACGCAGTAAAGGCACCGCCGAAGGATGCGACGTTGTTCGTCGGCGCGTCGAACATCCGCCGTTGGGACTCGCTGTCGAAACGTTTCAGAGGAGCGCCCGTGCTCAATCGCGGCTTCGGCGGTTCGCAGATCAGCGATGTGCTGCATTTCACTGACCGCATCGTCATCAAATACCAACCGCAGCAGATTTATCTCAACGCCGGCGGCAACGACCTGCACTCCGGACGCACGCCGGAGGATGTCCTGGCCGCGTTTGAAGCCTTCGTCGCCAAAGTCAGCAAGGCACTACCTAAAACGAAGCTCGCTTTCCTCTCCATCCCACCCTCGCCCGCACGCTGGAGCGAGGTGGAGCAGGTGAGGCAGGCGAATCACCTCATCGCGGCCTCGGCAGCGAAAAACGGCGTCGAGTTCATCGACACTTTTTCCCTGATGCTCGACGGTGCTGGCAAACCGCGCCCTGAACTCTACCTCGAGGACAAGCTGCACTTTAGCGAGGCTGGTTACGACATCGTGACCTCCGCCATCAAGTGGCAGAAGGAGATTTTCTCCTTCGCGAAACTGGACAAGGAAAAAGCACCGCCGCCGAACCCCATCATCTTCACCGGAAGTTCCAGCATCAGGCGCTGGAGCTCGCTCACAGACGATTTTCCCGGCCTCCCGGTCATAAATCACGGCTTCGGCGGCTCCGAGGTGTTTGACTCGCTCACCTACGCTGAGCTGACCGTGATCAGATACAAGCCCCGGCAGGTCGTCTTGTACGCCGGTGGCAACGACATTTCCGCAGGCAAGAGTCCGCAGCGTGTGCTGAGCGACATCAAGGCATTCGCGGCCAAGGTTCACGCCGCGCTGCCGGATTGTCGCATCAGCTACGTCTCCATCGCACCCAATCCGAAGCGCTGGAGTCAGGTGGGCAAGGTGCGTGACCTCAACCGTCTCGCCGAGGAATTCTGCCGGACCGATAAGCGCCTTGAATACATCAATGTTCACGATGCCATGCTCGGCACCGATGGCATGCCGCTGCCGGACATCTTTGTCTCCGACCAGCTCCACATGAACGAGAAGGGCTATGCGATCTGGACGAAGATCATCACGCCGCATCTGCTGAAGTAGCGGAAGACTTTGGTGCAACGCACAGCCTTGTGCAGTCAAACCTGCGGCACACGAGGGGGGCTTCAGGGGGTGAAAAATTTCTTCACTTTCCTGTCCTCACGGAACAAACTCGTTCGTCGATGCTGTGACGGCGGCCTGCCATGAGGCTCGCCTTGCAAGGACATCAAACACCTATCCCACCGCAGACCATGATCAAACACGCGCTCTACATCACCCTCGCCGCCTGCGCGGCGCTCACCTCCTGCCAGACTGGTAAGGTCAACAGCTCCGCCGCCCAGGCCATGCCGCCCTACAAAGGCTCCGCCGCCTTTGAGCGCATGAAGTCGCTCGTCGGCAAGTGGTCGGCACAATCGCCTGAAATGGGAAAAATGAACACCGAGTTCCGCCTCATCGCCGGGGACTCGGTGATCGAGGAGCGCTTTGCCGGTGGCACACCGATGGAGATGCTGAGCACCTATCACGATGTGAACGGCAAGCTCACGATGACGCACTACTGCATGTTGCGGAATCAGCCGCGCATGAAGCTCACGAAGTCCACGGCGAACTCGCTCACCTTCGACCTCGCCCCCACGCCGGGCCTGAATGTCATGAAGGACAAGCACATGCACGGCGCGACCTACACCTTCATCGACGCGAACCACTTCAAGCTCGAAGGCGTGGCCATGGAGAACGGTAAAATCTGCTCCTGCTGCTCACCGGTCATTTTCACGCGCCAATAACTTCATTCGTCAACACCAACCCACCCACCACCATGCTCAAGAAAATCCTCATCGGCCTCGCCGTGATCATCGTCGGCATCATCGCCGCCGCCTTGCTCAAATCGCCCGACTTCCGTGTCGAGCGCAGCCTCGTCATCGCCGCGCCTGCGGAGAAACTCTTCCCATACTTCGACAACCACAAGAAGTTCAACGAATGGAACCCATGGATGAAAATGGACCCGGAAGCCAAAAACACCTACAGCGGCCCGGAAGCCGGCGTGGGCGCGGTGGCGAGCTGGCAGGGCGAAAAAGTCGGCAAAGGCTCCGCCACCATCACCGAGAGCAAGCCGAACGAGCGCATCATCGAGCGCATGGACTGGCTGGAGCCGATGGCGGGCACCAGCACCGTTGAGTTCACCTTCAAACCCGAAGGCGAAGGCAAAACCAAGGTCACCTGGGCCATGTATGGCCGGAATGAAAACCTGCTCTGCAGAGTGATGAGCCTCGCCATGGACTGCGAATCCATGTGCGGTCCCGAGTTTGAAAAAGGCCTCGCCGATGTCGCCAAACTCGTTGCCACACCAACCGCAGTGAATCCCTGAGCGAACCACACCGCCATCATGAAAGACTCCACCAAGCGTTCGATCCTTCGTTGGACTCACATCATTTTTGGTCTGACGCTCTTCGGCTACATCTACGGCCCGCCGGAGGAGACACGACAGTATCTCCCGTTCTTCCGCTACTTCTACTTTCCGGTCGTGATTCTCTCCGGCCTGTGGATGTGGAAGGGACCGGCGATTCGACGGCTTTTTTCGGGAGGTTCGGATGACCGCAACGCCTGATGCGCAGCCTCTAAGAGCCTCCGCGTCTGGGGCGAATCCTGCGGCGCTGTGAACACACCGCATTCAGTTAACCTATTACCCATGAACTATCCCACACTCACACCTTATCTCTGCGTCCACGATGGAGTCGCCGCCATCAAGTTTTACGAGGCTGCTTTCGGAGCGCAGGAGCGTTACCGCCTCACGGCTCCAGGCAACAAGATCGGCCATTGCGAGATGACGATCGAAGGCCAGGTCTTCATGCTCGGCGACGAGATGCCGCCCCACAGCCAGAGTCCGCAGACACTGGGTGGCATCACCACCAGATTTGTTCTCATGGTGCCGGATTCCGACGCTGCGTATGAGCGTGCGCTCGCCGCAGGAGCGGCCACGGTCATGCCGCCGACGGATATGTTTTACGGCTTCCGCAACGCCTGTGTGCGCGATCCCTTTGGACACACCTGGATGCTCCAGCACGAGATGGAAAAGGTGGCTCCCGGGGAAATGCAACGCCGCTTCGATGCCATGGTGGCTGACTGTTCCTCCGGCAAGGCATGATCACTGGCAAAACACCATGAGCACTCCCACGACTTCAGATTATCTCCTGCTCTCACGCGGCCAATGGGACAAGGATGCGGACAAAGCCGCCATCGAGGCTGCCATCGGCCAGTTTTACGCCTGGTATGAGGCGAACATCGCCAAAGGCATCTTCAAGCCCGGCTCCCGGCTCACCACCGAGGCCGCCATCGTCATCCGTGACGGCATCCGCACCGATGGTCCTTTTGCCGAGGGCAAGGAAGTCATCGGCGGCTACTGGATCATCGTCGCGAGCAGCCTCGCCGAAGCCGCCGCAATCGCCGCGCAAAGTCCCATTCCGCAGTTTGGCCTGAGCTACGAAATCCGCCCGCTGGAAGCCGAGCGCGGCTCCGCCTATCGCCACACGAACGAAACGCCCGAAGCATGAAATACCTTATCTCCTTTCCTGCACCAGCCATGACTGTTCCTGCCGGGGAGATGTCTGCGGTTAGCGAAGCATCACACAACGTCATTCGCGAGGCTAAGGCCGCTGGCGTTTATGTGTTCGGTGGAGGAATCAACGAAGGTGTCAGCCCGCAGATGGTCGCTGCTGATGGCACCTTCAAAAGCGATGCCTACCCGCAGACCAAGGAGTTCACTGGAGGCTTCTGTGTCCTCGAATTGCCCTCCCGCGATGCCGCAGTCAACTGGGCGGCGAAGCTCGCTCAAGCATGCCGCTGCTCGCAGGAACTTCGCGAATTTCATTTCGATCCCGAAAGCTGACTGAGGGAGTCCTCAATGAACACCCATTCCATGAACCCGAACACCCAACAACCCACCAGCGAACACCTGCTGCTCATCCGCGGCACGCACTGGAACAGCGGCCTCTCGCCTGCAGAACTGCAACGCGTCATGACCGACTTCTACGCATGGGTGGAGAGCCTGCGCAGCAAAGGCATCCTGCGCGGCGCCCAGCCGCTCATGGAGGAAGGCAGGCTCGTCACCGGGCCGCAAAGCCTCGTCACCGACGGCATCTTCGCCGAGTCAAAGGAAGCCATCGCCGGCTATTTCCTGCTCGCCGTGGATTCCACCGATGAAGCCGTGAAACTCGCGCAAGCCTGCCCCATCCTCGCGCACGGCGCGCAGGTGGAGGTGCGCCCCATCGCCGACCTCTGTCGCCCGATGGCGGACGTGAAGGCGATGGGAAACGAGTAATGGATTGCTGATTTCCGACCTCCGCTTCCAATTTCAACCACGCTACCACCATGCTGAAAACACACGCCGCAGTGGAGTTGCAGGAAGTGAGTCGGTCGATTTCTTCACTCATCAGCAAATCAGAAAAGGCACGGCAGAAACTTACGGCTGGAACGTGGCAACACACCATGCTAACCGGGAATCTGCGGGCATTGCGACTTGTGTCTGCGTTGATAGACGGGCCAAAGGATGATGGCGAGGTTGCGACACCGGCGGTTTTGCAGGCTGCTGTCCATTCGCTTGCTGAATTGGTGGCGAAGACTGTGAAGGCTCAAACCAAGTTCTTGCCGGGAACTTCTCAACACACTTTGCTGCGCAATAGACTCCATGCACTTGAAACAGCAGAAGCGCTGATCAAAGCCCAATTGAAGTGACCGCGGCCCCTGACTCATGATCCACACAACAAATAACCGACCTCTGCTGCCCGGTGGCAGATGTGAAAGCAATGGGAAACGAGTAATGGATTGCTGATTTTTGAATGTAGACAACTCAAAGCCACACACACCATGACACCCAAGCACAATCCCGTCGGCTGGTTCGAAATCTATGTCTCTGACATGGGCCGGGCCAAAGCCTTTTACGAAGCCGTCCTCCAAGTCCAAATGCAGCCGCTGCCCAACCCCGATGGCATGGACGGCGGCTTTGAGATGTTGATGTTCCCCTGCGACCTGGAGAACCCGGTGCGCGGCATCGGCGGCACGCTTTGCCGGATGGAGGGCTTCAAACCCGGCGCGGGCGGCAGCTTGATTTACTTCTCGTGCGAGGACTGTGGCGTGGAGGCATCCCGCGTCGCCGCCGCAGGCGGACAGGTGTTCCGCGAAAAATTCTCCATCGCCCCCTACGGCTTCATCGCGCTGATCCTCGACACCGAGGGCAACATGATCGGCCTGCATTCGATGAAGTAGTTCCGTCTCGCCTTCATGAAACTGTTTGGAAACTGCATTGTATGAACACCCAAGCCAAAAACACCGTCTGCCTCTGGTATGACAAAGACGCCGAAGCCGCCGCACGGTTTTACGCGGCGACCTTTCCCGACTCCCGCGTCGGGGCCGTGCATCGTGCGCCCGCCGACAATCCCTCCTGCAAAGAAGGCGAGGTGCTGACCGTCGAGTTCACCGTGATGGGCATCCCCTGCATCGGACTGAATGGCGGGCCGAGCACGCGGCATAGCTGGGCGTTTTCGTTTCAGGTGGCCACCGGGGATCAGGCGGAGACAGACCGCTATTGGAATGCCATCATCGGCAACGGCGGCGAAGAGAGCCAATGCGGCTGGTGCAAGGACCGCTGGGGCATTCATTGGCAGATCACGCCCCGCGTCCTCTCGGAAGCATTCACGGGGGCGGATCGCGCTGCCGCGAAACGAGCCTTCGACGCGATGATGACGATGAGTAAAATCGACGTCGCTGCCATCGAGGCGGCGGTCAGAGTGTAGATTTTCACCAACACAGCCAATCTCATGTCACTCCAAATCGCCGAAATCGCCTTCTCGTCCTATCCCGTCACCGACATCGCCCGTGCGCGTGCCTTTTATGAAGGCACCCTCGGCCTCAAAGTCACCATGGAGGAGGACAACACCAGCAGCACGGGCGGTCATTGGATCGAATACGACATCGGCGCGGGCACGCTGAGCATCGGCAAGTTTCCCGGCTGGGAGCCGAGCAGCCAGGGCTGCACCGTCGGGCTGGAGGTGGTGGATTTTCCCGCAGCGGTGGCTGCCGTTCAGTCCGCCGGTGTCAGTGTCACCATGGGGCCGATGGAGACCCCCGTGTGCCACATGCTCATGATTCAGGATCCGGACGGCAACCCGCTCATCCTTCACAAACGCAAACCAGGGCACGCCTAGGGCATCTCTTCGATGAGCCTATCTTCCGAGCGCAGTCCCAGTCTCGTGGCGGATGATCTCTTCCGCCACGAGGGCGCTCGCTTGGTAGCTTCACTCGCCGCGCATCTCGGCACGCACCGGCTGCAACTCGCCGAGGATGCCGTGCAGGAGGCGCTCTTGCGTGCGCTGCAAACCTGGCCCTATCGTGGCATCCCGGAGAATCCTGCCGCGTGGCTCACGCAAGCGGCGAAGAACCTCGCGCTCGATGCTCTGCGCCGCGAGCAGACCTGGCAGCGCAAGGAAACGCAGATCACTGCGGAGCAGGAGCGCTGGCTGACACGCAATCAACCTTCAGACGAGCACCTTCTCACTGACGACACGCTGCGCATGCTCTTCGTCTGCTTTCATCCGCAACTCTCCATCGAGGCGCAACTCGCGCTCGCCTTGCGCACCGTGTGCGGATTGAGCCCAGCCGAGATCGGCGCGGCCTTCTTTACTAGCGAGGCCGCGATCACGAAGCGTCTCGTGCGGGCGCGGCAGCTCATCCGTGAGCTGCGGCTGCCATTTGCCGTTCCAGATGCCAGTGAGCTGCCGCGGCGGCTCGATGGCGTGTGCGCCACTCTCTATCTGCTCTTCAATGAAGGCTACAAAGCCTCCTCCGGTGATCGACTCATCCGCGAGGAGCTTTGCCACGAAGCCATGCGCCTCACACGTCTTCTCGCCGCGCATCCCGCGACCTCGCAACCGGCTACCAAAGCCCTGCTCGCGCTCATGTGCCTCAACGCGGCCCGTTTGCATGCACGGGTCAATCCTGCGGGCGAAATCGTGCGCCTGCATCATCAGGATCGCAGTCAGTGGGACGCGCGACTCATCGAGGAAGGCATCCTCGCCCTTGGCGCAGCCTCCACGGGCGACGTCATCAGTTCGTATCACATCGAGGCCGGCATCGCCGCCTGTCACTGCCTCGCGCCCGATGAGGCGGGCACTGACTGGACGCGCATTTTGAGTCTTTACGATCAACTCCTGCTCCTGAAGCCCACGCCCATCGTCGCCATGAATCGTAGCGTGGCTCTCGCTCGCGTTCACGGCCCACGCGAGGCATTGCAAGCCCTAGAAAGCATCCCGAACCGCTGTTCACTCGAAGCACAGCACCTTTACCACGCCATCCGCGCTAGCTTCATCGCCAAACTCGGCCAACCCGCCGAAGCCCACGCCGCATGGCAACGCGCAGCCGATCTCGCCCCGTGCGATGCCGAGCGTGACTTCCTGCAAAGCCAGATGGAATAAGCATGATTGACTCCACTGACACAGGAGGATGCGGTTCATGGATCTGATGAAAAGGCAACGCGCCAGGCCTCAACGTTAGCACCGGCTAGGCTCAGGGCAGCAGCGGCTCCGTCGTTTTAGACGAACAGTTCTCGAAGGAATCCAGCACCAGCACCTCGCCCCAGCCGTGAATGAGCACGCCGCTGTTGCCACGACCCTGCCCGCTGCCCTTCACCTCGCAGGAGTGGCCCATTCGAGATGGATCTGGCAGGAGCCAAACTTGTCCTTCGTGTCGATGTCGCCGCCCTCGGGCGTGATCACTGTTGGCCGCGGCCGCTGCATGTCGCCCTCCCGATAGACACCGCCGGGCGTGAAGGGCTTTTCTTTTTTCGGCGCGGCGATCTTGGAGGGTTCTGCGGCATAAACGGTGAGGAGTGCAGTGAAGATAAGAATGAGGAGGTGGCGTGTCATGACGATGGATGGAAAGGCAACGGGAGCCTGACGCCTGTTACAGCCAGCTTGATGCTCCAAGCGTTGAATGACATCAAGATCACCCCGCCTCATCGTCAAGAAAGCGGTTCAATTCGGCAAGATATTGTCTCGAAGGCCAGAGGGCTTCTGCGGCAGGGAGACGGTTCTGCGGCACACGTCCGATGATTGCTTCGAAAGATTCGATGTCGAAATGTGCCTTCTTAGCGGCAAGCCGAACAGGGTTGGGGATTGAAACGACATACGAGTTCTCTGCGTCGTCGTAAGACAGCCGTAACAAGCCTTCATCAAAGGCCCAATGACATTGTTTATTCAAACAGATGCCATTTTTCGTCGAGTCCAGATCAAATCGGCTCCATGGCAGTATGTGTGCAGCATCGACTCCTGCGGTTGCGGTGACTTCAGTGCGTGGCAATTGCAGGCCAGAGAACATGCAGCGCGAGTCGTATGCTTCACGCACCTTCCGACGAAACGCTGTGGCGGAGCTTCCGCGAACAGCAGCAAGCCGCCACTTTCGCACACGGTCAACTCGCGCTTCTGCTGGGGCAATGTGAACTTCCTCCGCAAAGTCTTCATCGCCGACTTCTGAGGAAATGTCTCCGACAGGAGCCGCTGTGATCGCACCAAGACCAAAGTTCGCTTCGAGCAGCGGAAGCAAATCGCCCTCGGGCTTGTTAAGCGTGACGTGCAGTGCTGCGTATGAGCCGACCAGTTGCGCCTGCGTAGAAGTTGCCGCCGTGAAAGCGGCAGCATGCGCACGCACTGAACTAGCGAGTGCATCGGATGATGTCGCCGCCGCAGTCCAAACACGGACAACTCGCGCCATGCGTTCCGCAAAGCTGATGTCGAGACGAATGCCATCTGCGTTCTCCAATCGTACTGTGAGCGGACAAATAAGCACACCGTCCACGCGGGGAACTACATCAATGCGTACGGTCTGAACTACAAATTGCTCCCACCGCAGCAAACTTGCCCCGTGCGTCTCGTGCTTTTCGCGGCGTGGCTTCGGCAGCATCATGGCGGCAGCGATGAGAGAAAACGGATGTGCGTTGCGCGCGGTCTGTGTCAATCGGATGCGTGGTTTTCCATCTTTCTGAACGCAATTGCTGAAAGCGTTGATTGAGACACCTGGGAGAATCTCGATGAACATGGCCAGGCCGAAAAGATCATGGACGTGTAATTCGCCTTGGCGTCCCGCCAATTCGTATTCACCCCGTCCCCCGCTTGGGCGCAGAGCGATGTTCATTCTGTCGCCTCCTCCCGTCCAATGAGATAGTCACGGATTCGATGTGCCAACCACTCTGCGACCGGTGGTGTCACTGCGTTTCCGAGCGCGTGGTATCACAGAGAATCAATATCGTCCTCGCGGAATCTGCCCGGTGGTGGAACCGTCCAACCGGACGGGAATCCCATCACGCCTTCGCATTCTTTCGGCGTGAGGCGACGGACTTGACCCCGTTTCGGATACGGGACGTAGGTGCGGCTCCAGTCTGTTCCTGTGTGGCGGGCGGAGCAGGCGTAGAGGCAGTATGCGATGGATTGATAGATTGGCCCATCTCCACCATCGTCTCCAATGCACGTCTTAAATGGAGAAACAGCGGTCTCCCCATTTGATTTGCCCTTCGCAACATTCCCTTCGCGGCGTTCGGCTTCAAAAAGTATTTGTCCGGGACCATGGACGTCTCGATGACACCCAACAATGTAGACACGCTGGCGTGATTGGGGGACTCCGAAGTTTTTGCTGTTAAGCACACGCCAGCCGACAGAATACCCGAATTCGGCCAGCGTCCCGATGACGACGCCGAAGTCTCGTCCACGGTGCGAGCTAAGCAAGCCTGCAACGTTTTCGAGGAGAACAACTCGGGGGCGTGCTTCTCCAACGAGGCGAGCAAAGTCGTAAAAGAGTCCAGAGCGTTTCCCTTTAAGCCCTGCCCGCGCGCCCATTCGAGCCAGCGAGACATCCTGACAGGGGAATCCTCCAGCCCAAACGTCGGAAACAGGTATGGCGTCTGCGGAGAGTTCTTTGATGTTTTCATGGCATGGTGTTTCCGGCCATCGGTGTTTGAGGATGGTGCGGCAAAACTTGTTGAGTTCACATTGGAAGGTGATGTCGAAGCCTGCGCGTTCTAGGCCGAGGTCGAAGCCACCAATCCCGCTGAAAAGCGAAGCGGCACGGAATCGCCTTGCGGTTACTCTCTCATCACTATGACGAGCGGATTCGAGATGTCTCTCGTCTCTCGTCAAACTGGTTCGTTTGCGAGATGACGTTTGTGGACTCACCGGACTTCGGCGTGAGGAGGTGGTGTCCTTGTCTGTCTTGGCAGGCATGGCTGTTCGCTCGCGTGTGCGAATCAGCCCTGCCGGGAATGGAACTGTCCCGTGTGAACTCTTCTGTGGTGCCTGAAAACTCAGAGGGGCGTGCCTACACACACCCCAAGACAGGCACCGCTAAGAGCCCACACAGGAGCGCTTTCGACACGCCCCCATTCGGGGCGTGTGTCTTGCGCATGTCCTGTGTTGTCGAAATTAGCGGTTTCGTCTTGGACAGCAGCCGAAGCTACGCGAATTGGTTGATGTGATGAGTGGTCAGAAGGTCATTCGTGAAGTCAAATGGGAAGGAATGCGGCGAGAGTAGAAGGATGCCGCCCGGATGGCAAGCGCGGTGGCAGGGCTGGTGAAACTTTTCGCACAAGACGGCAGATCAGAAAAACTCCGGCTGGATGTCACGCGAAGAGTGCAGGATGCGGGCGACTTCGATGCCGGACTCACCAAGCGGACGATAAAAGATCACATGGTCCTTGAGATTGGAACATAGCAAGCCCGGAGCGAGTTCCTCGCGTGGATGACCTGCTCCATTGTGAAGCGCGAGATGTTGGATGCGCTCCTCAATTCGCCGGATCCAGCGATCTGCCTGAAATTCACTGTCTCGGGCGATGTATTCCCAAATCTCATCGAGATCAGCGAGGCTTTGAAGCGAGCGACGGATCAGCGGTTTCACGCGGTAAGCGCGGGTTGATTCCGCGAACGCTTCTTTTCCGCCAAGAAAGACTCCACATCGAAGTCAGTGACGACCTCGCCACGCTCAAGCTGATCCAATCCCGTTTGAATGTCCCGGCGCAGACGCTGGAGCTTCATGCGATCCAGCTCCACATGATCACGAAAGGCGTAGAGCGCCTGCGTGACAAGGTCGTTGGCTCCGGCATAAGCCCCCGAGACAATGGATGATTGCACGAACTCGTTCAGTTCCACGGGGAGTTGGATGGTGAGCTGGCTCATGATGGTGAGAATATGAGCCAGCCTTGGACAGGTCAAGTTACCAGTTGCGGCACAACGAGGCTACTTCTTGAACACCTTGTCCCCCTTGTTCCCGCCGCTGACGAGGTAGGCGATCAGGTCGAGGAGTTCGTCCTGATTGAGGGAGTTGATGAGGCCGGGGGGCATCATGCTGATTTTGCGGGTGCCTTTTTTGGCGATGTCGGCCTCGGCGATGGCGAGCTGGTTGTTGGGGGCGAAGGGATTGGTCATGAGGAAGACTTTTTCGTTCTCTTCGACGACGATGCGGCCGATGAGGATGCTGCCGTCCTTTTTGGTGATCTCGTGGCTGTCGTATTGATCGCTAATGACCTTGCTGGGGTCGGTGATGTTTTCGATGAGGTCGCGCAGGGTGTAGCGGTTGCCGGAGCCGGTGAGATCAGGGCCGATGCTGCCGCCCTCGCCGTTGAAGCGGTGGCAGGTGGCGCACATGACGCTGCGGTACATGGCCTCGCCGTTGGTGAAATCGCGGCCTTTGAGGTTGTTCGTGGCGAGGGCGACGGCCTCGTCGAGCGTGTAGTTTTTGCCGGGGCCTTTGGGCGCGACGTAGTTCGGGATGGTGACGCTTTCGACTTTGTTGCTCAGCGCGTCGAGCGCGGCGAGCTCATCCGGCGGCGCGAAGGTTTCGAGGGCGTCTTTGCGGATGTTTTCGATGAAGCCTTTGAAGCTGTTGCCGCCCTTCCAGGTGCGGGCGCGGGGGAACCAGGAGAAGAAGGTCTTGCGGTGCTCCGGCGTCCATCCGGCGGTGGCATTGCGCAGCGCGGACATGTAGGCGATCTGTTGCGCGTTCGGGCGGGAGCCGGCGGCGGCGCGCACGGCGTTGGCGTAGCCGTCGTTACGGCTCAGGACGGCGTCGCTGGCGACTTCCTGAAAGTCGTCCTTCGCGGTGGCCATGAGCGCGAGCGTTTTGCTGACGACCTGCTTCGAATCAATGGCGACGAGCACCTGGCAGAGCTCGCAATTGATGGAGGCGTCCTCGGCGGGATACACGGGGTCGAGCGCCACGGCGATTTTTTCGCAGACCTCGGGACCGGGTTTGCCGAGGCGGGTCAAAATGAGCTGCAAGGCGCGCAGAGCGGCCAGTTCGTGACCAGCAGGCGGTTTGATGAGGCTGAGGGCCGTGAGCAGCTTGTTTTGCAGTTCGACGTTTTCAGGCGCGACGGGTGAAATCGGCTCGCTGGAGGTCGATTTGGGCTTGGAGGCAGCTTTTCCGCCTTCGTGGGCGGATTTGGCTCCGCTGACGCGGGCGAGTGCGATGATGGCCTCGATGGCGGCGACGGGGTGTTTTTCGCCGAGGGCCTTTTCACGCCACGAATCGACGGGAAGCTTCTCAATGGCGACGCGGGCGGCGTAGCGCACATGGCGGTCGCTGTGGCTGAGATAGCCCCATAGCTTGCCGAGATTGCCGGGCGTGCTGTGCGAGGCCTCGATGGCGTGGCGCATGCGCGTTTCTTCATCGAGCGGCAGCGCTTTCGCGGGCGCGGTGGATTCATCGCCGACGTAGGTCACGCGATAGACGCCGGACTGCGTCTTGCGGCCGCCGACGGCGAAGTACATCGCGCCGTCCTGCGGATGAATGACGACATCGGTGAGCGGTAGCGGCTTGCCGAAGACGAATTCCTCCTTGGTGGCCTTGTAACTAGCGCCTTTGCTTTCGAGATGCACGGCCCACATGGTGCCGTAGGTCCAGTCGTTGATGTAGATCGCATGCTGATATTTTGCGGGGAATTTCGCGCCGGTGCCAGCGACGACGCCGGTGGGGCTGCCGGGGCCGATGTCGAGCGTGGTGGGCAGCGAGTCGGGATAATAATTCGGCCATTTGCCGCTGCCGCTGCGCCAGCCGTAGTCCGCGCCGCTGACGCAGTGGTTCACGCGCGTGGGGCGATACCACGGGCTGCCGATGTCCCACTCCATGTCGGCGTCGTAGGTGAAGAGTTCGCCTTGATCATTGAAGCAGATGTCGAACTCGTTGCGGAAGCCGTAGCAGAAGAGTTCGAGGCCGCTGCCGTCGGGATTCATGCTGCAAATGTAGCCGCCGGGGGCCATGACGCCGCGCGCATGGCCGTTTGCGTCCCACAGGCGCGGCAGGACGTGGTCCTCGGCCCAAATCTTCGCCGGGCGGCTGTCGGTGAGGCATTCAGGGAGGCGCGTGTGATTGCCGCAGTTGAAGAAGATGCGTTTGCCATCGGGACTGACGACCATGCTGTGCAGGCCGTGCTCGCCGCCGCCGGCCATGGTGTGGAGCTTTTCCGTTTTGTCGTATTGATCGTCGTTGTTCGTGTCCTGGAGGCGGTAGAGGCCGTTTTTGGCACCGTCCTCGTTCACCATGACGTAGAGGCTGTCGAAGGCGTGGAGCAGTCCGTGCGCCTTGCCCATTTCGATGTTCAGCTTCTCCGGCTTGAGCGGCGCGGAGGCCACGCTCATGCGGTAGATGCTGCCATACTGGTCGCAGGCGATGAGGCGGCCTTTTGGATCGACGGTGAGCGCCACCCACGAGCCTTCCTGATCCTTCGGCACGTTGTAGAGCTTCTCGACTTTGAAGCCCTTCGGCACGGTGATCTCGCTGGCCGCGATGGTTTCCGCCGGACCGCTGTTTTTACCGCCACCGGCTTTTCCGTCGAGCGCGAGCCCCCACGGTCCCTTGCCGTAGTCGTTGATGACGAGCGCGGGCTTCCACTCCTCCTTGCCGGTGGTGGTGGCCTCCCATTTGCCACTGGTTTCGATGACGATCTCCGGCCTGCCCTGCGGCAGCTTCAGCGTGAGGCGTGCGATGAGCGCCGCGACGCCGCCTTTGTTTGTGGCCGTGACGATGATTTCGTTGCTTTCGCCGCGCAGGATGTCCTTGCTGACATCCACCTTGCTCGCTTCCTGCCAGTCGGGATTGGTGAGCACTTTTTTGCCGTTGAGGCTGGCGACCGCGCCGTTGTCACAGGTCAGCTCCAGCGTGGCGAGCTGCGCGTTCCGCGGCACATCAAAGCGATGGCGGAAGGTGACCTGGCTGTCCTTGTTTCCGTCTTTGGAGAGCCAGATCCACTGCGGGGCGGCGTGGAGGGTGGAGACGAAGGCTAAGATCGTGAAGAGGGTGCGCATGGAGCTTGAAAATACGCCCCAGATACCCCTTCTTAGCAGCCAAGCCTCTTTCTCACTTAGCTGGCATCTGCAAGGTCGCTGGTTTTGCCGTTGATGGAGTGGGTGGGAACAGATGCCACCCTAGCCTTCAGCTCCTTGCTGGGCTTGAACTTCACCACACAACGATCCGGGATCATGACCTCTGAATCTGGTTGCTTGGGATTGCGGCCAATTTTGCCTTTTGCAACACGGAGCTCAAAGGTGCCGAAGGTGCGCAGGGTGATCGCGTCGCCATTGGCCAAGTGTTTGGAAACCAGCTCCATGAAGGCTTCTACGAGAGACTGGGCATCTGCGTGCTTGACGCCGCTGACGTCACTGAGCTCGGAAACCAGTTCTTTCTTGGTAATGGTTGGCATGGTGGTTAATTACCAGGTTGTTTGCTTAGGCTCAACCCCATTTTTTGGGCAATTTTCAGATACCACCTATATGATATCCGATAACTTTATCTGCAAGCGTCCGCATTTTGCTAAGGGGTGACTTCGGCTGTTGTGCGGAAGTGAGTCTTGCATAAAAGCCTCAGAAGCCCTGGCCCATGTTTGTTTGCCAGTTCTCTGGCCGTTCGTTTCACCGAATCAGAAACCCCTTTTGGGAGTTCGATGCCGAGTGTCTGCCCTTGCGTCCTCAGCCAGTTCACAAAGCCTTCGCGAGCGAGGATAGAGGCTGCCGCTACAGCCGGGTCGCTTTCGGCCTTAGTACGCTGCACCAGCTCGATGTTGCGTCCGCGTTTTTGCAGCGACTGCCGGAGCACGGCGGGATTGGCAAACTGGTCTGATATGGCGCGAGGGCAGTCGGGCACACGTTCGAGCAGGTTTTCGATGACCTTCGCATGCCCCCAAGCGAGCAGGCGGTTCAAGTTCCCGATCTTGGCATAAAGCTCGTTGTAACGCTCTGGATGAATGGATACGACCTCCCACACTAGACCGGGGATTCTGCGGATTTCGGCGGCGAGTTTGCTGATGCGCCCGTCACTGCTGATGCGCTTGCTGTCCACGGCTCCGATCTCGCGCAACTGACGCGCCACATCGCCATCGACATAAACGCCCGCGACGACAAGTGGTCCGAAAAAGTCGCCTTTGCCGCTTTCATCCACACCCATGTGCGGCTGGAACATCTCAGGGTGATGTACTTCCTCGTAGCCGAGTTTCGCCTCGCCCAGCACCTCTGGCTCCAACAGATTGATCACGAAGTCCTCGGTCTCCTTTCCCTGCACGACCACTTTGGGGCCTTTTTCGTAAACCAACACGTTCACCTTCGGCTTCGACGCCGCATAAAGGCAGTGAGGCTTGGTCATGAACTCAAATCCACGACCGACGAGCAATGAGTGTAATTTGTCCGCCTGGGCGGGCGTCAATGCCTGTGTGTGGCTGGTGATTGCGGGCATGGCTGGCAATTAAACGCGTCAGTGGGAGAAAGACTCATGAAAAATGGCGCGGCCTCGGCAAGAATGCCGCCCCATGCCTCCGCGTCCCGCAGCATCTGATCCAGCCCACCTCGCCTCCGCGCTCGTGGAATGGTTCCGCAGGCAGGCGCGTGACTACCCCTGGCGCCGCACGAGTGACGCTTATGCGATTCTTGTCTCCGAGATCATGCTACAGCAGACACAGATAGCGACCGTGCTGGATCGTGGCTTCTATTCACGCTGGATGGAGCAGTTCCCCGATTTCGAGACTCTTGCCGCAGCACATGAAGACAAAGTGCTCAAGGCTTGGGAAGGGCTGGGTTACTACCGCCGTGCAAAAAACCTGCGCCGGATCGCGCAGGAGGTGATTGAGCGTCACGGCGGCGTCTTTCCACAGGATCATGCGGCAATCCTAGCGCTGCCCGGCATCGGTCCATACACGGCGGGTGCAGTGGCGAGCTTCGCCTTTGGCTTGGTGCAGCCGATCGTGGATGGAAATATTGCGCGTGTGCTCGCACGCATCCATGATGACTCGACACCGGTCGATTCCTCTGCGGGAATGAAAAAGCTGTGGGAGAGAGCAGCCGCGCTGGTGAAGGCGACAGATGACCCTAGGGCACTGAACTCCGCTTTGATGGAGCTGGGGCAGACCTGCTGCACGCCAGCAAAACCCGCTTGCGGGCTTTGCCCTGTGAGCGGGCGATGCCATGCCTCCGAGCCGGAGTCATTGCCGGTGAAGCAAAAGCGACAGAAAATGACGGCGGTCACCGAGCGTGTTGTCTTTGTGCGGTCTGAGGATGGCGTGCTCCTAGAGTTGGAGACTGGCAGGCGGCGTGCCGGCCTGTGGAAACTTCCCGCTCTGCCCACCGAACAGGAGAAAACACCGCCGCCGACTGTCCTGCACACGACCTACAGCATCACACGCTACAAAGTCTCCCTTTGGGTGCATGTGCCGCAGGCCACGACTGCTGCATGGCCAGCCACACACCGCGTCGTTCCGTTCGGGGAGATCGAGTCCACGCCCATGCCTGCGCCATACCGGCGCGTGCTGCGTGATCTCCTAGCGCGGGGGGATCTGCGCCCCCTTTCGTGACTACCGCCAGACTTTGCCATTTACATCTTCACGGTTTCAGACTGCAATCAATCACCCATGAAAATCCGTTATCTGATCTCCGGCCTCACGCTTTTCATCGCCGCCTGCAAACCATCCTCTCCGCAGCCAGCCGCAGACGCGCCCGCCACCGGGCCGACGGCGGCCAAGCAAGAGAAGTCGGGAATGCCGCAGGTGCTCGTGGCCAATTATCCGCTGCAATACTTCGCGAAACGCATCGCCGGTGATGTTGTCGATGTGCGCTTTCCCGTGCCCAAGGGAGAGGATCCCGCCTTCTGGCAGCCGGATGATGTCACGATCGCCGCGTTTCAAAACGCGGACCTCATCCTCATGAATGGTGCCACTTACTCGAAATGGGCGGACAAGGTCACACTGCCGGAGGCGAAGGTGGTGGACACCTCGAAGGTGTTCACGAATAATCTCATTGAGGTCAAGGACGCCATGACGCACAGCCATGGCCCCGGCGGTGCGCACAGTCACAGTGGTATCGCCTTCACCACATGGATTGATTTCAACCAGGCGGCACTACAGGCCCAAGCTGTGGCTGACGCGCTCGTCAAACTCGTGCCATCCGAGAAAGAGGCGATGAAAAAAAACGCCATCGCGCTTTGTGATGAACTTGAGGAACTCGACGAGCGCATGAGCCGACTGGGACGGAAATGGGTGGACCAGCCCGTGGTGGCGTCGCATCCAGTGTACCACTATCTCGCACGTCGCTACGGCATGAATTTGAAATCTGTGTTGTGGGAGCCGACGGACATCCTTGATGACAAAGCCATGGCGGACCTGCGGGCTGTGCTCTCAGGGCACCGGGCGCACTGGATGATCTGGGAGGGGCGGCCTGATCCTCAGAGCGTGAGCAAGCTCGCATCCGAGCTGGACATTAAATCCATCGTTTTCGACCCATGCGCCAATGTTCCAGACAGCGGTGATTTCATGACTGTCATGAAGGCCAATGTGGAGGCGCTGGAGAAGGCGTTCAATTGACCTTATGTCAGCCCCATGGTCGTGAGCGTTCCTAGATCGGTCGGGGGCAGGGGATCGTATGAGGTAGATCGTGACAGCGCCGGACATTCGGCTGACTACGGCCTGCTGGTGATGCCGCATTACGGCGGGAAACAATCTTGCCACTTGGCAAACGGCAAACTCTCGCCAGCGTGGTCGTCCAACACCGGGGAACGAACCGTTCTTCTGCCGAAATTCCAAACTTAGGAGCTGTGCATGAATGAAGTGTTGACCAAATCAACCGTACTGGTGCTGAACCGGCACTGGCAGGCGATCGACTCGAAAACGCCCATCGAGGCATTTGGTATGATGGCCGCAGGAAACGCCACTGCACTCGACATCGTGGGTGCCGGAGACATGCGTCCGGTGACTTGGGAGGAATGGCTGACGCTCGAAGTTCGTGAGGGAGACAACAGCATCGGCACGGTGCATCGTCCGGTACGAGTACCGTCTGTGCTGGTGCTGGCCCGCTTTGACAAGGTGCCGAAACGCCGCCCGAAATTCTGCTCGAAGGCGATCTGGGAGCGCGATGGCGGCGTGTGCCAATACACGGGTCGTAAATTGCGCCCGCACGAGGGCAACATTGATCATGTGGTGCCGATCTCACGCGGTGGCATGAGCACATGGGAGAACTGCGTGCTGGCCGATCGCAAGATCAACAGCCGCAAAGGCAACAAACTGCCCGAGGAGGCCGGTTTGAAGCTGCTGCGCCGTCCGTTCGTGCCACGCGAAGTTCCGGTGACGCACCTGATCAAGAATCACCACAAGGTGCGTGACTGGGAGGTGTTTTTGTCGGGAGGCAGCGGGGTTTTCGAGGTCTGAGTGACCGGTCAAGGCGGGGTCAAGTGCTTCGCGTCAAGAGGTCAAGACGGTCGCGAGTGGCGGATAGCACGACTCTTGACCATTCCTTGACCTTTGACTGCGCGCAGCACCTTTAGCCCAGCTTCGCACCGGCTTTCTTCAGCATCGACTCCAGCATGCGACCGTATTTGATGTAGCTGTCGTACTGTTTTTTCGCTTTCTGTTCGGGAGAGAGAGAGTCAGCGGCACCGGCTCCGTGGAAGACGACGGCGACGTGTGGTTCGATGCTGATGTAGCCGTTGTAGCCGGTTGCGACGAGGTCCTGCATGATGCGCTCGGTCTGGCCGTCGCCTTCGCCGGGGAAGGTGTATTCGGCATCGTTCTTCGCCGTCACCCAGCGACCGTCTTTGACGTGGACGTGGGCCATGAGAGGCTTGATGGCCTGATACATCTCCCACGAGTTCTGTTTGTGGCCGGGTTTGTCACGGTCGTCGATGAAGACGGGATTGCCGGTGTCAAAGACCCACTTCATGTCCGGCACGGCCTCGGCCATGCGCCTCACATAAGTCGGACTCATGCCGCCCCAGTTCATGCAGTTTTCGTGCAGCACGGTGATACCGGCGTCGGCGAAGCGCTTGTTCACTTCCGTCATGCGTTTGATGCGCTCGGGGGCAAACTGCTCCGCGTCGTCCTTGCCGTCGGTTTTGCACACGGCGTAGCTCATAACACGGATCATTTTGGCCCCGAGGCGCTGCATGCGCGGGATGGCACGGCTGATCTCAGCGGCGGTGATGCTGAAGTCGTCAGTGATCTTTTTGGCCCAATTGCCGATGAGGGAGCCGAAGCCGCTGACCTTCATGCCTTTTTCCTCAAGGCGTGCCACAACCTTGTCGAACGTGGCGTCGGGGATCTCGTGCAGGTTGCCCTTCACGCCGTCGAACTCGACCACACGTGACTCGATGCTGTCCCAGCCGAGTTCCTGGTGGGCCTGGATTTGCACATCGAGGGATGCGCCTGCTTCGTCTGCGATACCGGTGAGTTTGATCATGGTCGGGGTGGGGATTGGGAGAAAGGGAGGATTAGTGAAATGGTAGGGTGTTGCAAGGTTCGGCTTTGACAAAACGCACCGTGTCGGCGGACGGTACTGGATGTCCGCACCAGCCGCCAACACCCGACGCCTCGAATTCCTGCTGCTGGGTGGCACGCTGGTGTTTCATGCGCTTGTCGCGCTGTTGTCACAGCGGCATGATTTGATCTGGGACGAGGGGCGCTATCTCATGTTCGCCGAGAGGCTCACGCACGGCTTTTACGTCGATCCGCAGAATCCGGACATCATCAACGGCCCCGGCTACCCGCTGGTGCTGGCCGGTCTGCTCATGCTGAAGACGCCATTGATCGGTTTACGCATGCTCAACGCGGTGTTCATGGCGCTGGCGGCGTGGTTCAGCTTTCGCGCAGTGAAACCGTATGCCGCAAAGCAGTGGGCGCTCACTGTGGCTCTAGTGGCCGCGCTGCATCCCAGCCTGGTGCGCACCGCTCCCTATCTGATGACAGAGCCGCTGGCCCTATGCTGCATCTCTGGGTTTGCGTGGGCGTTCACCACCGCGCTGCGTGCGGAAAAGGGGAACTGGTCCACGATTTTAGTTGCGGCGTCCACGATGGCGTGGCTGACGATGACACGAGTATTCTTTGGCAATGTCATCATGGCTTCGTTGCTGTTTTTCGTGCTGCTGCTGCCTTTCTGGAAAAATGCGCGGCTATCGTTGCTGCGTGCACTGGCTGTCATGACGACCGCCTTCGCCCTGTGCGTTCCGTGGCTGGCCTACACAAAGGCCAAAACCGGTGACGCGCTGTGCTGGTCCACCAACGGCGGGGAACTGCTCTACTGGGCCACAAGCACTCATGAAGGTGAGAACGGTCACTGGTTTTCCGAGCAGGACGCACAGAATAAGCCTGAGCTCGTCGCCAACGGCCATCGCGACTTCTACAAGGCGAACTACTATCTGCCGGTGAAGGAGCGTGAGGCCGCGTTGAAGAAAAAGGCGCTGGAGAACATCCGGGCGAATCCCAAAGGAGTGCTCAAGAACTGGCTGTGCAACTGGGGACGCCTCGTCTTCGGCTTCCCACGCTCGTATCAGGCGGAAGAGCTGCTCATGATCGTGCTCGTGGCGGTAAACGGCCCGCTGGTGCTCGTCGTCTTGATCGCATTGTGGCTTGGCTGGAGGAACCGCGACTCAATCCCACCCGAGATCATGCTGCTGGGCCTAGTGATCTTCGTTTACCTTGGGGGCACGAGTGTGCTGCCAGGATTACCGCGATATACGATCGTTGTTTGGCCGTGGATCGGGCTGTGGGTAGCGGTGATTTTTCAGCGGCATTTGCAGGTGGCGAGAAGCTGAGAACGGCACCGCGATTTCGCAGATTTGAGCGGCGCTTCAAAAATTGTCTGCAAGAAAGATAATTTCCATAATTTCGTCTTGCCTCCAGTTGTTGTCCAAATATAATAATAATTATGGAATTATCATTAAATCACAAAGTCAGGTCAACCAAAGCGCTGATTTGCCTCGGCACACGTCCCGAACTCATCAAGTTCGCTCCGTTGATCAAAGCGCTGGAAAATCGCGGCATTGACTTGGTTACAGTGAATACCGGTCAACACACGGATTTGCTCCAGCCTTTGTTCGATTTGTTCGCTATTCGGCCGAAGCACAATCTGGAGGCCATGGTGGCCGGGCAGAGCCTGAACGCTCTCGGCAGCCGTTTGCTAGACCGGTTGGATCCTGTCTTGGAAGCGGAGAAACCAGATCTAGTGCTCGTGCAGGGGGACACGTCCTCGGCGGTGATGGGTTCGATCGCCGCGTTCAACCGCCGCATCCCGGTGGGGCATCTGGAGGCAGGTCTGCGCTCGGGAAATCCGCTCAGCCCATTCCCGGAGGAAATGAACCGCCGTCTCGTCGGTCAGATCGCCGCGTATCACTTCGCCGCCACGGAGCGCAACCGCCGCACGCTGCTGGATGAAGGTGTCGCGGCGGACTCCATCCATCTCGTGGGCAACACGGTCGTGGATGCTCTACGCCAGACTTTGAAGACGACACGTCCGGGCAAGACAGTCGAACTCATGCAGCAGTGGGCGGCTGGAAAGCGACTGGTGATTGTGACCACGCATCGCCGAGAGAATTTCGGTGAGACCATGAGTCTGCACCTGCGCGCCTTGCGTGAGTTCATCGAGAGCGAGCCGGATTTGTGTATGGTTTTCCCCGTTCATCCAAATCCCAACGTGCGCACCGCCGTCGCCGCCGAGTTGGAGAACCACCCACGCATCCGTCTGACCGATCCGATGGGCTACTGCGACTTTGCACACCTGCTCTCTCATGCATGGCTGATTGTGTCCGACTCTGGTGGCATCCAGGAGGAGGCCACCGCACTCGGCAAACCGATGATCGTGCTGCGTGAGAACACCGAGCGCCCCGAGGCCGTCGAGTGCGGCGTGGCGCGTCTCGTCGGCGAATCTCCCGAACGCCTGCGCGCCATGCTGCGCACGGCGCTGGTCGATGAGGTCTGGCACGCCAGCGCCAGTCGTTCCCGTGATGTCTTTGGTGACGGCCACACAGCAGATCGCATCTGCGATTTGCTGTTCAGCACAAGGCCGAAAACTGCCGCGACTCACTCGCTGCCGCTCGCGGCGTGATCCATCGCATCTGATTTAAGCCATGAAGTCTGCTGCCAGCATTTCGCTCGATCTAGATAACCTCTGGAGCTACCTCAAAACGCAGGGCGCTCCGGGCTGGGAGTCGTTTCCGGGCTATCTGGACTTCGTTGTGCCGCGCATTCTCGATGTGCTTGGTCGTTGCGATCAGCGCATTACCTTTTTCATCGTCGGCAAGGATGCCACCATCGAATCCAACAGGGTCGCGCTGCAAAAAATCGCCGCAGAAGGCCACGAGATCGCGAATCACTCCTTTCTGCACGAGCCCTGGTTGCATCTTTACAATCGTGAGCGGCTGCATGAGGAGATCGGCGGCGCAGAGAACGCCATCGCTGCCGTCACCGGCAAAGTGACACGTGGCTTCCGCGGCCCCGGCTTCAGTACCTCGCAGTTGGTGCGTGACGTGCTGGCTGAGCGCGGTTACCACTACGACGCCTCCATCTTCCCTAGCGCCCTCGGCCCAGTGTCGCGCCTGTTTTTCTTTTTGAACTCCAAGCTCAGCCCCGAGGAGAAAGCACAGCGCAAAGGTCTCTATGGCAAGTTTAGCGACGCTTTCGGCTCGTTGCAGCCCTTTGCGTGGGAAAACGGCCTTGTCGAAGTGCCGGTGACGACGATGCCACTGCTACGTCTGCCGATCCACACGACCTACTTGATGTTCCTCGCGCAGAGGTCGGAGCTCATAGCCAGACTTTACTGGGACGCCGCCGTCACACTCTGCCGTGCGCGGAAAGTCGCCCCCTCGTTGCTGCTGCACCCGACGGATTTCTTCGATGCGCAGGATGTGCCTGAGATGGGCTTCTTCCCCGGCATGAAGCTGCCTGCGGCAAGGAAAATCGCGCTGGTCGAGCACACGATCCGTAGCCTTCAGCGTCACTGGCGGCCAAGAACCATGGCTGATCACGTCGAAGCCATTAGCGGTTCTGCCATCGCACCCACACACCTCTCCATTCAACCTGCCTGAAACACACACACCATGAAAACGCCGACCATCGTCAACGAAGTCGCCATCGTCCTACCCGCCTACAACGAGGAGAAGGATCTGCCCGTCCTGCTTGAGAACATCCGCGAGAAGCTGGCGGTCATGCCTTTCAAATACACGGTTGTCGTCGTCGATGATGGCTCAAAGGATCGCACCGCCGAGATTGCCCGCGAGGCGGCGAAGATCATGCCGCTTCAGCTGATCCAGCACGAGGTGAACAAAGGCCTCGGCGAAGGCATCCAGACCGGATTGCGCGCTGGATGGCACCTAGGCGATGTCGTCGTCGTCATGGACTCCGACAACACGCACAACCCCGTTTACATCCAGGACATGGTGAAGGTCATTCAGGAGGGTGATGCCGATGTCGTCATCGCCTCGCGCTTCCAAGCGTCCAGCGTCGTGCAGGGCGTGCCATTCTTCCGCCAGGTGCTGAGCTGGGGCTGCTTCCTTATGATGAAGTCGCTTCTGCCGTATCGCAACGTGCGCGACTATTCCACCGGCTTCCGCGCCTACCGCAGCCTCACGCTTGGTCGCCTGATCAAGAACACCGGCCCACGTTTCCTCGAAGAATCCAGCTTCGCCTGCATGCTCGAGCTACTGCTGAGCCTGCGCTGGATCGGTGCCCGCGCTGCCGAAATTCCCTACACGCTGCGTTATGACCTCAAGGTCGGCGTCAGCAAGATGCGCATCATGCGCACCATCCGTCGTTATTTCAACGTTATCGGTCGCTATTGGGCCAAGGACGTGCTGCCGCAGACCGAAGAGCCGACGCTGCATGAGCTCCGCGCCCAGCTCCGCGCCTAAACTGAGAACTGCGAACTCGCCGCATGCGTCCTGTCACTCATTCCATCGCCGTCCTTGGCGGAGGCATCTCCGGCCTCACCTGCGCCCTCCGCCTCGCTCGGGAAGGGAAATGCGTGACGCTCATCGAAGGTTCCGACCAGCTCGGCGGGCTCGGGACATTTTTCGAGCACGACGGGCGCACGTTTGAAAAATTCTACCACTGCATGCTGCCCAGCGATGGGCCGTTGCTGCGCGTGCTGGAGGATCTCGGCATTCGTGATGAGGTGTATTGGAAGCCCACCACCTTCGCGTATGCGCATCAGGGCCGCTTCTTCCCGCTCAACACCGCCTTCGACCTCCTGAAGTTCGCCCCGCTGCGTTTCCTCGACCGCATCCGCGTCGGCATCACCGGCTTGTATGGCCGCCTCGTCTCCGACAAGGGGCTGGACGAAGTCACCACCGTTAAATGGCTCACGAAACTCAGCGGCGGGCGTGCGTTCGCGAAATTCTGGCAGCCGATGCTGGAAGCGAAATTCGGCGACCGCTATCACGACGTGCCAGCGCTCTGGTTCTGGACGCGATTCAACCGCGAGAAGGGCGAGTCGAAGGGCGAGTGCAAAGGCTACATCAAAGGCGGCTACAAGCACATCACCGACACTTTTGCCAGCGTCCTGCGCTCTTTCGGGGCCGACATCCGCCTCAAGACAGCCGTTCATGGCGTTGATCTGGACGATGAGGGCCGAGTCGCGATAACCACCGCTGCTGGCACCGAGAAATTCGACCAAGTTGTCGTCACACTGCCAACGCCGCAGGTCGAAAAACTCATCGGCCCCGCCATGCGCCGTGAGATGCCTGCGATCGACACCACCACGGACTATCAGGGCGTCATCAACTGCCTGCTCTTTCTCAAAAAGCCGCTCACCACGCACTACTGGGTCGCCACGCCGGAAGGTGTGTATCCCTTCGATGGTGTGGTCGAGACCTCCACGCTCACCGACATCTCTGATCGTGGCGATCGTCATGTTGTCTATCTCACGAAGTATCTCCACCGTGACGACGAGTGTTTCGCTGCGGGCGACGACTGCATCCGCGCATATTGGATTCCAGCGTTAAAAAAACTTTTTCCACAGCTCCAGGACGACGACATTAAGGCTTCCTTCATCTTCCGCGCCCCGTTCGTCGAGCCGATCTACAAGCTTGGGCAGATGAAGTTGCGCCCGCCGGAAGAGCTGGTGCATGGTAAGGTTTACATGGCAAACACCGCGCAAGTCTATCCGGTTGTCACTTCCTGGAACGGCAGTGTGACACAGGCCGAGCGCACGCTGGAGGTGATGGGATGCGGTGCGTCCGCAACTCCCGCCACGGCGGGCTCCTGCACGACTGCATTGAAACTCACCAAGCCAATTCTGGCTACGCAACCACTCCGTCCTGCGGTGATGAAGGGGTGAGCGAACGTCTAGCAGGTAGGGAGTCCTGGATGCGAGCGGCGTGTGGTGCTCCCGCTCCGTGAGATCACGCTGCCGCTGGTTTGCCAAGGATCAGGCACCGGTATGACCGACCCATGAATGCCGGATGGGTGAGTGAATGGAACTGGCGCATCAAGGACATGTCGGGCGGCCCACCGTCCATGGTTTTCAGCCAAGGCATGGCGATGCGACCGAGCACACGACCTTGCAGATCGTATTCGCGGAGGATCATGCCGTTTTTGGCCGCCGCCTCGATCAGACGGGTGAAGTTGATGTGAGTGGTGAGGTCGCATCCTCCGAGGTCTTCGAGCACATCGCCGTCCATTTGATGGTTCTTATAACGCCGCAGCGTGCCTTCGGCGCGTGAATCAGCGAGGAACTCCTCCGCGTCGAGGCCGTAGTCTGCGATGAAAATCTCGCCTTGGAACGAGGCATGGGCCAGCTCTTCTATCCATGTGAGCATGGCGAGGTTGATCTCGATCGTGTGACCGGGTTCGAGGCCATGCGGCAGATGTTTTGTCTCTGTGGCAAGTTCGGGACAGGAAAAATCACCGGTGATGAGGCGGAACGCATTCGCACCATCAGCCTCGACGTAAAGCTCCCGCCAGCGTTCGCCGCACCAGCGCACGAGATGGACGGGAAAGGCGTCTGGGAGCTCGTTGCAGAGGAAGAAGGCGTGCTTGGGGCCGGAGCGCAGTGCAGCTAGGCTTTCTACCCACTGGACGCGGCCATTGAGGCGCTTGGCCTGCACTTCGCGATAACGTGGGTTCGGCTCCACGATGAGGTAGCTCACTGGGTTGCCGCCAATCGCGTCCAAAACGTCCTCCGCAAGCTGCCCGTCATGTGCACCCTGTTCTATGATGGTGAAATCATCAGGCTCGCTGAGCGCTTTCCATTCTTGAAGAGCGCGCATGGCCAGCAGTTTTCCAAACAGCGGCCCGACGCTCACACTGGTGAAGAAATCACCTCGTCTGCCGATTTTACGCGTACCGGCTCCATAATAACCATGCTCAGGATGGTAGAGCGCCAGCTCCATGACTTGTGCGAAAGGCAGCCTCCCTGCTGGGGTGGCGCTGAGTTGTTGACGGAGGATCTGGGGCAGGGCGGGCATGGGATGGAAACAACTGGCGCGGACTGTGAAGGGCGGGTAATTTCACCGCCCACCTTCCTCCACCCCAGCATGTTCCGTGATGATCTCGATCCCCAGCCCGTGCGCAACTGGCGCGGTGAAGTCGGCCTGAAACTGCCATTCTATCGGCGCAGTTGGTTCAGTGCGTTGATGGCGCTTCTTCTGCTTGGCATGGTCGGTGCGCTCGGTGTTTACAGTGTGGTGGTGGCCCCGTTGAAGCGCGACGCGGAAAAATTCGACCTGGAGGAGCTGAAAAAGCTCGAGTCCGCCAGCATCATCTTTGATCGCAATGGCGACGAGATGGCACGCCTTTATGTCCTGAACCGCACGCCGGTGCCGATCACCGATGTGCCACAGCATTTCATCGACGCCCTCGTGGCGCAGGAGGACAGCCGTTTCTTCAAACACGATGGCGTTGATTACATCGGCCTCGCCCGTGCGGTGAAGGAGAACATCCTGGCAGGGCAGGTGACACAGGGAGCGAGCACGATCACCCAGCAGCTCGCCCGCCAGACCTTCAATCTCCTCGAAAAGAGCTACAAGAGGAAGATCCTCGAGGCATTCATCGCCCAGCGCATTGAGAAGAACTTCTCGAAGCCGGAAATCCTGGAGCTTTACCTGAACCGCATTTTCTTCGGTGCGAACTTCTACGGCGTGCAGGCCGCAGCGCACGGCTACTTCGGCAAGGATGTGAAGGAGCTCTCCGTCGAGGAGTCGGCAACGATCGTCGGCCTCATCAAGAGTCCAAACAACATCCAGCCCGTCAGGCATCCGCAGCGCGCACTCAAGGAGCGCAATTATGTGCTCGATCGCATGGCCTCCGAAGGGACGCTGACGGCAGAAGAGGCGGAGAAGTATAAGCGCAGACCACTGGTCACCGCGCCACAGAGCAGCGATCCGCGCCTGAGCTACGTCTTCGACTCAGTGCGTCGCGAGGTGATGGACCTCGTCGGCGAGGAACGTGCCTCCATCGGCGGCTTCCGCATTTATACAAGCATCGACCAGGATCTACAGAAGACTGCGGAGACGGCACTGAGCAAGCATCTTGGAGAGATCGAAAAACGCCCAGGTTATGCACACCAAACGTTCGCGGGGTTCCGCGCCATCATCTCCGACTACCGCGCCCGCCTGAAGCGCGGTGAGATCGATCCCTCGACGCCGCGGCCTGTGCCAGAGTATCTGCAGGCGGCTGCCTTGATGATCGACAACAAGGACGGCAGCATCCTAGCGATGGTCGGCGGTCGTGATTTTGGTGACAGCCAGTTCAACCGCGCCACCGATGGCATTCGACCGGCGGGCACGGCCTTCACGCCTTTTGTTTACGCCGCAGCGTTCAGCAGCCCGGGCATTTATCCAGGAACGAAGGTCGATGACGCTCCGCTGGACAACCGTCGCGTGATGATCGGCGGTCTGACAGGCATTCTTGGCGAATGGGGCGCGGAGGTGGACAATCCAAAGTGGACCCAAGCACCGATGAGCTCGCGTGAGGCGCTCGTTATGGGGCGGAACTCCGCCACCGTCCGTCTTGGCGAGCGTGTGGGTGTGCCGATGGTGAAGCAGGTCGCGCAGAAGGCCGGCATTAGCACCGAGATGCGTGACTATCCCTCGACCTTTCTCGGCGCGAGTGAAGCGAAGCTCAGTGAGATGTGCCTCGCATACTCCAATTTCCCCACGCTCGGTACCCGCCCGCAAAAGCTGCATCTCATCCAGCGCATCACGGATAGCAATGATAAGGCGGTATTCCAGATCGCCGAGTCCGCCTTGCAGGGAGTGCAGAGCATGGATCCTATCGCCGCTTACCAGACACACACCTGCTTGGTTGATGCGTTGCACCGTGGCACCGGCAGCCTCGCGGTCACAGAATACAAGCTCGGGAATTTCGTCGCGGGCGGCAAAACGGGCACGCATTATGAGTTCAAGGATCTGTGGTTCCTCGGTTACACCTCCGGCGTGACCTGCGGCGTGTGGGCCGGTTTTGACAAGAGCAGGACGATCTACCCAGGGGCCTTCTCAAACCGCGTGCTGGAGCCGGCGTGGGTGGACATGATCAACGCCAGCGCTACGCGCTTCGTGCCGGAGGACATCGTGCCGCCACAGACCGCCGAGCGCGTGGAGATCTGCCAGCGCAGCGGCATGCGAGCTACCGACCACTGCTATGAGAAGGTAAAGGGGGCGGATGGTGTCGAAAAAAACGTACGCTCAACCTATCTCGAGTACGTTCGTCCCGGCACGCCGCTGGAGGGCTTCTGCACCGCGCATACGGGTGAGGGGCTACCGAAGGAAATGGAGCAGTTCCGCTACCAGGCTCCGGTCGCTGGCATCGAGTCCGCGCCGCTCATCGCTGACGCCGCAAAGTGGGTACACATCGAGCCTGTGCGCATGCGCGCCCTCACCATCATCGGTGAGGATCCCTACAACGCCGAGCAGGCCGTGCCGCGTGCCGCGCCGGTGAACGATGACGGCACGCCCATTCGCAAGGCCATTCCCGTCGATGCCGTGAAGCTAGAGGAGAAGGAATCTCCACTCAAGCTCAAGCCCCCACCGCCGATGAAGATCGATCTGTGAGGAGTTGTTCCACAACAGTGCATCTATTAAGGAGTGCGTTTTAGTAGGGACATAAATCAAGCTGCGTAGCGCACGCTGG